>DASRFJ010000033.1:0-113265 GCA_035651595.1 Streptosporangiaceae bacterium | reverse complement strand
CCCCGCACCGCACCCCGCGCCGCACCGCGCCCGCACCCCCGCGCCACCCACTGCACCCCGCACCCCACAACCGACATTTCGGTATTCGTCCCAGAATGGTCAGCATCGGCGAGCGTTAGGTGCTAAAACTGGTCCTTTGATGGACAGAGCGCCAAGTACGATAGTTCCCGCAATACTCAGACTTCTCATGGTATGGCCTGCCATTTTGCTGGCCCGCATGAACCCGGGATAGGGGCCAAGAATTATTGCGGACACTTACCCCCCCAGATCGGGGGGGTAAGTGTCCGCAATAATCTGACCCACCCACAATAGTGTCCCGAATGGGTTAAATGTCCCTGATGGGGAGCGTGGGCAGGCGTATCACGACCGGATAGGGCAACACGCCGCGAGCGGAGGTCGTTCTGGGACGCCCAGTTCGCCGCGGTTGGCGTACGGGGGTCTCATTCGTCACAGGGGTTACGCTGGCGTCGCGCGCGGTTGGCGGAAACTGGCCTAGGGGTGCGGGGGCGCGCCAGCACGCGGACCCGCGAAGCGACGGGGTTATTGTCCGGCGGGACTTCTTGACGTAGAACGTGTTCTAACGCCAATGTGGCAGTTGCCCGATCCGCGGCCTGCGGCGGGCGTCGGGACGTGAAACGGGAGGCTGTCAGATGTCCAAGGGTTCGGCGGGCCGGCTGGCCGCTGGCGCAGCAGCAGTGGTGATCCTCGCGGGTACCGGCGTCGCCGCTGGTGCGGGGGCGGCCGCCGCCGCACCGGCCGCGCCGGCGAGCAAGTCGCACACGGTCAACTACTCCTGCAAGGTACCGATCCTCGGCACGAAGACGGTGCCGACCACGCTCACCCTCAGCGCGCCGGCCAAGGCGACGGCCGGCAAGACCGTCAAGCTGAAGATCTCGTTCGCCCCGTCCGGGCTGCCGTCGGTCACGATCACCAATGTCACGATCAAGTCCACGCTGACCGAATCCGGGGCCCAGAAGGGCTCGGTGACCGTGAAGGCGTTCCTGAAGAGCGCCAATTCGGGTACGGTGAAGGCCACCTTGAGCGGCTCGGTGAAGCTGACCAAGACCGGCAAGGTGAACATCACGCCAGGTAAGACGGCATCGTTCAGCCTCACCAACAGTATCCTCGGCAAGGCGACGATCAACTGCACCGCGACGTCCAAGAGGCTGCCGGTCCTCGGCACGATCTCCGTGGCGAAGGCGGGCAAGGCCCGAGCGGCCCGACTCGGCTAACCCGGCACGAAACGAAACTGCCCGCGGGAGACCGCGGGCCGTTCGCTATACCCGGGTCCCCCGCGACAGCATGGTGAACGGGGACTTACGGTAGGGGCATGGACGATAAGCAGATCATGGCTACGATCGGTGAACTGATCGAAACCGAGCACAAGCTTCGCCAGCAGCTGGCGAACGGCGAGCTGAGCAGTGCCGAGGAGCACGAGCAGCTGCGGTCCGCCGAGCAGGCGCTGGACCAGTGCTGGGATCTGCTGCGGCAGCGCAGGGCCCGCCGTGAGTTCGGCGAGAATCCGGAGGACGCCTCGGTGCGGCCAGTCAGTGAGGTCGAGAACTACCGGCAGTGAGGGAGTAGCGTGCGTATCGCGAGATTCGCCAAAGGAGACGGAGTCGCGTACGGCGTTGTTGAGGGCGCGGAGGAGAGCGGTCTCACGATCGCGGAGCTGCACGGGCATCCGTTTGGCGTGGATCCGAGTGGTGTCCGGCTGACCGGGCGGGCCTATCCGCTGCTCGACGTCAGGCTGCTGGCGCCCGTTTTGCCCAGCAAAGTGGTGGCTGTCGCGCCCGGCGACCAAGACCAGGAGCCGGTGCTGTTTCTCAAGCCGTCCACGGCCGTGACCGGGCCGGGGGACGCGATCAGGTACCCGGTGAAGCTGACCGAGCGGGTGGATGTGGAGGGTGAGCTGGCCGTGATCATCGGCCGGCTCTGTCGCCAGGTGCCGGCCGAGCGCGCCGAGGACGTCGTCTTCGGCTACACGTGCGCGAGCGACGTCACCGCGCGCGACCTCCAGGCCCGCGACGGACAATGGACGCGGGCGAAGGGTTTCGACACGTTCTGTCCGCTCGGGCCGTGGATCGAGACCGGCACGTCGCCGGCCGACCTGGCGGTCAGCACCTCGGTGAACGGTGTCGTGCGCACCCAAGTGCGCACTTCTGAGCTACCGTGGGACGTGCCGGGGCTGATCTCCTACGTCAGCCACGTGATGACGCTGCTCCCGGGCGACGTCCTGCTGACCGGGACGCCCGCGGCCAGCACCGGACCGCTGACGGCCGGGGACGAGGTCGCGGTCACGATCGAGAGCATCGGCACGCTGACCAGCAGGATGGTCATCGAAGACTAAAGATCATTACTCCGAACGACGGAACTGTCACGGCCCCATCCACCTTCTCGCCAGCAAGCGAGACCAGCCGCGCGTCACCGGACAGCACGGGCTTGACCGTCACCGGCTCGCTCGCGTGGCTGACCAGGAAGGCGAAGCGCGCACCGTCGTCACGCACCAGCGTGTCGCAGGCGACCCGCGGATCGTCGACGCTGACCGGCTGGTCAACACCGGCGTGCGCGGCGAGCGCGCGGTACAGGCTGACGGTATCGTCCGGGTTGACCGCCGGTGTGTTCGCGGCCATCAGCTCCACCGGGTACGTGCCGAGCACCAGCGAGCCCGCGCCGAGCCGGCGCACCAGCAGCGCCGGCCGCCCGTGCGCGTCGGTCGCGACCACATCGGCGGTACGTACCTCGACGGGCAGGAATGCCTTGCCGTGCTCGTTGCCGGCCACCCGGAACCGCAGCGTGGTCCCGTTCGCCAGCCCGCCGAAGTCCCGGATCAGCGTCAGCTCGGCGACCTCGTCCTCGATCGGGTCGCCGAGCCCGACGTCGAGCTGGTGACTGACGCCGAACAGCTCGTTGAGCCGTCCGTAGGAGGGTCCGCGATGCCAGGCGTTCTCGCCGGCGGAGTACGACAGGTAGACGCAGGCGCCGGCCGTGGCGAGCCGCTCCAGCACGGACGGAGTCGGGGCCAGCAACTGCTTCACCGATGGGAGCAGGTACAGCCGTGCACCTTCGCCGATGCCCTCGCTTTCCCGGGACAGGGCCGGCGGCAGGTCCGCGAGGCGGACCGACACGTAGGCCTGCGCGAGTGCCTTCGCCGCCGACGTGCGGTCGGCGGGTGAGGCGAACGGGAACGCGGTGTCCATGTGGGCCGGGACGACCAGGGCGACGTCGGTGTCCGCGCGGCCGCAGCGTTCGGCGCCGATCGCGGTGAGCGTGGCGCGGAACGAGGCCATCTCGCGCAGCGTCGGCTTCGGCGTCCCGGCCGTATCGGTGAGGCCGAAGTTCTGCTCGAACGCCTTGTGGTAATACGGCTCCTGATCCGGCAGCCCGAAGTCCGTGTTGTTCCACGCGATCCAGCCCGTCGCGCCGGCCAGCAGGCTGTTGTGCAGCGCATGACGGTAGTACCGCGCGGCGTGCCGGGCCGCGGCGAAATCCGAGCTGACGCCGAACTCCTCCAGCACGACCGGCTTGCCGAACGTGCTCGCCAGCTCGCACTCCCAGGCGGCGGCGTAGTGCTGGCGGATCTGGTCGTCGCCGATCGGGTAGACGTGCGGGCCGAGGAAGTCGCAGAGCCGGGCGCTGTCGGCGAGGCGGAACCCGTTCTCCACGCCGCGCACCTCGATGCCCCAGGCGCCGTCCCCGAGCGAGAACGGCTGATGCCCGCCCGCCGCGCGGACCGCGTCCCTGATCAGCTGCGCCCAGGTGGCGACGACTTCGGGCGGGCTGTCCTTGCCACCGTAGATCGGCATCTCGTTGGAGACCAGCCAGCCGGCCACCGCGGGATGCGGGCCGAACCTGCGCACCATCTCCCCGGCGAACCACGCCTGCCGGCCGACCATCCACACGTCCGTGTACAGGTGCCGCCCGGCTCGCCAGGCCGGGTCCCAGTTGTCGCCCGACATGTGGCCGACGATGAACGTGGGCACGGTGCTCATGCCCAGCGCCGAGTGGCGGTCGAGGAAGTCGGCGAACCTGGCGGTCAGCTCCTCGTCGATCCGGTCCGGCGCCGGCATGAAGTCCGGCCAGTAGAAGAACGACCGGGTCATCGACAGCCCGTGGTCGCGCAGCACGCTCAGCTCGGCGCTGACCACCGCCGGGTCGTAGGTCCGCCACATCAGGGGGCCGCCGGTCCGGGACCAGAAGTTGGCGCCCAGCCAGTTGACCGGTTGCGTACCGGAGATAATCTTGGCGGCGTTCCTGCGCATGTAGCGGATCGAAGCACTATACCGGTTTAGTGTCAAGGGGGGACCAGAGTGAAGCGCCCGACGATCGCCGACGTAGCGCGGCGGGCGGGCGTCACCAAGGCGGCCGTGTCGTTTGCCCTCAACGGGCAGCCCGGCGTCTCGGCGGCGACCCGAGAACGCATCCTGGCCATCGCGGACGAGGTCGGCTTCAAGCCGAGCAGCGCCGCCAGGGCGCTGTCCGACGGCAGGTCCGGCGCGGTCGGGCTGATCATCGACCGGCCGGCCAGGACGCTGGGCGTCGAGCCGTACTTCATGCAGCTCATCTCCGGCATCCAGGCCGAACTGTCCGCGCATCACGTGACGCTGCTGTTCACCATGGCCGAGGATCAGGCCGCCGAGATCGAGCTGTACCGGACCTGGTGGGCGCAGCGCAAGGTGGACGGCGTGGTCCTCGTCGACCTCCAGGTGCGGGACCGCCGGGTTCCGGTGCTGCGCGAACTGTCGGTACCGGCCGTCGCCGTCGGTCATCCGCGCGGTGCGGGCGGGCTGCCGGCGGTCTGGCAGGACGACCGGGCGGCCACCACGATGGTGGTCGGCCACCTGGCCGGACTCGGGCACCGCGCGATCGCCAGGGTCGGCGGTTATCCCAGGTACTGGCACTCCAAGCTGCGCACGGACGCGTTCGCCCGGGTGGCGGAAGCGGCGGGGCTCAACGCGGTCTCGGTGGCCGCCGACTACACCGCCGAGCACGGCATCGAGGCCACGCTGGCGCTGCTCGACGGGCCCGAGCCACCCACCGCGATCCTCTACGACAACGACGTCATGGCGGTCGCGGCCCTCGGCGCCGTGCAGCGGGCCGGCCTGACCGTGCCGGGTGACCTGTCGATTGTGGCCTGGGGCGACTCCGTGCTGTGCGAGCTCGTGCACCCCGCGGTGACGGCCCTGCGCTGGGACACCGTCGAGGCGGGAGTGCGCGCGGCGCGCCTGCTGAGCCTGGCCATCGAGGGCGCGGAGGTCGCCGACTTCCAGGAGGGGCCGCCCCAGCTGGTGGTCCGCGAATCCGCCGGGCACCCGCGGGTGCCCCGTTCGCCCCACCGCGCAAGGGGGCTCCGGGGGCCACAGACCCCCGGCTAGGGGGCTTCGGGGGCCACGCACCTCCTGAGGACGGAGGACGCCCGGAGGGCTTGACACTTAACCGGTATAGTGCTTCGATCGCGACACACCGACTTCCGCGGTGACTGGAAAGAGGGTGTCTACGATGAACAGGCACTGGCATGTTCTGCTGGCCCCGGCCGCCGCATTTCTTGCCGTGGCGACCCTCGCCGCCTGCGGCAGCAGCGGCGGCAGCGGCGGCAGCTCCAGCGGATCGGCGACGTCGGGACCGAGCGGCGTGCTGACCGTGACCACCGGCGCCGCCGGCGACTTCGTCCCGAACTTCAACCAGTACTCCCCGAACGCGCAGGTAGCTTCCCGCGGCATGATCTACGAGCCGCTGTTCTTCTTCGACACGGCCAAGGCAGGCTCGGTGCAGTCGTGGCTGGGCTACAGCTACGCCTGGTCCAACGCGGGCAAGACCCTGACGGTACAGGTCAGGCACGGTGTGACCTGGTCCGACGGGAAGCCGTTCACCGCCGCCGACGTCGCGTACACGTTCAACCTGGCGCAACAGAACACGGCGCTGAACGAGAACGCGCTGCCGCTCGCGGGCGCGACGACCAGCGGCACGTACACCGCCATCATCAACTTCACGACGCCGGCCTACACCGACGGCTACGCCGCGCTCGGCAAGACATACATCCTGCCGCAGCACATCTGGCAGTCGATCCCGGACAAGTCCACCTACCTCGACTCGAAGCCCGTCGGTACCGGTGCCTACGAGGTCAGCAAGGTGGCCGGCCAGGTGATGGAACTCACCGCGAACCCGCACTACTACATGCCGGGCCTGCCGAAGTTCAAGACGATCCGGTTCCTCGCCTACACCGGCAACACCACCTCGGACGCGGCGATCGAGCAGGGCCAGCTCGACTGGGCCGGCAGCTTCATCCCCAACATCAAGGTCACCTACCTGGGCAAGAACCCCAAGTTCACGGTCGTCGACATCCCGCTGTCCACGGCCTTCCTGGTCCCGAACATGGCCAAGGGGCCGACGACCAGCCTGGCCGTCCGCCAGGCGATCAGCCAGGCGCTGGACCGGAACTACATCAGCGGCACGGTCTACAACGGATACGCGCCGCCGTCCAACCCCGCGGCCCTGCTCACGCCGAACTTCAACGCGGTGGCCAGTCCGCAGCTCGGCACGTTCCCGGCCGCCAGCGCGACGCAGGCGAAGAACACCCTCGCCAAGGCCGGGATCAAGACGCCGCTGAACCTGACCGTCAAGGTCGTCACCGGCTATACGGACTACATCAGCGACCTGCAGATCATCCAGAGCGAGCTCAAGCCGGCCGGGATCAACCTCACGATCGATTCCGAGGCGTACGCCGCCTGGACCGCCGATCAGTCCACGGGCAACTTCCAGCTGCTGATCTCCAACTACGGCTACGTGCCGAGTCCTTGGTACTACTACTACGAAATGCTGTACAGCAAGATCGCCACACCGCTCGGCCAGAACGACACGGTCGGCAACTTCGGCCGCTACTCGAACCCGACGGTGGACTCGCTGCTGAACACCATCGCCGCGAGTCCCAATGAGCTGTCCGACACGCAGGACTTCGCGCAGATAGAGCAGATCTTCGCCCAGCAGCTGCCCGACATCCCGCTCTTCGAGCAGCAGGACGAGATCGAGTTCAACGGCAACAACGTCGCGAACTACCCGACGCTCGAGAACCCGTACGCCGCGCCGGCCATTTACATCAGCCCGGACCTGGGCTGGGTCGCGGACCGGCTGGCACCGGCCCACTGACGATGGCGGTCAGGACTGTTAGCACCGTTCGGCCGGAGGCGCTCTGGCGGTTGCGCCCCCGGCCGGGCTCCCGCGCCCGGTTCGTCGCGCGCAAGCTGGGCTTCTACGCGATCGCGGCGTGGGCGGCGCTCACCTTGAACTTCTTCCTGCCGCGGCTGATCCCCGGCAACCCGGTCGAGCTGCTGCTCGCCAAGATGGCGCAGGCGGGCCCGGTGCCGCCGGGTGAGCAGCAGGTGCTCACCAAGCTGCTCGGCCTCGGCACCGGCAACCTGTTCGCGCAGTACTGGCAGTACCTGGACGGCCTGGCGCACCTGCGGCTTGGCCTGTCGGTCAGCGACTTTCCCGAGCCGGTCAGCTCGGAGATCGGCGCGGCCATCTGGTGGACGCTGATCCTGGTCGGCACCGCCACGGTGATCAGCTTCGTGCTCGGCATCGCGCTCGGCGCGCTGGCCGGCTGGAAACGCGGGTCCCGGCTGGACGCGATCGTGCCGGCCACCACGCTGCTCACCGCCATGCCGTACTTCTGGCTGGCGCTGATCCTGCTGTACGTGTTCGCCACCAACGTGTGGCACGTGTTCCCGCTGGGCAACGGGTACAACACGAACTCCGAGATCAGCATCGGGTTCAACGGGCCGTTCATCGGCTCGGCGGTGCAGCACGCGATACTGCCCGCGCTGACGATCGTGCTCAGCTCGGTCGGCGGCTGGCTGCTCGGCATGCGCAACATGATGGTCGCCACGCTGTCCGAGGACTACGTGGTCGCCGCGGAGGCCAAGGGCCTCAGCTCGCGCCGGGTGATGATCGGCTACGCGGCGCGGAACGCCGTGCTGCCGAGCCTGTCCGGCTTCGCGATCTCGCTGGGCTTCGTGGTCAGCGGGGCCATCGCGATGGAGTACGTGTTCTCCTACCCGGGCATCGGCTACAAGCTCGTGCAGGCGGTGGGGAACGAGGACTACCCGCTGCTCCAGGCGATCTTCCTGGTGATCACGTTCGCCGTGCTCGGCGCCAACCTGATCGTGGACCTGCTGTACGGCTTCGCCGACCCGCGGACCAGGATCGGCCGATGACCGCGCAGACGATCACCGCGCCACCCGACGCGGACGTGCGACGCGGCGCCGGGCGGCTGCGCGAGACGTTCCGGTCTGGCCGGCTGATCGCCGGCGTGAGCATCACCGGCTTCTTCGTGCTGCTGGCGATCATCGGCCCGTTCTTCGCGGCGAACCCGAACAAGCTGAGCACCGCCACCTACCAGGCGCCGTCCGCTGCGCACTGGCTCGGCACCACCCAGACCGGGCAGGACGTGTTCGCCCAGCTCGTGGTCAGCGCCCGGGCCTCGCTGGAGATCGGCGTGGGCGCGGGACTGATCGCGACAGTGATCTCGATCCTCATCGGCATCACCGGCGGATACCTGGGCGGCGTCGTGGACGAGGCGCTGTCCCTGGTGTCCAACGTGTTCCTGGTCATCCCGACGTTCCCGCTGATCATCGTCACGTTCGCGTACGTGCGGCAGGGCAACCTCACCGCGCTGATCCTGGTCATCGCGCTGACCAGCTGGGCGGCGTCCGCCCGCGTGCTCCGCGCGCAGACCCTGTCGATCCGCAACCGGGAGTACGTGCTCGCCGCGCGGGCGGCGGGCGAGCGGGCCTGGCGGATCATTCTCGTCGAGATCCTGCCGAACGAGCTGCCGATCATCGTCTCGCAGTTCATCTTCGCGATGATCTTCGCGATCCTCACCCAGGCCACGATAGCGTTCCTCGGCGTCGTCGACGTCAGCCAGCTCACCTGGGGCAACATGCTGTACTTCGCGTGGAACGACGAGGCGCTGCAGAGCGGAGCCTGGTGGTGGTTCATCCCGCCCGGCGTGTGCATCGCGCTGCTCGGCATGGGCCTGGCGCTGATCAACTTCAGCCTGGACGAACTGCTCAACCCCCGGTTGCGGATCTACCGGTCCGGGAAGGCGGCCTCATGACGGACCGGACCGATGTGATCCTTCGGGTCGCCGGTGTCAGCGTCGAGTACGCGGCGCGGCGCCCGACCCGGGCGGTCCGCGACGTGAGCTTCGAGCTGCGCCGCGGCGAGGTGCTCGGCATCGCGGGGGAGAGCGGCTGTGGCAAGTCGACGCTGGCCTACGCGATCGCCCGGCTGCTGCGCCCGCCGGCGCGGCTGACCGCCGGGTCGATCACGTTCTACCCGGCGCACGGCGAGCCGCTGGACCTGATGGCGCTGACCGAGGATCAGCTCAGGGAGTTCCGGTGGACCAGGGTGGCGATGGTCTTCCAGGGCGCGATGAACACGCTGAACCCGGTGACGAGCATCGGCAGGCAGTTCGGCGACATCTTCGCCGCGCACCGCAAGGACATGGACGCCGCCGCGCGCGCCCGCCGCACCAGCGAGCTGCTGGAGATGGTGGGCATCGACCCGCGGCGCGCGCACGGGTTCCCGCACGAGCTGTCCGGCGGGATGCGTCAGCGGGTCGGCATCGCGATGGCCCTCGCGCTGGAACCCGAGCTGGTCATCATGGACGAGCCGACCACCGCGCTTGACGTGGTGGTGCAGCGGGAGATCCTGGACGAGATCGAGCGGCTGCGCGAGGAGTTCGGGTTCAGCGTGGTGTTCATCACGCACGACCTGTCGCTGCTGCTCGAGATCAGCGACCGGCTGGCGGTCATGTACGCGGGCCAGATCGTCGAGTACGCGCCGACCGAGCTGATTGGCGCCGCGGCCGGAGGCCCAGGCCAATCAAGCAGCGCACCCGCCCATCCGTACACCCAGGGGCTGCTCGGCTCGTTCCCGGACATGCGCGGCGAACGGCGCGAGCTGCACGGCATCCCGGGCAGTCCGCCCGACCTGCGTGCCGACGCGCCGGGCTGCCCGTTCGCCCCGCGCTGCCCGTTCGCGTTCGACCCGTGCCACACCACGCCGCCGCCGGTGCTGCCCGTGCCGGGCCGGGCCGAAGGCTGGCTGGCCGCGTGCCATCTCGTGATCGAACAAGCAAGCAGAGCGAGACAACATGACCACGCTTGAGGTGGACGACCTGGTCGTGGACTTCCGCTTGCGGGGCGGAGAGAGTCTTCGGGCGGTGAACCACTGCTCGTTCGGAATAAATCAAGGAGAAACCCTGGCCCTGGTCGGGGAGAGCGGCAGCGGGAAGTCGACGGTGGTCCGCGCGCTCGGCCAGCTGCTGCGGCCGACGGCGGGGACGGTCCTGCTCGACGGCAAGCCGCCCGGACGGCGCGGGCGGGCGCTGCGTGCGTACCGCAAACGCGTGCAGCTGATCTTCCAGGATCCGTTCGCGTCGCTGAACCCCATGCACACCGTGCGGCACCACCTGGCCAGGCCGATCCTGATGCTGCACCCTGGGCACAGCCGGGCCAGCCTGGACGAGGAGGTGGCCGCGCTGCTGCGGTCGGTCAACCTCACCCCGGCCGAGGAGATCGCCGCCAAGTACCCGCACGAGCTGTCCGGCGGGCAGCGGCAGCGGGTCGCGATCGCCCGCTCGCTGGCGTCCGGGCCGGACGTGCTGCTCGCCGACGAGCCGGTGTCGATGCTGGACGTGTCGATCCGCCTGGAGATACTCAACCTGCTCGACCGGCTCAAGCGGGAGCGCAACCTCGCGCTGCTGTACGTCACCCACGACCTGGCGACGGCCAGGCATTTCTCCGCGCACATCATGGTGATGTACCGGGGGGAGATCGTCGAGCACGGGCCCAGCGACGAGGTGATCCTGCGGCCGTCCCACCCGTACACCCAGCTGCTCGCGTCGGCCGCGCCGGATCCCGCGGCCAGCCGGGCCGAGCTGGCCCAGGCGCGCCGGGCCAGGCAGGCCGCGCGTGCCGCTGTCCGGTGATCTCCAGACCTGGAGCTACAGCGCCGGTACCCAGAACGCCGGCAATTCGGACATCGTCCGCGGCACGGTGACCGCTTCCTCCGTCGCCGGCGGGATCACGCTGCCCGCCGAGTCGATGGTGATCCTGCAGGCCGCCAACGGGCGTTAACAGTGGGTAATACGTTATTCGGGTGCGTGCCCGCCAACAGGCCGGAATCAAGCCCTACCATTTGGGTGTGGCGACCGACCTCATGCCTGACGGGCACGGCCCGCAGCCGGATGAGCCGCGCCATGACGAGCGCCCGCGGCGGTTCCGGCGAGCCGCGGCGAGCGTCGCCCTGATCCTCGGGATACTGGGGTTCGCGATATCCGCGGTGGGCCTGGCGATCGCGGTGCTGCCGCGGCACTTCACCGCCGGCGAGCAGCAGCAGATCCTGTCCTGGGAGGTCGGCGGGCGGTGGCGGGCCATGGCGGCCGGGCAGATCTTTCCCGCCATGGTGCGGTACACGCTGCCGTCCACGGTGATCCAGGACTACCCGCCGCTCGACCTCCAGGCGGTCCGCGTCGCCATCGCGCCGCAGGCCGCGTGCACGACGGCGGCGGTGACGGACGCGGCGGCGGCGGAGATACTGCGCAACGAGGGCTGCGCCGCGGTCCTGCGGGCCACGTATATCGATCAGACCAGCAGTTTCGTGGTCACCGTGGGGGTCGCGGTGCTGGCCAGCACGTCCGCCGCGACGGCCGCTTCCGGCGACCTGGCCCAGCCCTCGGGCGTGCGAACCGTGCACTTCGGCGGGGCGGCCAGCTACCTGTACGACTACAGCCGGCAGATCTCGTCCGCGATCACGGCGGGCCCGTACCTGGTGATGTACGCGGCCGGGTACTCGGACGGCCGCCCGCACGTGCAGCTCGCACACGACTCTTACTCCCAGGCCGAGATGTCCAGCGTGGCCCAGGGCGTCGCGAGTTCGGTGGCCAGCGGGCTCGGGCATCAGCCGGCCGTGCCGCACTGCCCGGGGAGTCCCGGGTGCTAGCCGGCCGGCTGCTGGTGTTCGCCGCGGCCGGTTCGATCGCCGCGTGCGCGACCGGTGTGCTCGCGACTCCGGCCCACGCCGACACGATCAGGGCCGGTCAGCAGTGGGTGCTGGACATGCTGAACGTGTCGCCGGTCTGGCAGCAGACCGAGGGCGACGGCGTCACCGTGGCGGTGATCGACAGCGGGGTCGACGGCAAGGTGAGCGACCTGACCGGCCAGGTCACCCAAGGCCCAGATTTCACCGGGGTGAGCACGTCAGAGCGAAACCAGAACTGGGGCGTGCACGGCACCTGGATGGCGTCGCTGATCGCCGGGCACGGCCACGACGGCGGCAGCAGCGGCGTGATCGGCATCGCGCCGGAGGCGAGGCTGCTGTCGATCCGGGTGATCCCGGACAAGGCCGACCCGCGGTACGGCGCTTATGAGCACGAGCCAGAGACGCAGATCCAGAACTCGCTGGCGAAGGGCATCAACTACGCGGTCGCCAGCGGTGCGCAGGTCATCAGCATGTCGATCGGCTACAGCGCGCCGAGCACGATGGTGCGCGCGGCGCTGCTGAACGCCGTCAGGCACAACGTGGTCGTGGTGGCCTCGGCCGGGAACTCGGGCAGTTCGGCCGGCCACGATCGCCAGGGCCAGGCGCCGGAGTCGTTCCCGGCCGACTATCCCGGCGTGATCAGCGTCGGCGCGGTGAGCAGCACCGGCGCGGTGGCCGGCTTCTCCAGCGACAACCTGTCCGTCCAGGTCGCCGCGCCCGGCGTGAACGTCCCCGCCCAGGGCCGGGATGGCCAGTACTGGTACGTCAGCGGCACCAGCCCGGCCTGCGCCCTGGTGGCGGGCGTCGCCGCGCTGATCAAGTCGCGGTTCCCCGCCTTGACGCCGCACCTGGTGGCCGAGGCGATGACGAACACGACGACCGGCCGCCCGGCCGGGCACTACGACAGCCAGGTCGGCTTCGGCATCGTGGACGCGAGCGGCGCCGTGTCCGCGGCGGGCCAGCTGGCCGGGGTCGGCCAGGCGGCGTTCACCGCGGCGGGTGTCGCCGCGAACGCGCACTTCGGCGGCGGCCCGGCCGCGATCCCCGCCGAACCGGTCCGGCCGCGCGGCACCAGCTCGCTGATCCTGTCCGCCGTGCTGGCGCTGACCTGCCTGGTCCTGATCGTCGCGGCGGCAACCCGCCTCGCCGTGCTGCACCGGGGGAGATCATGAGCGAGATGCCCGAGTTCGCCAGCCAGGTGCTCGACGTGGTCGACACGATCCCTTCGGGGTGCGTGATGTCATACGGGGACATCGCCGAGTTCCTCGCGTTGGGGCGCGGCCCCCGCCAGGTCGGCCGCGTGATGGCGGTGTACGGCGGCGGCGTCCCGTGGTGGCGCGTCATCCACTCCGACGGCACCCCCGCGCCCGGCCACGACGAGAGCGCGCTCCGCCACTACCTCGCCGAAGGCACCCCGCTCCGCTCCGCCCGCCCCCCGGTCCGCGTAGACATGCGCCGTGCCCGCTGGATCCCGTCTCCATCCCCCAAGATCGTTTGACATCTGGTGAACTCTGGGATGCTGGTCGGTAATAGGTGCGGGACGAGGCTCCTGGGGCTAGTGGATGAAACCCGGAACAACGTGGTTGATTACCCCTTTGTGGGGCCCTGGCCCTCGTTTTCGAAGGTCAACTCACCACGATGGGGTAATCCACCACATCGATACGGGGCCAGCCAGTGCGCTGGCGCATCGTGAGCCACATGATGCGCGCTAGCCCCAGCACTATCAGGCAGGGTGGCCGCAGACCGCCTCGCCGGCGCATCCAAAGCTCAGGAGATAAGCCACCAGGATCCTCTGGTAGGCCGCACCGTCAAACGATCTCCAATCGCCAGGACATATCCGAAATGTCGGGCGCCTGGCGAGGACGCCAGGTTATTGCGGACACTTACCCCCCCCGATCCGGGAGGGTAAGTGTCCGCAATAATTTTCGATGAGCCTCGATCGTCGGCTAGGCCGCCAGGCCCGTCACGACTCCGCGGCGAAGTGGCAGGCGGCCCAGTGCCCGTCGGCCACCACGACGCGATCAGGCACCTGGTCTCGGCACAGCGGGAATTGCGCGATCGGGCAGCGGGTGTGGAACGGGCAGCCGGACGGCGGGTCACGCGGGTCCGGCAGCTCGCCGGCCAGCACGACGCGCCGGCGCCCCGCGCCGGCACCGTTCCCCGCGCCGGCACCGTTCCCCGGCCCGGCGCCGTTCCCTGGCCCAAAGCCGTTCCCCGGCCCAAAGCCGTTGGCAGGCGTCGCCGACAGCGAGGCGGACAGCAGCGCCTTCGTGTAGGGGTGCCGCGGTGCGCGGAAGATCTGGTCGCGGCTCCCGGTTTCGACGATCTGGCCCAGGTACATGACCGCGATCCGGTCGCACAGGTACTCCACCACGGCCAGGTCGTGGGAGATGAACAGGCAGGAGAACCCCAGCGACGCCTGGAGGTCGCTCACCTGGTTGAGTATCGCGGCCTGCACCGACACGTCCAGCGCGGACGTCGGCTCGTCCGCGACGAGCAGCAGCGGGCGGGCGGCCAGCGAACGGGCCAGGCCGACCCGCTGGCGCTGCCCGCCGGACAGCTCGTGCGGGTACCGGTCGCGCAGCCGCGGGTCCAGGCCGACCTGCGCCAGTACCTCGTCCACGGCACCGCGCAGCCGGTCTCGAGCCACCGAACGCTGCGACCGCAGCGGCCCGGCGACGATGTCACGCACCCGCATCCGCGGGTTCAGCGACGAGAACGGATCCTGGAACACCATGTGCATCTTCCGCCGCACCGTTCGCAACCGCGCGCCCGACATATGCGATATGTCCAAGCCATCCAGCACAATCGACCCGGAATCCGGCTCAAGCAGCCGCAGCAGGCACTGCGCGACCGTGGACTTCCCGCACCCGGATTCGCCCACCAGGCCGACGATCTCGCCGCGCCCGATGGCCAGATCCAGCCCGTCGACGGCACGGACATTCCCGCCGCCGGCCGCGCGCGGCACCCGGAACCGCTTGCTCAGCCCGCGGATCTCCACGACGTTCACGACGCCGCCGCCCGAACGCACGCCACCAGATGCCCCGGCAGCGCCTCACGAAGCCCAGGCTGCGCCGCCAGGCACGCGTCCGCCACCAGCGGACACCGCGAGCTGAACACGCAGGTAACCGGGTCCGCGTCGAGCAGCGGCACCTGGCCGCCGATCGACGTCAGCCGATGCGTCCGCCGAGAGGCCCCGGCAGCGGGCCCCGCGTCGAGCAGCCCGCGCGTATACGGATGCAACGCCGCACCACCAAGAACCGCGCTCACCGGCGCCTCCTCAAGCCGGTGCCCGGCGTACATCACCAGCACGCGATCGGCGAGGTCGCTGACCACGCCGAGGTTGTGCGTGATCAGCACGACGGACAGCCCCAGCCGCTCCCGCAGGCCACGCAACAGGTCCAGGATCTGCGCCTGGATCGTCGGATCGAGCGCCGTTGTCGGCTCGTCGGCGATCAGCACCGCCGGGTCGCACGCCACCGCCATCGCGATCATCACCCGCTGCCGCATCCCGCCGGACAGCTGGTGCGGGTACGCCCGCAGGAACCGGGCCGGCGTCGGCATCCCGACCAGCGCGAACAGCTCCTCGACCCGCGCACGGCACGCCGCGCCGCGCAACCCAGAATGCCGCCGCAACACCTCGGCGACCTGGTAACCGACGGTGAACGACGGGTTCAGCGACGTCATCGGCTCCTGGAACACCATCGCGATCTCGGCGCCGCGCACGTCGCGCAGCCGCTTCGCGTCGGTGCGCCGCAGGTCCTCGCCGCGCAGCAGCACCTGTCCGGTCACCCGCGCGCCGGACGGCTCAAGCCCGAGCACGGACAACCCGGTGAGCGTCTTCCCGCAGCCGGACTCGCCGACGATGGCAAGCACCTCGTCCGCCGCCAGCGAGAACGACAGCCCGTTGACCGCGATCAGGCCGGGAAACTCGACCCGCAGGTCCCGGACCTCCAGGACATCGCCGGTCACAGCAGCACCCGCCGCGGGTCGAGCGCGTCGCGGACCCCGTCGCCGAGCAGGTTGAACGACAGCGCGGCGACGAAGATGCAGATCCCAGGGAAGACGCCCAGCCACACCGACTGGTTCAGGTAGTCCTCCGCCTGGGCGAGCATCGCGCCCCAGTCCGCCGTCGGCGGCTGCACGCCGAGGCCAAGGAAGGACAGGATCGCCGCGCCCACGATGTTCCCCGGGATCGCGACCGTGGTCTGCACGATAACGGGACTGAGGATGTTCGGCAGCACCTGGCGTCGCATGATCACCGCGCCGCGCTCGCCGTTCACACGCGCGGCCTGCACGTACTCCAGGTCCCGCACGGACAGCGTGGCGCCGCGCGCCACCCGGGCGATCGCGGGCACCTGCCCCACCCCGAGCGCGACGATCGCGTTCGGCAGCGACGGGCCGGAGATCGCCGCCAGGCCGACCGCGAGCAGCAGGAACGGGAACGCCAGCATCACGTCGACGATCCGCATGATCACCACGTCCACCGGCCCGCGCAGGTAGCCCGACACCACACCCAGCGGCAGCCCGAGCAGCGTCCCGAGCAACGTCGAGGCCAGCCCGGCGGCCAGCGTCGTCCGCGCCCCGAACAGCAGCCGGGCCAGCACGTCGCGGCCGAGCTGGTCGGTACCGAGCAGGTGCCCCGCGGTGAACGGCCGGGACAGCACGTGGTTGAAGTCCACGGCCGTCGGGTCATACGGCGCCGCCAGCGGCCCGAACACGGCGACCAGTACCACGACCGTCGCACCGATCGCGCCGGCCGTACCGAGTGGCCCAAGTCGTTTTCTCAGCACGTGTCACCCAGGTCGTCTGGAAATACGAGGATTTATCAGCGTGTAACTGACGTCGACCAGCAGGTTGGCGACGATGTAGCCGGCGGCGGTGAGCAGCACCACCCCCTGGAGTGTCGGGTAGTCACGCTGGTAAACCGCGTTGAGCGTGAGCTGGCCGATGCCGGGGATCGTGAAGACTTCCTCGACGGTGACGATGCCGGCGATCAGCCCGCCGAGCTGGAGGCCGATCACGGTGACCACGGTGATCAGGCTGTTGCGCAGCGCGTGCACCCAGATGACCTGCCATTCCGGCAGGCCCTTGGCGCGCGCGGTGCGCACGTAGTCCGCGCCGAGCGCCTCGATCACCGAGGCGCGCGTCTGGCGCATCAGCACCGCGGCGAGCCCGGTCCCGAGCACGATGGCCGGGAGCAGCATGTGGCTGAGGTTGCTGCCGAGGCCTTGCGGGATCGGCACGAAGCCGCCGGACGGCAGCACGTGCAGGTGCACAGCGAAGATCAGGATCATGATGATCCCGAACCAGAAGTGCGGGATCGACAGCCCGCCCAGCGCCAGCCCGCTCGCGATCCAGTCCACCGCCTTGCCGGGGTTTGCGGCAGCGATGACACCGGCGGGTACGCCGACGACGATGCCGAGGAGCAGGGAACCGATCGCGAGCTCGAGCGTGATGGGAATGCGCTGCGACAGCTGCTCGGTGACACTGAGGCTGGTGATGGGGGAGGTGCCCAGCTGACCGTGCAGCACCGCGCTGAACCATTTGATGTACTGAACGACAAGGGGCTGGTCGAACCCATATCGATGCGCGCTTGCCGCGATGGCGACCGGGTTGACGGTCTCGGCGGACAGCGCTACCGCGGGGCCGCCGGGCAGCGCGTGCACGGCGGCGAACACCACGATCGTGGCCAGCAGCAGCGTGACCACGGCGATGACCGCGCGGCGCAGGATCGCCCAGAGCACCGCGGCTTACCCGATTGACGCGGTCGCGAGCCGGACCAGGCCGTCGGCGAAGAACTGCACACCGGTGACGTTCTTGCGCAGGCCGAGGATGTTCTTGTCGTACCAGAGGTAAATGATGTTGCGTTCGTTCTCCAGGACGTTGACGATCTGGTGGTACAGGGTGTGCCGGGCGGTCTGGTCGGTGCTTTCCCTGGCCTGGGTGAGCAGGGTGTCGAGGTTCGCGTAGTTGGCGCCCGTGTAGTTGAGCCCGGACTTCGGATACCAGTCGGAGTAGATGTTCTGGTCCGGGTCGATGCGGCCGGACCAGCCGATCTGGAACATCTCGAAGTTGCCGTCTTCGGCCTTGGTGAGCGCCGTGGTGAACTCGGTCGGCTGGAGCGCGACGTCGAAGCCGGCCGGCTTGGCCATCGCCTGAATGATCGTGCCGATCTGCACGCTCAGCGGCGTGTTGTCCACCATCAGCGTGACGTGCACCGGCGTGGCCAGGCCGGTCTGCTTGATGAGCGCCTTGGCCTGCGCGATGTCCTGGCCGGGGCAGGTGATGCTGACCGCCCACGGGCTGTTCGGCGGGATCGGCGTGCAGCCGGGCGTGTACTGGCCGTCGAACGCGACCTGGTTGAGCTGCTGGCGGTTGATCGTGTCCTCGAAGGCCTGCCGGAGCGCCGGGTACTTGGCGAACGGGTTGTTCGCGACGCCGGGCGCGTTGAGCGAGCCGTGCACGTTGCCGACGTTGAAGTCGAGGCCTTGATAGCCCAGCGAATACTGGCTCTGGATTGCGGTCTGCGCATTGTTCTCAATAGCTGAGACGTTTTGCGGAGTGACCGCGTCGGCGACCTGGATCTCGCCGGATTCCAGGTCGGCCGCCATCGTGCTCGGGTCGGATACCACCTGGAAGATGACCTTCGACAGGTGCACGTCTTGCTTGTCGTAGAAATACGGTGACTTGGTCAAGATGATGGTGTCCAGGCTCGGCCGGCTGGAAAACTGGAATGGGCCTACGCACACCGGGTCTTTGGCGAAATTATTGCCCATCTTGGTCAGCTGGGTCTGGGACAGGATCATGCCGGACCGGTCCGCCAGGATCGAGGTCAGCGGCGCGAACGGCTTGGCCAGGTGGATCACCACGGTGAGCGGTCCGGTGGCGGTGACCGTCTGCACGCCGTGCAGTTCTGGGGCGCGGACCGAGAGCGGGTTGGTCAGGTACCAGTTCAGCGTCTTGACCGCGGCCTGGGCGGTGAGCGGGGTCCCGTCGTTGAACTTCACGTTCGGCTTGAGCTGGATCGTGTACGTCAGGCCGTCGGGGCTGACCTGCGGCAACGCCGCGGCGAGTTCGGGCACGATGGTGAGGCCGGAGTCGATGTCGTACAGCTTGTAGCAGAAGTTCGCGAACACCGTCCGGCCGACCAGCGTGCTCGCGGTGGTCGGGTCGAGCGAGTCGGGGGCGTCCGGCAGGCCCACGGTGACCGTGCCGCCTTGGGTTGCGTTCGTCGTCGTGGTGGAGCTTGCGGCGGGTCCGGATGAGGGCGAGGAGCAGGCGGTCGCCAGCGCCAGCGGGATGGCGGTGGCGATGGCGGTGAGCGCAGTGGATCGCAGGGCTGCCCGCTTTCGCGGGTCCCCCGCTGCGGAAGAGCACCTGGTAAGCGTCATACGCCCCAGTGTTGATCGTTTACCGCGGTTTGCCTAGATAAGTTACTTGAACGTTAGTGCATCACAAATAGAATTGCTGCACATAGGTGTATTTGCGCCAATTACACACCATTAGCGCCGCGAACTTCTCACGGCCTGGGAAATGCGCTTATCTCACTATAAGAGAAGGCGCACGGGCCCGCCGCCTTTCCGCGGCCCGCGCAGGCTCCGGGAGGCGGTCGAAAGTCATCGCAGGCAGCCGCGGATGCGCGGCCTGTGCCTGGAGTGCAGTGTGCGGCTGCCGGGATGTGAGCGCATCGGCAGGCTCGCCAGCAACGTGGACGATTGCCCCCTCGTGGAAGATCAACCCTCGTGAGCCAGGGTCCGGTTACCACAAAGGGGGAATCCGCCACGTTATCGAGGCGCATCGGGGGCGTGGCTGCGCGGTGTCCGCGGCGCGACCACGCGACACTTACCGGCGCGTTCGGCGGATGGGCCGGTAAATGTCAGTGGTGTCTGGTGGAATCGGAAGCGATGGACCCGACCGCCGCGACCTCGACCACCGCGCCCGCGTACCGGCTCGTGCGCAAGCCGTCCGCGGCCGACGGAGCCGACGGAGCCGACGGAGCCGACGGGGCAGGCACGCAAGCAAGCCCGCCGAGGCTGGACGAGGCGCAGCGGCGGGTGGTCCGCCACCAGGGCGGCCCGCTGCTCGTGCTCGCCGGGCCGGGCACCGGGAAGACGACGACGATCGTCGAGGCGGTCACGCACCGGATCGAACAACGCGCCATCGCGCCCGAGCGGATCCTCGTCCTCACGTTCAGCCGCAAGGCCGCCACCGAGCTGCGCGACCGGATCACCGCGCGGCTGCACCGCACGATCAGGCAGCCGCTGGCGATGACGTTCCACAGCTACGCGTACGCGCTGGTGCGCCGCGAGTTCGTGCTGGCCGGCGACGAACCGCCGCGGCTGCTGTCCGCTCCCGAGCAGCTGCTCGAGGTGCGCCGCATGCTCAAGGGGGAGGCGGCCGACGGCTCGCCGCGCTGGCCGGAGCGGCTCAGACCCGCCATCGCCACCCGCGGATTCGCCGAAGAGCTGCGCGACCTCCTGCTCCGCGCCGCCGAGCGCGGCCTGGACGGCAAGGCGCTCCGCCAGCTCGGCAGGCAGCGGAACCGCGACGACTGGGTCGCGGCCGCCGCGTTCCTCGACCGGTACGCGGCCCGGTTCGACCTCGCGCCGGTGCCCGCCTACGACTACGCCGAGATCGTCCGCATCGCGGCGGCGCTGCTCCAGCGTGAGCAGACCCGCCAGCGGGAGCGCGACGCCTACGACGCGGTGCTGGTCGACGAGTACCAGGACAGCGACCCGGCGCAGGAAGCGCTGCTCAGGGCGCTGGCGGGGGACGGCCGCGAGCTGATCGCGGTCGGCGACCCCGACCAGTCCATCTACGCGTTCCGCGGCGCCGACGTCCGCGCGATCACCGAGTTCCCCGAGCGCTTCCGCGGCGCGGACGGCCGCCCCGCGCCGGTGGTCGCGCTCGGCACCTGCCGCCGCAGCGGCCCGGTGCTGCTCGACGCGTCGCGAAGGGTCGCCCGCCGCCTCCCCGTCGGACCACGGGGCGTCAACGGGCACCGCGACCTCATGCCGCTACGAAAAGCATCACCAGGCGAAATAAGCATCCTCGTCGCGGACAGCTCCACCCAGGAAGCCGCGCTGGTCGCCGACACGCTCCGCCGCGCGCACCTCGCCGACGGGGTCCCGTGGCAGCAGATGGCCGTGCTCGTAAGGTCCGCCACCGGTCAGGTTCCGGTGCTGCGCCGCGCGCTCACCGCGGCCGGTGTCCCGGTCACGGTGGCCGGCGACGAGCTGCCACTGGCCGACGAGCCGGGTACCCGCCCGTTGCTCATGCTGCTCCGGTGCGCGCTCTACCCGAAGACACTCGACGAGCAGACCGCCGCCGAACTGCTCACCGGCCCGCTCGGCGGCACTGACGCGCTCGGCCTGCGCCGCCTGCGCCGCGCTCTCCAGTACGCCGCCAGCCAGACCAGCCAGACCGGGACCGCTCCCGCCCGCGACCCCATCGCCCAGGCGCTGCTCGACGGGCGTGACCTGGCGCTGATCCCGGACAGCGTCGCGGCCCCGGCGGCGAAGGTCGCCGGCCTGCTGAAAACGGCACGAGAGGCCATCGAAGGCCACGGCAACGCCGATGACGTCCTCTGGGCGATCTGGGACGCGTCCGGCCTGGCGGAGCGGTGGCAGACGGCCAGCGAGCAGGGCGGCCCGGCCGGCGCCGCCGCGGACCGCGACCTGGACGCGGTGCTCGCCCTGTTCGACAAGGCCGCGCACTTCACCGACACGATGCCGCCCGGCTCGCCGGTCCTGTTCGCGGACAGCCTGTCCGGGCAGGAGATCGTCGGCGACACGCTGGCCGAGCACGCGGCCCGCGACGACTCGGTCCGTATCCTCACCGCGCACCGCGCCAAAGGCCTGGAGTGGGACGTCGTCGTGGTCGCCGCCGTCCAGGAGGAAACCTGGCCCGACCTGCGGCTGCGCGGCTCGCTGCTCGGCGCCGACGAGCTGGCCGACGCCGCGGTCGCGGGCCAGCCGCATGGCGTTGATACGGCCATGCTGGCCGCCCGGCTGCTCGCCGAGGAGCGCCGCCTGTTCTACGTCGCCGTCACCCGCGCCCGCAAGACGCTGGTCGTCACGGCGGCCGGCGGCGAGGACACTGACCAGCGCCCGTCCCGCTTCCTGACCGAACTGGCCGGAGACGAGATCGACATCCAGCGCGTGGCGGACAAAGGCCACCGCTGGCTGGCCATGCCGGCCCTGGTCGCGGACCTGCGCCGCGCCGCCGCCGACACGGCCAAGCCCAGAGCGCTCCGCCAGGCGGCCGCCGCCCAGCTTGCCCGCCTCGCCGAGGCGGGCGCGCGCGGCGCCAGCCCGAAGGACTGGTACGCGCTCACCGAGCTGTCCGACACCGAGCCGATCGTCGCCGCGGGCCACGCGGTCCGGCTGTCCCCGTCGCAGGTGGAGAGCTTCACCAAGTGCGGCCTGCGCTGGCTGCTCGAGGCCGCGGTCGGCGCGGGAAGATCGGATGTCCTGCGCCACCTGGGCACGGTGATTCATGCCGCCGCCGTCCTCGCCGCTACCGGGGCATCGGAACGTACGGTGGCTGACCGGATCGACGAGATCTGGCATCACCTGGATTTCGGCAGCGTGTGGTACAACGGCAAACAGCGGGCGCTGGCGGAGAAGATGGTCCGCAAGTTCCTCGACTGGCACGCGTCGAACCCGCGCGAGCTGGTCGCGGTGGAGCAGGCACTGAAGGTGCGTATCGGCCAGGTGGAGATCACCGGCCGGGTGGACCGGCTGGAGGCCGACGACCGGGGCCGCGCCGTGGTCGTCGACCTGAAGACCGGGGGCAGTGCGCCGCGCGAGGACGAGCTGGACCGGCATCCGCAGCTCGGCGTCTACCAGCTCGCCGTGCTGCTCGGCGCGTTCGAGCGGTTCGGCCTGGCCGAGCCCGGCGGCGCCGAGCTGGTGCAGGTCGGCAAGGCCAGCCTGACCGCCCGCGCGAAGATCCAGCGGCAGCGTGCCCTCGACGACGACCCGGACCCGGCCTGGGCCAAGGACCTGGTGGATACCGTCGCGTCCGGCATGGCCGGCCCGGTCTTCCAGGCGACGGTGAACCCCGGCTGCCGCACCTGCCCGGTCGCCTCGTGCTGCCCCGTTCACCCCGACGGCGAGCAAGTCACTCCTTAACCCGGGGGGACGACCCCCCGAAGCCCCCCGCTTCCGGGGGGACCCATCCCCCCGGACCCCCCTTGGTAGTAGTGGGTGTACTGCCAGGCGCCCTGCTTGACCAGGTCGTCGTCGGTCACGTGGCCGAAGCGGGACGGGGCATACGGGCCGAGACGAGCGCCCGCGGCGTCGTCGGCGATCCAGTCCGCGAGGGCCTCGCCGATCGCGGGCGAGAAGCTGAAACCGGAGCCGTTGCAGCCGCTGGCGACCCACAGGCCGGGGACCTCCCGGACCGGGCCGGCCACGAACCGGCCGTCCGGGGTCATCGTGAACAGGCCGCCGCGGTGGTCCGCGACCGGCGCGTAGCCGGCCAGCGGGATCTCCTCGGAAACCTGGCCGGCCAGGCGGCGGAGCAGGTCCAGGTCGAGCGGCAGGTCATCGGTGCTGAACGAGTCGTGCTGCATGCGCGGGTCGAGCGGCAGCGGGTCCGGCTCGAAGCCGCCGAACATCAGGCCGCCGCGCGCAGGCCGCAGGTACACGGCCGCGTCGATGACCCGGATGATCGGGTCGGACACGTCCACTTCGGCCGTCGGCTGGGTGATCAGCAGCTGGTGCCGGAACGGCGCCACCGCGACCTTGCACCGCGGGAACGGCCCGCGGGCCATCTCGGCGACCTGGCGGACCCAGGCACCGGCCGCGTCGACGACGACCGGCGCGTCAATGTGCTGGGCGGTGGTTTCGACGCCGGTAACCCGGCCGCCCGCGGCAAGCACCGCCACGGCGGCCTCGTGCTCGAAGAGCTGGACGTCGCGGCGCAGGCAGGCCGCGAGGTAGGCCTGGATCAGGCTGGCCGGCTCCTCGACGTAAACGTCTTCCGGGCACCAGACCGCGTACTCCGAGCCGGCCGCGCGATAATAGGCGGCCTGGCCCTCGGGGTCGGTCTCGGCCAGCTCGGCGCCCCACGCGCGGGAGCGTTCCAGCTCCTCGCGCAGGATCGCCTTGTGCTTGTCGGTGCGGGCGATGAGCATGCTGCCGGAGCGGTGCACGTCGAGCGGCACCCCTGCCCACTCCTCGAACCTCAGCACCTTGTCCATGCTGTGCCGGGCCAGGGACGTCGCCAGCGCGTCGGCCTGCACGGACTTGAACAACCCGGCCGCGCGCCGTGACGCCTGCGACCCGGCGGTGGCGCGATCGACCACCACGACCGACCGACCGCGCAGCGCGCAGTGCAGCGCCACGCTCAGGCCGAAGGCCCCCGCCCCGATGACAGCCACATCGGCTCTTGTCGCCATATCACGCAGAGTACCTCTGCGAGCGCTATGACTAGACGGGCCAGAACTCCCGCAGGTGCCGGAGCTGGCGCTCGACGTGCGTGGCTGGCACGTCGTGCCCGCTGTACGGGTGGACCACGATCTCCTTCTCGGCCGTGATCTCGTGGTATGCGGCGAACACCGTGGACGGCGGGCAGATCGTGTCCATCAGCGCCGTGCTCAGCAGGCTGCTCGCGGTGATCCGGCGGGCGAGCAGCGCGCAGTCCACGTACCGCAGCGTGTCCAGTGCGGCCGGGATCAGCGCGGTGTTCTGCGCCAGGAACTCGGGCACCTCGGTGTACGGCGCCGACGGCGCGAGCGTGATCGCGCGCTGGATGTCGCACAGGAACGGCACGTCCGCGTGGCACAGCCGGACCAGGTCCGGCGCCAGCGCCGCCGCGGCGAGCGCGAGTGCGCCGCCCTGGCTGCCACCGCTGACCGCGACCGCGCCGTCCGCCAGGACGGCGGCGGTCTCCACCGCGCGGACCGCGTCGGTGAACAGCTTGGTGTAGTAGTAGTCCTCCGGCCGGGTGATCCCCTGTGTCAGCACGGTGGAGTTCGCCGGCTCGGTCGCGCCCGTCGACCAGCGACCGCCCTGGCCTCTGGTGTCCATCACGAACAGCGCGTAGCCGAGGGCGGGCAGCGTCAGATGAGAGGTGGGCAGGTCGCGGCCGCCGCCGTAGCCGATGAACTTGACCACGACCGGCGCCGCGTCATCGCGATCGAAGCTGGGCCGGATATACCAGGCGCGGATCCGGTCGCCGTCCGCGCCGGAGAACTCGACGTCGTGCACCTCGAGCGGCGCGTAGAGCGCCGGCTCGTGCGGGGTCAGCTTCGGCGGCCGCGCAGCGGCGCGGGCCGCCGCGAGCCGGTCCGCCCACCAGGCGTCGAGCCCCGGCGGCTCCTGCGTCGCGATGCGGTACTCGGCCAGTTCCTCGACGGACAGATCAAACCACGGCATAGCGCGCACCTTACCGGGGCGCGTGGCCGTGTCTTGCCGCCGGGGGCGCGTCATCTCTGGTGGAATGCTGGAATGGCGGAAAGGGTGGGGCCAGGCCAGCTCGCGCGGCTGCTGCGCATGCCGGAGCCCACCCCGGAGCAGGCCGCGGTGATCTGCGCGCCGCTCGGGCCGCTCGCGGTGATCGCCGGCGCGGGGTCCGGCAAGAGCGAGACGATGGCGGCGCGGCTCGTCTGGCTGGTCGCCAACGGCATGGTGCGCCCGGACCGGGTGCTCGGCCTCACGTTCACCCGCAAGGCCGCCGCCGAACTCGCCGACCGGGTCCGCTCCCGGCTGGACCGGCTGCGCCGGGCCGGCCTGGACGCCAGCCCTGGACTGCACAGTTCCGACGCGGACGGCGACCCGGTGATCGGCACGTATCACGCGTACGCGGGACGGCTGGTCAGCGACAACGCGCTCCGCGAGGGCCTCGAGCCGTCCATGCGGCTGATCACCCCCGCGCTGTCCTGGCAGCTCGCCGCCGGGATCGTCGCCGCGTACAACGGGCCGATGGACGAGGTCGTCTGGACGCCGCAGACGGTGACCGCCGCGGTGCTGGAGCTGGCCGGCGACCTGTCCGAGCACTTGCGCGCCACCCGTGAGGTAAAAGGCGTCGGGACGTGGCTCGATGCTGAGGTGGCAGGCCTCCCGGGACGGGTACCCCAGGCCGTTCTGAAAATAGTCGGTACCCAGCGTGCGCGGGAACAGCTGCTCCCGCTGGTTGATCTTTATACCGCGGCCAAGCGGGGCCGGGAGGTGCTTGACCACGGCGACCAGGTGTCGCTGGCGGCGCGGATCGCGGCGGGGCACCCGGAGGTCGGCGCGGGGGAGCGGGCGCGGTACCAGGTGGTGCTGCTCGATGAGTACCAGGACACGTCGCACGCGCAGCTCGTGCTGCTGCGGGCGCTGTTCGGCGGCGGGCATCCGGTCACCGCGGTGGGCGACCCGTGCCAGTCGATCTACGGATGGCGCGGGGCGAGCGCGGGCAACCTTCGGCGGTTCCGGACCGACTTCGGGGCAGGGGGGCGGCCGGCGCCGGTCCTGCTGCTGTCCACCAGCTTCCGCAACGCGGGGGGAGTGCTCGACGCGGCGGCGGTCGTTCAGGAATCGTTGCGGGCCGAGGCGTCCGACGTACCCCGGCTGGTCGCGGCGCCGGACCGGGGCGAGCGCGGGGCGGTGACGTGCGCGCTGCTGGACACGGTGCTCGACGAGGCGGAGTGGGTGGCGGGGCAGGTCGCCGGGTTGCTTGCGGTTGACGCCGGGTGCGCGCCGGACGGGCTGCCGTGGCCGGACAAGCGCGCGGCGGGCGTGCGGCCGTCGGACATCGCGGTGCTGTGCCGCAAGCGGTCCCAGTTCACGCCGCTGCGGCGGGCGCTGGAGGGGCGCGGCATCCCGGTCGAAGTCGTCGGGCTGGGCGGGCTGCTGCTCGTCCCCGAGGTCCAGGACGTGGTGGCCACGCTGCGGGTGCTGCACGACGCGGGCGCGTCCGACGCGCTCGCCCGGCTGCTCACCGGGCCGCGCTGGCGGATCGGGCCCCGGGACCTGGTCGCGCTCGGGCGGCGGGCCCGAGAGCTGGTCCGGGGTGAGACTGCTGAGGCCGGGGAGTCGGCGGCCGACGCGCTCGCTGAGGCGATCACCGACCTGACGGCGGAGACCGGGTCGCTGGTCGAGGCGCTGGACGACCTCGGGGACGCCGGCGCGTATTCCGTTGCCGGGTACGAGCGGATGCACGCGCTGGCCGTGGAACTGCGGCGGCTGCGGGCCCACATCGGGCGGCCGCTGGCCGACCTGGCGGCGGAGGCGGAGCGGGTGCTCGGCCTGGACATCGAGGTCGCCGCCCGGCCCGGGGTCGACCCGGTCGCGGCCCGGGCCGACCTGGACGCGTTCACCGATGTCGCGGCCGCGTTCACCGACCCGGGGGGCGAGCCGTCGCTCGGCGCCTTCCTCGCCTACCTGGCGGCGGCGCAGCAGGAGGAGTTCGGGCTGGAAACCGGGCGGGTCGGCGAGTCGGACTCGGTCAAGCTGCTCACCGTGCACGCGGCCAAGGGCCTCCAGTGGCCGGCCGTGTTCGTGCCCGGGCTGTCGATGGGGGAACGGTCGCAGGTGTTCCCGGCCCGGCCGCGGGTGTCCACCAAGTGGACCGACAACGCCCGGCTGCTGCCGTTCCCGTTGCGCGGCGACGCCGCTGACCTGCCGGTGCTGCGCGGGGTGGACGCCGCGTCGCTCGGGTCGTTCACCGAGGCGTGCGCGGCGCGCGACCTCGCGGAGGAGCGCCGGCTGATGTACGTGGCCGCGACGCGGGCAGCCTTCTGGCTCGGGTGTTCGGGGTACTGGTGGGGGGAGGGGAGCGCGTCGCGCCTCGGGCCGTCGCCGTTCCTGTCCGAGGTGAAGACTGTTGCCGTCGTCTCCTCATGGGCGGATCCGCCCGAGGAAGACGCGGAGAACCCGCTGCTGGCGACCGTGGACTCGGCGGCGTGGCCGGCCACCCCGGCCGGGCGGTACTACGAGGCGGTGCGCGAGGCCGCGGACATGGTCGCGGCTCCTTCCACTGCTCCTTCCACTGGGGCCGCCGATGTCGGGCTGAGTGCGTCGGACCAGGCACTCATCACCGCTTGGCAACGCGATGCCGAACTGCTGCTCGCCGAGCGAGCGGCACGGGCACGGTCCGACGGGACGATCCGGGTCCCGCTGCCGCGTCGGCTGTCGGTATCCGCGCTCGTGTCGCTGGCGCGGGACCCGGCCGAACTGGCCCGCCAGGTGCGCCGGCCGATGCCGCGGCCGCCCGCGCGGCAGGCGCGCCGGGGCACCGCGTTCCATCACTGGCTGGAGGAACGGTACGGTCAGCAGCGGCTGATCGACGACGAAGATCTTTTTGCGGACTTCGAGTCGGAGCCGGAGGATCCCGAGTTGGGTCGGCTGCGCCGCACGTTCGAACGCAGCGAGTGGGCGGACCGCTGGCCGGTGGCTGTCGAGGTCCCGTTCGAGACCCTGCTCGCCGGCCGCCTGGTCCGCGGCCGCATCGACGCGGTGTTCGCGAACGTGATCGGGTTCGACGTGGTCGACTGGAAGACCGGCCGGCCGCCGCGGTCGGCCGCGGACAAGCACGCGGTCGCCGTCCAGCTCGCCGCGTACCGCATGGCCTGGGCAAAGCTGTCCGACGTGCCGGTCGTCAACGTGACCGCCGCCTTCTACTACGTCGCCCACGACAAAACCGTCCGCCCCGCCGACCTCCTAGACGAAGCAGCCCTAACCGCCCTAATCACCCAACTCCCCGCCGAGTAGCCCGGCCCGCCCCGGTCGCCCCGGCATCCCTCGCACACCCCGCGACCGAACCCTGCCCCCGCGCGCCGCACCGGTTTCGTGGCGGGAAAGGCGCCAGCGGGGCGTTCGGGCGTGCGCTCGCGGCGTGCCGCGCGGTCTCATTGCCATCGCGCCGTCCCGCCTCCTGCCGGGAACCGGACACAAGCCACATTTCTGGCGGGTTGCCGAGCGCGCCGGATGATTGCGGACACTTACCCCCCCGATATGGGTGGGTAAGTGTCCGCAATAATTTCGACCCTTCCTGCGGACTGAGGGCTAGCGCCGAACGTACCGGGACATAAGCGGGCATTGCGGGCAATCTGCCTTCGAGCAACGAAGGCAGGTTACTCCGATGTATCGAAGGGCTTTGCCGCCGCACTCACGAGTACTCGTTGAGGAGGACGGCTTGGGTGCCGGGGTCTAGGGCCTGGAAGATGTGCGGGACGTCGGCGGGGTAGCAGATGTAGTCGCCCGGTCCGAGTTCCGCCGGCTCGTCGGTGACGCCGACCAGCGCGCGTCCGGTGCTGATCACCACGTACTCGACGGCGCCGGGCAGATGGGGGTCCGAGGCCTTGGCCGGACCGGGTTCGGCGACGATGCGGAACAGGTCGCGCCGCGCGCCTGGCGGGCAGGCGGACAGCAGCGTGGCGAGGTAGCTGGCGTTCGCCGCGGCGAACGTCGGGCCCTCACCCGCCCGGATCACGGTGATCGCGGGCCGCGGCGGGTCGAGCAGCCTCGAGAACGGCATGCCGAGCGCGACGCAGATCGCCCACAGCGTCTCCACCGACGGGTTCCCCGCCCCTGACTCCAGCTGGGACAGAGTGGACTTGGCAATCCCGGCGCGCCGGGCGACCTCCGTCAGCGATAGTCCTGACCTGCGGCGTTCCCGCCGGAGAGAGGCGGCGATCAGCTCATTGGGCGCTGGCGCTTGCATCGCGAGTACGGCCTCCCATACCAAGAAACCCAGGTCGTTCTGAAATAATAGACTTTTGTTCTTTATGCCGAACGTTCATAATATTGGTCATGCGTTCGATCTGGCGAACCACCAGGTTCCTCGACCGGGACATCGTCCTCGCGTGTGCCGCGGTCTGGCTGTTCGGCCTGTCCTATGGTGCCATCGCGACCACGGACGGGTTCCCGGTATGGCTGCCGGCGGTGGCGAGCCTGCTCGTCATCGCGGGCTCGTCGGAGCTGCTGTTCGTCGGCGTGGTGGCGGCAGGCGGCAGTCCGATCGCCGCCGCGCTGGCCGGGCTGCTGGTCAACGCGCGGCACCTGCCGTACGGGCTCGCGCTGCCCGAAGGAATCCTAGGCCGCGGCTGGCGGCGGATCCTCGGCACGCACCTGATGAACGACGAATCGGTGGTGTTCGCGCTGGCGTCGAACGGGCAGGCGGCCGAACGATACTGGCAGTGCGGGCTCGGCGTGCTGCTCGCCTGGCCGGCGGGCGCGATCGGCGGCGCACTGGCCGGCTCGTTCATCCACGACACGAACAGTCTCGGCCTGGACGCGGTGTTCCCCGCGGTGATCCTGGCGCTGATCTTCCCGCAGCTCAGCGACGCCCGGACCCGGCGAACGGCGCTGGCCGGCGCCGTGATCGCGTTCGCGGCGACGCCGTTCCTGCCGGCCGGGGTCCCCGTGCTGCTGGCCCTCGCGGCGGTCCTGGTGCTCCGATGAAGGACACCCCGATGCTGCTCGCCGGCGTGCTCATCCTGGCGGCCGGCACGTACGGCTTCCGCTGGGCAGGCCCCGCGCTGCGCTCACGCCTCACCGTTCCCAAGCGGATCGCGAAGCTCCTCGACCTCGCCGCGGTGACCCTGCTCGCCGCGCTCGTCGCCGTCACCGGCCTGACCGAAGGCCACGACATCGCGCCCGGATACGCGCGCCCGGCCGGCGTCCTGGTGGCCGGCGTGCTCGCCTGGCGCAAGGCCCCGTTCATCGTCATCGTGCTGGCCGCCGCGGCCACCACCGCCGTGCTCCGGTGGATAGGAGTGCAATAGGCTGAGAGTACGATGCGACGCTCAGGAAACCCGAAGGTGACCGTCAGCGTCGTGTTCATCGCCACGATGTTCATGTACATCCTCGACTCCACGGTCGTGAACGTCGCGCTGCCCACGCTGCGTAGCGATTTCCGCACGTCGACGGCGTCGGTGAGCTCGGTCGTCACCGGATACCTGGTCACGCTCGCGGTGGCCATGCCGGCCGCGGCGTGGCTGGGCGACCGCTTCGGGCCGAAGAAAGTGCTGCTCAGCGCCCTCGCGGTGTTCACCGCGGCCAGCGCGCTGTGCGGGCTGGCCACCAGCCTGCCGGAGCTGATCGCGTTCCGCGCGGTCCAGGGCGCGGCCGGCGGGCTGAGCCTCCCGGTCGGCAGCGCGATGCTGTTCCGCACGTTCCCGCCGGACGAGCGGATCCGCGCGACGCGCATCCTGATGGGCCCCACGCTGATCGCGCCCGCGCTCGGACCGGTGGTCGGCGGGCTGCTCGTGGGCCAGCTGTCCTGGCGATGGATCTTCTACGTGAACCTGCCGGTGGGGATCGGCGCGCTGGTCTACGGCCTGCTGGTCCTCGCGCCGGTCGCCGAGGAGCCGCCCGGCCGCTTCGACCTGCCCGGCTTCCTGCTGGCCGGCACCGGCTTCCCGCTGGCCATGTACGCGCTGACCGACGGCGCCGCGTCCGGCTGGGGCTCGCCGCCGATCATCGTCGCGTGCTGCGCCGCTGTGGTGCTGCTCGCCGCGTTCACCCGGCGCTCCCTCCGCTCCGGCGCGCCGCTGCTCCGGCTGGCGCTGCTCGGGAACCGCGCGTACCGGACCGCGAACCTCGTGCTGGTGACCGGTGGCGCGGCGTTCCTCGGCGTCCTTTTCCTCGTCCCTCTTTTCCTGCAGAACGGCCTAGGTTTCACGCCCCTGCACTCTGGCTTGTCCACCTTCACCGAAGCCTTGGGCGGCATAGCCGGGATCCAGATCTCCTCGCGGCTGTTCCCCAGGACCGGGCCCCGGCCGCTGATGGCGGGCGGGCTGTTCGGCGCGGCGTGTTTCATTGGCGTGATGTCGCTGGTCGGGCCTTCGGCCGCGTCGTGGGCGATGCCGGTGCTCATGCTCGGGACGGGGGCGGCGTTCGGCTTCGCCATGGCGCCCGGGCAGGCGACGTCGCTGGCGACGATCTCGCGTGCGCAGACGGCGCAGGCGACGACGATGACGTCGGTGCTCCGCCAGGCCGGCGGGGCGCTCGGGGTCGCGCTGGTGGCGACCTGCCTGGCGGCGATGCATCCGCTGCGGACCGACCTGACCGGGTACCACGCGGCGTTCGCGATCGCCGCGGGAGTCATGGTGTGCGGAACATGCGTGGCGTTGCGGGTGCGCAAATCCGATGCCCTGGCCGCCATGACCCCCACCGAACCCGCCGAATCACTAGCAGCGTTACCTTCGGACGAACGCATCCCCAATGGAGTCGCCGACCACGCAGAGAGCGCGGGAGCGGCAGGATATCGACATAAGGAAGATAAGGACCGGTTCGCCAACAGAGCGAGCGGCCTGCGGGTCGATGGTGACGGGCGCGCTCCACCCGGCGCCGTCGAAGGTGACCACGTTCCCGCCAGCGCCGTCTACGGCGGCGCAGAAGTTGCTTGCCGGGCACGACACCATGGGCCAGGAGATACCACCCTCTCCCATGGTGAGCCCGCCCGGATAGACGTTGACGGGCCTGCTCCAGGAGGTGCCGTTGAACGTCAGCGCGTCCCCCTTGCGGTCAAGGGCAACGCAGAATCTGGCCGATGCGCACGACACCGCCTGCAGGTAGCCGCCCGGGGCGACGGCGGATGGTTTGCTCCAGGAGGTGCCGTTGAAGGTGAACACGTTCGGGCCGTAGTCGACGACGGCGCAAAAGGTTGCGCTCGGACAGGAAACCGTGCTCAGCTCGTTGCCAGGATCTATGGCCGCAGCGGGACTCCAGGAGGTCCCGTTGAAGGTGAAGGCGTTGGAGCCGTTGTCGACGGCGGCGCAAAAGCTCGGCGACGAGCACGATACCGATGCCACGCCCGCCGAAGCGGGATCGTTGATGCTCGGCGCGGGACGCCACGTGCTGCCATTGAACACGAAGGTGGCTGAGTCCCGCGCGTCCGCGGCCATGCAGAAGCTGACGGCCGGGCATGACACGGAATCGGGCTGGCCGCCGGCGGAAGTCAGCAAGCTCGGCTTGCTCCACGTGGTTCCGTTGTACGTAGCCGCGTAGCCCGATCCGAGCACGGCCATGCAGAAGCGTGCGGACGGGCAGGACACCGATGTCGGGTCGCCGCCCTGACTGGAGTCGAGGTGCGTCCGTGCCCCCGAAGCCGAGGGCTTGGGCGGCGCCGCAGACGACCCGGTGCATCCGCTGACCGCGCATGTCAGCAGAACGCACACGCACGCTATCGCCGGCCGTAGCCGGCGGCCCGAGGTCACGCCTTGCCCGGCGCGCCCCGGCGGGAGAGAACATCGATGCTCGCCGCCGCGAGCAGGACCCCCGCGACCACGACGTCAATCCACTGGCTCGACACGCCCATCAGGTAGAGGCCGTTGTAGATGCCGCCGATGACAAGGCCGCCAAGTACACCATGGATCGTCTTGCCTCGGCCGCCGAACAGGCTGGTGCCGCCGATGACCGCCGCGGCGACCGCTAGCAGCACGTAGCTGTTGGCGGACTTGATGATGTTGGTGGTCAGCGAGACCTGCCACGAGGCGAACAGCACGCCGGCGATCCCGGAGATCAGGCCGGCCAGGACGAAGCTCCGGATCCGGATCGCGGCCAGGCGGACGCCGGCCCGGCGCGCCGCCTCGGGATTGCCGCCGATGGCGTACACGTACCGCCCGAAGCGGGTTCGCTGCAACAGAGCCGTCGAGGCGACGAGCACGACGAGGACGATCGGGATGATGAAGGGAACCCCTTCGATGGTTCCGGCGTGGGCTCGGTTGACGTTGCAGATGGCGACGACCGCGATGCCCGCGACCGCCATGAGGGCGATCTTCATCACGGTAAGGCTGCGCGGCGCGGCCTGCAGGCCGCGGCGGCGCTTGCGGGCGTCCTCCAGCCAGAACACCGTGCCAGCGGCGCCGACCACCACGGCGAGCAGTATCCAGCCGACCACCGGGTTGAACGTCCCCCAGAAGATGTTGTAGAGGTAGACCTCGTTGGTGAACCCGGAGTTGCCGATGCCGACGAGCGAGCCGCCGAGGACGATGATCGCCACGCCCTCCAGGATCAGCAGCCCGCCGAGAGTGACGATGAACGACGGCATCTTCAGCCGGGCCACGAGCGTTCCCTGGATGGCACCGAACGCGGCGCAGGCGAGCAACGTCACGATGATCGCCGCCCACCACGGCCAGTTCGCGCCGCTCGGCTGCACCAGCTCGGCGACCACGACGCTGCCAAGGCCCATGACCAGGCCGACGGACAGGTCGATCTCGCCGAGCAGCAGCGCGAAGATCTCGGCTATCGCCAGCAGCATGTACACGGTGCTCTGCTCGAAGAGGTTGACCAGGTTCTGGGCAGACAGGAACTTCGAGTTCGCGATCTGGAAGCCGACGGCGACCACCACCAGGCCAAGGACCACCGGCAGGACACCGCTGTCGCCGCCGCGGACCCGGAGCCACGAGGCCCGGAAGTACTGGCCCAGCGACTGGGCGACGAGCCCGGCCGGGACTTCGGCCGCGGCCACCTCGGCGTCGAGGGTCAGGTCGACCGTCCCTGTCGCCGTCCCCGCCGGGGTCTGGTTTGGGTCCGCGATCACGGGCACGTCCTCATCGCTAGTCCTTCGCATCTGGTCAGACACCGGTCGCGCTCCCAGCCCCGCGCCGTGACACCACGTCAATCAGCACCGCGATGAGAAGCACGCCGCCCGGCAGGATGTATTGCAACGGCGTGGATAGTGAGCCCAGGCTGAGCAGGGACACGCCGTAGGCGATGCCGCCGATGAGGAGCCCGCCGAGCACGCCGTGGACGGCCTTGCCCCGGCCGCCGAAGAGGCTGACCCCGCCGATAACCGCGGCGGCAACCGTGTACAGGACGAGCTGTCCTGGGTCGGCCGTATTGGAGCTGTACTGACCGTAGAAAAATGAGCCGAGCAGGATGCCGCCGAGTGCTGCGGTCGCCGAGCACAGCGCGAAGGCCCAGATCCGGATGGCACGGAGGCTGACACCGGCGCGGCGAGCTGCTTCCGGGTTGCCGCCGATCGCATAGATGTAGCGGCCGTAGCGGGTCCGCTGGAGCACCAGCGTCCAGGCGCCGAGCACGATCAGGACGATCGGGATCACCCACGGAATTCCGGTGACCGACTTCAGCGAGCTGCCGCGGTTGACGGAGCAGATGATCACCACTGCCGCCCCGACGATCGCTATCAGCGCGATTCTGATCGCTACCAGGCTCAGCGGCGGAGCCGTCAGGCCGCGGCGCCGCCGCTCGGTCGTGCGCAGCCACATAGACGCGCCGGTGGCCACGACCACCACCGCCAGGATTATCCAGCCGAGGGCGGGCGCGATCAGCCCCTGGACCATGTCGTAGATGATGTTCTGATTGGGCACCGAGGTGTTGAGGCTCACCGTTGAGTCGGCCCCGCCGAGGATGACGATGAGGATTCCCGAGAAGAGCAGGAATCCAGCCAGGGTCACGACGAAGGACGGGATTCGCAGCAGCGCGGTCAGCGCTCCCTGAAGGGCGCCGATCCCGCCGCAGATGGCGAGCGCGGCGAGCACCGCCGCCCACCACGGCCAGTCGGGTCCAGGCCGCTGGACCAGCTTGAAGGCGATTACCCCGCCGATGAGCGCGACCGCGCCGACGGACAGGTCGACCTCCGCGAGGAGCAGGACCACCGTCTCGGCTATCGCCAGCACCATGTACACGGTGCTCAGCCCGAAGATGTACACGAGGTTGCTCGGCCGCAGGTAGGCGTGCTCCGGGGTGATGATCTCGAAGACGACGGCGACAATCACGATGGCCAGGAGCACGGGCAGGATACCGCTGTTGCCGCCGCGGATCCGGAGCCAGGAGACCCGCAGGTACTGGCCAAGCGACTGGGCGAGAATCTCAGGCGGGACATCGGCCGCGACGTTGGCGTCGAGGGCCGGGTCGGCCGTCCCGGCACCCGCCGTCGCTGCCGGGGTCTCGCCCTGGTCCGCGGTCACGGGCGCTTCTCGATTCTGGCCATTGGTCTCAGCCCTTACCACTAGTAGATGCGGCGGACTCGTGCGGCCGCCCGGCGGCGGTGCCCGTCGTCATGTACTCCACCACGCTCTGCCGGTCGAAGTCCGCGGCAAGCCCTTCGGCTACCATCCGCCCCAGGTACAGCACCGCGATCCGGTCCGAGACCTCGAAGACGTCGTTCAGGTTGTGCGAGATGACCATCACCGCGAGACCGTGGTCCCGGAGCCGCTTGATCAGGTCAAGCACTGACCGGGTCTGCACCACCCCGAGTGCGGCGGTGGGCTCGTCGAGCAGTACCACCTTGGAGTTCCACATGACCGCCTTGGCCACCGCGACCGACTGCCGCTGACCTCCCGAGAGCGAGGCCACCGGCTGCCGGATGGAGCGCACGGTGGTCACCCGCAGGGTGCTGAGGGTCTCGGCCGCCCGCAGCTCCATCGAGTCCTCGTCGAGCATGCCGTGGCGCAGCGTCTCCCGGCCGAGGAACATGTTCTGGACGATGTCCAGGTTGTCGGCCAGCGCCAGATCCTGGTAGACGGTCTCGATGCCCAGCGCGGCGGCGTCCCGGGTGCTCCGGATGTGCACCGGCCGGCCTTCGAAGAAGATCTGGCCATGGTCGGGCTGGTGGGCGCCGGCGATGGTGCGGGTGAGCACCGACTTCCCCGCGCCGTTGTCACCGCAGAGGCCGGTCACCTGGCCCGCGGGCACATCCAGGTTCACTCCGTAGAGCGCCTGCACCGGCCCGAAGTGCTTGTCGATGCCCCGCAGCTTCAGCAGGGGTTCTGCCCCGTCCCCGCCATGGCTGGCGCCTTCCGGGGCCTCGTTCACCTCAGTCATTTTCACACCCGTCAGTAGCTTTTGCCCAGGTTGGTTCGCATAGCCATCTCATCGTGGCGGGGTTGGCGGGTCTGCCGCAATGGCGGACCCGCCAACCCCGGTCAGCTGATTGCCCTGACTACTTGATCCCGTCCGCGGCGCAGACGCTCGCACCAGCGAGCGTGCAGATGGCCGACGCCGTGTCGAACTTGTCCGCGACCACCGTCGACTCCATGTTCGCCTTGTTCACCCACACCGGGGTCAGCAGCGATGCCGGCTCGGTGATGCTTGAGTCAGCCGGGTCGACGGTCGTGCCGTTCAGCAGGGCCGCGGGCGGCGTCTGGCCGGCCAGCAGGATGATGGCCAGGGACACAGCGTCCTGCGCCTCCTTGTAGACGGCCTTGTAGACGGAGCCGCACTGGTAGCCCTGAAGGATGTAGGCCATGCCCTGGGCCGTGGCGTCCTGCCCGGTGGTCGGCACCGTGTTGGGCTTGACGCCCGCGGTCTTCAGGTCGGTGATCACCGCGTTGCCGAGACCGTCATTGGCCTCGATGGTGGCGTTGATCTTCGGGTTCGCGGTGTACGCCTGCTGGAAGATGGTGCCGCCCTTGGTGTTGTCCCACCCAGGAGCGAAGTTCTCGGCAACCAGCGTGGCGCCGCCAGCGGTGCTCTTCGCGCCCGCGGCGACCGTCTTGGCCGCCTGGCCGAAGACCACCTTGTTGTAACCAGTGGCAAACGAGATGGCGTTGGGGTCGGTGTCCTCGCCGCCGTTCAGCACGTAGACCTGCGGGTTGGTGACCTTCCAGTCCGTGAGGCAGGTGAGGAAGCCCTGGCCGATCAGCTCCCCGACCTTCTCGTTGTCGAAGCTGACGTAGTACGTCTTCGAGCCCTCGAAGGTGGCACGGTCGTAGCTGATCAGGATGACGCCCTTCTGCTCGGCGAGCTTGGCGATCGCTACGCCAGTCGGGCCGTCGAGCGGGCACATGATCAGGACCTTGGCACCGAGGTTGATGTCGGCGGTCGCGTCGCTCAGCTCGGTCGCGTCGCTGCCCTGAGCGTTGTCGACGCGGAACTGCGACGAGGTGAACCCGGCGTCCGTGAAGGCTTCCTTGATATATGGCGCGTCGAAGTCAACCCACCTGGTCGACGACGTGGTGTCGGGCAGGATCACCCCGATCTGCAGGCCGGAGGCGCCCTTGATCGCGGCCGTGGCCAGCGACTTGAAGCCAGACATCGTCGACGCGATGTCAACAGTGAACGAGCTGACGCTCAGCCCCGCCGGAACCGAGGCCGAGCCCGACCCCGACGAGGACGACGACTGACCTGACGAGGACGACGAGGCAGCCGGCGCGGACGACGACGACGAGCAGCCCGCGGCCAACAGGGCGGCGACCGCCGCCACAGCCACCCAACCCGCTCGGCGGATGGGTCTATTTCTTTTGTCTAGTAGCATCCAAAACACCTTTCGCCGCAACGTGCGCGGATACGGCCGACGCGGGACACCACAGAACACATGTGTCCTCCGCGATGAAACGTAGACGTTGCGGAGACTAGACATCAAGCAGTCGACACCGTAAAAAATGTTAAAACGAATGGCACGGACCAGGAGTTGTTTAGATTGTGAGATCGAATGGAAGCCGTATCGTTACCGGTGGCGAGTACAAGGGCGGGACGGCGGCGATGCCGGTCAGCGAGGCGAAAATCCGCGCTAGCGGCTCTTCGATGTCGAACGGCCTGGTCATGTGGGTGTATTTCGTGATGGTGACGCGTGCCTATCTGGGCAAATACCAGCGCCACGTCAGGTACTCAGAGTGCCATTTATGAATTGTTAACGAAATGCGTTTCCTTGGCGGGCCGTCGCGGGTGCTCGCCGCGGCGGGACCCCGGCTTGGGTCCCCGGAGGTGGTCAAATGCCCCGTTCAGGCCACACAATGACTCAATGACCGGCTCTCTCGCCACGCACGACGGGGCGCCTGAAGCGGCGCGCGACGCGCCAGCGCTGGCCCGCGCGCCCGGCGGGCCGGTGCTAGCGTCCGCGCAAGCGGCAGCGTCCGCCGAGGCGGTCACCCCGCTGCTGACGGTGTCGAACCTGAGCGCGCGCTTCGGCCCGGTCCGCGCGCTGAGCGACATCAGCTTGACCGTCGCGCCCGGCGAGATCGTCGCGCTGGCCGGCGAGAACGGCGCGGGCAAGACCACGCTGGTCCGCTGCATCGCCGGCGACGTGGCGCCCGCTAGCGGCGAGATACACCTGGCCGGCCGCCGGGTGCACGCCGAGGCGGCGACGGGCACCAAGCACGGCATCGCCGTGGTCTGGCAGGACCTGGCCCTGTGCGACAACCTGGATATCGCCGCGAACATCATGCTCGGGCGAGAGACACGCAGGTTGCTGTGGTCAGAGGTCAAGATGCATCAGGCCACCGCCGACCTGCTTGCCGAGCTCAAGATCCCGCTGCGGGACACCACGCAGAACGTCAGGACCCTGTCCGGCGGGCAGCGCCAGCTCGTCGCCGTGGCCCGGGCGATGGGCAGGCGGCCCCGCCTGCTCGCGCTCGACGAGCCGACCGCGGCGCTCGGCGTCAACGAGGCCAGGCAGGTCGAGGATCTGATCATGGAGCTGCGCGAGCAGGGCACCACGATCCTGCTTGCCTGCCACGACATCGACCAGATGTTCCGCCTCGCGGACCGGGTAGCCGTGCTGCGGCAGGGCCGGATCGTGGCCGACCTGCGCACCGCGGACACCCACCCCGACGACGTGGTGGCCCTGCTCAGCGGCCAGCAGGTGGACTCGTCCGCCCGGCGGCAGCTCACCCGGCTGCAGGGGCTCACCGACCGGCTGGTCTCTGCCGAACCGTCGTCGGGCCTGTCGCTGATCTTGTCCGCGCTCGGTGCCGCCCTCGGCACCGAACGGCTCTGCATCCATCTGGTCAGCGCCGCGGCCGAAGGCCCAGGCCCATCCAGCACCGCCGACCGGACCCTTCAGTGCGCGGCATACCTCGGCTTCGAGCCCGGTCAGCTTGAGCCGTGGGCCCGATTGCGGTTCGGCCCGGAGGGCGGGCCCATCGGCATGGCCGCCGCCGACGAGCGGCCGGTTATCGCGGACAACCTGCGGGCCTGGCGCGGCTTCCGGGATCTGGCGAGGGCCGCGAAGATCGCCAGCGCGTGGTCGGTGCCGGTGCTCGGACCCGGTGGCCTGTCCGGTCTCACCGGGGTCATCACCGTCTTCTGCGGCGAGCACCGCACGCCGCAGCGGGACGAACTCGACCTGGTCACCGTCTACGCGGGCTACGCGGGGGCCGCCATCGAGCGCGACCGGCTGCTCCACCAGGTGACCGCCAGGAACCAGGTGCTCGAGACGATCAGGGAGATGCTCGAGACGCTTGCCGGGCCGGTGCCGGTCACCGATGGCCTGGCCATCGCGCTTCAGTCACTGCGCCGCGGCCTCCAGGCCGAGGAGGTCGTCCTGCTGACCGAGTCCCAGGAACAGACCCGGCGATGGCGGGCCTATGCCGGGCCGCACAGCACGGAGGCGGTCAGTGCCTCGGCGAGCCTGCGGGCCGTCGCCGAGGACGCGCTCGTCACCACCGAACTTGACGGTGTCGCTCGGCCCCTCCGCGGCGGTAGTGGCGGCGGAGGCCGAAGGCAGCGCGCAAGGGCGGTCGCGTTCATGGCGGCCGGCGGGCGGGCCGTTCTGGTGGCGAGATGGCGGAACCTGCCGCCCACCCAGGAGGAGCCCGCGCTCATGGAGGACGCCGCACACTCGCTGCGGCTCGCCCTCGAACGCGAGGAGGCCGCCAACGCGCACCAGGAGGCGGCCGCCCTGCGCAGGTCCCGTGAGCTACAGCGTGGCTTCCTGTCAAGGCTGAGTCACGAGCTGCGCACGCCGCTTACCGCGATCCGCGGCTACGCGTCCTCGCTCATGCAGAAGGACGTAACCTGGGACGGCGACTCGCAGCAGCGCTTTCTCGACCGGATCGCGGCCGAGTCCGCCCGGCTCGGGCGGCTGGTCGACGACCTGCTGGACTTCTCCGCGATCGAGTCGGGCACGATGCGGCTGCAGCGGGACTGGTGCGACATCCGGCTGGTGGTGGATGCGGCGGTCGCCTGCTTGCCGCCGTCGGCCGCTGAGCACGTGCAGGCCGACTGCGGTATCGACAACGAGGCCCCGGTGATCTGGGCCGACCACGACCGGATGGAGCAGGTGTTCGTCAACCTGCTGACCAACGCGCTCGGCCACAACCCGCCGGGGACCAAGGTCAGCGTGACGATCGCGCAGCACCAGCCGGAGGTGGTGATCAGCGTCCGGGACAACGGCTCCGGCATGCCGCCGCCGGGCGCCCGCACCACTACGGCCGGCGCCGGGCTCGGCCTGTCCATCGCGCGTGGCATCGTCAGCGCCCACGGCGGGCACTTGGAGCTGGAGACCGCGCCCGAGACGGGCACGTGCTTCAGCGTGCACCTCCCGATCGAAGGAATATCAAGTGATGACTGACACCGTGACAAAGACTTGTGCCCTCGTGGTGGAGGATGACCCCAATATCGTCGACCTGATCCGCGCCAACCTCGCGGTCAGGGGTTTCGACACGGTCGTGTCGGTGGACGGCCTCCGGGCGCTTCAGCTCCTCGAGACCGAAGACCCGGACATAGTCCTGCTTGACCTGATGCTGCCCGAGGTCGACGGCTTCGACCTGTGCCGCCAGATCCGTGAACGGTCACCGGTCGCGATCATCGTGGTGTCCGCGCGCGGCGGCGAGCGGGACAAGGTGACGGCGCTGCACATGGGCGCCGACGACTACATGACCAAGCCGTTCAGCATCGAGGAACTGCTCGCCCGGATCACCGCTACGCTCCGGCGCACCCGCCCCGCGGCGCCGCAGGAGCAGGCCGCGCCGGTGATCAGGATCGGTGATATCGCCATCGACCTGGCCAGCCAGCAGGTCCGCCGCGGCGGCCAGCCGGTCCACCTGACCCCGACCGAGTTCGCGCTGTTGCGCGAGCTGGCCGTCAACCGGGGCAAGCTCCTCACCCACGCGCACCTGCTGCGCCGGGTCTGGGGGCACGGCTACGAGACCGAGACCGAATACTTGCGCGTCTACGTGCGCAGGCTCCGCGCCAAGCTCGAAGAGGACGGCAGCACCCCGCTCATCATCACCCAGCCGAGGGCCGGCTACCGCCTGGCCCCGAATAGTTAAGAGCCAGCTGTCGACGCTATACCATGCAACAGTCTTCGTGATCATGGATGAGGGGTGCTAGATGTCCGCGATTGACCCTAGTGTTCCGCCGAGCGGGACCGGCTGCGTGGAATGCCTGGCGGCCGAGGGGTGGTGGGTGCACCTGCGCCGGTGCACGCAGTGCGGGCACATCGGCTGCTGCGACACCTCCCCGTCGCAGCACGCACGCCAGCACGCGGCGCAGACCGGGCACCCGATCATCAGGTCGTTCGAGCCGGGCGAGGACTGGTTCTGGGATTACACCACGAACGAGTACGCCGAAGGGCCGGAGCTGGCCCCGCCGCAGAACCACCCGGAGAGCCAGCCGGTCCCCGGCCCCGAGGGCAGCGTGCCCGCCGACTGGCGCATGCACCTGAACTGAGGCAGCCAGCCGGTGGACACCCTGCGCGGTATCGGCCTGTTCGCCGCGGCCGGGCTGGCCGAGATCGGCGGCGGGTACCTGGTGTGGCGCTGGCTCAGGGAGGGTGCCCCGTGGCCGGTCGGCCTGGCCGGCGCGATCATCCTCGTGGTCTACGGCGTCATCCCGACGTTTCAGGTGAGCGCCGACTTCGGCCGGGTCTACGCCGCCTACGGCGGCGTGTTCGTGATCATGAGCCTGCTCTGGGGCTGGGCCGCCGACGGGCACCGCCCGGACAACTACGACTGGCTAGGCGCCGCGATCGTCGCCGTAGGCGTCGCCGTCATCTACTTCGCCCCCCGCCCCACCTAGCCCTTCCGGATACGAGCGCACCGGCAGGCCCGTCAGCAACGTGGAAGATTACCCCCTCGTGGAGGATCGACCCCCGTAACCGAGGGTCGCGTTACCACGAAAGGGAAATGCACCACGTTACCTAGGCCCATCGATACCCCCCTGGGGTATACTGGGGACCATGGCTGGCGTGGAGTTGACGATCGACGGGATGACGTGCGCGTCGTGCGTGGCGCGGGTGGAGAAGAAGCTCAACCGCCTGGACGGCGTGACCGCCTCGGTCAACCTGGCCACGGAGACCGCGACGGTCAGCTTCCCGGAGACGGTCACCCTCGACGACCTGATCGCCGCCGTCGAGCACGCGGGTTACACGGCCAGGCGCTCGGCGGCGGACCCCGAGGAAGCGCCCGAGTACGCCGGTCGCGTCCATCCGTCGTACCGCCTGACCGGCTCGCTGGCGCTGGCGCTGCCGGTGGTCGTCGTCGCCATGGTCCCGGCGCTGCGCTTCCCCGGCTGGCAGTGGGTCTTGCTGGCGCTGACCGCGCCGGTGGCGACGCTCGGCGCCTGGCCGTTCCACCGCGCCGCGATCGCCAATGCCCGGCACCGGACCGCCACCATGGACACGCTGATCAGCATCGGCGTGTCCGCGTCGTTCATCTGGTCGCTGGTGGCCATCGCCACCGGCAGCGGGCACGACACCTACCTCGAGGTGGCCGCCGTGGTGACCGCGCTGGTCTTGCTCGGCCGGTTCCTCGAAGCACGAGCCCGCCGCCGGTCCGGCGCCGCGCTGCGGGCGCTGCTCGAGCTGGGCGCCAAGGACGTCGCGCTGCTCCAGCCCGGCGGCCTTGAGCGCCGGGTGCCCGTCGCCGAGCTCAGCCCGGGCGACCTGTTCGTCGTCCGCCCCGGAGAGAAGATCGCCGCGGACGGCGTGGTCACCGGCGGTGCTTCGGCTGTCGACACCTCGATGCTGACCGGCGAGCCGGTACCGCGTGAGGTGATCGCGGGCGACGCGGTGACCGGCGGCTGCGTCAACACCAGCGGACGGCTCGTGGTCCGGGCCACCCGGGTGGGCAAGGACACCCAGCTCGCGCACATCACTAACCTGATCACGCAAGCTCAGGCCAGTAAGGCCCAGGTGCAGCGGCTGGCGGACCGGATCTCCGCGGTGTTCGTGCCGGTGGTGATCGGCATCGCCGCGGTGACGCTGATCGCCTGGCTGGCCGCGGGCCAGCCGCCCGGCAGGGCGTTCACCGCCGCGGTGGCGGTGCTGATCATCGCCTGCCCGTGCGCCATGGGCCTGGCCACCCCGACCGCGATCCTGGTCGGCACCGGCCGGGCCGCGCAGCTCGGCATCCTGGTCAAGGGCCCGGAGGCCTTCGAGTCCACCCGCGCCATCGACACGATCGTGCTGGACAAGACCGGCACGGTCACCACCGGTCAGATGACCCTCACCGCGATCGTCCCCGCTCCCGGCGAGGACCCCGCCGAAGTCCTCCGCCTGACCGGCGCCCTCGAATCCGCCTCCGAGCACCCCATAGCCGCCGCGATCGCCACGGCCGCGGCCCTCCCGCCCGAGGGGAGCGTGGCCCACGACGCCCCCTCTAGGGGGGTTCGGGGGCCACGCACCCCCTCCGCCACCCCCTCCGCCACCCCCTTCGCGGGCCCCGCGGACTTCGTCAGCCACCCCGGACGAGGCGTGTCGGGAACGGTCGACCACCACCGGGCGATGGCCGGGCGGCGCGAGTGGCTCGAGGAGCAGCTCACGGCGTCGATGCCGGCCGAGCTCACCGCCACCATCCCCGCCGAGCTCACGGCCGCGGCGGACGACGCGGAGGCAGCCGGCCAGACGGCGGTCTTCGCCGCCTGGGACGGCGTACCGCGCGGCGTGCTCATCGTGGCCGACACCGTCAAGTCCACCTCGGCGCGCGCCATACAACAGCTCCACGACATGGGCCTGCGCACGATCCTGCTCACCGGCGACAACGAGCGCGCCGCCCGCGCGATCGCGGCGCAGACCGGCATCTCCGAGGTGATCGCGAACGTCCTGCCGGCCGGCAAGCAAGACGTCGTCCAGCGCCTCCAGGCCGAAGGCCGGACGGTCGCGATGGCCGGCGACGGCGTGAACGACGCGGCCGCGCTCGCCCAGGCCGACCTCGGCCTGGCCATGGGCACCGGCACGGACGCGGCCATCCAGGCCAGCGACCTCACGCTGATCCGCGGCGACCTGACCGCCGTCCCGGCCGCAATCCGCCTGTCCCGCGCCACGTTGCGCACTATCAAGCGGAATCTCGCCTGGTCGTTCGGATACAACATCTTGGCCATCCCGCTGGCCGCGACCGGCCGCCTCAACCCGATGATCGCCGCCGCGGCGATGGCGTTCAGCTCCGTGTTCGTGGTCACCAGCAGCCTGCGGCTGAGGAGGTTCCGGCCCGACCGTTAGGATTCCCTAGTGGTTTCCGTGGTCTCCGTGGCCTTCGCGCTGCTGACCGCGCTGTGCAACGGCATGGCGTCGGTTCTGCAGCGGCGCGCCGCGTCGACCGCCCCGGACGACAAAGCGCTCCATTTGTCCCTGCTCAGCTACCTCGTCAGGCACAAGGTCTGGCTGGCGGGCGTCGGCATGACGATCGCGGCGGCGCTGTGCCAGGCCACGGCCCTGGCGACCGGCCCGGTCGCGCTGGTCCAGCCGATCTTCATCATCGAGCTGCCGTTCACCCTGCTGGTGTCCAGCAGGCTGGCCCGCGCGCGGTTGCCGCGGCTCACCTGGGTTGCGGTCGCCGTGGTCACCGTCTCCCTGGGCGCGGGCCTGGCCGCCGCCGCGCCGTCCGGCGGCACGGACACGGCCCCGACCAGCACCTGGATCCCGGTCCTGATCGTCACCGCGTGCTTCGAGGCGGTGCTGATCGCGGTCGGCGTGCAGACCCGCGGCAACGCCCGCGCGGCGGCGTTCGCGCTGGCCGCGGCCTGTGGCTACGCGCTGACCGCCGCGCTGATGAAGAATGCCATGGCCGCCCTGAACCAGGGGGTACCCCAGTTCTTCAGCTCCTGGCAGCTCTACGCGACCGCAGCCGCGGGCGTCGGTTCCCTGTTCCTGCTCCAGAACAGCCTCCAGGCCGCGACGCTGGTCGCGAGCCAGCCTGCGCTCACCCTCGGCGACGCGCTGATCAGCGTCGCCTACGGCGTGACGATCTTCGGCGAGGTGCTCCGCACCGGCTGGTGGCTCGCCGCCGAGATCGCCGCGGTGCTCGCGATCGGCTTCGGCTGCATCGAGCTGTCCCGGTCCCTTGGCATCCTGGGACAGAGCGACAATGCCTTGCCCACGACCTCGACCCTCCAGCTTCGGACTGACCCATGACAACGACCACAACCGCGGACGTCATCGTCCAGACCCTCATCGCGCACGGCGTGGACACCGTCTTCGGGCTGCCCGGCGTGCAGACCTACCCGCTGTTCGACGCCCTGGCCAGGGCGAACATCAGGACGGTCGGGGCCAGGCACGAGCAGGGCGCCGGGTACATGGCGTTCGGCTACGCGCAGGCGACCGGGCGCACCGGGGTCTACACGGTGGTGCCCGGCCCCGGGTTCCTGAACTCCAGCGCGGCGCTGCTCTCCGCGCACGGCGCGAGCGCCCCCGTGCTGTGCATCACCGGCGAGGTCCCGTCCCGGTTCATCGGCAGCGGGCTCGGCCACCTGCACGAGATGCCCAACCAGCTCGCCACGATGCGCACGGTGACCAAGTGGGCGGACGTCATCAGGCACCCCACGCAGGCCGCCGAGATAACCGCCCGCGCGCTGTATCACGCCAGGGCGGGCCGGCCGCGGCCGACCGCGATCGCGGTTCCGTGGGACGTCCTCGGCGCCCCCGCGCCGCAGGCCACCGGCCATCCGTTCCCGGTCACCAGCCCGCCGCTCGAACCCGCCGCGATCGCGCACGCCGCCGAGGTGCTGGCCCGCGCCAAGCAGCCGATGATCATGGTGGGCAGCGGCGCCGTGGCCGCGTCGGCGGAGGTCCTTCAGCTTGCCCGGCTGCTCCAGGCGCCGGTGGTGAGCTTCCGCGGCGGCCGCGGCGTGGTCTCGGATGAGGATCCGCTCGGCTTCACGTCCGCCGTCGGGTTCGAGCGCTGGGCGGAGACCGACGTGCTGCTCGGCGTCGGCTCCCGGCTGGAGCTCACCTGGTACCGCTGGCCGGACCGGCCGGCCGGGCTCCGCACGGTGCTGGTGGACATCGACCCGGAGCAGGCGGTCCGGCTCCAGCCGGACGTCTCCGTGGTCGGCGACGCCAAGGAGGCGGTCACCGCGCTGCTGCGCGAGCTGACGTTCACCGAATCCCCGCGCCCGGACAGGAGCCCCGAGTTCGCCGAGCTCAAGCAGCGCAAGGCCGCGGAGTTCCGGGACATCGGCCCCGACCTGGACTACCTGGCCGCGATCCGCGCCGTGCTGCCGCCGGATGGCTTCTTCGTCGAGGAGATCTGCCAGGTGGGCTTCGCGTCCTACTTCGGCTTCCCGGTGCGCGCGCCGCGGGAATTCATCTCCTGTGGTCACCAGGGCACGCTGGGCTTCGGCTACCCGACCGCTCTCGGGGTAAAAGCCGCTTTTCCCGAACGGCCAGTGGTTTCAGTATCGGGCGACGGGGGGTTCGCGTTCGGTCTCGCGGAGCTGGCTACCGCGGTCCAGTACAACCTGGGCGTGATCGCGGTGGTGTTCAACAACGACGCGTTCGGCAACGTGCTGCTCGACCAGCAGCGGCTGTTCGAGGGGCGTGAGGTCTCGTCCCGGCTGCGCAATCCGGATTTCGCCGCGGTGGCTACGGCGTTCGGCGCTTCTGGCTACACGGTGCGGTCGCCGCAGGAGCTGGAGACCACGCTGGCGAAGGCGATCGCCGAGGCCAAGCCGGCCGTCATCGAGGTGAAGACGACGATCGGCAATACGGCGGCGACCCCGTGGAAGTACCTCAAGCCGGTATCGCGCGCGGCCGCGCCGCAAAACGGGTAGCCTGCGCGGAGTGTACGCCGTTGCTGCTCTAGCCGTGGCCGGCCTGGCCATCGGCCGTCCCCAGCGCGCGCTGATCAGCCGTTTTGCCGTCGGTGCGTCCGTGGCTTCATGGCTGGTTGTGGGACTTGTTTCCGCGATCCTGCTCGCCGCTCTTGGCGCCCGCGTGCACCCGCCGCTGGTGCTCGCCGCGGCGTGCGCGCTCGCGGTGTGCACGGTGCCGCTGGCGTTCATCGACGCGGCGGTCAAGCGGCTGCCCGACCTGCTCACCGGCGCGGCGTACGCCGCCACCGGCCTGTTCCTCATTGTGGCCGCCGCGGTCAGCGGTGGGTGGGGCGCCCTGGGACGCGCCGCCCTCGGCGGGCTCGTGCTCGCGGGGGTGTACCTGATCCTGCTGCTGATCAGCCCGTCCGGGATGGGCCTCGGCGACGTCAAGCTGGCGGCGAGCCTGGGCACGATGCTCGCCTGGACGAGCTGGAACCTGCTGCTGCTCGGCGGCTTCGCCGGCTTCGCGCTGGCCGCCGTCTACAGCGTCGCCCTGCTCGCCACCGGCCGCGCCACCCGCAAGCAGCAGATCCCGTTCGGCCCGTTCATGATCGCCGGTGCGTTCCTGGCCGTATTGCTGGGCTGACCTCTATCCTGGGGCCATGGCCGACCGCCGCCGACAGCGCAATGTGTCGTTCTCGTTCTCGCTCTCCGGCTTGCTGGTCGCGCTCAAGCTGGCCGGCGTCATCGGCTGGCCGTGGTGGGAGGTGCTCCTTCCCGTCTGGTTCGGCCTCGCCGCCCTGTTCCTCGCCGCCAGCTACGCGCTCACCTCCCTGCTGATCGACCGCCTAGCCGATTACCGGGCCGCCCGCCGTGACCTCGACCCCCGTCCGTCCCACGTGCCGCGGTGACTTACCGTCCCAGGTGGGCGAGTTCCTTCAGCCGGCTCCTGGCGACCTTGCCGGTCGGGCCGACCGGTAGTTCGGCCACCACGTGAATCGTGTCGGGCCGCTTGTGCCGCGGCAGCCCCGCGGCGCACGCCTCGTGCAGTGCCGCGGCTACTTCGGTGCCGGGCGCCGCGGGGACCACGTAGGCGACGGGGCGCTCGCCGAGGACCTCGTCGTGGGCCGGGACCACCGCGGCGGACCGCACGCCGGGCTGGGCCAGCAGCAGCTCCTCGATTTCCCGCGGGTAGATCTTCTCGCCGCCACGGTTGATCACGTCATCCGATCGCCCGGCCAGGAACAGGTAGCCGTCCGAGTCGAGGTAGCCGAGGTCACCCGTCGCCAGCCAGCCCGCCGCGTCGATGGTGCCGGGCCGGCCGCCGCTCGCGTACCGGGTGATGACGCCGCGGCCGCGGATCTGCACCCGGCCGATCACGCCGGGCGGGCACGGGCCGGGCATCGCGGCGGCCTCGTCCGGCAGCGGCAGCACCCGCAGCTCCGTGCCAGCGGGCAGGCCCGCCGAGCCGGGCTTGCGCGGCCCGTCCAGCGGGTTGGCGGTGATCATGCTGGCCGCCTCCGTCATGCCGTAGGTCTCCACGATGGGGATGCCGAACGCCTCCTCGAACCGCACGAGCGCCGACGGCGGCAGGGGAGCCGAGGCGGACCTGACGAACCGGACCCGCGGGGGCACCCGGACCCCACCGGGGTCCATGGCCAGCAAGGAGATGATCGCGGGGACCGCGTTGATCCAGGTGATCTCCCGCTCGGCGATCACCGGCCAGAACCGCCGGCGGCTGAACTTGCGGTCGACCACCAGGCACGCTCCGGCGCTGAGCGTCGCGAGCAGGCCGACCACCTCGGCGTTCACGTGGAACAGCGGCAGCGAGCAGTAGCCGCGGTCGGCAGGGCCGAGCCGATGGTGGCTGGCGACGCTGCTGGCGACATGGCACAGCTGGTCCTCGCGCAGCAAGATGCCCTTCGGCGTTCCGGTGGTGCCGCTGGTGCACAGGAAGATCCCGCCGGCCCCCGCGGGCAGACCCGGAGATCCCGCGGAACCGGACTCCGCGGGATCTCCGGGTGGCTGGATCGGCGTCAGGCCGTCCGGCGCGTCGGCGGAGGAGACGCCGACGATGGCGGCCGGCCGCGCGACCGCGAGCACCCTGGCGGCATCGGCGGCAGGCGCGGCCGGATCGAGTGGCACCGCGACCCGCCCGGCCGCGACGATGCCGACGAGCGCGGTCGCGTAGCCAACAGGATCGGGCAGGCAGACGGCGACGCCACCGCCGGGCGCGACGCCCGCGTCATCAAGGTGGCGTGCCCAGGCCCGTATAGACCGGCTCAGTTCCGCGTACGTCAGCGTCGCCGACCCGCTCGCGTCCTCCAGGTACGGAGCGTCGCCACGGCTGACGGCGGCTGCCTCGATCCAGTCTCTTATCACGCTCATCATCCGTTCTCGTCGTCAGCCGGACCCATGCGCGGCCGGTGAGCGGCACCGCCAGCGGGGTCCGGGCGAGCAGGCTTGTCAGTGCGAAGGAACCCAGGTAAACGATCACGACGGTCAGCAGGCACAGCAGCGGCCACGGCACCGTGCCGGTCAGGCCCTGCCAGCCCAGCCACACCAGCGCGTTGATGAACAGCAGCTGCGCCAGGTAGACGCCGTACGCGTTGTCGGAGCCGGACCGCACCGCCGCGCGCATCCAGTCCGGGCGTCCCGGCCGGACCAGCGCGACGCCGGTCAGGTACAGGCACGCGATGATCCCGGCGTTGAACGGGATGACGCTCGGCTGGAACGGGTCGTCGCCCGCGCCGAGCACGGTCGTCACGCCGTCCTGCGCGAGGTAGTAGACCACCTCGGCGGCGATCGCCGCCGCGAACGTGAACAGCACCACCAGATGGGCGTTCCGGCACAGCCAGTCGTGCACCTGGGCCAGGTGGCAGGCGGCGATGGCCCCGCCGAGCAGGTACAGCACGTAGGTGGGCGCCTCGCGCTGTGCCCAGACCCCGCGCAGCCCGAGCGGGAGCACGTTCCAGTGCATGGCGATGACCAGCAGGAACTGCATCGCCACGACGGCCGCGAGCAGCAGCCCGTGATGCCCGGCGGTGCGCCGCAGCAGCCAGAGCACGAACGGGAACACCAGGTAGAACTGCATGATCACGAGCAGGAAGTACAGGTGGTAGTACCCGACGTAGAGCAGATGGGGCAGCGCCCACAGCGCCCGGCCCGTGCTGGGATAACCCGCCTTGGGCAGCGTGCTCAGGTAGTAAATGAGCGTCCAGCACAGGTACGGGATGCCCACCGAGACGAACCGGCGCCGGTAGAACCGGCGCAGCCCGGACCGTTCCAGATCCGCGTAGGCGTAGGTCAGCATGCACGCGGAGACGAAGAAGAACGCGTCCCGCGCCGCGTGCAGCAAGGTGAGCGCGGCGCCTGCCGTCACCGCGGCACTCGCCGGGGCGAAGAACAGCAGCACGTGGGTGCTGACGACGCCTACCTGCTTGACCGGACGGGTGGCGTCGACGTGGTCGAGCCGCCTGCCCGGCATCAGTACATCATCCGCGGATCACGGTAATGCTTGAACTCCAGCAGGTTGCCGGACGGATCGACGAGCACGAACGTCCGGTGCTCTTCGGCCAGCGCCTCGAACCGCGACGACACATCCCTGAAGAACGGGATCTTGCGGATGACCGCGCAGTCGTACACCGCCTGGAAGTCCGCCTCCTCGCGGAACGTGACACCGAAATGGCGCGGGTACAGATCCAGGGACTCCGGTGCGGGCGGCTCGGCCTCGGTGAGGTGGCACACCAGCTGGTCGCCGAAGAAATCCACGGTGATCCGGTCCGGATACCGCCTGGCCAGTTTGCAGCCGAGCATCGTGACATAGAAGCGCTGTGCCTCGTCGAGGTCGTGCACCGGAATGGCCAGGTGGAAAACGTCGCAGGTGGTCCGCATGTGCATACCTCTCTAGTCGAAGGCGGCAAGCGTGTCCGCGCGGAGCCCCAGCCGCAGGGTCTCCAGCCCGATGACCGCCTGCGCCGGGACGTTGCCGAGGTTCACGTCCGGACCGATCCGGGTCACGAAATGCGCTTGCAGCGCGGTGGTCGGCGCCTCGAAGAGCAGGCTGTTCCCGTCGATGCCCGACGACAGCACGTCCTCGATCAGGCCGAACCTGAGCGCGCCGTCCGGCCGGCAGATGCCGGACTTGCCGCTCTCCCGTGCCTCCAGCGTGACGAGCGTCGCGCCCGCCTCGAGGTCTTCGCGGATGCAGCTGATCCACGCGCTGGGCGGTAGCTGCTCCGAGCGCTGGGAGTCCTTGAAGCCAACCTCGGAGACGACGGTGAAATCGCCGGCCAGCTTGCGGACATAGCTCGCCTTTTCCGCGTTGGAAAGGTCGATCGTGCCGTTGGACACTTCGACGTGGCGACACGAGTACTCGTCGCAGAACCGCCGGAAGTCGTCGAAGCGATCCTGCGCGACGTATTTCTCGAATAGGGTCCCGCCGAAGTAGTACCCGATGTCATGCCCCGCCAGCACGTCGATCTTCGTGCGCAACGTGCTGGAGACCACAGCCGTGCCCCAGCCGAACTTCACATAGTCGATGTATTCCGCGGCCGACGACACGAGGTCGGCGAAGTGCGCCGCGGGTATTCCGCCATCGATGACCATGGTCAGCCCGGTCCGGCGCGGCTTGTGCGCCCGGTTCGGCAGGCGCAAGGTCGTGGGATTCATGCTGAGCAGTCTTCGCGAGATACTGAAATTTCGATTAAATTGCGTCTGCCTGCGCGAATCTCGCAGCGTTTTCTCATCCTGCACTGACTGCCTCCCAGGTTCCCAGAGGTTCCATTCAGGGATGGATGCCGGCAGCGGGGCGAGACTGCTCGTCGTGGACGACGATCCCGACGTGCGTGACTCGCTCGGCCGCGCGCTGCGGTCGGCCGGTTACTCGGTGACCGCGGTCAGTAACGGGAGCGACGCGCTCGACGCCGTGGCCAGGTCTCCGGTGGACCTGATCGTGCTCGACGTGCTGATGCCGGTCCTCGACGGGTTCGAGGTCTGCCGTCGGCTACGGGAACGCGGGGACCGGACGCCGGTCCTGGTGCTGACCGCCAGGTACGCCGTCGACGACCGGGTCACCGGGCTGGAGGCGGGCGCGGACGACTATCTGGTGAAGCCCTTCGCGCTGCGGGAACTACTGGCTCGCGTTCAGGCTCTGCTCAGGCGGAGCCGGCTCTCTCATGAGGTGCTCGGCTATGCCGACCTGACGATGGACGCGACCACCAGGAAGGTGACCCGCGACGGCGCGGACATCGCGCTCACCAGGATCGAGTTCAGCCTGCTCGAGCTGCTGTTGCGCAACGCCGAGCAGGTGCTCAGCTACGAGGTGATCCTGGACCGGGTCTGGGGCTACGGCGAGGCGCCGGCGTCCAACGCGCTCCAGGTGTTCGTCGGCTTTCTTCGGCACAAGCTGGAGGAGGGCGGGCGGCAGCGGCTCGTGCACAACGTGCGAGGTGTCGGCTACGTGATGCGGATCATGCGCTGATGGCGCGCCGCTGGATACGCCGCGGGCCGATGCTGCTGCGCACCCGGTTCACGCTCGCGGTCTCTGTCGCGGTCGCCGCCGTCACGCTCGTGATCACCGCCGTGGCCTTCCTCGTCATCCGCGCCGACCTGCGTGATCAGCTCCAGGATGAGCTCGCGGCGCGCGAGGCCGCCGTGCAGCACCTCGCCGCGCGCGAGCACGGCCGGATCCCGGAGGGCTGGGTGCCGCCGGAATCGGACCGGTTCGGCACGACGAGCCCGTATACCCAGCTGGTGGCGTCCGACGGCATCGTCTGGGCACCGGCCGGCGACTACGGGCTGCTGCCCAAGACCCAGGGCGCCGTCGACGTCGCCGCGGGGCGTCGCGCGGCCTACTACTCGGACGCCACGCTGGGCGGCGTCCGGGCCATGGTGCTGACCGCGCCGCTCGCGCCGGGCCTGGCGATGCAGCTGGCCGTTCCGCTGAACTCCGTCGACACGGAGGTGACCAGGGTCGGGGCCACGCTGGCGCTGCTCAGCGTGGCGGGGATCGCGCTGGCCGCCCTGGTCGGCTGGGGCGTGGCCAGGGCTGGCCTGGCACCGCTGAGCCGCCTGGCCGCCGTCGCGGAACAGGTGACCGCGACCGGTGACCCCGGTGAGCGGGTGGACGTTGACCGGCCCGATGAGCTGGGCAGGCTCGCGGCCTCGTTCAACACCATGCTCGACGCGCTCCAGCGGTCGCTCGTCGCCCAGCGCCAGCTGGTCAGCGACGCGAGCCACGAGCTGCGCACGCCGCTGACCAGCATGCGGCTCAACATCGAGCTGCTGGCCAGCGACCCCGGCCTGTCCGAGCAGGAGCGGAAGGAGATCCTCGACCGGGTGGCGGCTCAGGGCGCGGAGCTCGGCACGCTGGTGGCGAACGTCACCGAACTGGCACGGGGGGAGTCGGTGGAGCGCGAGTACGACGACGTCTGGCTCCAGGACGCTGTCGTGGCCGGGCTGGAGGCGGCCAGACGCGACTGGCCGCGGACGTCGTTCCCCGCGGACCTGGAGCCGTGCGTGACTTTCGGCGACGCCGAGCGGATCCGCGGCGCGATCAGGAACCTGCTGGACAACGCCGCGAAGTTCAGCCCGCCGGGCGAGCCGGTGGAGGTGCGGCTGCGGGACGGCGAGATCGTGGTGCGCGACCACGGGCCGGGTATCGCCGCCGCGGACCTGCCGTACGTCTTCAACCGTTTCTACCGCGCGGCCTCGGCCAGGGGAGTGCCCGGCTCCGGACTGGGGCTGTCCATCGTGCGGCAGGTGGCGGAGGCGCACGGCGGCGATGTCCAGACGGAGAGCCCGGCGGACGGCGGCACGCTGATCCGGTTCCGGCTGCCGGTCAGGCGCTGCGCGGCCGCTTCTGGGAGCTAGCCGGCGCGCACGTGCCTGACAACGAGGTCGCGTCGTTCGTGCGCAGCGCGTGTTCCACGGTGCTAGCGAGCCAATGGCTGCCGGCCACGGACGGATGCAGGCCGTCGCGCACCCGGCCGAACCGCCAGCCCTGGGTCAGCGGGTCCATGATGATGACGCCGCGGTCCGCGGCGGTGGCCGCGGACACGATCGCGTGATCGGTCCGGTAGGCGGCCTGCGACGGCGACCTCTTGGTGAACACGGTGACCAGGGCGATCTTGGCCCTGGGCGCCTCGTCGCGGATCAGGTCGATGGCTTCGGTGACCTGCCGCCGCTCCAGCGCCAGCGGCACCCCGATGTCGTTGTGGCCGGCCTGCACGATGACCAGCTCCGGATCGACCGATGGCAGGTCGATGTGCTCGAGTTCGGCGATGACCGGGCCGCGGTGTCCGTACCCTTGGCGCACGTAGCCGGCACCAGGCACCCCGTACACGACCGCGTTGGCGTGCAGGTCGCGGGTGAGCAGGCCGGCCCATGACTCAGCCGGGTTGCCCGGGCCGACCCCGGCCGTGTACGAGGCGCCGACGATGACGACCTCGAGCGGCCGGCGTTCGCAGCTCGCCACGTGCCCGCCCGCGGACTTGCTCGGCCACAGCATCACCGAAGCCCCCACGACAGCGGCGATGGCGGCTATTCCCCCTATAATGCGCAGCAGCACGCATCCAGTGTGGCAGATGTAATAATTGCGTATGGCCTTAGAACCTCGACGTGAGCCGCTCCGGCTGGCCGAGGCGGTGGGGGCGCTGTCGCTGGCCACGGACCTGGCGATGGGCCAGCCGCTGGAGCACGGAATGCGCACGGCGATGCTGGCGCTGCGCGGCGCGATTTCCATGGGCCTGGCCGAAAACGACCTGGTCACCGTCTACTACACCGGCGTGCTGCACTTCGCCGGGTGTACCGCGGAGAGCGATATCGACGCGCGGTTCTTCGGCGACGAGCTCACCGCGCGGCCGCGGATGCTCGCCGTCGCGCACGGCTCGCGCCGCGAGCTGGTCAGCACGGCGATGCGCACCGCCCACCCGGACAGCTCACCGCTCGCGCGGGCGGCCGCGATGGCACGGTCGGCGTTCGGCAGCTTGTCGGAGTTCCGCAAGTGGGCGTCCAGCCACTGCGACGTGGCCAGGCTGCTCGGCGCGCGGATGGGCCTGTCGGCACCGATCCAGCTGTCGCTGCGGCACCTGTACGAGCGCTGGGATGGCAACGGCATGCCGGGGGAGCTGCGGGGTTCCAAGCTCCCGCTTGCGGTGCGCCTGATGCAGGTGGCGCAGGATGCGGACGTTGCCTGGCAGCAGGGCGGGAAACCGCTGGCGGACCGGGTGCTGGCCGACCGCGCCGGATCCGGGCTGGACCCGGACGCGGTGCGCGTGTTCCTGGGACTCGGCGATGAGCTGTACCGGGACATGGACACCCCGTCCATCTGGGACGCGGCGATCGAGGCCGAGCCGGGCAAGCAGCCGGTGATCGACGACCGGCGGCTGGATGACTGCCTGTCGGCGATCGCGGACTTCGCCGACCTGAAGAGCATCTGGACCGTGGGCCACTCGCGCGGCGTCGCCGAGCTGGCGGAGTCGGCGGCCATGCTGGCCGGACTGCCGGCCGGCGAGACGCGGCAGCTACGGCAGGCGGCGCTGGTGCACGACATCGGCCGGGTCGCGGTGCCGGTCCGGGTGTGGGCCAGGCCAGGCCCGCTGAGCCGCGACGAATCGGAACGTGTGCGGCTGCACGCCTACCACAGCGAGCGGGTGCTCGACGCGGTGCCCGGCCTGCGGCCGCTGGCCCGGCTGGCCGGTGCGCACGGCGAGCGCTACGACGGATCCGGCTACCACCGCGGCAGCAAGGCCGCCGACCTGCCATTCTCCGCATGGCTGCTGGCCGCCGCGGATGCGTACCAGGCGATGCGCGAACCGCGCGCGCACCGCCCCCCGCTCACGGAGGCGGAGGCCGTCGACGCGCTGCACCGCGATGCCGAGGCCGGCAAGTTCGCTCCCGAGGCGGTCCAAGCGGTGCTCGCCGCGTCGGGGCAGCCGTCCGGCGCACTGCGTGTGCCTCAGTCCCGCCCGGCCGGCCTGTCCGAACGCGAGTGTGAGGTGCTGTCCCTGCTGGCCCGCGGCATGGCCACCAAGCAGATGGCCCGCGAGCTGGGTATCTCGCCGAAGACCTGCGACCACCACATCCAGCGGATGTACGCCAAGATCGGCCTGTCCACCCGGGCCGGCGCGACCCTGTTCGCCTTGGAGCACGGCCTGGTAACCACGGGCCCGCCCGGCGGTCACTAGGGAGAATTCCCTACTGGCTGGCGCCTGCCTAGGCTGCCTATGCTGGTGTTCTGGCGCTGTCTACCGGAGGGGTAAGGGCCGCGCCTGCACTGTTTGCGGCCTCGCGAGGTCACCCCCAGTGGTAGGGGGGCACGACCAGCGAGGCCGCAGCGCGTTCTCCCACCCCGCGCCCGCCCGTCCGCCCTCGCGCCCCGCCCGCCCGCGTGACCTCACCGCCGCCCACGCCCGCCCGCGCACCCACGCCGCCCACGCACCCACGCCCGCCCGCGCTCGTCAGGCAAGTGCCCGAAATGCCCGCCCTGCCCGGATACGTTCAGCGCTACCCTCGGCCCCGAAAAGAGGTCCGGAATTACTGCGGACAGTTACCCCCCCGGATCGGGGGGGTAACTGTCCGCAATAATCTGGGCCGCCAGATAGGGTGCCCGAAATGACGGTAGATGTCCCGGTATGGGAGCGCGGGCAGCCGTATCACGACCGGACCGAAGGGCTCGCCGCGACGCAGACCGGTCGAGGCGCCGCGACCCGGACGAGGCGATGCGAGCGCTAGGCGAGATAGCGGTACAAATCGGACACGCCCGGGACTGGGGTGCGGCTCGGCGAGCGGAGCGGGGCCTCGGGCAACGCGTGCCGCTTGGCGGGATTGCGCGTAACGGGCAAATCGGGCGCCGGGGCGCGGGCGCCGGGGCGCGGTGCGGGCGGCGAGCGGCGGGGCGCGGGCGGCGGGGCGCGGGCGGCGGGGCAGCGGTGGGCGGCGCGGTGGGTTAGGCGATGCCGTGGCGGTGGGCGTAGGCGAGGGGCAGGACAACGATCAGCGAGCAGATCGCGAAGTTGACCGCCCGGTACGACCAGAACACCGCCGCGAATTCGCGGAGCATCGCGCTGGGCCAGTAGTAGCCTGCCGTGCGCGCGCCGGTGACCTGCCCGTTCACCCCCGTACGCCGCGCGAGGATGGCCGCACGGAACACGTGATAGTTGCTGGTCACCACGATGCACCGGTAACCGGGCAACGTGTGTTCCATGATCGCCTTGCTGAAGACCAGGTTCTCTTCGGTGGTCCGCGAGCGGTCCTCGCGGATCAGCCGGTCCGCCGGGAAACCGCGGTCGGTCAGGTATCTGGCCATCGCCTCGGCTTCGGCGATCCGCTCGTCGCTGCCCTTGCCGCCGGACACGATCAGCGCGGGTTCGACCCTCCCGCGCGCGGCCACCCTGCGGTACACCTCCCAGCCGCGGTCCAGCCGGCTGGCCAGCAGCGGGGGGACGCGGCCACCGTCCTTCAGCCCGGACCCGAGGACGACGATGTAGTGCGCGTCGCGATACGCGGTGGTCCGGCCGTACACCCAGGCGTAGATCACGTACGACACCAGCAGGAACGACACGTAGCCGAACAGCAGCGCGGTAACCGTCGTGAACAAGCTCAGCTCGGTCGACTCGGTGCGTTCCGCGGCGATCGCCAGCGCGATCACGGCGAAGATCGCTATCCCGGCCACTAGGGAGAGCAGGTTGGCCGGGCGCGCACCTTCCCGGCGTGCCATCGTGATGCCGTTCTGAAAAAGAAACCCACCAACGACGAGCGGACCGAGAGCCATCAGCAGGGCGATGAGCAGCAGCAGTGCCCTGGCCGGCCGGTCGTGCATGTGCACCAGCCGGTCGGCGGTGCCGAGCGCGAGCAGCGCGAGGCCCATGCCGAGCAGGATCGCATTGCTGAAGCCGCGCCGGTCACGCAGCACGCCGAACACGAACAGCACCAGGACCACAGCCGCCAGCGTGAACGCGAACATGCCCAGAGGATATGAACCCGCGCTACCCGATCGGGCTGTCCGACACCCGGCCGACGATCACGATCAGCAGCGCCGCCGCGGCACCGAGCAGGACCAGGCTCCACCACCACATGGTGGGGTACAGGTACGGCATGTAGCGAGCCGCCCTCGGATGCGCCCCGCTTCTGGTCACGCAGCCCGCTAGCAGGCAGGTCCACCACAGCCCGGGCAGCCAGGCGGTCTCGCGCCGCCGGTCTTCCGGCAGGCTCGCTCGCCAGATGTCGCCCATGAGCTGGAACGGCACAAACAGGTTGGCTAGTGGCACTATCCAACCCCAGAACGTCCAGGCGCGGGCGCGGCGCTGCCGCCAGCCGCTCGCCTCCGCGTTGATCCTCGCGCGGCCGAACCACATGACGAAGACGATCCCGGTCACCAGCGTGAGGGTGTTACCGGCCGAATCCAGGCGGTCGATCAGATGCCATGAGAGCGGCAACCACGGCAACCCCGGCAGCAACTGCACGCCGAGCCGGGCCGCGAGCACGGCGAGCTCCAGGGCGAGCAGCACGAGGACCGCGTTGCCGATGCCGCGAAGCGGCCGGTGCTCCTGAACCACAGCGTCCCCCGAGGGTAGGAGGGCACCAGTTTAGCCCGATCCGCACCCGAAAATACGGTTGCTCCGCCATGCGAGACTCTGGGCATGAGTTCTTTCTGGTGGCCGCTGTTCGGCCTGCGGATCCGGACGGACCGGCTGGAGTTGCGGCCGCCCGACGACGCCGACCTCGAGGAACTGGCGGCGCTCGCCGCCGACGGCGTTCACGAACCCGGGGAGATGCCGTTCATGGTGCCGTGGACCGAAGGGTCGCCGCAGGAGCGGGCGCTGGCCACCATGCAGTGGAACTGGCACCTTCGCGGCGCCTGGAAGCCGTCGGACTGGGCGCTGAACCTCATCGTCGTGCAGGACGGCGCGATCGTCGGCTGCCAGGAGATGAACGCGCGCGACTTCGCGGTGGTGCGCGAGGTGCACTCCGGCTCCTGGCTGGGCCTGAAGTATCACGGGCAGGGCGTCGGCACCGCGATGCGCGCGGCCATGCTCTGGCTGGCCTTCGCCGGACTCGGCGCCGAGTACGCCTGCTCAGGGGCGTTCGAGGACAATCCGGCGTCCGGTGCGGTGTCGCGCAAGCTCGGTTACCGCGACGACGGCGTCGACTGGTCGGTCCGTCGCGGCGCGCCCGTCGTCACCCGCCGCTACCGGCTGGACCGGGCGACCTGGGCGAGCACCAACCCCGCCCCGGCGACGATCGAGGGGCTCGAGGCGTGCCTGCCGCTGTTCGGGCTCGACGCTCGCCCTGAAGATCAGTAGTTGCGGATGTAGACCGGGGTGCCGGGCACCCGGATCAGCTTGTGGAAGAACGCGGCGATATCCATCGGGATCCGCACGCACCCGTGCGACACGGGCTGTAGCGGAACCGGGACGTCGCCGTGGATGGCGAACGCGGTGCCGATGAAGAACACCGGGTTGAACATGTAGCCGAGCGGCACGGTGACCCAGCCCGGCATGAAGCTCCGCGTGCGGAAGTTTCCGGTCGGGGTGACCGCGTACCCGCAGCCCCCGCGGGTGCAGTAGTAATAGTGCCCGCCGGTGGACACGTGGCTGATCAGCTCGACCTGGTTGTGGTTGTACAGCACCAGGACCTCGCGGGCCAGGCTGATTTCGATCCGCATGCCGCCGCCGCGCGGCACCAGCACCTTGGGTGCCCGCGGATGCGCGAGCGCGCGCCAGAACGCGGCGGTGACCTGGTTCTCGCCGGGCAGGCCCTGGGTCTCCTGGAATGCCCAGACCGCTTCCTCCAGGCTGGTGCCGAACTGTCCGTCGACCGCGCCCGGGTAGTACTTCAGTTCCGCCAGTCGCCGCTGCAGGTTCCGCACCGCGGATCCGCGGGCGCCCGGCCACAGCACCGGCTGGCTCGCGGCCACCCGCGCCGTCGCGGCTGCCGCCTTTGGCGCGGCAGACGCGGCCGAAGCCGCCGAGACCGCCGATGCGGCCGTCGCCGGCACCGCCATTGCCGCCGCCACCGGCAGGATCAGAACAGCCAACCACGTCCGTCGCACCGCAACCTCCCGCCGTAACCTCAGCACCACAACTAGCGTACGTCGGGACGCCGCAAACCCCTAGGAACCGGACCGCCGGCGCGCTGACCTTTCGCCGCAAGTCCCTCCGACCTGCGCAGACATTATTATTTGCTCCGAGTATACGCTCAGTGTATTCTGCCAGGTATGAGTGTTCCGCTGACGCTACTGGGCCTGCTTGAACGGGAGCCGAGCCACGGCTATGACCTCAAGCGGGACTACGACGCTTTCTTCGGCCGCGGCAAGCCGCTGCCGTACGGCCAGGTCTACGCGACGCTGGCCAGGCTGGCCCGCGATGGCATGGCGATCGCCGGCCCGGCCGAACACGGGGAAGGTCCGGACCGCAAGCGATACGCGATCACCGAGCTGGGCGCCAGCGAAGTCGAGGAGTGGCTCAAGACCCCCGCGGCACCCGAGCCGCACCTCCAGACGGTGCTGTTCGCCAAGGTCGTGCTCTCGCTGATGCTCGACCGGCCGGCCGATCGCTATCTCGACGCGCAGCGCGCCGCGCACCTGCAGCGCATGCGCGAGCTCACCGAACTCAAGCAGCACGGGAACCTGGTCGACACGTTGCTCGCCGACCACGGCCTGTATCACCTGGAGGCAGACCTGCGATGGATCGACCACACGGCGGCCAGGCTGGGGATCCTGGCGGAAACGGTACGCAAATGACAGCGCCGATCATCGAGGCCCGCGCGGTCGAGAAGTCGTTCGGCCAGACCCCGGCGCTGCGCGGCGCCAACCTCGCCGCCAGGGGCGGCGAGATCCTTGCGATCATGGGCCCGAGCGGCTCCGGCAAGTCCACGCTGCTGCACTGCCTGGCCGGCATCCTCACGCCGGACGAGGGCGAGATCTGGTTCGACAGCGCCCGCCTGGACACGCGGAACGAGGCGCAGCGCTCCGAGCTGCGCAGGGACAAGTTCGGCTTCGTGTTCCAGTTCGGCCAGCTCGTGCCGGAGCTGACGGCCGAGGAGAACGTCGCGCTGCCGCTGCTGCTCAACGGCGTTCGCCGGAGCGCCGCGCTCACCGAGGCGCGGCAGTGGTTCGGCAGGCTCGGCCTCGACGGCCTCGAGCACCGCAGGAGCGGAGAGCTGTCCGGTGGCCAGGCACAGCGCGTCGCGCTGGCCCGGGGCCTGGTCGCCGGACCGGAACTGCTGTTCGCCGACGAGCCGACGGGAAGCCTGGACTCGGTGTCCGGCGAGCACGTGATGAACCTGCTGACCAGCGCCGCGCGCGAGCGCGGGACCACGGTCATCCTGGTGACCCACGAGCCGCGCGTCGCCGCCTACGCCGACCGCGAGGTGGTGGTCCGCGACGGCAAGGTCGCCAGCCTGACGGGCGTGGCGCAGTGATCGGCCTGAGCCTGCGCCTCACCGTCAATGGCGGCCGCGAGTCCGTGGTGCGGCTGGTCCTCCTGGTGGTGGCCGTCGGGCTGGGCGTGGGTCTGCTGCTCACCGCCGTCGCCGGTATAAACGCGGTGAATTATCAGAACGACAGATATGCGTGGCTCAACACCACCGCTTCCTCCGGGAGCGGACACGACCCACTGTGGTGGCTGCTCCGGGGCGACCGGTACGACGGCCAGCTGATCGGCCGGGTCGACGTGGCCGCGACCGGCGCGGACTCGCCGGTGCCGCCCGGCATTCCGCACCTGCCGGGTCCCGGCCAGTATTACGCGTCGCCCGCGATGATCAGGCTGCTGGACAGCGCCCCGGCGAATCAGCTCGCCGACAGGTACCCCGGGCACCTGGCGGGCACGATCGGCAATGCGGCACTGCCCGCGCCGAACTCGCTGCTGATCGTCGTCGGCCACACCGCCGCGCAGCTGGCGGTGACCCCCGGCGCGGTGCGTGCGTCCGCGATCTCGAGGTTCGCGCCGAGCAGCTGTGACGGAAAAGACTGCGCGATCAGCCAGGGCATCAAGGCGAGCGGCATCGATCTGATCTTCTCTGTGGTCGCGCTCGCCATGCTGTTCCCGGTGCTGATCTTCATCGCCACCGCGACCCGGCTGTCGGCGGCGCGCCGCGAACAGCGGTTCGCCGCGATGCGGCTGGCCGGCGCGACGCCGCGGCAGGTCTCGCTGATCGCCGGCGTGGAGTCCACGGCCGCGGCGGTGCTCGGCGTGGCGCTCGGCTTCGCGCTGTTCCTCGTGGTGCGGGTGCCGATCGCGTCGATCCCGTTCACCGGCGCGCGGTTCTTCCCGAGCGACCTGAGGCTGAGCCTGCCGGACGTGCTGATCGTGGCGCTCGGCGTGCCGGTGGCCGCCGCGCTGGCGGCCCGGTTCGCGCTCCGCCGGGTGCACATCTCGCCGCTCGGCGTCTCCCGCCGGGTCACGCCTAGGCCGCCGAGCCCCTGGCGCATAGTGCCCGTGCTGGCGGGACTGGCCGAACTCGGCTTCTTCGTCGTGCACGGCCGCCCGTCGGGCACACCTGGGCAGATCCAGGCCTTCCTGCCCGGATTCCTGCTGGTCATGGCCGGCCTGGTCGTTGCCGGTCCCTGGCTCACCATGGCCGGCGCCAGGCTGATGGTCCGGCTCACCGGGCGACCGGGCACGCTGATCGCCGCCCGGCGGCTCGCCGATAACCCGCGCGCGGGGTTTCGCGCGGTGAGCGGGCTGGTCCTCGCGCTGTTCGTCACCACCGTGGCCGTGGTCTTGATCACTACGCAGAACACAAAGGGCAGCGAGCCCGCCTACGGTCCCGGCACCGGCAGCATCCTGGTCGACCAGTTCGCCGACCCGGATTCACCGGGTTCGGGTCGCGCCCTCGTGCCGTCGGCGGTGCTGCTCGCCCAGCTCGGCGGGATCGACGGCGTGCAGGGGGTCATGACGGTCCGGTCCGACGGGAACCGGCGGCTGCCGGCCTCGACGTTCGGCAACAGCGCGTTCCTCGGTGACGGTGTGCCGGCCGGCGCCGTTTCCTGTGCCGAGCTGGCCAGGTTCCCGGAACTCGGCCGCTGTCCCGCGGGGGCGGCAGTGGTCGCGTTCCCGGCCTTCCCGCTGTGGGGCGCGGACGTCAGCCACATCACCTGGCCGGCTGCCGCGGTGCCGGCGGACCGGCTGGCGAGCCTGCCCGCGTTCAGCGTCCACGTCGGCACGAACGGGTCGTCGGCCGCTATCGAGCAGGCCCGGACGCTGATCGAGACGACGTACCCGAACGCGGGTGGCGCCGAAACCCTCGGCGACCAGCAGACCGAATCCAACGGCCGCAACGCCCAGTATCAGCAGCTCGCGGACGTGGTCATCCTGGCCAGCCTGCCGATCGCCGGCTGCACGCTGGCGGCGAGCATCGCGGCCGGCCTGGCCGACCGCAAGCGGCCGTTCAGCATGCTGCGGCTGGCAGGCACCCCGCTCACCGTGCTGCGCCGGGTCGTCGCCCTGGAAAGCGCGGTCCCGCTGCTGGTCAGCGCCGCCGTGTCGATCGGCATCGGCTTCGCCGCCTCGGCGATGTACGCGACCATGCAGCTGCGGCGCCCGATGGTGGCCCCGGACGCCGCGTACTACCTCATTACGGCGGCCGGCATCGTCGTATCGCTCGGCATCATCGCGGCCACCATGCCGCTGCTCAACCGCATCACCGGCCCAGAAGTAGCCCGCAACGAGTAACCCCCAGGGCCGGGGTCGGCCCAGGGCCGGGCCGCCTCCAGCGTGTCAATTGCGCAGTTGAGCCCACTAGAGCGTGTCTACGCGCGCGACCTGCGGGCCGTCAGCGCGACGGTCGGCGCGAACGAGGCGCATCCGCGGCCACTGCGGACCGCCGCCCCGCAAAATGACACGCTCTAGCAGGCGCGATTGCGCAATTGACACGGTGCGGGGGCGCGGGGTGCGGGGGCGCGCGGCGGGGCGTGGGGCGTGGGGCGTGGGGCCGCCAAGCGCTTGATATGCAAAGCACAGTGCTTGACATAGTTTGCGCGCTTGATATAGTTAGCGGCAGGAAGCTCAGTGAGATGAGGTAGGGCAAATGACCGCTTTCAATGTGCAGGACAGCGTGCTTTCGGGGATCCGGGCCGGACAGGAGGCCGTCGTCGGTGCCGTCAAGACGTGCGTCGAGACCGTGCAGGCCATCGCGCCGAAGCTGCCGGTGCCGAACGTGCCGTTCGCGGACCGGCTGCCGCGGCCGGAGGGGGTCGTGGCCAGGGCGTACGAATTCGCCGAGACGCTGCTCGCCAGCCAGCGCACGTTCGCCGAGGAACTGCTCGCGGTGCTGCCGGGCGGGGCGAGGCACGCGAGCGGCGCGGAAGGCGCGAGCGACGTGAACGACGCGGCTGCCTAGCGCGGCGCGGTGGCGCGCGGCGGTACCCCGGACGGGGCCGCCGCGCGTACTATATTTAGCGTAAGGAGGGCGTGATGGCTGACTCGTGGCAGCGCCAGCGCGAGGCGCTCGGCGCGTTCATCCACGCCCAGCGCAAGATGGCGAACCTGTCGCTTCGGCAGCTCGCGGATCTCACCAGCCTGTCCAATCCGTACCTGAGCCAGGTCGAGCGCGGGCTGCATCAGCCCTCGGTCCGGGTGCTCAAGGCGATCGCGGACGCCCTCAACGTTTCCGCGGAAACGCTGCTCGCGCAGGCGGGCCTGCTCGATCCGGGCCCGGAACCCGCCGCCGAGCCGGCGGCCGCGGCCCCGGAGCTGACCGGTACCGAGGACGCGATCCGCGCCGACGAGCGGCTGACCGACGAGCAGCGTGCGGCGCTGATCGCGGTGTACCGCAGCATGGCCGGCTGACCTCGCTGCCGTGATATGTGACTCTGGGGTCGAGCCGATGCCGTTCTGCTATTACAGTTTGTGATATGCGCGGGTATACGCAGGACAAAGACGCCTACCTCAAGCGGCTGCGGCGGATCGAGGGCCAGGTCCGGGGGCTACAGCGGATGGTGGAATCCGACACCTATTGCATCGACATCCTGACGCAGGTGTCCGCGGTCACCCGCGCGCTGCAGGCCGTCGCGCTGGGGTTGCTCGAAGATCATCTCGGGCACTGCGTGACCGAGGCGATCGAGCAGGGCGGGCCGGAGGCCGGCGACAAGGTCAAGGAGGCCGCCGAGGCGATCGGCCGGCTCGTTCGTTCCTGATCGCCGATGAGTTCCGCGCGGCCGGTGAGTCTCACTCCTGAAAGGGCTCAATTCAGGAGGTTTGCCAGTGAGTCTTCCACAGGTCGTATCCCGCGAGGAGTGGCTTGAGGCCAGGCTGCGGCTGCTCGCCGCGGAGAAGGAGCTGACCCGCAAGCACGATGCGGTTAACGCGGACCGGCGGCGGCTGCCGATGGTCGAGGTGACCGAGAACTACGTCTTCGAAGGGCCATCCGGGCAGGTCAGCCTCGCTGAGCTGTTCGACGGCAAGCGGCAGCTGCTCGTCCAGCACGTGATGTTCGGGGCGGACTGGGAGCAGCCGTGTCCGAGCTGCTCGGTGGCCATCAGCTCGATGACGCCGACTCTGTTCGACAACATTCGGTCCCGGGAGACGAATTTCGTCCTGGTGTCCGTGGCACCCTACGCCAAGATCGACAAGGCCAAGGCGGAGCGAGGGTGGGACGTGCCGTGGTATTCGTCGTTCGGCACCAGCTTCAACAAGGACTACGGGGTCACAATCGACCCCGCGAAGCCGCGGTACAACTACCGCGACGAGCCGTCGCTGACCGAGGCGACGGAACTACCGGGGGTCAGCGCGTTCCTACGGGACGGCGACTCGGTGTACCACACGTATTCGGCGTACGCGCGGGGCAACGAGTACATCCCGCACGCGTACTCGTTCCTCGACATGACCGCGCTCGGCAGGCAAGAGGCATGGGAGGAGCCGAAGGGCCGTTCGGACGCCGTCCGTGACGGCGATCCCTCATTCTCGTCCTGACCTTTTCCGGGCATACCCCGGCCCGGTTTCGCCTATACCCTGTCCGGGTTTATGGCGACATTGCTGGTAATACCGGGCCGGGGTAAGCCGGCGAATTTTCGCTTGCTGTAGTTGTGGAATACGGGTTACCGTTTTGCTGAATACGAAAGGGTCAGCCATGAGCGAAAGCCTCGTCGTCGCGGGTGGGCTCGCTCGCGCGCCGGCGCTCGATGTGCGGGTTGATCTGCGGCGGAAGCTGCAACTGGCGCTCGGCGCCCTCTGGTTGCTCGACGGTTTGTTCCAGTACCAGCCGGCCATGTTCAGTAAGGCTTTCCCTTCGATGCTGGCTGAATCCGCCGCCGGAAATCCGGCGCCGGTTGCCGCGCCGATCACGTGGTCGGCTTCGTTTATCGGACACCATCTGACAATTTCCAACGGGGCATTCGCCACCATTCAGGTGCTGCTCGGCCTCGGAATAGCGTTCCGGCGTACCGTGAAGCCGGCGTTGGCGGCGTCGGTCGTGTGGGCGCTCGGGGTGTGGTGGCTGGGCGAAGGGCTCGGCGGGGTGCTCACCGGCTCGGCCAGTCCGCTGCTGGGCGCGCCGGGAGCGGTGCTGCTGTACGCGGTGCTCGCGGTGCTGCTGTGGCCTTCGGAACGGGACGTTTCGGCCGCGTTCGTCGCGGGGCGGGCCGTCGGCGCCTCGGTAGCACGCGTGTCGTGGGCGGTGCTGTGGGGCACGATGGCGGTGCTGGCCGCGCTCCCCGGATCTGTCCGGACGTTGCATTCCGGGATCGCGGACATGGCCGCCGGGCAGCCGGGGTGGCTGGCGTGGCTCGACACCCACGCCGCGTCCGCGCTGAGCCCGGGCGGCCTTGTGTTCGCGGTGCTGATGGTCGTGATCGCGTGCGGGGTGTACCCGCCTTCGGTCCTCGCGGTGCGTGGCGTGGTGGGTTTGACCGTCGCGCTGGCCGTCGTGATCTGGCTGGTGGAGGGGTTCGGCGGGATGCTGACCGGCGGTTCCACCGATCCCGATTCCGGCCCGCTGCTCGTCCTGCTGGCCCTGGCGTACTGGCCGGTGCCGGAATGAGCGCGCCGACGTGGCTGAGTTCGGTGTTCGTCGCGATGATGCTCGGCGTCGCCGGATTCTGTACCGGGCGCCTGGTCGTGGCGCGGCGGACGCGGCGGCCTGCCGAGGTTGATTCGGACGTCGTGCATGTGCTTATGGGCGTGGCGATGGCCGGGATGCTGATTGCCCGGCTGCGGCTCTGGCCGTCCGCGTTGTGGGCGGTGGTGTTCGCGGGCGGTGTGGCGTGGTTCGGCTGGGCGGCGCTGCGGTCTGCTACTGCGCCCGCTGGTGCTGAGCCCGCTGGTGCCGTGCCCGCCGGTGCTGCGCTCGCCGGTGCTGCGCTCGCCGGGCACGGGTGGCGCTGCCCGCAGCCGGTGCCGCACCTGCTTGAGTGCGGCGCGATGGTCTACATGCTGCTGGCCGTGCCGAAGCCGGGCCACGGCATGGGTACGAGCGGGTCCGGGCTGTCGGTCGTCGCGCTGGGGCTCGCCGCCTTCATGGTCGGCTATGTGATGTGGCTGGGCGACCGGTTCACCGCGGTGTCGTCTTGCGCCCGGACGCTGGCGCCGCGGTGCGGGATGGCGTGCAAGATGGCGATGGGGGTCACCATGGCCTACCTGCTCGTGCTGATGCTGTAAGCCCTGTTGAAGCTCGTAACCGGCTTCCTCGATCGCGGCGCGAAGCGCGTCGTCTGACGGGAACGGCGCGGCGGTCACGGTGACCTGGCCGCTGGTAACGTCCACCTCGACGCTGCTCACCCCGGACAGCTCGGTGAGTTCCTGCCGAACCGCGCGAGCGCAGTGGTCGCACGTCATCCCGCTGACAGAAATCGTCCTCGTCTCCACGAATCGCATACTACCCGGGGGTATGCCGCGCGGCACATTGGGAGCCGGGCGTCGCGACGCGCCCGGACGATGTCCGACGAGAATGTCCGCGCGCTCCGTAGGATGGGGACATGAGCGTGCAGAGCTTCGGGTATCAGGAGAGCACTGCGCTGAGCGGCCCGAGCGCGGTCGTGGTCCCGGTCGATGAGTACCGGCGGCTGCGTGCGCTGGAACGGCGGGCGACGGAGGCGGACCTTGACGTCGCCGAGGCCGACGCGATCATGCAGGGCTACCGGGAGTGGGCCGCGGCCGGCCGCCCGGGTGCCGTCTCGCACGAAGAAGTAATGAAGCAGCTCCTGGGTGGTTAGTGAGAATAGAGTGGTCCCCGGCCGCATGTGCGTCGGCGTGCCGGTTCATGGCCGACCAGGACGGCATGCGAGAGATCTGCACGGCTGTCGGAGCGCTCGCCGGTAACCCGAGCCCGCCCGAGGCCTTCGTCCGTGGTGACTACCGGCGTCTCAAGGTCGGGCCGTACCGGGTGATGTACGTCCTCGAAGACCAGCTGATCACCGTCGAACGCGTAGACCTGGTGATCTGACTAGGGCCGCCGCGGCACGGCTGTTCGCGCCGTCGACGTAAGCGCTCCAAAGCAAGCTGCGTTTCCGGCGTGCCAGGTTCGGCTGCTGTGCTGGTTGCCCGCAATGCCCCGGTTTGATCCAGCATGGGCTTGCCGTTCGCCGGTGTGTGCGGGCTCGGCGCAGCGCTCGGAAATGATTGCGGACAGTTACCCACCGGATCGGGGGGGTAACTGTCCGCAATGATCTGTCCCGCTCCTCGAATATGGGGTATGTCCAGGTTTGGGCGAGTGGGCTGCCTGTCGCAGCCGCACCGCGCGACGCGCCGTGAGCGCACGTTGTTTTGGAACGCCTACAGTGGCCGTGGCTAGCGGATATCACGTGCACATCAGGCAGCGACGGCCCGAGCGGTCGGCTCACCTTGCCGCCCGTCGGCCGCCTTGCCGCCGTTCAGCCGCCTTGCCGGAGAAGTGGCGGAACGAAATGGGCCAAACTTGGGCAACTTGAAACCACTTGGGCGGCAAAGGGGCCGGTCGACGCCTGTCGACTGCTCCGTGCGCGGCGCGGGTCCGGCAAGCGGCGCTGGCTGGTGCGCTGATCGCCATGCTCACCAAGCGCGGCCACGCCACCGAAGGCATCCTGGTCAGCTGACCGCACATGGCAAGCTGGGTCCGATGTCATCGCAGGAGCAGGAGCAGGAGCAGCAGTGGCGTGCCACCCGCCAGTACCTGACCGAGCACCGCCGCGAGCTGACCCTCGCAGCCGCCGAACAGTACCCGCGTCACCTGCGCGGTTACGGCACGCCGCTGCTGACCAGACCCGAGTGGCTGGCACCGCGGCCGATCCCGCTCGGCGACGTCCGGCTCCAGCTAGCGGCGTCGGCGCCCGGCGCCGTCGTCACCGGTGACGGGCCGGAGTCCGCGGCTGTCCGCCCAATCCGCCCCGACGGCAGCCGCTACCCCACGTACGCCGCCGCGCTGGGCGCCCTGGCCAGGCCGAAGCTCTACCAGAACCGCGTCTGCTACCGGCTCCTCGAGGTTACCGGCTCGGCAACGCACCTGTCGTTCGGTCCAGGTCGTTACTTCGACATGATCAGCACCTGCGAGGCCGTCGCGCACGAGTTCGCCGCCGCGAGCCTGGCCGGCACGGCCGGGCTGATCCTCCGCGAGGCCATCGGCGACCCCACCGACCTGAGCCGGCGCCCCGTGATGACCGCGATCAGCGCCCTCGTCCTGCGCAGCAACGGCGCGCGGACGGACATGGTCCTGCACTGGCGCGACCCGGCCAGGGTCGCCACCAACGGCGGCAGGTACACCGTGGCGCCGGCCGGCATGTTCCAGCCGTCCGACGACGCCGGCCACAACCTCGCCAACGACTTCAGCCTGCGCCGTTGCCTAGCCCGTGAGCTGGCCGAAGAGCTGCGCAACGACCCGGAGGACTACGGGAGCGATCGCACGCCCATCGACTACGGCAACTGGCCGTTCTACCGCGAGCTCACGCAGCGCACCTACTGGATCGGCCTCGGCGTCGATCCGCTCAGCATGGTCCTGGACATGCTCGTCGTCACGGTGTTCGGTGCCCCGCGGTTCGACGCCCTGTTCCCCGGCATCCCCGGCCGCAACGACGAAGGCCGCCTGCTCACCGAGCCGTTCACCGAGCAGAGCGTCGCGACCCTCGCCGACGACCTCCAGCCCGGCAGCGCCGCGATCCTGCGCGCCGCCTGGCACCACCGCGCCCACATCCTCGGCACATAACGAGACCAGGCCGGCGGCCAGGTTCTCGGAGTGGGCTTCCCAGGCCACGGCCAGCCGCTCCACCGCGAGCGACAACGTGTCCAGGTGCTCGGCGAACGAGAGCCGGACGTACCCCCGGTGCTCCCCGCACACGCATGCCGCCGAACCCGGCGCTACCACGACCCCGTGCCGCGACGCCACGTGCGCGAACGCCGCCGCGTCGAGCACCGGCAGCCGCACCCACAGCGACAGCCCGGCCGAAGGCACGACCGCTACCCGCCACGCGGGCAGCAGTGCGCCGACCATCGAGACCAGGTGATCCCGCCGCCGCACCAGCGCCGAGCGGTGCGCGCCGAGCCACGACGGGGTAACCGCGCCCAGCAACACCGCCGCGTACGCCTGCGCGACGGCCGACGTTGCCAGGTTCAGCGCGGCCTTCCGCGCGACCAGCGCCGCGAGCAGCCGAGCGTCCCCGACCCGGATCCACCCGATCCGCAGCCCGCCCCATAGCAGCTTCGACACCGATCCCACCGCGATCACAGCCGGGCTCAGCGAAGCCAGCGGCAACGCCGGGGCACCGGCCCCAGGCAACGACAAATCGGCGAGCGCCATGTCCTCGATGACCACGACCCGTTCCGCGTCCGCCACGGACGCGAACGCCTGCCGCCGCACGCCGGACATGACCAGCCCGGTCGGGTTGTGCCCGTCCGGCATCACGAAGGCGCAGGACCCGCCCGGCGCCCGCGCCACCGCCACCGCCGTGGTCCCGGCGACATCCCCGGGCACCACGCCGAGACGAGAACCGAAGGCCCCGGTCAAACCCGGATACGAAGGACAGGACACCAGCACCCGCGGCGGCCGCAGCACGCGGCCGAGCAGCCACAGCGCCTCCTGCGCACCGGCGCAGACGACGATCTGGTCCGCCGCGGTCGTCAGCCGCCCGAACCGGGTCAGATGCGACGCGACCGCGGTCCGCAACGACAGCAGACCGCGCGGGTCCAGCCCGTTCCCGTCCAGCGAAGCGAGCACCGGCTCGCCAAAGGACGGCAGATGCCGCACGTCCCCCGGACACGACATGGACAGGTCGATGACCGGCAGATCCCCGGCCAGCCGGCGCAGCAGCAGCTCCGCGACAGCCCCGGACTCGCCGGAATTCGCCCACGACGGCGGCCCGACCACGAATGTCCCCGCACCCACGCGCCGCCGCAGCACCCCGGCCGCGACCAGGTGCTCGAAGCACGCGACCACCGTTCCGCGGGACACGCCGACCGCCATGCCCAGCTGCCGCTCGGCAGGCACCCGGGTGCCGGCGACAAGCACCCGGCGCGACACCGCGTCGAGCAGGCACGCGGCCAGCCGCTGGTAGCGCGGCCCGGGCCGGTCCCGCCATCGGTCGAAAACGACCGAAGCCCACCACGCCAAGTCCTGAGACTGGTCCATTACGCCATATTGGCCCTGTCCAACGCGCCCGGCAACCGGGCAAGCTGAACACCATGGAGCCACCACCCACGCTGGCACGAAGCTTCTGGCACGCGATCGAGCCAATCCATGCCGCCGTCTACTTCGCCCCAGAACCCGCCGAAGCCGCGCGCCGGATCGGCCTGCGCGGCTACTGGATGGGCTACTTCGCCAGCCGCGTCGCCCCGCTCGGCCCCCTCCCGCCGGCGCCGGTCACCGCGATGTGCTACGGCTTCGCGCCGAAGATGATCGAGCGCGCGATCCCCGACGCCTGGACGTTCGCGACGCCGGAAACGGTCCTTGACGCCCGCATCGAGGCCGCCGCACAGGCGCTCCGCGTGCACCTCGACGACGATGCCGCGGCCAAGCTCCCGGAACTGAACCGCCTCCTCTGGGACGCCATCGAGGCCTGCCGCTTCGACGGCCGCCCGCTTGCCGCCGCCTGGTCGGCCGTGCCCAGGCAAGACGACCCTGCCGCCGACACTTGGCTGGCCACCACGATCCTGCGCGAGCACCGCGGCGACGGCCACGTGCTCGCCGCGGTGAGCCAGGGCCTGCGCGGCCTCGACGCCTCGCTCACCCACGTGGCGACCGGATCCATCTCCAGGGAGATGGTGCAGCCGACCCGCGGCTGGGCCGACGAGGACTGGCGCGTCTCCGAGCGCCGCCTTCAGGCCCGCGGCCTGCTGGACCGCGACGGCCGCCTGACCAAGACCGGCGGCGCGCTCCGCCGCGACATCGAGGACATGACCGACCGCCTCGCCGCCGCGCCGGTCGAGCGCCTCGGCGAACTCGGGGTCAAGCAGGCGATCGAACTCGCCACGCCGATCAGCCGCCAGCTCATCGACAACGGCACCGTCCCGGTCCCGAACCCCGTCGGCGCGCCCCGCCCATGAACCTCAGGCCAGCGACGCCGGGGGATCGCGCGGCCCTGATCGCCATGTTCGAGCGCTGCTCGAAAGATACCCGTTACCGCCGCTTCCACGGATTCCTGCGCGCGTTTCCAGAACGCTATCTCGCCGACGCGCTTTCCGGCCGCCCGGGACATATCGCCCTCGTCGCCGAAGTGGCCGGCCGGATCGTCGCGCTGGGCAGCTGTGCCGACGATGAGATAGGCATCCTGGTCGAGGACGAATTCCAGCGCCAGGGTATCGGCACCCGCATGCTCACCGCGCTGACGCAGCTCAGCGGACCGGGCATGCTGCTCGCTACCATTCAGTCCGACCAGGCATGGATCCTTTCCCTGCTCCGCCACTTCGGCAACATTAAAATCGATTGGGCATAACGACAGTGGTTTCTCTCCCCGATTCCCTGACTTCGGCACACATTGCCGACGCCTGCATAAGGGCTGGCATAGCGGTCCGCTGCGCCCCCGCGGACATCCAGGCGGTGATTCCCGGCACGCGCTGCGCCGGCCGGGTCGTGCCCGCCCGGCACGCGGGCAGCGTGGACGTCTTCCTCGAAGCGCTGGAAACTGTCGCGGCCCCCGGCGACGTGCTCGTCGTGGACAACGGCGGCCGGCGCGACGAGGCGTGCGTCGGCGACCTGATCGCGCTGGAGGCCCAGGATGCGGGCCTGAGCGGCATCGTCATCTGGGGCCTGCATCGCGATACGGCCGACATCGCGTCGATCGGCCTGCCGGTGTTCAGCGCGGGCTCGATTCCGACCGGGCCGCTGAGCCTGACCGCCCGCCATCCGGCGGCGCTTGCCTCCGCGACCGTCGGGGAGTGGACGGTGACCGGCGACGACGTGGTGCTCGCCGACGACGACGGCGTGCTGTTCCTCCCGGCCGGGCGCGCCGACGAGATCGTCGCGCTCGCCGGGGCGATCCGGGACACCGAACGCCGGCAGGCCGACCGCATCCGCTCCGGCGCGTCGCTCCGCGCCCAGGTGCGGTTCGCGGACTACCTGACCGCCCGCGCCGCGGATCCCGCCCGCACCTTCCGCGAGCACCTCCGCTCAATCGGGGGCGCCATCGAAGAGTGAGCAAGGGCACGCCCGGTTTGTCCTGGAATGGTCTTGCCGTTCAGCGGTGTGTGCGGGCTCGGCGCAGCGGTCGAAATTATTGCGGACAGTTACCCCCCCACTTTGGGGGGGTAAGTGTCCGCAATGATCCGGCTCGCTCGCTCTCGCGCCCCGGATCTCCCGATATGTCCAGGTTCGAGTAGGCAAGTGTCCGATCCGCGAGGGTGGGCGTTACTCGCTCCGCTCTACGATCTCCGTGGTGACGATCTCGGTGATGCGGATGCTCTGCGGCGTCGCCCCGAACTCGCGCCGGACCTCGGTGCGGATCGCGCGCTCGAGGACCTCCCTGGCCTCCTTGCGCTCGCGGCGCTTGGCGTACACCTCCCAGGCGAGCGTCGCGATCGCGACGATCAGGATGCCGATCTCGTAGAGGTCGTACCGCTGCGCCCCGGACAGCGCGGACTCCACCTCGGCTTCGATGTGCTTCCCGTACTCCGGCGCCAGCCGCCGCGCCGCGGCCCGCGCGATCTCGGCCGCCATGTCCTCAGCCATCGTCCCCACCCCTTTCGACGTACTCCCGCACCTGCTGCGGCAGTTCGTTGCCGGTAACCTTCCGCCACTCCTCCCGCAGCACATCCATACCCAGTCCGTGAGCGAACCGCCGGAGTTCCTCGGGGACCAAGCCCGCAAGGGGATGCGGAAACTCCTCGAACTGCGCCGCACCCTCGACCAGCAGCGCCAAGGCGTGCCGTGGCTCGTCGCGCTCCTCCGCGAACGTGGCGAGCGCACGGAGACTGCTCGCCAGCACGACCGCGTCGCCGGCCTCCCGCCCGATGGCGAGTGCTTTGCGATACCACTCCTCCGCGTCCGGGCGCCGGTCGCGCCGTGTCTCGACCAGTCCGAGCTGGTAGTAGGCACGCGCCACTCCGGTCCGGCTGCGGAGCTCCTCGGCAAGGGCCAGCGATGCGCGATACCAGCGCTCGGCCTCGTCGAACTTGTCCTGGGCCAGGGCAACGTTGCCCAGCCCGTAGTACGCATGGCTCAGGTCGGGTTTGTTGCCGAGCCTCTCGTTGATCGTGATCGACTGCCGGAACCAGTCCTCAGCGGACGCGGGAAGCCCGCGTTCCAGTGCCACGTTCCCGAGCTGGCCGAGCGTCAATGCCTCCTGCTGCCTGTCTTCCAGCTCCCGCGCCAGGGCGAGGGCCTTGCGGTACCAGGCTTCCGCCTCGTCCAGTTCGCCGCGCCGCTGGACGACGATGCCGAGCTGGTGGGCATTGACCGCCCGCGTTTGCCGATCCTGGATTTCCTCGCCGATCGCCAGTGACTTGCGGAACCATTCCTCGGCTTGTCCGAGCCGTGCCCGGTCCTTGGCGATCCTGCCGAGGTAGTGGTAGACGACCGCCAGATCATGCCGCTTCGGTTCGTTTTCCAGCACGGTGAGAATCCGCAGGTACTTGCGTTCGGCCGAGCCGAGCTGCTGCCGGCCGATCTCGCGGCGGGCCTGCCCGCCGATCGCGAATATCCAGAGTTCCAGCAGCCCTTCCCCGGTATCCGCTGGCAGACCGTCCGCGTTCTCGGTCGCCAGGAGAACCTGATCCGCCCAGGCATCTGCCTCGTCGCCGAATCCCCGCATCGCCAGGAAGGATTCGAGCGGCCGGATGATGGCGCCTGCCGGGCCCCACATCTTGCGGTCGAGCGCGTAGCGCAGCATGCCGCCCAGCGTGTGCCGGTACGCCTCGATGAAGCGCAGCACGGCAGCGGAGTCCGCTGACCTGAACCCCTCGTCCAGCATCCCCGCGAGCAGACCGCAAGCGAAGGCCAGGGCCGAGATGGACGCTTCCCGTTCCTCGTCATGCTGGTCTGGGGCGTCCTCGCGCCATCTGGCCGCGAGGTAGGCCGGCAAGGCGGGATGGATCCGGAAGACTTCGTCCCCTATCCGGGTGAGGAGCCCGACGCTGTCCGCTTCCACGAGCGCTGCCTTCCACGCGGGTGCCGCCACGCCCGCGAACCGCTCCGGGACAGGCCCCATTGCGAACAAGGTCAGGTGGATGACGCAGGTGAATCCCTGGAACAGGGAGAGGACGGGCAGCAGCTGCCTGGTCTGCGGCGACAGGTGCGCGTAGGAGTACGCGACGCTGGCGGACAGCGAGGTGAGCCGGTCACCGTCTGGTTCGCTGGCCGGTTCGCTGGTGCCGGGCAGCGGGACCGTGCCGCGCAGGGCGTCGAGCAGGGCCGCGGGCTCGGTGGTTTCCAGCTGGGGCAGGATGAGCCGCATTGCCAGGGGATGGCCGTCGAGCCAGGTCATCAGCTCACCGAACACGGGCTTGTGCCGGCGTCCCTGGGCGATGCTGAGGTCGGCGAGCAGGGTGGTCGCGTACTCGTTGGCTTCTGGCGGGGTGAGGCCGCCGACCGGCAGGCGGCGGATCTCACCGAGCCAGGTCTCGGGCGAGCGGCTGGTGATCAGTACCGCGCTGTCGCCGTTCGCCGCGATGCGGGACAGGAAGTCGCGCAGCTCTCGGCAGCCGTCTTCGTCCAGCGGCTTGGTGACCGCCTCAGGCTCGGGCATGGAGCGTACGGTTTCGAAGTTGTCCCAGATCAGCAGCATGCGGTGTTCGGCCAGGGCTCGCTCGACGGCCGCGCGCCGATCGGCCGGTGCCAGCTGCTCGAACTTGCTGCTGAATACGGCACGGCCGATCTTGTTGACGACGCCGTCCAGGCCGAAGGTCGCGATGCCGGGTTCGAATGAGTGGAAGAACACCCAGTCGGGCCGCTCGACGCCGCCTGTTTCCTGCCACCAGCGGCCGAAGGCCTTGGCGAGTTCGGTCTTGCCGGTACCGCCCGGGCCGTGCAGCAGTACGACGCGCTTCACCCGGGTGCTGGTTTCCAGCTGACAGGTCAGCCAGTCGCGGCCGGTGAAGGTGCCCACCGGTTCGAGTTCCCCGGTGCCGCCGCGGGAGGTCTCGTTGATCTCGTCCAGTAGTGCATCCAGCGACTCCTTGCCCGGCCGTGCCGAGACTGCCTGCGGGAAGCTGACGTCGCGGCGCACGTAGTGGACCGGGATCACCCAGTCGTCGAGCGGCAGGTCGCCCTTCCTGCTCGGCCGCAGGTTGTTGCGGGCCATCCGCTTGCGGCCGGCGGTGACGGCGGCGCTGACCGGCTGCCCGGCGAACAGCGCTTCGTAGAACGCGGCCATGAACTCGGCCGCGGCGATCGCATAGACCGGGTAGGCCATCGCGACAACCGAGGCGGTGCCTTCCTGAAGCAGCCGCGTGGCGACCGCGGCCTCCAGTGCTTTGCCAATCGCGCCAGACTGGCACGCGTTCAGCACGACGACCGGCACCTTGGCGTCCTTCAGCACCTGCGCGATCATCGAGGCCGGGACTTCGTCGGCACCGCCACCGGGTTTCTCGAAGACAAGCACTCCCTCGCCGGGCCGGCCTTGGTACATGTCGGAGGCAGCGCGGGACGGGAAACCCCCGTCGTTCTGAAGTCCATGGCCGTCGAAGTGCACAACGTGAAACGGGGCACCTTCCTCGGCCGCCCGCCGCAACGTCAGCGCGAGCTGATCGAGGGTTGGCGGTCGCAGGACGACCAGATCAACCTCGCCGCGCACCGCGTGCAGCCGGTCCAGCAGCGGCCGGGCGATCATCTGGTAGCCGACATCGGTCCGGCCCGCTGGCCGGGCGATCACCATCAGCACGCGCAGCTTTCCGCCCGGCACGGGGACCGTGTCCGCGAGCTGCTGGGTGGGCAGGCTGCGGCTGACCCCGGCCAGGTCGAGGGCAAGCGGGGTCGGCCGTGCCGGGTCGCGCATCAGCTCCCACGGCAGGGCCAGCAGGGCGGGGTCTTCGGACCGGAATACCAGCAGGGTGCCGCCCTGGCGGGCGCGCAACTTCAGATAGGCGTCGCGGGCCGGACCGCCGGCGAATACGGCACGGAACACGGCAGTGCCCCAGTCCGGCAGGTTCTGCTGTACCGCCGCACCCCTGACCTGGTAGACCCCAGACGGGAGGCGCAGGTAGTCCTCCAGGTAGAAGCGCAGATCGTCCAGCGCCTGACCGTCGAGCGGCCAGGTCAGGCCGAACGGTGCAGTGCCGTCCGCAAGGTCGTCGCCGTCCAGCTGAACCGACATCCGCGCGGTGCCGTCGCGGTTCAGGTCGACAATGAGCCGATCCGCCACGTCACCATTCAACTACGCGCGATGCCCGGAGCGCAGGGGTCAACCGGATTCGGCTACCCTGCTTTGCGTGCCAGCAGCTAACGACGACTGGGTAGCCCGGACCGCGGCGGACGTGATCGAGACCGCGGCGAAGCGGCACCCCGGCGTGCCGCCGACCTGCGCGAGCGGGATCAGCCCGTCGGGGAATGTCCACCTGGGCAACCTGCGCGAGCTGATGACCCCGCACCTGGTCGCGGACGAGGTCCGCCGCGGCGGCGTCGAATGCCGGCACATCCTGTCCTGGGACGACTATGACCGGTTCCGCCGGGTGCCTCCCGGGCTCGGGCTGCCGGAAAGCTTCGCCGAGTTCATCGGCCGGCCGCTGACGTCGGTGCCGGATCCGGTCGGTGACTGCCACGAGAACTGGGCGGAGCACTTCAAGGACCCGCTGCGCGACGCGCTGTCCCGGCTCGGCGTCCGGATCACCGAGATCAGCCAGACCCAGATGTACACGTCCGGCGCGTACCTCGACCAGATCCTCCTCGCGATGCGGCGCCGTGCCGAGATCGGTGCGATTCTGCGCCGGTACCAGACCAAGCGGACCGAGCTCGACGACGAGGAGCGGGCGCCGGAGTACTTCCCGTTCCGGCCGTACTGTGCCACGTGCGGGCGGGACGACGCCATCGTCACCGCGTTCGACGACGCCACTGCCGACGTCACGTACACCTGCGCGTGCGGTGCGACGCACGGGCCGGTGCCGATCGCTTCGGTGGCGGGAAAGCTCGCGTGGAAGGTCGACTGGCCGATGCGCTGGGCGTACGAGCGGGTGACGTTCGAGCCGGCCGGCGTGGACCACTCCTCGCCGGGGTCGAGCTTCACCGTCGGCGAGCACCTGGTCAACGAGATATTCGGCGGTGACATGCCGCTGCACTTCCAGTACTCGTTCGTGGGCACGTCCGGTCAGTCGAAGATGAGCAGTTCGGCGGGTAGGGCGCCGACCCCGTCCGACGCGCTGGAGATCTTCGAGGCACCGCTGCTGCGCTGGCTGTACGCGCGCCGGCGGCCCGAGCAGTCGATCACGCTGGCGTTCGGCGACGAGGTGGGCCGGGTCTACGACGAGTGGGACGCGTTGACGCGGAAGGTCTCCGCGGGGACCGCGGAGCCCGCCTCGGTGGCGATCTACACCCGGGCGTCGTCGGTTGCTGACGGGAAGCTGGCTCAGACGGCGAAGCCTCTGCCGTTCCGCACGTTGGCTTCGATCTTTGACATAACGGCCGGGGACGAGGCTCAGGAGCTGCGGATCCTGCGGGACCTGACGCCGTCGGAGCCGGTCGCGAGCCTGGACGAGGTGCGGCCGCGGCTGGATTGCGCGCGGAACTGGATCCTCGAGTACGTGCCCGCGGCGGACCGGACGCACGTGCGGCCGGCGCCCGACGCCGCCGTGCTTTCGTCGTTGCGCGCCGAGGAACTCGAGGCGCTGAAGCTGCTCGCCGACCGGATGGCCGAATCCTGGTCGCTCGACGGGCTGACCACGCTGCTGTACGGGATTCCGAAGCTGGTCCGCGGCCTGCCGCTGGACGCGCCGCCCACCCCGGAGCTGAAGGCCGCGCAGCGGACCTGGTTCATCCTGCTGTACCGCCTGCTGATCGGCAAAGAAACCGGCCCCCGCCTGCCGACCCTGCTCCTAGCCCTAGGCCAAGACCGCGTCCGCTCCTTGCTAAGCGCCTGATGGCGCCGCGCCCGCGCGGAGTCCGGCTGCCCGCGCCCCACGCCCGCCTCGGCGGGCCGCCCGCGCCCCACGCCACCGATTCGGGACATCTGGCCCATTCCGGGCGCTCCGACAGGCGCGCCACATTATTGCGGACACTTACCCCCCCGATTTGGGGGGGTAAGTGTCCGCAATAATTTCGAACCGCCTACGAATACAGAGTCGCCGCCGAACGTATCGGGCAATAGGGGCATTGCGGGCGGCCTGCATGGCAAGCGCACGCGACACGGCGCAAACGCAGGCTGACTTCGCGGGTCAGGTGGTGGCGGCGATGAGGACGGAGCAGGGAGCTTGGTGCGCGACCGAGTTGGGCACGCTGCCCAGGATCCGGCGCGCGCCGGTCATGCCCTTGTTGCCGACGATGATCAGGTCGGCCTTCACCTCGCTGGCCACCTCGCAGATGACGTCGGCCGGGGAGCCTGGCCTCGGGTGGGTCGCGACGGTGACGCCGGCGATCGATGCCCGCGAGGCGAGGTCGTCCACCAGGGACTGGGCGAGCGCGTCCGAGCCGAGCGACTTGGCGAATTCGCCGCCCGAGGTCGTCAGGCTGTGCGGGGTGTAGGCGGACACGATGTGCAGGCTGCCGCCGGTGAGCTTGACCAGCTCAATCGCTTGCCGTACGGCCTCCGCCGCGGTGGGAGATCCGTCCGCACCAACCACTACCGTCTCGAACATCAAATGCTCCTCACGAGTCGTGACTCGTGAGACTTTAACCCACCGGCTCCTGTTGCACTAGAGCGGACCCAAGGGCCAGTTCCAGGGCCTCTCGCCGGGACATGCCTGCGCCCGAGCTAGCGGCCGCGGCATAGGCGGCGTCGCCCATGAGCTCGCGGATCCGGCCCTCCCGTCGTGCCGCCGCAGGGCGGCGGCCATCGCGTCAGGCTCGGATTCCCACAGCCGAGTCGACCCCGCGATGTCGCTGAAAAGGAGCGTTATTGTCCCCGACGGCATCCGGCCCACGCAGAGCAGGATAATCCCCTGCGCTACCAGGACCGATCGCCGTGACATAAGGTGCTGTGCTGTGACGTTCAGCGTGCAGTCCGAGGTTGGCAGGCTTCGTCAGGTCGTCGTGCACCGGCCTGGCCTGGAGCTGAACCGGCTGTCTCCGGGGAACGTGGGTGAGCTGCTGTTCGACGACGTGCTGTGGTCGCGGCGGGCGAAGGAGGAGCACGACGCCTTCGCCGAGGTCCTCCGCGACAACGGCGTCCAGGTCCACTACTTCGGCGAGCTGCTGGCCGAAGCCCTGGAGCTGCCGGCGGCGCGCTCGTTCGTGCTCGACCGGGTGTGCACGCCGCAGATCCTCGGACCCGCGCTGACCGATCCGGTACGCGCCATGTTCGACGGCCTGGACGCGGCCCGCCTGGCCGAGCTGCTGATCGGCGGTGTGCTCAGGGCGGACCTCTATCCGGCCCGGCCGGACGGCCTCACCTGGGAGATGCTGCATCCGGACGACTTCGTGCTGCCGCCGCTGCCCAATCATCTCTACCAGCGCGACGCATCCTGCTGGATCTACCAGGGCGTGTCGGTGAACCCGATGGCCAAGGCCGCGCGGCAGCGGGAGACGCTGCACAGCCGGGCGATCTACCGGTTCCACCCGATGTTCGCCACCGCGGATTTCGCCCGCTACGACGGAGACGACGACGGGCACCTGCCTGCCACCATCGAGGGCGGCGACGTGCACGTGCTCGGCAACGGCGCGGTGATGATCGGGATGGGGGAGCGGACCACGCCGATGGCGGTCGAGCTGCTCGCCCAGGCCCTGTTCCGTGGCGGCCAGGTCACCGCCGTGATCGCCATCGAGCTGCCGGCCACGCGCGCCATGATGCACCTGGACACGGTGCTGACCATGATCGACACCGGCACGTTCGTGCTGTACCCCTACCTGGATCCCGGGCTGCGGTCGTGGACGCTGACGCCGGGCGACGAGCGGCTCGAGGTCACCGCGAACGAGAGCCTGTGGGATACCGTCGCCGCGGTGCTCAACGTGGACAAGGTCACGGTGCTGACCACGAACTCCGACGTCCGGGCCGCGGAGCGGGAGCAGTGGGATGACGGGAACAACTACCTGGCCGTCGCGCCCGGCGTGATCGTCGGCTACGAGCGCAACGTGGCGACGAACACGATGCTGCGCAAGCACGGCATCGAGGTGATCACGATCGCGGGCAGCGAGCTGGGCCGCGGTCGTGGCGGTCCGCGGTGCATGACCTGCCCGCTTGAGCGCGACCCCGCTTAAGGTCTCACCCGCTCAGCAAGCGGTCCATGATCCGCACGCCGGCCGCCAGCGCGGACACCGGGATGCGCTCGTCGACGCCGTGGAACATCGCGTAATAGTCGTATCCCGGCGGCAGCACCAGCGGCGTGAACCCGTAGCACGACATGCCGAGGCGCGCGAACTGCTTGCCGTCGGTCCCGCCGGTCATGCAATACGGCACGACGACGCCGGCCGGGTCCTCCGCCAGCAGGGCCGCCGTCATCCGGTCAACCAGCGGCGCGCCGAGCGGCGCCTCCAGCGGAACCTCCGAATGCGCGTACTCCCACGTCACGTCGCCCCCGCACAGCTCGTCGAGGGTCGCCGCGAATTCGGCCTCGAACCCCGGCAGCACCCGGCCGTCCACGAACGCGACCGCCTCGCCGGGGATCACATTCACCTTGTACCCGGCACTCAGCATCGTCGGGTTCGCGCTGTTCCGCACCGTGCCGGCCACCAGCGCAGACGCGCTCCCCAGCCCGTCGAGACCGGCGCCTGGATCGGCGCCCACCGCGGCGGCGATCGCCGCGATCGCGGCCCGCACCGTCGGGATGAGCCGCTCCGGCCACCGGTGCTCGCCGATCCGTGTCACGGCCCTGGCCAGCCGGGTCACCGCGTTCTGCGTGTTCGGCTTCGCGCCGTGCCCGGCCCGGCCGTACGCGGTCAGCTTCAGCCAGGCGGTGCCGCGTTCCGCGGAGGCGATCGGGTACAGCCGCTGCCCGCCATCGGCGTGGAACGTGAACGCGCCCGACTCCCCGATGGCCTCGGTGCACCCCGCGAACAGGTCCGCGTGCCGCTCTACCAGGAACCGCGCGCCGAACTCGGCGGTGTCTTCCTCGTCCGCGGTAAACGCCAGCACGATATCCCGCACGGGGCGCCGGCCGGTCCTGGCCCAGTCCCGCACGACAGCGAGCAGCACCGCATCGGCGTTCTTCATGTCGACCGCACCGCGTCCCCAGAGCACGCCGTCGCGCACTTCGCCGGCGAAAGGGTGGACGGTCCAGTCGCCGACGGCGGCCGGCACCACGTCGAGGTGCCCGTGCAGCAGCAGGGCGGGCGCGGCCGGGTCGGTGCCGGTCACCCGCGCGACCACGTTCCCGCGGCCCGGCGCCGGCTCGAGCAGCACCGGGTCCAGGCCGGCCTGCGACAGCTTGGCGGCGACGAACTCCGCGGCCGGCCGTTCCTTGGCGTCACCGCCGCCGCGGTTGGTGGTGTCGAACCTGATCAGCTCCGCCGCGAACTCGATCGCTTCCGCCTCGGCCGTCGCGCTCATCGCGGCGGCAGCCCGGCAGCGCGGTACGCGTCGTCGATCAGCCGCATCGTCGTCGCGGCCTCCGGCGCCGACGTGACGACCGGCGCCCCGTCCGTGATCGCCGCCGCGAACGCGTGCAACTGCCACGCGTACGTCGTCAGCTCGGTTCCGCTGCGCCAGGAGTTGTCGGTCACCGTGTCCTCTCCGGCGCGCGTGACCATCAGCTCGCCGTCGTGCGCCAGGATGAAGTTGCGCACCCACGCGGTGCCGTTTTCGCATGCCACGTGGACGTCGGCGCGAAACTCGCCGTCGCGCGTGAACGCAGACTCGAACCAGCCGGCCGCGCCGCTGGCGAAGCTGAGCCGGGCCGCGAGCGACATGTCCACCAGCCCTTCCCCGGTGGTGTCCGCGACCGCCGCGCTCACTTCCAGATCACCGCCGAGCAACCGCATGCAGTCCAGCGCGTAGCAGCCGCCGTCCATCAGCGCGCCGCCGCCCAGCGCGTAGTCGTACCGGATGTCGGCGGGATCATCGATCACGAAGCTCGTCCAGGCCTGAATGCGGCGCACCGGGCCGAGTGTGTCCACCACCTCGGTCAACCGCTGGATCAGCGGGTGATACCGGTAGTGCATCGCCTCCATGACGACCAGGTCCGACGCCGCGGCCGCGTCCGCCACCAGCCTCGCCTCGGCCTCGTTCGACGCGAACGGCTTCTCGCACAGCACATGCTTACCGGCCGCGATCGCCTTGCGGGTCCACTGCGCGTGCAGCGAGTTCGGCAGCGGGTTGTAGATCGCGTCGATATCCGGGTCCGCCAGCAGTTCGTCGTACGAGCCGTACGCGGCCGCGATGCCGTGCCGCAGCGCGAACGCCTCCGCCCGCGCCAGATCCCGCGCGGCAACAGCCGCCACGGTGACCTCAGGCACCTGCCGCGCCGCCCCGATCAGCGACGCCTCGGTGATCCGCGCCGACCCCAGCGTGCCGATCCGCACCACATCCATACCCCGAGCTTAGGCCCCACCCCCCGCCCGCCGCGCTCCCGGGAGGCCGGGGTATGTTGCCGGACATATCCCGCTTTACCCCGATAAATGCGGCGGCCCGCGAGGTGACGGCCAGAGCTCAATTCATGATCGTGAAGGGTTGTACGCCCTCCAGCACGCAAAACCCTTCGTGATCAATGCCTATATACCCTGCGGGGGTATATAGGGTGCCCCAATTACCCGATTTGTTCCAATACGGGAGCCGTCCGCAACAGCCCCGCTCCCATGTTAGAAAAGTGCTTCATGTTAAGAAAGGGTGCGAATCTGGCGCCTTTTCTACCAGAGCGCCTTTTTCTGACACAAGAGGAGTCGCTGCGGGCACTTGTGTCCCACGGGTCGCAGGAGTCAGACCGCGCGGCGGCCCAGCGACAACCCGCGGAAGTCCAGCCGCAAGTCGTGATGGCTATGCTACGCTGAGTAATCGAAGTTGCGGGTGTGGTAAGGGCGACGAGCGGTGCGGCCCGCATACGGACCGCGCACTTCGGGGGCGGGCGAAGGCGGGCGGGTGGGGTGTGCTGAACGACGGCTACCTTGACGAGCGGATAGCTGCGTGGGACAGAAGGCGTACCGGCTGGGGCGGTCCGCTTTTCCATGGCCGGCGGGCGCCCGGCCCCGGCGACCTGGTGCTGATGAGCAACGACTACCTCGGCTTCGGGCGCCACCCGCGGGTCGCGCTGGCCCAGGCGCAGGCCATGCTCGAACAGGGCAGCGGGCTGCTCATGTCCGGCGTGCTGATCGGCGACGCCGATCCGATGCGCACGCTCGAGCAGCGGCTGGCCCGGTTCCTCGACGCACCCGCCGTTCTGCTGTGCCAGTCCGGCTGGGCCGCGAATACCGGGCTGATCCAGTCCGTCGCCAGACCCGGCAGCCCGGTGTACATCGACGCCGCGGCGCACGCCTCGCTGTGGGCGGGCTGCCAGGCCGCGAACGCGCGGATCGTCCCGTTCGCGCACAACGACACGGCGCACCTGGCGCGCCAGCTCGACCGGCACGGACCCGGGCTGATCGCGGTCGACACGCTGTACAGCGTCACCGGCGACTTCTGCCCGCTCACCGAGCTTACCGAGCTGGCGAATGCCACCGGAAGCGAGCTGATCGCCGACGAGTCGCACACGCTCGGCGTCGTCGGGCCGCACGGCGCGGGCCTGGCCGCCGCGCTCGGGCTCGGCCGCCGGGTCGCGTACCGGACCGCCAGCCTGGCGAAGGCGTTCGCCGGCCGGGCCGGCCTGATCGCGTGCGCGACGCCGGTCGCGGGGTACGTCCCGTTTCACTCACCGAGCGCCGTGTTCAGCTCCACGCTGCTGCCGCACGACATCGCCGGCCTCGCCACGGTGCTCGAACTGATCCAGGGCGGCGACCGGCGGCGCGCCCGGCTGTACCGGATCGCCGCCGAACTCCGCGACGGCCTCACCGTACTTGGCTACAACATCACGCCGAGCGAGAGCCAGATCATCTCGCTGCGCCCGGGAACCGAGGACCGGCTGTGCCGCCTCCAGTCCGCGCTGGACTCCCGTGGCGTGTTCGGCGCGCCATTCGCGCATCCCGCGGTGGCACTGCACAACTCCGCGCTGCGTCTGTCGGTTAACGCCGACCTGACCTGCGACGATGTGGCCAGGATCCTGGACGCCTGCGCGTTGATCCGCGATGAGGTCGGTCTGGCCACCTGGAAATCAACCCTGCGGAAGGAGCGTGTGACATGCAGACAGTAACGAACCGGATCATCGACGTGGTGGCCGCCGAGCTGGAGATCGACCCGGACCAGATCGGCGAGACGAGCCGGCTGGTCGAGGACCTCGACGCCGACTCGCTGGCGCTGGTCAGCGTGCTCGCCGGGCTGGAGCGGGAGTTCCGGGTGAGCATCGACACCGCCGAGATCCCGCGGATGACCGACGTGCGCAGCATCCAGGCGGTGCTCGCCGAAGCGGCGGGATGGTGATCCCGCCGCAAAACCGCGTGGTCGTCACCGGGCTCGGCGTGCTGTCCAGCATCGGCACCGGCGCGGCGGAGTTCGAGGCGGCGCTGCGCGCGGGCCGGGAGGGCCGCGCGCAGCTGACCGCCTTCGACACAACCGGCTTCGCGCACTCCTACGGCTGCCCGGTAACCGGCTTCGACCCGGCGCGCTGGCTCCGCAATATACCCCCGGACGAGCTGAGCCGGGCCGCCCAGTTCGCCGCCACGGCGGGCCGGATGGCGATCACCGACGCGAACCTGACCGAAAACGACCTCAAACACAGCCACATCGCGATCGGCACTACCGAAGGCGGCGGCCACGAACTCGACCAGCTCACCGCCGCGACCCTGACGAACGGCCCGGAGCACCTCGACCCGAACCTGATCGCCAAGACCAGCGCGGCGGCGCTCGCCACCGCGGTCGCCCGCGAGCTGGCCATCCCCAACGCGCACACGAGCACGATCGCGACCGCGTGCGCGGCCGGCAACTACGCGATCGGCGACGCCTTCGACGCGCTCAGGGACGGCGAGGCCGAGATCGCGCTGTGCGGTGGCGCCGAGGCGATCGCGCGTAAGACGTTCACCGTGTTCTACCGCCTCGGCCTCATCGCCCCCGACCACTGCCGGCCGTTCGACGTCGCACGCCGCGGGATCCTCACCGCCGAAGGCGCGGCCGTTCTGCTCCTGGAGACCTTCGAATCCGCGCGCAGGCGCGGCGCGAGGATCTACGCCGAGGTGCTCGGCTACGGGCTCAACTGCGACGCCGCCCTGCCGACGGCGCCCACCAGGGACAGCGTCGCGGACTGCATGCGGCGCGCACTGGCCGACGCCGGCGTCAAAACGGACGAGGTGGACCTCATCGTCGCGCACGGCACCGGCACGCCGGCCAACGACAGCACCGAGGCCGGCGCGATCCGCGACGTCTACGGCGACAGCCCACCGCCGGTCACCGGGCTGAAGTCGATGCTCGGCCACGCGATGGGCGCGGCCAGCGCGCTCGGCGCGGCTGCCGCGGCGCTGGCCATCGCGCACCGCTTCGTCCCGCCGACGATCAACCACCGGGAGACCGACCCGGCCTGCGCGATCGATTGCGTACCCAACCAGACCCGGCAAGCCGGGCCGGACATCGTGCAGAACAACGGCTTCGCGTTCGGCGGCAACAACGCGATCGTCATCATGGGCAGGCACACATGATCGACATCACCGCGTGGTCCGCGGTCTCCCCGTACGGCATGGACGCGACCTCGTTCGCCAGCGCGATCCGCGCCCGGCGGCCGGCCATGCGCTGGGCGGATCCGGCTGGCCCGCCCGGCACCGTGGCCAGCCTCGTCCCCGGCTTCGACCAGCGCGCGGTGCTCGGCCGCAAGGGCACCAAAGGCATGGACCGCGTCACCGGCCTGGCCATCACCGCGGTCAGCGCCCTCAGCCGCGCGCCCAACCGGGACACCGCCCTGGTCCTGGGCACCACCGGCGGCAGCGTCCGGTCGGCGATGAACCTCACCCGCGCCTCGCTGATCGCGCAGCGGCCGTATGACGTGGACCCGGCGACCATCCCCAGCGTGGTGATGAACTGCGCCGCCGGCCACTGCGCGATCTGGCACGGCATCACCGGCCCGAACACGACGATCGCCGGCGGCCGGGCCGCCGGCCTGCTGTGCCTCGCCTATGCCCGCCGGCTGCTGCGGGCCGGCCGGGCCAGTACCGTCCTGTGTGGTGCCGCCGAAGAATATTCGGCCGAACGATCCTGGCTGACACGCCACGACACCCGAGTCGTCGGGGAGGGGGCCGCGATGCTCAGGCTGGAGTCCAGCCACGCCGGGACGGCACACCCGCTCGCGACGCTGCTTGCCGTCGGGGCGACGGTGCCGGAGGTGCTGGAGCGGGCCGGCGTCCGGGCGGACGAGGTGTGGGCGGTGATCGCCGGGAGCGAAGCCGAGCGAGACGCCGTCGCGCCGATGTTCGATGCCGCGGCCCTGGATCGCGTGCCGTTGATCGCCGAACTGGCGGGGGACACCGGCGCCGTGTCCGCGGTGTTCGGGATCGCGGCGACGCTGGCGGTCGCTGACGGATTGCCCCGGTTTGCCGTGGTGACCGCAACCGATCCTTGCGGGGCGACGGCCGCGGCGGTGCTGCTGGTCAACGCCGCTCAGGCGTGACAGGGCAGCGGCTTGCCGCCGTTGTAGCTCACCATGTCGGCCAGGCCGGCATCGACGTCGACCGCCGGCCCGCCGAGTTCGGCGTACGCCCGGTGCAGGTTGCCCACGATCCGCTCGGCGTCCAGCAGGCCGGCGTACCGGCCGAGGTCGGTATCCAGCGCCGCCTCCAGCGGGGTCACGCCCGCCGCGAAGCCGCGCGCGGCGACGTCCTGCACGAACCGCAGGTAGCCGAGCACCTCCGCGATCAGCACGGCCGGCTCGTCGCACACCGGGCCGTGGCCGGCCACGATCGTGCGGGCGCCGAGCGGCGCGACGACGTTCTCCAGCACGTCGATCGCGCCGCTGATGGAGCCCATCAGCAGGAACGGCGTCCCGCCGTTGAACAGCAGGTCGCCGGCGAACAGCACGGAGCGGTCCGGCAGCCACAGGACGGAATCGTTCGTGGTGTGCGCGGGCCCGCCCACGTACCGGACCTCGCACCGCAGGTCGCCGGCCCACAGCGTGATGCCGGTCTCGTAGGTCAGGAACGGCGGCGCGACCCGCAGCGCACCCCACTCGACGTCGGCGAAGATGCCGCGGTTGCGCGGCGGGCCGCTGGCCAGCACCTCGTCCCGGCAGCGCGCGTGACCGACGATCGTCGCGCCCGGCAGCAGGCAGTTGCCGTAGGTGTGGTCGCCGTGGTGATGGGTGTTCACCAGCGTGCGCACCGGCGCCGAAGTGATCGCGCCGATGGCGTCCAGGTACGCCCGCGTCCGCCGCTCGGTGGAGCACATGTCGATGCTCACCACGCCGTCCGCCGCCGTCAGGAACCCGGTGTTGTTGATGTACCAGGAGCCGTCCGGCTGGATGTAGGCGAAGACCCCGTCGCTGACCTCCACCGTGTGCGGTGCTGAATTGGCCTGGGCCTCCGGCCGCGGCTGGTTCACGAGCGTTCCAGCTGCCCGGGGGACATGTTCGCGCCACTGATCACGACCGCGACGCGCTCGCCGTCGGCCGGCTTGTACATGCCGCTGAGCAGCGCCGCGACGCCGACGGACGCGGCGGGCTCCGCGGCGATCCGCAGCGTCTCCCAGAGCGTGAGCTGCGCGTCCCTGATCGCCTCGTCGGTCACCAGCACCACGTCGTGCACGAACGCCTGCGTGATCGGGAACACCAGCTGGCCGACCTGGCGCGGCGCGAGGGCGTCGGCGGCGATGCTGCCGGCCGGCGCGTCCACCGGCTGGCCGGCCCGGCGCGCGTAGCTGAGCGTCGGCGCGCCGTCCGGCTCGACGCCGATCACCCGGGCCGAGCCCGCGAACCAGCTGGCGACCCCGGCGATCAGCCCGCCGCCCCCGACCGGCACGAGCACCGTGTCCAGCGGCGCGGCCTGCTCGGCGAGTTCGAGCCCGAGCGTGCCCGCGCCACGGATCGTGTCCCGGTGGTCGTACGCGTGCACGGCCATCGCGCCGCTGCTCGCGGCCCACGCCAGGGACGCCTCGTAGGCGTCGGCGTACCGGTCTCCGCCGATCGCCAGGTCGGCGCCCAGCGCCCTGATCCGCGCGACCTTGGCCGGCGACGACACGGTCGGCACGAAGATCTTCGCGGGCACCCCGAGCCGGTGCGCCGCATAGGCCGCGGCCACGCCATGATTGCCGCCGGAGGCGGCCACCACGCCCGCCGCCGGTACGTCCCTGAGCAGCAGGTTGGTGAACGCGCCGCGCGCCTTGAAGGAGCCCGCGCACTGGAGCTGCTCAAGCTTGAGCGTCACCACGCCCGTAGTCGAGGCCAGGTCGCCGAGCCCGGCCTCAACTACGGGCGTGCGGCGGACGTAGCTACGGATGGCGTCGTAGGCGAGGCGGATGTCGTTTCCCGTGATTTCCTGCACACCCTGCATTATGCGTCAGCCTGGAGCTGGCTACCGCGCTCCGGGCCCTCGCCCCGGACCCGGAGTCCAGCCCGACGCCCAAGCCGCCACCTGGGCACGCGAGTTGAATCCGAGCTTGGCGAGGATGTTCGCCACGTGCCTGGCCGCTGTTGCGGGGCTGATCACCAGTTCCTCCGCGATGGCCTTGTTGCTGTGCCCGGCGGCGATCAGCGCGACGATCTCGCGTTCGCGCGGCGTGAGGCCGCCCGGCGCGGCGGCCGCGGCAGGCGACGTGACCGGCGGGGGGTCGTCGCGATCCTTGTCGGCCGGGATCTCCAGCGCCAGCTCGACCGCTTCCTCGCTGCTCAGCGCCATGCCTTGGGCCCACAGCCGGGACACCGCGGCCTCACCGAGGTGCCGCACCGCGGCCCGGTACCGTTCGGTCTGGGCCCCCGGCAGCGCCGGCAGCCCGGCCGCCTCGCGCAACGCGGCGGCAGCGGCGATCAGCACGATGGCGAGCTCCGGCCGCTTCTCCGCCCTGGCCAGCGCGGCGAACGCGGCGAGTCCGCGCGCCACGCCGATCCGGCTGCCGGTGCTCAGGCTGAGCCGCAGGCTCTCACTCAGGTGCTCCCTGGCCAGCTCCATCGAGCCGAGATCCAACGCGACGCGACCGAGTCCGGCCAGGCAGCGCGCCGTCTCCGGCCGGGTGCCGAGCTCGCGCAGGATCGGCAGCGCCTGAAGGTACTGGCGGCTGGCGTCGTCGGGATCGCCGCGGAGCCGGGCTAGGTCGCCGAGGCCGAGCAGGGTCCGGGCCACCCCCCACTGCTGGTCGATGCGGCGCATCACGTCGATGGCCTCGTTCGCGAGCTGGTGTGCCTCCCGCAGCCTGCCGCTCAGCCCGGCCAGCGCCGCGGACGTGCCCAGCGCGTACCCCTCGTTCCAGCCGTCGCGGGCCTCGCGGGCCACCCGCAGCGCCTCCTCCGCCGCGGCCGCGGCCTTCTCGGCCTGCCCGGTGTGCATCGCGATCTCGCTGAGCAAGTTCAGCGCGGACGCCACACCGAACGAGTCGCCCGCCGCCCGGCTCAGCGCCAGGCCTTTCGCCGCGTCCGGCTCGGCGGCGGCCGGGTCGCGCGACATGACGAGCTGGGCGCGCTCGGTGAGGGCGCCGCCGCGCACCCGGTCCGGCACCCGGGACGCACCGAGGCTGAGGAAGGAGTCGAGCCACTCGATGCCTTCGGCGAAGCTGCCGCGGACAATCCAGACCGAGCGGATACCCACGCAGATCCGCAACCCGGACTCCGCGTCGCCGTTCGCCAGGCACCAGTTCAGCACCTGGCTGATGTTGCCCGCGTCGATGTCGTAGCGGCGGAACAGGTCGACCCTGGCCGACCACGGTCCCGGCACCTGCGCCAGGCCGACCGCCGCGCCCTCCTCGGTCTCCCGCACCGTGTAGTCGCGCATCCGGCGCTGGAACAGCGCGGTCTCACCCGCCTCGGCAAGCTGAGCCGCGGCGAACTCGCGGATCGTGTCCAGCATCCGGTACCGGGCGTGGCCGAGCACCTCCGGCTCCCGGGTCACCAGCGACTTGTCCACCAGCGCGGTGAGCAGGTCGAGGATGTCCGCGGCCGCGATGACCTCGTCCGAACACACCTCCTCGGCCATCTCCAGCGTCCACCCGGCGAACACCGACAGCCGCCGCAGCAGCACCTGTTCGGAGATCGTGAGCAGCTCGTGGCTCCACTCGATCGCGGCCCGCAGCGTCCGCTGACGCTCGGGCGCGGTGCGGTCGCCGCTGGTCAGCAGCCCGAACCGGTCGGCCAGACGGGTCCGGATCTGGTCCACCGACAAGGCCCTGACCCGCGCCGCGGCCAGCTCGATCGCCAGCGGCATGCCGTCCAGGGCCCGGCACAGCGCGGCTACCGCGGTGGCGTTCGCCGGGCCGATCGCGAACCCCGGCACCGACGCGGCGGCCCGGTCCGCGAACAGCCGGATGGCCTCGTAGGAGTGCGCGTCGTCGAATCCGGCACCGTCCGCCGGCCCGGCCGGCGCCACCGATAGCGGCGGCACCTGCCACACCGTCTCCGCGGCGACATGCAGCGGCTCCCGGCTCGTCGTGAGCATATGTAGATCGGGTGCCTGCGCGAGCAGGTGCCTGCATATTCGTGCGCACACATCGATCAGGTGTTCGCAGTTGTCCAGCGCCAGCAGCAGGCGGCGCGCCCGCAGCGCGTGGGTGAGCGTGTCCAGCAGGGGGCGTCCCGGTTCCTCCGAGATGCCGATCGCGGCCGCGATCCGGGATACCACGAGGTCCGGCTGCCGCAGGTCAGCTAGCTCGACAAACCAGACCCCGTCGGGGAAATCGTCATGTACCGAACTGAGGATGCGCAGCGCAAGCCGCGTCTTCCCGATTCCGCCCGCACCGCACAGGGTCAGCACACGGGTGCCGCGCAGCAGCATGCGCAGCTCGCCGAGCTCGCGCTCCCGGCCGACGAAACTGTTCGGTTCAAGCGGCAGCGTCGCCTGTATCTGGCTACCTCATTCCTCCAGCAGGGCGGGATACCGGGCCGACTATGCACACGATAGCGCTTTAACGATTTACATACAGCCCTGCATATTCCAGACGATGCGACCGAGCCCCGAATCGGCCTAATTTGCTGCTTACAGCCGGGGCGGCGGGCCGCGATGGCGGGGAGCGGCCGGCCCCCCGGCTGGCTCGTGGAAGGAGAGGGGAGCCGGAAGTGAGCACCGCACGAATCAATGGTCAGGACCTGTACTACACCGACACCGGCAGCCCCGGTGACGGCAGGCCGGTGGTGGTATTCAGTCACGGACCGCTGCTGGACTCGTCCATGTGGCGGCCGCAGATCGAGGAACTGATGGCCAGCCACCGGTGCATCGCCTGGGATCAGCGGCTGCACGGCCGGACCAGGGACGACGGCGTACCCCACTCGCACTGGGACTCCGCCGCCGACCTGCTGCGCCTGATGGACCAGCTCGGCGTCGAGGAGGCCGCGCTCGCCGGGCACTCGCACGGCGGTTTCGTCGCGCTGCGCGCCGCGCTGACCGCACCGGGCCGGGTCACCGCGCTGGTGCTGTCCAGCGCGATGGCCCTCGAGTGGCAGCAACCCGTGGCGGGATGGCTGCGCGGCCTGCGCGACGGGTTCCGGATGGCCGGCCCGGGTGCCGTCGCCGCCCCGCTGCTGTCCTGGCTGATCGGTCGCGAGGACCTCTACCCGGGATGGCTGGCCCGGTGGAAGGCGCAGTCGAGCGCGCGGCTGGCGGACGCGGTGACCGGCCTGCTGTCGGCCGACGACATCAGCCGCGTGGTCGGCAACATCGAGGTGCCCGCGCTGGTGATCCACGGTGGCGACGACCCCATAGTGCCGATCGAAGCGGGCCGCGCGCTGCACGCGGCGCTGCCGGCCGCCACCGGGATGCTGGTGGTTCCCGGTGCCGTCCACTCACCGACCCTGACCCACCCGGACCCCACCACGAACGCGATCGTCAAGTTCCTGCTCTCCCGGTAACGGCCTGACGGGGCTGCCGGTGGCCCCGGCCAGGAGGCCCCGGCGGCATCCGACTCTCCCCGGATGCCGCCGGGGTATGGTCTGAGCCATGACCGACCAGATCGAGTACTACCGGGAGCGGGCCGGGGAGTACGACGAGGTCTACGCCAAGCCCGAGCGGCAGGACGATCTGGCCCGGCTGCACCGGCTGCTGCCGCCGCTCGTGGCGGGCCGCCGCGTGCTGGAGATAGCCGCCGGCACCGGGTACTGGACGCACACCCTGGCCGCCTCGGCGGCCGCGATCACGGCCACCGACATCAACCTGCGGACCCTCGCCATCGCGCGCACCAGGGAGTACCCGCCGGGCCGGGTGAGCTTCGCCGAGGCCGATGCCTACGCGCTCGACCGGGTGCCCGGTGAGTTCGACGCGGCGTTCGTCGGATTCTTCTGGTCGCACATTCCACGTGCCGACCTGCCGCGGTTCCTCGGCGGTCTGCGGGACCGGCTCGCCCCCGGCGTTCGGATAATCGTCCTGGACAACCGCTTTGTCGCCGGCAGCAGCCAGCCGATCAGCCGCACCAGCGAGGCGGGGGATACCTTCCAGCGGCGCACGCTGAACGACGGCCGCGGCTACGAGATCGTGAAGAACTTCCCGGCGCGGGAGCAGTTCACCGCCGACGTCGCCCCGGTCGCCGCGGACATCGTCTGGACGTCGCTGCGCTACTACTGGCTCGCCGAGGCAATGCTACGCTAGCTCAGCACGGTGCTAGCCGAGCACGGTGACGAAGTCCCTGGTCCAGCCGACCTCGTACTGGTCGGCGGGCCGGATCTGGCCGTAGACCTCGGCGCGCAGCGCGCCGCCGGGCCGCCGCGCGACGTCCAGCTGCACCCAGGCGGGGTTGATGTCGAGTTCCATCGCGGTCCGCGCGCCCTCGCGAGCCAGCACGTACGCCAGGTCGTAGGGCGTGCTGGACATGCTGCCCACGTAGATGAGGTCGCCTTCGGCGTTCTGGCCGACGGCGCTGCGCGCCACGTACTCGCCGCCGCCGAGCGTCGCGCCCCACGCCCGCCAGTCAGCCGCGATGCCGGCGGGGCGGCCGTTCAGGACCAGCGGCCGGAGGTTCTGCCGCACGCTGTACACACTCGCTGGGGGGAGGATTCCCCCCAGACCCCCCTCATCGGGCTCCCCGCGGGCGGGCCAGACCACGATCCTCGCGTGCCCGGACCTGTCGATCACCAGGCTGACCAGGCCGGGCCTGAGCGGGTAGAGCACATGTCCTTCCTGCTCGTAGCCGCCTGCTTCGGCCGCCATCTTGAAGCCGCCGTTGAACGCGGCGAGCAGGCTGGCGCGCTCGGCGTGCCCGACGGCGGACCCGTCCTTGAGCAGCCCGGGGCGCGCATACGGGTCCTGGCTCCCGTCGTGCAGCGCGTACCGGACCGTGCCGCGGAAGATCGCGATCGTGACCAGCGAGCCGTCCTGAAGGCGCATCCTGGCGATGCTGACCCGGGGCTCGGCCGCCTTCCGCGCCGCGGCCGCGCGCTTGGCGGTCGCTTTCGCTTTCGTGGCGTCGGCCGCTACCGAAGCCCGCGCGCTCGTGGCCGTCTGGTGGACGGCGGCGGTCCCGGAGTCGCAGGCGGCGACCGCCAGGCCGCTGGCCAGGATGGCGGCGACCCGGAGAGCCCGCAAGCTGTGCCTCATGGCGCACGACATTACACAGCGCGGATCCCCGATGGCGGTCGGCGCGCCCGACCCATTACCGGCTGCTTACGTCACCGCCGTCACACGACCGGATCGCGGGAGCATGCGTAGTACGTAGTAACAGGCCTAGCGAAAGGGAGAGAACCCTCGATGCGGAACCAAGCACTGGTTGGGGCCGGCCTCATCGCGGCTGCCCTGGCGGTCGCGGCCTGCAGTTCCGGACCCAACGCCGCGGGCGGCGCGTACGGCGCCGGCGCTGGCAGTACCGGCGGCTCCGGGTACGGCGCGTCCCCCTCGATGGGGACCGGCGCGATGTCCGCGAGCGGTGCGCTCCGCGCCGAGACCACCAGCGCCGGCAAGGTGCTGGCGAACAGCCAGGGAATGACCCTGTACTACTACACCGCGGACAAGCCGGGCAGCGGCTCGTCCGCGTGCACCGGAGACTGCGCCACGTCCTGGCCGCCGCTGACCGGCACGGCGAAGGCGCCGTCCGGGGTGCGGCTGCCCGGGCCGCTCGGGTCCATCACCAGGTCTGGTGGCGTGCATCAGGTCACGCTCAACGGCTACCCGATCTACACCTACGCGGGTGACACGTCCCCAGGACAGGTGACCGGTAACGGCATGGGCGGCCAGTGGCATGTGATCGTCCTCAGCACCGCCGTGTCCGCGGCCACCGCGAAGGGCGGCCTGCTGAAGGTCGAGCTCACCTCCGCCGGCAAGGTGCTCGCCAACCCGCACGGCATGACCGTGTACTACTACTCCGCGGACAAGCCCGGCAGCGGCAGGTCGGCCTGCACCGGCGACTGCGCGCAGGCCTGGCCGCCCGTGGTCGCGCCGGTCCGCGTCCCGGCAGGCGTGAAGCTGCCCGGCAAGCTCGGCCAGATCGTTCTCCCCGACGGCGTCCACCAGGTCACGATCAACGGCTATCCCGTCTACCGGTACGCCGAAGACATGGCTCCCGGCCAGGCGAAAGGCAACAACGAGGGCGGCGTCTGGCACGTGATCAAGATCTGACCGGTCTGCGTGTCGCTGCCACCCGCCACCCGCCGCACCCCACCCAACCGTGGCGCGCGGCACCCCACCCCACCCCGCTGTGGCGCGCGGTGCGGCTGTGACAGGCCCGCCGGCCGCTCGAACCTTGACATATCGGGGGATTCTGAGCGCGAGAGCGAGCGGACAGGATCGTTGCGGACAGCTACCCCCCAAAGTGGTCTTGTGGGCTTATTCCGGGCGTGCCCGGATCGCTGGCCGCCCGGCAGGTCAGCGGCAGCCTCGGTGGGCCTCGGTTAACGTGGTAACTTGCCCCTTCGTGGTAACGGGACCCTCGTTTACGAGGGTCGATCCCCCACGAAGGGGTAAACGTCCACGTTGTTCACGGGGTTGCCGGGCGCTCCTGTCCCAGTAGTCGCACAATGCACTCCAGGCACAGGCTGCGCACGCGGCCAGGCCCAGCGGCCGGCACGGGCCACGCGCGCAATTCGCCAGCAGGGTCCAAAGTGGGTAACTGTCCGCAATGATTTCCGAGCGCTGCGTCGAGCCCGCACACACCGTTGAACGGCGAGGCCAAACCGGCGCATTGCGGGCAGCCAGCACAGCAGCCGACCCGACACGCCGGAAACGCACGTTGTCTTGCAAGGCTTACAGCTGCACCGAATTGCCGCGAATGAGCCAACGGTGTCCGGCGTGCTATCGTGAGGCTCTAGGCGGTCCGGCCGCCTCCTGGTCCGCGGGCAGAGCTGCAAGCTCACCGGTTTTACTAACGTGCAGGAAGGCTAGTCTTTCCCGCCCGACGTACGCGGACCCCGGGCGTGAGGGAAGGACTGCCATGCCCGGTGGGTCACGGGGGCTACCCGACCGGCCGAACCTCCGGTATCTCAAGCTCGAGGCCAAGCGACGCAACGCGGACGGCGAGTTCGTCGCGCTGCATGACGCCCTGCACGCCATCGCCCGGGAGTACGGGCTGGCGAACTGGGCCGAGCTGAAGCGGCTGATCGAACCGGACAGTCACGCCGTCGGCCAGCTGCGGTGGATCATCAAACGGTTCCGCGACGCCGGCGAGCCGGGCTGGACGGCGCCCACGCAAAGGGAACTGCGCGAGCACTTCGACGAGCGGTTCCTCGCGGCCGTGCCTGATCTCGTCCGCAGCCTCTCCAGCGCGTCGTCCGTCATGGCCGAGCCGGTCAGCATCAAGCTGGCGGACCCGTACGAGGCCGAGGCGGAGCTGGCCAACCTGGCGATCCGCCTGGTCACCGAGCCCGTCGCGCCGTACCGGGTGACGGGCCTGGTAGCGATGCCGGCCAGCAAGCCGATCGCCGACGAGAGGATCACCGGCGCGGCGCCGGTCCGCTCCTGCGGTCACCGGCCTGCGCCGGCCGGACTGACCGAGCTGGCCGGCCGGCTGTCGACCGAATTCGGCGTGCCCGCTCTCGCCCTCGCGGGCGCCGATCCGGCCGCACAGGGGCAGGCCGGGTCGGCGGCATGGGTGGTGACCCGAGGCTGGGCGGACATGGACCGGGCCGAGCCGCTGGGTCCCGAGCAGTCGTTCGCCGCGCCCGGCATCTCGCTCATCGTCACCGCCACCGCCGTGCTGCGGCTGGTCGCCGACGGCCGGTGCAGGCTGGACGACCGGGTGAACACGCGGCTGCGCACGCTGCGCCTGGCCAACGACGCGATCACGATCAGGGATCTGCTCGCCAACACCGGCGGCGTGAACGATCCTGCCCAGCTCATCGACGACGTGGTCCACGACCTCGTCAGCCTGCTCGGACCGGTGGCCGCCTGCGACGGCCAGCGTGGCGTGTTCCGGCCGAGCAACGCGGGCGTCGGCGTGCTCGGCCAGGTCGTCGAGGACATCACGCGGACGCCATACGCGACGGCGATGACCGAGCTCGTCCTGACGCCCCTCGGCATGCGCGCCTCCCGGTTCCCGGCCAGCGCCGCCGACACCGGCGACGCTGTCACCGGCTACGCCACCACCAGGCAGGATACGTTCGAGTCGGCCGCGGCCGTGGTGTGCACGATCCAGGCTGCGGGCGGACTGTGGAGCACGGCCGCGGACATCGCCCGGCTCGGTACCGGCTGGGCCTCGCTGCTGCCGCCCGAACTGGCCCGCGAAGCCCTCACCCCGCAGCTCCCCGTGCCGGTTCAGGATAACGAGCCCGGCATCGTGCCCGGGCTCGGCTGGCTGCTCGCAACCGGCGGTGAGCGTACCGCCATGATCGCCGGGACGCTGCCCGGCGCAACCGCGGAACTGTTCATCCGGGTCCGCGATCACCGTGCCTTCGTCCTGCTGGCGAGCCGGCTGATGCCGCTGAACGACATCGCCCGCCAGGCACGCCACCTCTGGTTCAGCTAATTCCCCTCCCTAGCTAGGAGCGATCCAGCATGTATCAGCCGTACCCCGGCAGCGCCGAAATGCCCGTCGTCGAACGCAAGCCATTGCCCTCCTCGATGCTGACCGCGGTCCGCGTGATGTACGCGGGCGCGGCCAGCAGCCTGATCGGCATCCTCGTCGACGTCCTCACCGTCGGCGACACCAAGAACGAGATCGCACGGCACTCAACGACCATGACCGCCAGCCAGCTCAGCTCGACCGAACACGTCCTGGTGGCGGCCTTCATCGCCGGCGGCGTGATCGGCGCCGCGGTGTGGGTATTCCTTGCCCGGTCCTGCAAAGACGGCAAACCGTGGGCGCGGATCGTCGCCACGGTGCTGTTCGGCCTGGCCACGGTGGATACCCTCGTCGGCATCACCGCGCCGCTCGCCGCCGCGGCCAAGGGCTACGCGGCCGTCGTATGGCTGATCGGCCTGGTCGCGATCGTGTTCCTGTGGCGCGGCACGTCCAGCGCGTACTTCAGCAGAGCGTCGCGATGATCGAGGCGCAGACCATAGAGGCACAGGGGCTCAGCAAGCACTTCGGCTCGGTGGCGGCGGTGACCGACCTGTCGTTCGCGGTCCGCCCCGGGCACGTCACCGGGTTCCTCGGCCCGAACGGGGCCGGCAAGACCACCACGATGCGGCTGATCCTGGGCCTCGACACGCCGACGTCCGGGCGGGCACTGGTCGGCGGCCGTCCGTACCGCGACATCGTCCGTCCGCTCCGCCAGGTCGGCGCCCTGCTCGACGCCGGCGCCGTGCACCCGGGGCGCACCGCGTTCACCCACCTGTGGTCGATCGCCAAGAGCAACGGCCTCGGCCGTGCCAGGGTCACCGAGATGCTCCAGCTCACCGGCCTGGAAGCGGTCGCACACCGGCGGCTTCGCGGGTTCTCGCTTGGCATGAAGCAGCGGCTCGGCATCGCCACCGCGCTGCTCGGCGATCCCGCGGTGCTGATGTTCGACGAACCCGTCAACGGCCTGGACACCGAAGGCATCCGCTGGCTCCGCCAGCTCTTCAAGACGCTGGCCGCCGAAGGCCGCACCATCCTTGTCTCCAGCCACCTGATGAGCGAGATGGCGCTCACCGCCGACCACCTGATCATCATCGGCCGGGGCAGGCTGATCGCCGATACGCCCGCGGACATGCTGATCGACGCCAGCACGCACCGGGACGTGCTGGTCCGGTCGCCGCGCGCCGCCGAGCTGCGCACGCTGCTCGCGTCGCGGGGCGCGCAGGTCGCGGACGAACCCGACGGCGCGCTGGCCGTCAGCGGCAGCACCGCGCCGGCCATCGGCGACCTCGCCGCCGCGCACGGCATCGCCGTGCACGAGCTGACGCCGCGGCACGCCTCGCTGGAGCAGGCCTATCTGGAGCTGACCAGCGACAGCACCGAATTCCGTGCCCCGAAGGAGGCCCTGGCGTGAACGTCGTCGCGGCGGAGTGGATCAAACTGCGCGGTGTCCGGTCCACGTACTGGACGCTGCTGATCGCGGCCGGCACCGCGATCGGGCTCAGCATCGTGCTCGCGTACGCGTTCGCCACCCCGCAGCCGAAAGCCGGGCAGACCCCGCCCGACCCGCTGCTGGCAGGTTTCGCCAGCCTGGAGTACGCGGTGCTCGCCGTCGGCGTGCTCGGCGCGCTGACGGTCACGTCCGAGTACTCCACCGGGCTGATCCGGACCACGCTCGCCGCGGTGCCGCACCGTGGTGCGCTGCTCGCGGCGAAGGCCGCCGTCGTTGCGGCGGTGACGCTGGTCATCGGCGAGCTGGCCGCGTGGGTGTCGTTCTTCGCCGACCAGGCGATCCTGAACGGTCACCACCGCGGCGTGTCGCTGTCCCAGCCGGGAGTGGCCGGCGCGGTACTTGCCGACGGCCTGCTGCTGTGCGTGTGCGCGCTGCTCGGCCTCGGGCTGGGCGCGCTCATCCGGCACACCGCGGGCGCCGTCGCGGCGGTCGCCGGGGTGATGTACCTGCCGGCCCTGCTCCAGGCGCTGCCGGCCCCGTGGAGCGACAGGTTCAGCAGGTTCACGCTGATCACCGCCGCCGAGCAGGTCACCAGGCATCAGCCGTCACTCACCGAGTTCGCGCCGGCGATCTCGCTGGTCGTGCTCCTCGCCTGGCCCGCGGCCGCCCTAGCCGCCGCCGCGGTCGTGCTCACCCGCAGGGACGCCTAAGTCTGGCTTCTGCCGAGCAAGGCGTCGGCGGCTTTCCTGACACGGCTCTGGGGCTGGACCGGCTGCGGGACGACGACCGGCGGCTGCGGGGCGACGATCGGCACCGGACGCGTGCGTGCGAAGTAGATCGTGGCGCCCGCGGTGACGAGAAAGATGCTGACCAGCACCAGAACCGCGGAGAATGCCGGGATGATGGAACCGTCAGGCACTACGGTGTCGGTTACCAGATAACCGGCGCCCGAGGCGACCGTCAGCCCGAGCGCGGCATAGCTCAGCCGCCGCTGCCCCGCTACCGGCGTCGACCCTGATCTGGGATTGTCCGGCCTGGCCACGATCAGCCAGATCGCGCCGATCATGATGACAAACTCGGCATCCAGCAGCCCCCAAGCCAGTACGTCGATCGCCCGTAGGAAAAGCTGGGGCCGTATTTATATTGCTCGAACAGGGAAATGCTGTTGTAACCGAGACCCATAATCAGCAGGTTCAGCACGCACGTGCCGATCCTGGCGAACCGCGCGACCTCCCACAACCGTGCAGGTCCGGGGTCTATGTGCTGTGCGGCTGCGTCGGCGGCGTCGAGCATCAGCACGACCGTGCTGAGTACCAGGACCCCCACGCCGGCGAATCCCGCGCCGAGTACGGTGTTCTCGCTCGCCACCAGACCGCTGTTGGTCGGGTTCGTCGCTTCGGCCGCATAGCCGACGGCAATGATGATCAGGCCGAAGAACGACGCCACAAGCGCGGCGCCAACGGCTCCCAGCACGCGCTGAGCGCGCTCGCCGTTCCCCAGCCAAGTGACAACGAGCAGGACGATCGCGGTGAAAGCGAAACCGGAGAGCACGCTGGCCAGAGTCGAATAAAGCACCGCGCCCTGCACAATGTTGTTCGGCTCAGGCACGAGTAAATTGTAAACTGGCGCGACCTATCGCTCGCATACTCTTTATGTGCTTTTCTCATAACGACATTACTGCTTCCCTCGCGCACGCTGCGCCGCGCCGCGCCGCTAACCAAGCGCTTGGTAAGTTACGCTGTGCCCATGACCGAACAGCCCGACCGCCGCGGCCTGATCCTGGCCAGCGCTGCGGAGATGTTCGCCCGCAAGGGCTTCGGCTCCACCACGGTGCGCGAGATCGCGGACGCGGTGGGCGTGCTGTCGGGGAGCCTGTACCACCACTTCGACTCCAAGGACGCCATCGCCGAGGAGATCCTCACCAAGTTCCTCGCGGCGATCCAGACCCGGTACGCGCAGGTGCTTGACCGCGCCCAGTCCCCGGCGGAGAGCCTGCACGACCTGGTGCTCGCCTCGCTCGAGGTGGCGAGCGAGCAGCCGGACGCCACCACGATCTACCAGAACGAACTCCAGTACCTGCGCGAGCAGCAGCGGTTCGCTGACGTGCTCGCCGCCGCCGCCGAAGTCCAGAAGACCTGGCTCCGGGTGATCGAGAAGGGCGTCGCGGAGGGGACGTTCCGCGATGACATCGACCCGCGCGTGTTCTACCGCCTGATCCGCGACGCCGTCTGGCTGTCCGTGCGCTGGCGCCACCCCGACCCGCCCGAGCAACTAGCCGCCGAGATCACCTCGATCTTCCTGAACGGCTTCGCCGCCCGCCCCTGATCGCCTCCGCGCTCCCCGCGCGTCGCCCCCGCCCGCGCGTGATCGCCCCCGCCCGCGCGTGATCGCCCCCGCCCGTCGCCCCCGCGCTCCCCGCCCGTCGCCCCAGCGACGCAGTCGTCGGCATGTTGCCCGCTTGTCGTGCAGGCAGCCTGTGCCTGGAGTGCAGTGTGCGGCTACCGGGACAGGAGCGCACGGCAGTCCCGTCAGCAACGTGGATGTTTACCCCTTCGTGGAGGATCGACCCTCGTGAACAGGGGTCCCGCTACCACAAAGGGGAAAACCACCACGCTATCGAGGCCCATCGAGCCAGCCGCTGACCCACCGGGCAGCCGGTGAGCCGGGCAAGCCCCGGAACAAGCCAGCAGGTCCGGATCGTAGCTGTTCATCAGGCGTCACAGGCGTGTTTTCGGTTGCTGGTTCGGGCGGAGCGCGCGTTTGCGGATCGTCCAGGGCGAGGCGTCGCGAGGCGGCCCTCGATACAGGGGGTATGCGGTCTGGTTTGTCCTGCTATGTGGGCCTGCGTTCCGCCGGTTCGCGTGGCTTGTTTCATGATCATGAAGGGTTGTACGTGCTATAGGCCGTAAAACCATTCGTGATCATGAACCACATACCCATAGAGGGTATAGAGATCGTTCATTAATTCGAATATGGCGCCTCTACGCTTGATGAACGGCTACTCCGGATCGGGGGGTAAGTGTCCGCAATAATCTGGCGCGCCTGCCGACGCGGCGCGGCGGCGGGGCCAGGGTTGGGTGGATTGGCCCTGGATTGCGTCGCGGGTGCGGGGCGAGCATGGCGGAATGGACGACAAGATCAGCCTCAGCGAGGCGCTAGCGACGTTCGATGAGATCTACAGCCCGCGGATCGTCGGCCGGGTCAACGACTACGACCTCAAGGTGGCCCACGCCAAAGGCGACTACGTCTGGCACGTCCACGCGGATACCGACGAGTTCTTCCTGGTCATCGACGGCCGGTTCGACATCGAGCTGCGCGACGCGGACGGCGGCGAGCGGCGCGTCGAGTTGCACGCCGGCGACGTCTTCGTGGTGCCGAAGGGTATAGCACACAAACCCTCCTCACCCGGCAGCGCGATCCTCATGTTCGAGCCGTCCGGAACCTTGTCGACCGGGGACCGCCACGACGGGCCGATCCCGGATTACGTGGACAGCACCACCGGACACGAGTTCACGTCGTAGCGCGCAGCTCGTACTTGAGCACCTTGCCCGACGCGTTGCGCGGCAGCGAGGAAGCGAACCGCGCGAACCGCGGCACCTTGTAGCCGGCCAGCCGCTCCCGGCAGAACCCGATGATGTCCTGCTCGGTCACGCCGGCCGCGCCGGGCCGCACGATGACGTACGCGCAGCCGACCTCGCCGAGCCGCCCGTCCGGGTCGGCCACCCCGACGACCGCGGCCTCGGACACGGCCGGGTGCCGGGTGATCACCTGCTCCACTTCGGCCGGGTAGACGTTGAACCCGCCGCTGATGTACATGTCCTTGAGCCGGTCGGTGATGCTCAGGTTGCCGTCGGCGTCCAGCACGCCGACGTCTCCGGTGTGCAGCCAGCCGTCGGCGTCCACGGCCTCGGCGGTGGCGGCGGGATCCTCGAAGTAGCCCAGCATCACGTTGTAGCCGCGCACCAGGACCTCGCCGCGCTCGCCGGGTTTGACCGGTTCGCCGGTGGCCGGGTCGGCGACGATCACCTCGGTACCCTCGATGGCGGTGCCGACCGTGCGGGCCATCAGCTCCGGCTCGGTGCGCGGGTCCCCGACCGTAACGGTGCCGCAGCTCTCGGTCAGCCCGTAGGCGATCACCACCTCATCGAACAACTCGGCCCGCATGCGCTCGATCAGCCGGACCGGGACGGTCGCCGCCCCGGTGACCGCGAGCCGGAGCGAGGACAGGTCGTGGCCCGCGCGCCGGTCCAGCAGCGACGCGTACAGGGTGGGCGGGCCGGGCAGCACGGTGATCCGCTCCGCCTCGATCCTGGCCAGCACCTGCGAGACGTCGAACACCGGCATCGGCACCATCGTGGCGCCGCGCAGCAGGCACGCGAGCACCCCGGCCTTGTAGCCGAACGTGTGGCTCATCGGGTTCACGATCAGGTACCGGTCGCCGGACCTCAGCCCGACCCCGTCGGACCAGGCCTGGAACACGCGGATGTCCTGGCCGTGCGCGGCCAGCACACCCTTCGGCCTGCCGGTCGTGCCGGAGGTGAAGAACATGTCGGCGGGGTCGCCGGGGCGCACCGTGACCGTCGGCGGCGCGGCGCCGCTCGCCAGGAACTCGTCCCAGCCCTCGTCCAGCCGGACCATCGGCGGCACCGCGCCGGCCGCCGCCAGCATGGCGAGGTAGTCGTTGCCGAGGAAGCCGTTCTCCACCATGAGCAGCGCGGCGCCGCTCTTGCGCAGGATCCAGGCGGCCTCCTCGCCCTTGAACCTGGTGCTGACCGGTACCAGGATCGCGCCGGCGCGCACCGCGCCGAGGGCGGCGACGACGAAGCGCCGGCTGTTCGGCGCCCATAGCGCGACCCGGTCACCGGGCGCCAGGCCCGCCGCGATCAGCGCCGCGGCGCACCGGTCCACCTGCTCGCCCAGTTCGCGGAACGTCCACCGCACGCCGTCGCTGTCCGCAAGCGCCTCCCGGTCGGCGAACTCCGTCGCCGCGTGCGCCACCACCTCGGGAATCGTCCGCATCGGCACCCCCTCACTCTAGCCTGAAGTAGCAAGCGCTTGGTAGGCTAACCGCATGCCCGACGCTTTCATTGTCGACGCCGTTCGCACCCCGGTCGGCAAGCGTGGCGGCGGCCTGTCGCGGGTGCACCCCGCGGACCTGGGCGCCACCGCGCTCACCGCGTTGATGGATCGTACCGGCCTGGATCCGGCCGCGGTCGAGGACGTGATCTTCGGCTGCGTCGATGCCGTCGGCCCGCAGGCCGGTGATATCGCACGCACCGCGTGGCTGGCGGCCGGCCTGCCGGATCACGTGCCGGGCGTGACCGTGGACCGGCAGTGCGGCTCGTCGCAGCAGGCGGTCCATTTCGCGGCGCAGGCGGTGCTCAGCGGCGCGTCGGACGTGGTGGTGGCCGGCGGCACGCAGTCGATGAGCATGATCCCGATCGGGTACGCGATGACCGCGGCGGCGCCGCTCGGTTTCGGCGACCCGTTCCGTGGGTCGAAGGGCTGGCGCGCCCGGTACGGCGAGGCCGAGGTGTCCCAGTTCCGCGCCGCGGAAATGATCGCGGAGAAGTGGTCGCTCAGCCGTGAGGCCATGGAGGAGTACGCGGTCGGGTCGCATGAGCGCGCGCTCGCCGCCCAGTCGGCCGGCCGGTTCACCAAGGAGATCGTCTCGGTCGAGGGGGTCGCGGTGGACGAGGGTCCGCGCGTCCCGGACCGGCCCAAGATCCGCTCGCTCCCCGCCCTGACCGAGGGCGGCAGGCTCACCGCCGCGACCTCCAGTCAGACCTCGGACGGCGCGGCCGCGCTGCTGGTCGTCAGCGAGACCGGGCTGCGCGTGCACGGCCTGACCCCGCGGGCCCGGGTGCACCACATGTCCGCCTGGGGCGCCGATCCGTTGCTGATGCTCACCGCGCCGATCCCGGCGACGGCGTTCGCGCTGGCCAAGGCCGGCCTGACGCTCGACGACATCGACCTGGTGGAGATCAACGAGGCGTTCGCGTCGGTGGTGCTGGCCTGGCTGGCCGACACCGGCGCCGACCCCGCGAAGGTCAACGTGAACGGCGGCGCTATCGCGCTCGGGCACCCGCTCGGCGCGACCGGTGCCCGCCTGATGACCACGCTGCTGCACGAGCTTGAGCGCACCGGTAGCCGATATGGTCTGCAGACCATGTGCGAAGGCGGTGGTCAGGCCAATGTCACAATCATCGAGCGGCTCTGACCGCGTCGTCCTCGTTACCGGTGGTACCAGGGGCATCGGCCGCGTCATCGCGGAGTCGTTCCACGCGGATGGCGCGACCGTCGTGGTGTGCGCGCGGACCGCGCCGCCCGACCTGACCGGCAAGATCGGCTTCGTGCAGGCGGACCTGCGAGAAGCAGACCAGGCCGCCGCGGTGGTGGAGGCGGTGGTCACCCTCCACGGCGGCCTGGACGTCGTGGTGAACAACGCCGGCGGATCGCCTAGCGCGGACGCGGCCACGGTGTCGCCCCGCTTCGTGGCCAAGGTCGTCGCGCTCAACCTGCTGGCACCGTTCTACGTCGCGCAGCCCGCGAACGCCGTCATGCAGCGCCAGGACACCGGCGGCGTCATCGTCAACATCGGCAGCGTCGCCGCGCATCAGGCCGAGCCGGGCACCGCGGCCTACGCCGCGGCCAAGGCCGGGCTGCTCCAGCTCACCAGGGCGCTCGCGCTGGAGTGGGCGCCCAAGGTGCGGGTCAACCACATCACGACCGGACTGATCCGCACCGAGCGGACCGAGGAGTTCTACGGCCCCGACGGGGGTGCCGCGGTCGCCAGCGTCATCCCCATGGGCCGGATGGCCACCCCGGCGGATGTGGCGAACGCCTGCTTGTTCCTGGCGTCTCCGCAAGCGGCCTACCTGACCGGTGCCGACCTCCCGGTCCACGGCGGCGGCGAGATCCCGGCTCGCTATCTCGCCGCCCACCCGGAGCGCTAGCCGCTATTTCACCTCGAAGTACATGGTGGGGTACCACCACGCGTTGGGGTGGTGCCAGCCAACCCGGGTGCCGAAGTCCAGCGCACCGAACGTGCCGTGGGACGTGACAAGCTCGACATGCCCTGAACCGTAGAAGGCAAGGTCGCCTGGCCGGCGCTCGCTGGCCGGGACCTCACGCAGGTGCTTGCTGTCCAGCATGTCGAACGTGCTGCGCGGGAGGTCGACGCCGGCGTGCCGGTAGGCGGCGACCACCAGGCCCGAGCAGTCGTAGCAGGATGGGCCGGTGCCTCCCCAGCAATACCACTTGCCGGCTTGATGTTCGGCCCAGCGTAGGGCCTTGAGCCGGATGGCCCTGACACGGGCCTGCTCCTTGGCCCGGGCGGACTGGGATGTGGCGCGGGGGTGTGCGGTCGCCGCGGTGGCGGAGAGCTGGGTCAGCGGGATCGAGCTTGCCAGGAGCCCGGTGGCCGCGGCCGCGGTGAGGGCGGTCCTGGTAGCGAGCTGGCGACCGCGAGAGCGTGCAGAACGAGGGCGTGCGGAATCGGTCCTGTGACAGGACACTGGGCACCTTTGGTCGGGCGCGTCGGGGCGCGCTCGGCTACCGCCCTTGCGGACCCGGCCGACCGCGCATGGCGGCCACCGGACGGCGCGCGGACTGGTACGGGTCAGGGCACCAGGGCCGCAGCTAGGCGGCCGTCTCGCACGCGGGGCGCTTGACTCGGTCAACCCTGCACTATCACGCCGGGCAACTGCAAGCATTTCCGGACAATGTGGCACGCCAGGAGAACTCTGTGACGCCTGTGGTGGTTACCGGACATAACTCTTCGTACAAGCCTGCCCGCTGGGCAACGAGATGTCGCAGCTCAGCGGGGGAGCCATGCAGCAGCTGGGTGGTCTTTGCTCGTTTGAGGTACCGGTGTGACTCGTGTTCCCAAGTGAAACCGATCCCGCCGTGCAGCTGGATCATCTCGGCGGCCACGTGCCAGAACACGTCCGCGCAGTATTTCTTCGCGAGCGGGCCGAGAACGGCCAGCTCCTCCGGCCGCGCGAGCGCCGCCCGCGCCGTCGCGACTGCCGAGGCCACCTCGACCGCGAGGTCGGCGCACCGGTGGCGGAGCGCCTGGAACGTGCCGAGCGCCCGGCCGAACTGCCTGCGCGTCTTCAGGTACTCGACGGTCACGTCCAGGCAGTATTCGGCCGCCGCGGCCGACTCCACGGCCAGCATGACCCGCAGCAGCTCCTCCGCCCGCCCCGCGTCCGCTCCGGTCGCCACACCCACGGCGTCCCGGAACGAGACAACAGCCTGCGACCGCGTCTGATCCAGCGTCTCGCAAACCGTCACCGTCACCCCCGCGTTCCCCGCCCGCACCAGGTACAGCCCGGTCCCCGCCCGGACCAGGAACACATCGGCCGCCGCCCCGTCGAGCACGTGCTCCACCACCCCGGACACCCGCCCGTCCGCCGCACCGACCTCGTCGCCGAACACGAACGCCGCCCGCACCGACCCGTCCGCGATCCCCGCCAGCACCTCGCCCGTCCGCGCGTCGGCAACCCCGGCCGAACCGAGCACCACGCCCGCCAGCGCCGTGGACAGCACCGGCAGCGGCAGCAGCACCCGTCCCGCCTCCGCGACAGCGACCGCCACCTCACCCAATCCCGCCCCAGCGCCGCCGAACGCCGACGGCACCCCCAGCCCGCACACCCCCAGCTCCCCGGCCAGCCGTTTCCACGTATCCGCCCCGCCGTCGGCCCGCGCCAGGAACGACCGCAGCCCAGAACGCAGCTCAGCCTGCTCGGGACTGTCCCCGTAGTCGAGGTAACTCACGGGGGAGCCCCAGCCCGCGTTCGGCGATTATGTTGCGCTGGATCTCGTTCGACCCGCCGTAGATCGTGTCCGCCCGGGTGAACAGGAACAGCCGCTGCTCGTCGGTCAGCTCGTACGACGCCCCCGCCAGCGTCGCCGAAGGCCCCATGACGTCCACCGCCAGTTCCCCGAGGCGCTGGTGCCACGAGGACCACAGCAGTTTGGCGACGCTCGGCACAACCGCTGCTTCCGTGGTGAACCGGAGCACCTTGAGCCTGATCCACGCGTCCGCGAGCCGCGCCGCCACGTCCGGATCCGGCAGCCGGCCCGCGGCCCGCGCCAACGCCAGCACGGCCGAGAACTCCCGCTCGAACCCCAGTTGCTGCCCGTACACGGCCACCCCGCGCTCCACGCCAAGAGTCCCCATGGCAACCCGCCAGCCGTCCCCGGGGGACCCGATCATCCCGTCCGCCACGGCCCCGGAGAAGAACACCTCGTTGAACTCCGAAGTCCCGGTCAGCTGGACGATCGGCCGCACGTCGACGCCAGCCTGGCGCATGGGAACGAGCAGACAGGACAAGCCATGATGTCGTTCTGCGGAAAAATCGGTACGAGCCAGCACAAAGCACCAGTCGGCGAACTGCGCGAACGACGTCCACACCTTCTGCCCGTCGACCCGCCACCGGCCGTCGGACCCGAGCGTGGCACGCGTCCGCAGCCCGGCCAGGTCGGATCCCGCCTCGGGCTCGGAGTAGCCCTGGCACCACATCGTCGTCCCGGCCAGGATCCCGGGCAGGAACCGCTGCTTCTGCTCCGCCGTGCCGAACATCAGCAGCGTCGGACCCAGCAGCTGCTCGCCGATGTGCCCGACCCGGCCGGGGCCGCCGGCTCGCGCGTACTCCTCGTAGAAGATCGCCTGCTGCCGCCACGGCAGCCCGCGCCCGCCGTCGGCCTCCGGCCAGCCGAGCCCGATCCACCCGGCCGCGCCCAGCGTTTGCTCCCACGCGAGCCGTTCGGCGACAAGCTCGTGCTCGCGCCCCGGCCCGCCGGCCCCGATCAGCTCCGGCGGCAGGTTCGCGGCCAGCCAGTCCCGGATTTCGCCCCGAAAGTGCTCGTCGTTCACGATTCGCTCTCGCGCCTGGCGTCCCGCATGGAGCGGGCGTCGTGGCCGGCGAGGGAGTCGGCGCCGGTTTCCGCGTTGTGGGCATGGGCGAAGTGATGCAGCCCGAACACGGTGTCCAGCCCCGTCTGGAACCCCATCGCGTCCTCGACCTGGTTGACCGCCTTCTTGGCGAGCGCCAGCCCAAGGCGCGGCATCGCCGCGATCTTCGTCGCCATCTCGGTCACGGTCGGCTCCAGCGTTTCGCGGGGGACTACCCGGTTGACCATGCCCAGCTCGAGCGCCCGCGCCGCGGAGATCCGCTCGCCGAGGAACAGGAACTCCTTCGCCGCCCGCGGCCCCATCACCCACGGGTGCGCGAAGTACTCGACGCCCGGGATACCCATCCGCACCACCGGGTCGGCGAAGAACGCGTCGTCGGCGGCGACGATCAGGTCGCAGACCCACGCCAGCATCAGCCCGCCGGCGATGCACGCGCCGTGGACCTGGGCGATCACCGGCTTCGGCAGCTCGCGCCAGCGTCGGCACATGCCCAGGTAGACCTCCTGCTCCCGGGCGTACCGGCTCTCGCCGCCGGCCTTGCCGACGTGGTCCCACCACAGCCCGGCGCGCCTGTCGAACGAGCGGTCCACGTCGCGTTCCGGCGTCCCGATGTCGTGCCCGGCCGAGAAGTGCGCGCCGGCGCCGGCCAGCACGATCACCTTCACCTCGTCGTCCGCGCAGGCCCGGTAGAAACTGTCGTCCAGCGCATACGTCATCGCCGAGTTCTGCGCGTTGCGATACTCGGGCCGGTTCATCGTGACCCGCGCGATCGCGCCGTCGGTTTCGTACCGCACCACGTCAGCCATCGGTCACTCCCAGTTGCTCGGCGATCAGCGCGCGGTGCCGTGCCGCGTCTCCCCAGGCGGGGGCCAGCGCCCAGGCGCGCTTGGCGAACACATGCAGCTCGTACTCGGTCGTGTAGCCCATCGCCCCGTGGCACTGGATCGCGGTCCGGGCCACCCGCCGCGCCACGTCGCTGGCCCGCGCCTTCGCCGCCGACGTGAGCACGGCGGCGTCCGGCGACTGAGTCGCCTGCGCCCAGCCGGCCGCCAGCACCAACGGCCGCGCGAACTCGACCGCGACGAGCGCGTCCGCCAGCGCGTGCTTGACCGCCTGGAAACTGCCCACCGGCACGCCGAACTGCTCACGCCGTTGCACGTACCGGACGGTCATATCGAGCATCCGCCGCGCCAGCCCGGTCAGCACCGCCGCCGTGCCCAGCACCCCGCGCCGCCACGCGACATCCGCGTCACCGTTAAGCGGAAGCCCGCCCGTCGGCGTCTGGGCGAGTCGGGCGAGCGGACGTGTCCGGTCCACTGATGGGCACGGCTCAAGGATTAGTTCGGCCTGCTCGTACAGCCTGAGTTCATTCAGCAGAACGACATGACTGGCGTCCTCCGCGAACGCGATCGGCTCAGCCGGGCTGGCCCGCACCGCGATGAACGTCTCGGGCACGCTCGCCAGCAGCGGGGCGGCCACCGCGATCGTCTCCACGGCCGGGACGGCGAGCCCGCTGTACCCGATCTCGTCCAGCAGCGGCACCAGTGCGTTCTCGTCAAGGCCGAGCCCGCCGCGGTCTTCCGGAACGAGCGTCCCCACGGCGCCTACGGCGCGGAGCTTGCCCCACGCCGTGTCCCGGCCCGCGGCGGGGTCGCCGCCCAGGAGCACCGTCTCCGTCTTGAGCACCCCGGCCACCGCGTCCCGCAGCGCCATCGCCGCGTCGTCCAGCGCGAACCGCATCGCGGGCCTACTTCCTCGGCAAGCCGAGCAGCCGCTCGGCGACGACGTTGCGCTGCACCTCGTTGGTCCCCGCGTAGATGGGCCCGGCCAGCGAGAACATGAACCCGCGCGGCCAGGGGCCGTCCACCTCGCCGTCGGCGCCCAGCAGGTCCATCGCGGTCTCGTGCAGCCGGACGTCCAACTCGGACCAGAACAGCTTGTTCAGGCTCGAGACCTCGTGCGCGCTGGCGGTCACCTGCTGGAACGTGAAGAACTGGTACGCCTGCGCATCGATCCAGGAGTCCACGACGCGCCAAGCGAGACAATCTGGACTCGACCGCTCGCGGTACAGCTTTATCAGCCGCTCCGCGGCCGCCAGGAACCGTCCCGGCGACCGCAGCGTCAGCCCGCGCTCGGACCCGGTGGTCGCCATCGCCACCCGCCAGCCGTCGCCGACCGGCCCGAGCACGTTGTCGTCCGGCACGAAGACCTCGTCGAGGAACACGTCCGCGAACCCCTCGTCGCCATCCAGCCGCTCGAACCCGCGCACGGTCACGCCTGCCGCGTCCAGCGGGACCAAAAAATAGGTGAGCCCCTTGTGCCGCTCTTTCGTCGGATCGCTGCGGAACAGGCCGAACATGTGGGTGCAGAACGCCCCGCGAGTCGTCCACGTCTTCTGCCCGGACAGCAGCCAGCCGCCGCGCTTCTCGTCCCGGACCGCCCGGCTGCGCACCGCGGCCAGGTCGCTGCCGGCCCCCGGCTCGGACCAGCCCTGGCACCACAGGTCCTGGGCGCACGCCATCCGCGGCAGCAGCCGGTCCCGCTGCGCTTGCGTGCCGAACTCGAACAGGGTCGGCGCGAGCAGGAAGATGCCGTTCTGGGTGACCCGCTGCGGCGCGCCGGCCCGGTAGTACTCCTCCTCGAAGATCAGCCACTGCCACAGCGAGGCGTCCCGGCCGCCGTACTCGGCCGGCCAGGACACCACCGCCCAGCGCGCGTCGTACAGCCGCCG
>DASRFJ010000032.1:0-16868 GCA_035651595.1 Streptosporangiaceae bacterium | reverse complement strand
TCAGGTTCTGGCCGGCCGGTAGACGTTGATGACCGTCCCGTCGGGGAACCTATTGGCCTCGGCGAGATCCAGCGAGAGCGGCCTAGCCAGGTCCTTGAACAGCGGCAGCCCGCTCCCGAGCGCGACTGGGTGGATGACCAGGCGGTACTCGTCGATCAGGCCGAGCCGGGACAGCGCCTGAACGAACGTGGCACCGCCATGGACCATGATCTCGCCGCTTTCACCGGGCTCGCTCTTGAGAGCGGCGACTTCCTCGGCGAGATCACCGCTCGCGATGCGGGAGCCGGGCCAGTCGGCGGACGGCAGTGTCCTGGAGAACACCACCTTGGGCAGATCGTTCATGAACGCCGCATAGTCGCCGGTCGCGGTCGGCCAGTACTCGGCCATCAGCTCGTACGTGACACGGCCCATGATGTGGGTGCCGACCCGGCGCAGGGACGCCACCTTCCACCCGCGTACCTCCTGATGCTCTGGCGCAAGCCCCCAGTCGCCGTCGCCGGCCGGTCCGGCGACATATCCGTCCAGCGTGACGCTCATTTGCAGGATCAGTTGCCTCATCAGAACTCCTCATTTCGTCGTTCCGGCCCACGGTCAAGTACGCGGTACCGGAGGTGGGTCGCGTCGCGGCCTTGGAGCCGCCGGATCAGTTCGAGTTCGATGTGGTCCGCGCCAAGCGAGTCAAACAGCGGTCGCCCGCCGCCGAGCAGGACCGGCGCGAGATGGATCTCCATCTCGTCGAGCAGCCCCGCCCGCAGCAGCGCCTGCGCCGCGCCGGCCCCGTGCACCATCACCGCGCGATCGCCCGCCGCGGCCCGAGCTTGCTCCGCGCAGTCCTTGACGTCGGTGACGAACCGCGCGCTGCCCGGCGGGATATCGCCGTCGTCGACGTGGTAGGTCAGCACGAAGATCGGGACGCCGTCGTGGTGATCGCCCTGCCACCGTCCGGCCAGTTCGAAGGTACGCCGGCCGGAGATCACCGCGCCAGTCGCCATCGCCTCGCGGAACACTTGCCCGTCCGGGCCATCAGACATCCGGTAGTCGCCCCAGTTCATCACCCGCCCGCCGTTACGGCCGAGCTCCTGACCTGGCCGGTCGTCGGGACCGGCTATGAAGCCGTCGAGGGACATCGCCATGTAGAGGCGGATCATGCGTACTTCACCTCGTACCGCAGGTGCAGGGCGTTCGGCGACTCGAGCGCCCGGACTAGCTTTAGCTCGGTGTGGTCGGGTCCGAGCCCGTCGAAGAGCCCTCGCCCCTGGCCGAGCAGGACCGGCATCAGCTGGATTTCCATGATGTCCAGCACGCGTGCCCGCAGGGCCTCCCGCGCCGTGTAGGCCCCGTGCACCAGCACGTCACGATCCCCGGCGACCGCCTTCGCCTGCTCGGCGCACGATTCGATGCCGTCGGTTACGAAGCGGACGTCGCCAGGGGGCGGGCCCGCGGGCGCTTCATGCGTCGGCACGAATATCGGCACGCCATCGTGATGGTCGCCGTCCCAGTAGCCGACGAAGTCTCCCGTTCGCCTGCCGGTGATCACGGCGCCGGTGGACATTACCTCGTCGTAGATTGTCTGGCTTGGTTCATCGCTTGGCCGGTAGCCGTCCGAGCTGGCGCCCAGCCACTTGTGCAGCCGCTGCCCTCCGGTGCCAAACGGATTGTCTTTGGTGTCCCCAGGTCCGGCAATGAACCCGTCCAGGGACATGGACATATACAGCACGAGATTGCCCATGGTTCTGCTCCGTTCCGGTCGATCGTCTTGCCGGTTGTCGTCCATGCAGACGTGCCCGGGCGGAAAACTAACCGGTGCCGGTACTGTGATCTACCGGTCGGCACGGACGCGAGGGGTGGGCGGATGGGTGGTGCGGGCACCGTACAGGACTTCGACGACCTGGTCCGCCGGTACCGGCGCGAGCTGCATGTGTACTGTTACCGGATGCTCGGCTCCTTCGATGAGGCCGAGGACCACGTGCAAGAGGTGCTGCTGCGCGCCTGGCGCGCCAGGGATCAGTTCGAGGGCAGGTCGAGCCCACGCACCTGGCTGTACCGGGTCGCCACCAACGCCTGCCTGGACACACTGCGCCGGGACGCGCGCCGGGCCGTGCCCGCCGCGTCAGGGACACCCGCCGGACCTGGGCCTGCCATCGCCACGATGCCGTGGGTGCAGCCGTACCCGGACGCGCTGCTCGACGAGCTGACCGCGGACCAGCCGGGCCCGGAGGCGATGGCGGTGAACCGGGAGACGATGTCGCTTGCCTTCCTGGCGACGATCCAGCTACTGCCGCCGCGCCAGCGCGCCGTGCTGATCCTGCGCGACGTGCTCGCCTGGCCCGCCGCTGAGGTCGCCGGCCTGCTCGACATGAGCGTTCCGGCGGTCAACAGCGCGCTCCAGCGCGCCCGGACCACGCTGCGCGATCAGTGGCCGGACGGGCGGCTGGACTGGGCGCCGGCCGCTGAACCCGATTCCGAGCAGCGCCGCCTGCTCCAGTGCTTCATCGACGCCCACGAGCGGGCCGACCCGGAGGCGCTGATCGCCATCTTGCGCCACGACGTCCGGCTGGCGATTTCCCCACGGGTCGGCGAGTGGAACGGCCGGACGGACGTGGGCGACGCGCTCCGCGATGGCATGAACTCCCTCGGCCAGTGGCGTGTCCTGCCGATCAGCGCCAACGGGCAGCCCGGCGCGGCCGGTTACCTGCGCCGTCCGGGCGAGACCGCGTTCACTCCGTTCGTCCTCACCGTGCTGCGTATCGAAGGCGGCGCGGTAGCCGAGATCGTCGCCTTCGAGCAGCCGTCGATGTTCGCGGCCTTCGGCCTGCCCGGCAGCCTGTGACGTCCCTGAAGCTCAGTGCGGCGCGCACGTGAGGTTGGAGAGCGTCGAGTTCGACCCGTTCACCACCATGCCGAACGTCGTGGAGGCTCCCGCGGCAAGCGCGCCGTTGTAGCTGGCGTTGACCGCGGTCACCTGCTTGCCGCTCTGCGTCACAGTGGCGTTCCAGGAGTTCGTCACGCTCTCCGCCGTGTCGCCGAACATGAACGCCGCACTCCAGCCGGTCAGTGCCGCGGTGCCGGTGTCCTTCACGGTGAGCTGGAGCTGGTAACCACCGGACCAGGAGTTCGTGAGCGTCGAGGTCAGCGAGCACGTCCCGCTGCCCGGCGTCGGGGTCGGCGTGGGAGTGGGCGACGGCGATGGCTGGGGGCTGGTGGATGTCGTGTAGCTGATCGCGGTGTACGGCGCCGAGCACCCCGTCGTGCACCCGGACGGCAGGGTGAAGTTGTAGACCTCCCCGTTCTTGACCAGGTTGCCCGAGGCGTCGATGACCTGAATCTCGTAGTTCGACCCGCCGGTGCCCGCACCGGTGGTCGGGCCGATGATGTAGTCGTCGCCCAGATCGCTGTCCATCGTCGCGGTCACCCAGGCGCCGTTGGCGAAGTACTGCACGCCGTGTATGCCGTTGGGCAGATGTGAAATGGCGATCGCCGGCCAGAACGGCTGGGCTCCCTGGATGGCTCCGATGGCGATATCTCCGGTGTAGTTGGGCGCCGGGATGAACTGCCAGGACACCTGCCGGTTGTTCCAGTGATTGGGATACATGTTCCCGACCGGCTGGCCGTTGAGCACGAACTGGTTCAGCGCCGCCTGAGCGAGGTCCACGTGATTCGGATCATCCTTGCACCAAGCGTTTCCGTCGTCGCAGCTATCGGCGACGATCATGTCCAGCGTGGCGCCGTTGTACTGGTCGGAAACCCACGACCCGTTCCGGCAGAACGGCTCGTTCGGCGCCCCGTCGTTGACGCCGGTGCAGATGTTGCCGATCGTCACCTGCACCCAGCGGCCGCAGTTCAGGCCGTTGTCGAACATGCCGATCTCGCTCGCGTCCGCCGCCGGAATCGGGCGCGGCAGGTTGGAGTACACGCCCGGCGAATTCTGCACGTTCAGCGCGAGGAAGTTCTGCGAGTCCAGGGCGGACTGCGGCAGCCCGCAGCCGCCGTAAGGGGATCCGAGTCCGGAGAACCACGTGGCGTTCCCGGTGACCGGCGCCGGTGCCGCGGACCTTACGATCGCGCTCGCCGGAAGCTGAGCGATTGCTACTGCCGCGCATGCGGCCACCACCGCGAGAATCACCGGTTTGCGCATGGACTTCCTCCACGGTCAGGGGTTGCCGTCACCATAGGCCGGACGTCGTCCGCGTGACTTGCGCCGAACCGCCGGCGCCGCTCCCGGTGCTGGTCAACGCGCCGACGGCCAGCGCCCAGGCATGAAAGTTCCGCGGCTCACGCGGATCCCGGAGGCGATCCAGCCCGGCGGCGATTTGCCTGATTTGCGCGCTATCTGCGCCAGTTGCGGCGAGCTTAGGCGCCCAAAAAGCGCTCTATGGCAGGAAAGGGCCCATGGAGGGGTTTCCTGAACAACGTGCGCTCACGGTGTGTCGCGCGGTGCTGCTCTGATCGACGGCCCACCTGTTCGAACCTTCGAACCCGGACATACCGGCAGATCCAGGGCGCGAAAGCGGGCAGGCCAGATCATTGCGGACAGTTACCCCCCCGATTTGGGGGGGTAACTGTCCGCAATAATTTTCGAGCGCTACGCCGAGCCCGCACGCATCGCTGAACGGCAAGGCCATGCTGGAACAAACGGGGCATTGCGGGCGGCACGCGCAGCGGCCCCGGGATAGGTAGCTGCTGGGTTTCTGGCCGGCTATCGACGTCGGTGAAGCTTTCACTAGTTCCGCGTGTGCCGCTACCGTTGCCGGTTTATTGATCAGCGCCCCGACGTGCACAGACAGCATGTCCCCGCCGTATCGGGCAAAAGCGGGGTTATCCGACTATGGCTATCCATTTCCTCCGGGATACTGCCGGGTTACAGTCCGGTTGATCGTCCGAGCGATGCAATCACGAGCTGGCTGGCGACTGACGCCGACCGGCCCGTTAGCACGGTCTATGGCTGGTCCCCGGCCCCCGAAAGTATTTCGGCCGGGCCGCCGTCATTACCTCAGAAAGGAATGTACAGGTGAGAAAACGGCGATCAAACGGAGCCACGATGGCTGTCAAGAGGCTGGTCCGGCTAGGTGCCGGCTTGCTCGTAGCGTTGTTCGCTTTCGGCGTCGTTCCGGCTGCGCAGAGCAGCGTCGTTCCGGCAGCACCAAGCGGTGTCGGGCTGAAAGTCCAGGACCGCTCACATGACAACGACAATCCCGATAACCAGCTATACGCGCATTTCCAGATCATCAACACCGGCACAACCACTGTGCCCTTGAGTTCTCTGACGATGCGGTACTGGTTCACCAACAATGCTCCCGCAGACCCGCTGGTATTCGCGTGCGACTACGCCCTGGTGACCTGCAACAACATCACAGCCACATTCGTAACCCTGCCCACACCGGTTACGATGGCGGACACATACCTCCAGATCGGCTTCACGGCCGCGGCGGGGTCGATAGCTCCCGGGCAGAGCAGCGGCGAGATCCAGACGCGGATCCACCACATGAACTGGTCAAACTTCATCACGACCGATAGTTACTCGTTTATCTCGGACCCGAGCTTCGTGTACAAAGACACGCAAACGGTGACCCTGTACCTAAACGGGGTTCTAGTTTGGGGCACCGAGCCATGAGCGTGAGCTAGTCCAGCCCGCTGGCATCCTGATCAGGTAAACCTGAGGCCGGTTCCTTGTCCGGAACCGGCCTCTGACCTGCAAAACTTGGTAGCGGGGGTGGGATTTGAACCCACGACCTCTGGGTTATGAGCCCAGCGAGCTACCGAACTGCTCCACCCCGCGTCGCGTGTCCCTACTCTATGAACTCCCGGCGACCAAAGCAAATCGCGCGGCGCGCCTAGAAGAACCTGTCGTCGGGTGAGGAGAGCAGGCTCGTCCCCGAGAACGGGGCCATGTCGCCGCCCGGTGCGGGGCTGTACGGCGGCACCCGGTAGGGGGCGGTCTCGCCGAGCGGAAAATAGTCATCGGCCCGGGCTCGGCCGCTGCCGAGATCGGGGAAGGGCAAGCTCTCGTCGGGCTCAGCCGCGGGATCGGCGTCGGGAGCCCGGCGTCTGCGCGAGACAGCGCGGCGCGGCCTCCGGCTGTCCGGCCAGAGCCGCGGCGGGAGCCGGAGCCCGGGCGGGACCCGGAGCCGTCCCCGCCCACGCACGGCAAGTACGGCAAGGGCGGCCACGATCACGGCCATGGCGACGGCCAGCGGCACCAGGACGGCGATCAGCACCGTGGCAGCGGACCCACCGGAAGCCGCCGGAGCAACGGACACACCGGACGCACCGGACGCACCGGACGCACCGGGCGCGGCACGCCGCGGCACGCCTAGCTGTCTGGACACCGCACGTCCCTGCGGGGTGGCGAGCCACGCCTGGAACTTCGCGTAAACCGGATCGGGTGCGCTGGCCGGCACGGGGAAGGCCGTGGCGTTGACCGCCTGACTCAGTCGCAGGATTCCGTATCCGGACGAGTCGTTGGGGAGATGGCTGCCATCTCGCAGTGCCGTCCCGGTCAGCCGCTGAATCACCTGATACCAGCGCAGGGCGGGATAGCGCGACCTGATCAGCGCCACCGCGCCGGCCGCCAGTGCGCTCGCGGCCCGCGTGCCGCCTACGCCGGTGACCAACTGCCCGTCGCGGCCCGACGTGATCAGGTCGGCGCCAGGGTTGACGACGGTGATGTAGGGCTGGTGCGTGTTGCCTGGCCACAATGACCGGTTCGGCAGCACCGCGGCCACCGCGAGCACGCCGGCGCAGGAGGCCGGCTCGGACGGTCTCGTGCCGGTCAGGTCCGTGTCACCCGCGGCGGCGATGACGATCGCGTCGCGGGCAAGCGCGTAGGCCACCGCCGACTGCTCCGCCGGGTCACACCCAGCGGCGGCGGCGGACGGGTATTCCTGCGAGACGTCGATGACCCGTGCCCCGTGCTCCGCCGCGTACCTGATCCCGGCCGCCATCGCGCCGGGGGCGGCAGTGCCGTCAGAAACCCCCGCGTTGACCACGACCGGCAGGATCTTCGCTCGCGGCGCGACGCCGACGATTCCGGTGCCGTAGCCCTGCCCGGCAATCAGCACCGACATCATGGTGCCATGGCCGCTGCCCACCGTATTGAAGTCCTTCTCCCCGTTGGTGAGCTGACCGGTCACGTCCCCGCCCGGTAGCACCACGCCGCGCAGGTCAGGCACGCTTGCCTGGACGCCGGAGTCGAGCACGGCCACCGTGACGCCGCCTCCCTGGGTCAGCGGCCAGACCCGCGGCAGGATCTTCCAGCTGGTGAACCACCACTGGCCGGCGCGCGGCTTCAATCCGGCCGCGCTCACGCCGGACGTTTGTACCGCCGCGGCGGGCGAGACCGCCACGCCGGACATGGCAGCCGCCAGGCCGACAGCGGCCAGCGCTCGTCTCGTTATCATGACAGCCGTCGCGCGCGGCCGAAGATCCTGGCGTTGATGGCCACAGCCCCTCCTGGATGGGTTCCGCAGGCACCGGTGCCCCATGTGTCTCTTCTAGTAACGACTGTCCGCCGCCCGGTAGCCAGACCGGGCGGGGCGCCGTTATCAGGCTGTAACCCTTCTCCATGGACCGGTGCGCGCTGTACCACGCGCCCGGACCGCGTAGCCTTCCGGCATGACCGAGGTCGTGATCTACACCGACGGCGCGTGCAGCGGGAACCCAGGCCCGGGCGGCTGGGGCGCCCTGCTCGAATCAAAGAACACCAGCAAGGAGCTGTACGGCGGCGACCCGGCCACCACGAACAACCGGATGGAGCTCATGGCCGCCATCCAGGCCCTCGAGGCGCTCAAGCGCCCGACCAGCGTCACGCTGTACACGGACAGCAAGTATGTCTACGAGGGCATCACCAAATGGGTGAAGGGCTGGCAGCGCAACGGCTGGAAGACGTCCGCCAAGCAGCCGGTCAAGAACGTCGACCTCTGGCAGCGCCTCGAAAAGGCCACCGACAGCCATGACATCGACTGGAAGTGGGTCAAGGGCCACGCCGGCGACCGCGGTAACGAGAAAGCCGACGAGCTGGCCCGCCGCGGCTGCGCCGAAAACGGTGCCCCCGTAGGCTACTAGCTCACCCAGAGCCTACTCGCCGGCGAGCGCGAACCGCCCGGCATCCACGATGATCTTCACAGCCGCACCTCAGCCTTGCAGCACGTCCGTGTGGTGACAGAAGTGGATCCGATCGGCGGCTAGCGAACGCAGCCGCCCGATCGATCCGTGCCACGCGTCCGGATCCGCGGCCTGTCCGGGCACTCCGACTCCCAGCTCAGGCCTGTTCCACACGCTCGGCGAATACGCGGCATCCCCGATCAGCAGGTCAGCCTCAGAGGTCCCCGAGGCAGCCGAGGCAGCCGAGGGATCAGAGACAACCACGCATTGATGCCCCACGGTGTGCCCGGGCGTCGCCATCACGGACACTCCCGGCACGATCTCGGTGTCGCCGTCAAGCAACTCCCACCGCGCCGAAGCAAACGAGAACCACTCGCACAGCTCTGGCGACTCGCGCTCGGCCCGCGCCAGCTCCGCACGCTGCACGTAGCACGGCGCGTGCCGGAACACGGCGTTCTGCCCGCAGTGGTCGAAGTGCAGGTGCGTGTTGACGACCAGGTCGATGTCGGCCGGCGACATGTCCAGGTCTGCCAGCGCGTCGGCGACGGTGCGGTTCACCACCCGCCACGAGTCCAGCACATGCCCAGGCCCGCCCACCCCGGTGTCCACGAGCAACGCCCCGCCCGGATGCGTCACGACGAAGCCGTGCACCGGCCATGACCGGCCGTCCACCCCGCGCAAACTGGCCAGATGCAGCCGGTGAATTGTCGGCATAGCAGGACTCTAGTGCGATGGCGGGCTCTGCCGCACCACGAGCACCACCGCGCCGACGACAAGCGCGCCACCGAGCAGCATCGACGCCGACAGGCGCTCGCCCAGCACCGCGAAGCCGAGCAGCACGGCGATCACCGGGTTCACGTACGCGTACGTCGCGACCGTGGCGGTCGGCAGCGCGCGCACCGCCACCACGTAGGCGGAGAACGCCACGATCGACCCGATCACGATCAGGTACCCGAAGGCCAGCCAGGACCGCCCGGACACCGCGGCGAACTTGAACGACCCGGCCTCTCCGCTCACGCCCGCGGCACCCACCAGCACCAGCCCGGCCACCAGCATCTGCATCGACGCCCCCAGACCGGGGTTCGCGGGGGTCGGCAGCCGCCGGGACAGGATCGTCCCCAGCGCCCACGACGCCGCCGCGCACAGGCAGACCACCACGCCCGCGGCCGACACGTGCCCGCTGCGGGCGCCGGACAAGAACCCCACCCCGCACAGGCCGATGACCAGTCCGCAGACGGGAGCCCAGCCGAGCCGGACCCGGTTCAGCGCCGCGTCGAGACCCAGCATCCACAGCGGCACGGTCGCGATCAGCAGCGACGCAAGCCCGGACGGCACGGTCCGCTCGGCGAACGACAGCGCGGCGTTCGCGCCGAGCAGCAGCAGCCCGACGATCCCGCAGCCGAGCCATTCCGCCCGCCGCGGCCAGTGGCCGCCGCGCACCGCGAACGGGAGCATGATCAGCCCCGCGATCGCGAACCGCGCCCCGGCCATCAGCAGCGGCGGCAGGCTCTCCACGCTCACCTTTATCGCCAGGTACGTGCTGCCCCAGACAACCCAGACGACGAGCAGCGCCACCCATCCGCCGCCCCGTCCCGCTCCTTCTTTTCTCAGAACGACCTGGCGTGCTTCCCGTCCTGACCGAGTATCCACGCCCATATCCAGTACGCTGCCACCTGGTATCCGGGCTAACCAGGACCGATGCGGTCAACTTTGGCTCAATTACCGCCAGCCAGCGGGCCGGATACCCTAGCGGCGTGCGTCATCTCGCCCAGAGCCGCTGGCTCCGCGCCATCCTGCTGGTCGCGGTCGTCGGCCTGGCGGTCTGGGGCCTGGCGTCTCAGTGGACGCAGGTGCAGGCGGCGCTGGACAAGCTGGATGGCTGGGACGTGGCGTGGGCCGGCCTCTGCGTGCTGGCCGGCCTTGGCTGCGCGATGATGGCCTGGCGGACGCTGCTCGCCGATCTCGGTTCGGAGCTGCCCGTGCTGGCCGCGATCCGGGTGATGTTCATCGGCCAGCTCGGCAAGTACGTGCCGGGCGCGGTGTGGGCGGTCGCCGCCCAGGTCGAACTCGCCCGCGACTACGAAGTACCCCGCCGCCGGAGCGTGACGGCGAGCCTGATGGGAATGGCCACGACGCTGGTGGCGGCGCTCGTGGTGGCCGGCATTACGCTGCCGCTGACCTCTTCGGTCGCGGTGCGGAAGTACTGGTGGGTGCTGGCGATAACTCCGTTCGCGATCGCCTGCCTGCATCCGAAGGTCGTCAAATACCTCCTCGACCCCGTGCTCCGGATAGCCCGGCAGGAGCCGCTGGAGAAGGCGGTCAGCATCCCCGGCATGGGCCGGGCGCTCGGCTGGACATTCGCCGGATGGGGCTGTTACGGGCTGCACGCCTGGCTGCTGATCAGCCAGTTCGCCAAGGGCAGCGACCTGCACGTGCTGGCGCTGTCGTTCGGTGCGTACGCGCTGTCGTGGGCGGCCGGCTTCGTCATCATCTTCTTCCCCGGCGGCATCGGGCCGCGTGAGGCGGCGCTTGTCGCCGTGCTCTCACCGGTCATGCCGACTGCGTCGGCCCTGGTGGTCGCGCTGGCGTCGCGCATGGTGATGACGATCGGGGACCTGCTGTGGGCCGGCGCAGGGTTGTGCGTCCGGCGGCGCCGGCACGAGGAAACGCTTCCGGTGCCCGTTACCAAGTAACTTCATGAACCTAGGACGAGATCCCGATCTCTTCGAGGCCTTCTACCGCCGGCACGTCCGGTCGGTTACCGGCTTCGTCGCGCGCCGGGTCACCGACCCGCACCTGGTCGATGACCTGACCACCGAGGTGTTCCTGGCAGCCATCGAAGGGGCGGACAGCTTCCAGCCCTCTCGCGGCAGCGAGTCGGCCTGGTTGTTCGGCATCGCCCGCAACGTGCTGGCCACGGAGCGCAGGCAGGCGGCCAGACGGGTCGACAAGCTGCTGCGGCACGCGGGCCGGCGCCCCCTGGACGTCGATGACATCTCCCGGCTGGAGGAGCAGATCGACGCCGAGCGGGCGGGGCGCGCGTTGCTGGCGGCGGTAGCCGACCTGCCGCCGGGGCCGCGGGCCGTCATCGAGCTCGTCGACATCGACGGGCTCACCGTCACCGAGGCGGCGGCCGCGCTGGGGATCCCGCCCGTCACCGCCAGGGTCCGGCTGCACCGGGCCCGACGCCAGCTCAAGGCCGTGCCAACCGGAACCCGGCCCGATTTCGACTTCGTGAGGGAAGCAACATGAACGACGCACTCACTCGGCTGGAGCACGAGCGCCTCGCCGAGCTACGGCAGCTTGTGGCCACACGCGCGCTCGACGTCCCCGCCCCGTCCCGCCGTGCGTGGCAGCCGAGCCGCCGGTTCATCGCCGCGGCGTCCTTGGCGACGGCGGCGGCCGTCGGCATCGCCGTGGCTGCGTCACACGGCGCCGCGCCGCCGGCCAGCGCGAAGCTGACCGGCTTCGCCGTCCAGCGTGCGCCGGACGGCGTGGTGACGATCACGCTCACCGACTACCGGCACACGTCGCAACTGTCCAGCCAGCTCCAGGCCGACGGCATCCCGGCGATGGTTGTCTACATCCCGGCTGGCGAGTATTGCGAGGAACCGGACGCGGCCGCGGTCAACGGCCCGGTCGACTACCACATGCCGGACGGCCTGTACACGATTCCGCAGTTCGACGCCGCACCGAAGGGCAGCTGGCGGATGCAGATCAACCCGAGCCACCTCAAGCCAGGCCAGTCGTTGATCTTCGGGATCTCCGACGGCCCAGACAAGGTGGTCACGGTCGGGAACCAGACCATCCACGAAGGCGGACCGGGTTCATCGACCTATCTCGTGACCGGCACGCTCACCGCCTGCCAGTACCATCCCGCGCCGCCACCGGAGGTCCGTGAGCTGCCGAGCCCCAAGAAGGGCCAGACGATCGTGCAGGTCGCCGTCGACCCGGCCGACATCAGGTTCGGGCAACGGTAACCAGCGCGCGCAGGTAGTCCGACCAGGCGGGCCCGGGGTCGACGGGGCGGACCCCGGACCGCAGGCGAGCGACGGTGGCCGGCTCGCTGACCGCCCGCAGCGCCCGGAGCATGTCATCGGCATCTCCGGGCGCCGCGGTTATCCCGTTCACCCCGTCCATGACATGCTCGGCCAGTCTCCCCGCGGTCGTCGTGATCACCGGCACGCCGTGCGCGAACGCGAGCAGTGCGTTCTGCGACGCGGTTGCCTCCCGGTACGGCAGCACGAGCACGTCCGCCGCGGCGAACAGCGCGGGGATCTCACTCGCCGGCACGTAGCCGGGCCGCAGCGTCACCCGGTCACCGATCCCCAGCTCCGCGATCAGCTTCTCGGTTCCGGCGGGCCCGCCCCAGAACTCCCCGGCCACCGTCAGCGTGACCGTCTGCGGCACCTCGGCCAGCGCCCGCAGCAGCACGTCGAGCCCCTTGTAGGGCCGCACGATCCCGAAGAACAGCAGCCGCACCCCCGGGCCATCCGGGGCCGTGGGGACTGGCGCGACAGTAACGGGCAGGTGCGGTGGCAGTGCGGCGACCGCGACGGGAGTGCGGGGAGCCAGGGACCGAGCGAGACCGGCTTGCTCGGCCGAGTGGACCACCACGCTGTCGGCACGACGAAGGAGGGCGCGGACCAGCGGGACGTCGCCGGGACGGCGCTCGTGCGGTAGCACGTTGTGGCAGATGACCACGACCCTGGCGCGATGCCGCAGGGCGGCGAGCATCGTCAGGTATGCGGGCACCTGGATGGGCGTGATCAGCGCGAACACTACCAGGTCCGCGCGACGTAGCCGACGCCCAGCGGCGAACCAGCCGTCGGGGCGGTACCAGGCAAGCCGGCGGCGGGTCGCCGGGAACGGCTCGCCCTCGGGTTCGTCGACGGTCTGCTGACCCGGGTACAGGCGCGCCGGATACTGCGCGCGCCACGACTCGATGACCACGTCATGCCCGGCGGTGCGCAACCGGTGCGCCAGCTCGGTGGTGTGGCGGGCGCCACCGCCCTTGTACGGGTGAGCGGGACCGACGATCGAGACCTTCATGTATCCGCGCGGGAGCGCACGATCAGGTCCGCCAGCAGCGCCAGCGAGGCCAGGATCAGGCCGGTCACGAACACGAGCAGCGTGTCGTTGGCGATGTGCCAGTGGTGCACGATCAGGTCGTAGATCCCCTTGGCCACGCCGAGGCCGAGCAGGGACAGCGCCGGCGGCATCAGCACCTTGAGCGGGTTGAAGTACATCACCATGCGCAGCACCTGGAGCAGGTAACGGTACGCGTCGGAGAAGAAGTGGAACTTCGACCGGCCGGCCCGCTTGGCGTACTCGATCGGGATGTACCGCACCTCGTGCTCATTCGACAAGAACGCGAGCGTGATCGTGGTGACGCAGGAGAACCCGGGCGGCAGCAACCGCAGGTAGGGCAGCGACACCTCACGCCGGAACGCGCGCAGGCCGGAGTTCAGGTCCGGGATCTGGGAGTTCACCAGGCGTTCGGCGAGCTTGCGGACGAACCACTTGGCCGGTACCCGGAACACCTTGAACGTGCCTTCCTCGCTGGTCCGCGCGCCCACCACCTGGTCCACGTCCGGATTCTCGTCGAGAATGCCGACTAGCTCGGGTATCCGCTCGTTGGGGTATGTCAGATCGGCGTCGGTCCACACCACGATCTCGCCGCGGGCCTGCTGCGTGCCGATCCGGCGCACCGTGCCTGAGCCGCCGTTGCGCGGGAAGTGGACGACCCGCAGCTGGGGAAAGTCCTGTTCGGCCGCGCGCAGCTTCGCCAGCGTGTGGTCGGTCGACGCGTCGTCAACGGCGAGCAGCTCGTAGGAGATGCCGCTCTTGTCCATCGCCGCGCAGATCCGCTCCACCTCGAGCAGCACGTGCTCTTCCTCGTTGTAGCACGGCAGCACGATCGTCGCATGCGGGGTATCCACGAAGGCAGAGGCTACTCGCTCACCGTGGGTACCGACATCCACACCGTGTAATGAATCCCCCAGGTCCTCGTGGGCGGCGTGGTCAGCAGGTGCGCCTCCTGGGTGGTCAGCAGGTTGACCACCTCGGTGGGCGCGCCGGTGTACGGGGTCAGCTCCGGCTGGGACTGGGCCAGCAGCACCGGACGCCGCCCGGCCAGCCTGATCCCTTGCACCACGACCCCGACCTCGGCTTGCGTTGGAGCCGCCAGCACCGCGGCGGGCGTGTCGCACTGGCCGCGGACCACCTGGGCGAACCGGTCGGCGGTGAGCTGGTCGAGGATCACCACGGACGAGCCCGCGCCGATCGCCCGGCACAGCCGCTGGACCGCGGTCAGCTCACCCGCCCCGATTCGCTTGAAGGCCATGCCGTGCGCGGTCGGCCGCGGCGTGAGGCTGATCCCGAACGTGGTCCATACGGTGGGGATGGCCAGCGCCACGACACAGCAGCCCGCCACCGCGCCGACCGGGACCCGGGTGGCGCCCACCGCGATCGCGCGTTCCTTCAGCCACGAGGCGGCCCACACCGCGCCGAGAATCAGGCCCGGCAGGACGAACGGCACCAGCCTGCGGCTGGCCCACGGCTGGTCCGGTGACACAGCCGGGCGGTACAGCACGCTGACGATCACCCACAGCGCGATCATCAGCGGCAGCGCCCACGCCCGCACCGAGCCGTCCGGGTCGCGCCACGTGACCAGCGCGCGCAGGCTCTGCCGGACCAGCAGCGCCAGGCCGAAGGCGCCAAGCAGCACGGTCGGCACGCCGATGTACCAGATCACCCAGTAGAGGCTGTCCTGGTAATACTGCTGCCGGCCGTCGACGGGCAGGTGGGCGAGCTTCTGCAACTCGGCCACGTACGCGATCGAGGACGGGATCGTCTCCCCGGCCACGGTCTGCACCAGCGGGCGGATCGCGAACCCCACGAAGATCAGCAGCGTCAGCACCGCGCCGGCCTCGGGCAGCCAGCGCCGGAGCTGGCCGGTAACCTTGGCGGGCACCTCGCCGAAGGCCCAGGCGCGCGCCCGCGGGCTCCACGCGAGCAGGACGCCCACCACGGTCAGGAGCACCGCCGCCTCGGTGATCAGCGCGAGCGGACGCAGCGACGGCTGCTCCAGGTCCAGGTACGGCCGGGACAGCAGGTAGCCGTCGAGCAGCCCGTACCCGACACCGATCACCAGGCCAGTACCGAACGGCACCGCCTGACGACGGCGGGCGGCCAGCAGGACGCCGAGAAACGGAATCACCGGCAGGATGTCGCTGAGCCCGTCGAGCCGGACGAAGATCGTCAGTCCGAGCGTGAGGCCGGCAACAGCGGCCAGCTCCAGTTGGCCGGCTCGGTGCCGCAGCGAGTCGGCGAGCAGGCTCAGCCCGGCGAACAGCAGCAATTCCGCGATCGGCTCGCTGAACGTGCTCCGGCTGGTGTAGATCTGCGGCAGGCTGAGCGCCAGCACCAGCGCCGCGGCCGGCGCCCAGCGGGCCCCGATCAGGCGTCCCGCCAGTCCGCCGAACGCCAGGATCGCGCAGCCGCCCGCCAGCGGCGTAAGCACCAGCGCCGCCGGGATACCGCCCAGCCACACCGCGCCCGCCACCACGACCGGGAAGCCCGTCATGAACTGGGGCACGATTCCGGTGCTGCGCGGGTAGTAGTTCATGCTCGCGAACGAGAGCCCCGGATGCGACCCGCCGAACGCCGCGGTACCTTGCGGGATCGCCAGCGATCCGTGGTGCGCGATCCAGTATCCGACCTGGAGGTACGTCGCCGGATCGCGCAGGTAGATGATCTGCTGGGTGCGCATCCAGATCTGCCACGCGGCGAACACCACGGCCACCGCCGCGGTCGCCGCGACCGTCCACCAGGGGACCGCGCCGCGCGGTGCGGGCATCCGGCGCAGCACGACGTAGCACAGCCCGACGGCGAGCGGCGCCGCGATGAACACCATCGGCAGCACGGTGAACCGGTGGGCCAGCACCAGCGGGAGCCCGGGCAGCAGCCACGCCACGGCGAGCAGTGCCGGCACCACGGTCATCGCACCGAACGTCCGCCCCGCCGGCGACGAGTCCGCGGGGGCACGCGCAAAGACCGTGCTATCGGTCCCCGTAGACTCGATCACGGCAGCCTCACCAGCACCAACCGACTCGCCGTCGCCCCGGGGTCCAACACGCACGGACCCACTCTAGGCCCTGTCCCCCTGCCGATCCGGCCTCAGCACCACGGACACTTACCCCGGATCGGATCTTGCTGGCGAATTGCGTGCGCGTGGCCGGGCCGGCCGCCGGGCGCTGGCGGCCCGCGCGCGCAGCCTGTGCCTGGAGTGCAGTGTGCGGCAACTGGGATAGGAGGACACCGGCAGTTCCGTAACAACGTGGAAGATTTCCCTTTGTGGTCGATCGACCCTCGTAACTAGGGGCCCCGTTACCACGAAGGGCAAATCCGGCACGTTAACCGATGCCGGCCGAGCCTGCCGCTGTCCCGCAATGATCCGGCCCGCTCGCTTCCGCGCCCCGGCGCATGGGTGTGATCACAGAAAGTGTTCATGCGGGTACGGTGCGGTTCGGCTGGGGGGTGCTGGCAGAATCTGGGGTGTGGAGACGTTCACCCGCTGGCACGACTGGGCGGCCGCGGAACCGGAGGTGCGCGAGGTGCTTCCAGCGACGACGGCGGAGGCGGTCGCCCGGGCGGTGCGGTTCGCGACGACCTGGCATGGCGACCAGCGCCGGCCGACCGGCGCGCCGTACCTGGAGCATCTGCTCGAGGCGCTGGAGATCCTGGTGCGCGGCGCGGGCGAGCGG
>DASRFJ010000031.1:0-4276 GCA_035651595.1 Streptosporangiaceae bacterium | reverse complement strand
CTTCGCGCCGCCGTCGCCCTCGTCCTTGACGATCGTGCCGGCCTGCCGCGGCGGCGTCTTCTCGAAGTCCGCCACCTCGGTGCCCGCGCCCGCCAGGCCCACCAGCGCGGCGTCGATGCCCGCGTCCGCCAGCGACATCGTCGTGACCGGCTTTTTCTTCGCCGCCATGATCCCCTTGAACGACGGGTACCGCGGCTCGTTGATCTTCTCGACCACGCTGATCACGGCGGGCAGCGACGCTTCCACCGTGTGGTAGCCGTCGTCGGAGACCCGGCGCACGGTCAGCGAGGTGCCGGAGATGTCCACCTTGCTCGCCAGCGACACCTGCGGCACGCCGAGCCGCTCGGCCAGCATCGCGGCCATCACGCCCATCCGCGCGTCGGTCGACTCGGAGCCGCAGATCACCAGGTCGAAGCCGATCTGCTCGAGCACCTTGGCCAGCGCGTAAGAGGTACCCAGCGCGTCGCTGCCCGCCAGCGCGTCATCCTGGAGGTGCACCGCCTTGTCGGCGCCCCTCGCCAGTTCCTTGCGGATCGAATCCGCGGCCTTTTCCGGTCCCATCGACAGCACGGTGACCTCTGACCCTGGGTTGGCTTCGGCGATCCGCAGCGCTTCCTCAACCGCGTACTCGTCGAGCTCGTTCACCACCCCGTCGAGCGAGGCCCGGTCGAGCGTCGAGTCCGCTGCCTTGAGCTGACGTTCCGACGCGGTATCCGGCACTTGCTTCACGCAGACGACGATGTTCATGACACCTCCACTTCCTATGTTACTGGCCGGTAAGCAGCGCGCTGCCCTCGGCCGCCTCGACGACGTTGACGAGGAGCATCGCACGGGTCATCGGCCCCACGCCGCCGGGCACCGGTGCCAGCCAGCCAGCCACCTCCGCGACCTCCGGCGCCACGTCGCCGACCAGTCCGGCCTCGGTCCGGGTGATGCCCACGTCCACCACCGCCGCCCCCGGCCGGATCATGTCCGGGGTGAGCAGGCCGGGCAGCCCGGCGGCCACGACCACGATGTCCGCGTTCCTGGTGTGTGCCACGAGGTCCTTGGTGCCGGTGTGGCACAACGTCACGGTGGCGTTCTCGGTCCGCCGGGTGAGCAGCAGTCCCAGCGACCGCCCCACGTTGATGCTGCGGCCGATCACGGTCACGTCCGCGCCCGCGATCGGCACCCCGTACCGCCGCAGCAGTACCACGATCCCGCGCGGTGTCGCGGGCAGCGGGCCCGGCACGCCAAGCACCAGCTGGCCGAGGCTCATCGGGTGCAGGCCGTCCGCGTCCTTGTCCGGGTCTATCCGGCTGAGCACCGCGTTCTCGTCCACCCCGCCCGGCAGCGGCAACTGCACGATGTAACCGGTGCACGCGGGATCCGCGTTCAGCTCGTCGACCACGGCCTCGATCTCGGCCTGGGTCGCGGTGGCCGGCAGCTCCCGCTGGATCGAGTTGATCCCCACCTGGGCGCTGTCCCGGTGCTTGCCCCGCACGTACGCGTGGCTGCCAGGATCGTCGCCGACCAGGATCGTGCCCAGTCCCGGCACGATCCCCCGCTCGGCCAGCCGGGCGACGCGCGTCTTCAGGTCGGCGCGGACCTCGGCCGCCGCCGCCTTGCCGTCAAGGATGTGAGCCGTCATGTTCCCTCCTTACGGGGGATGTCATCCCCCGAACCCCCTGAGAACCCTTAGTGGTAGAAGTGACGCACGCCGGTGAAGTACAGCGTGAGCCCGGCCGCTTCGGCGGCCTCGATGACCAGGTTGTCGCGGATCGAGCCCCCCGGCTCGACGACCGCGCTGACCCCGCCCTCGATCAGGATCTGTAGCCCGTCGGGGAACGGGAAGAACGCGTCGCTCGCGGCGACCGACCCGGCCGCCCGCTCGCCTGCCCGCGCCACCGCGAGCCGCGCCGAGTCGATCCGGTTGACCTGCCCCATGCCGACCCCGACCGATGCTCCCCCGCTGGCCAGCAGGATGGCATTGCTCTTTACTGAACGACAAGCGTGCCACGCGAAGGCGAGGTCGCTCAGCTGCGCGCGGCTGGCCGGAGCGCCGGTTTTCAGTTCCCAGTTGGCCGGATCGTCGCCCGGCTCGCTGACCAGGTCCGTGGTCTGAAGCAGCAAGCCGCCGCTGATCGGCCGCGACTCGATTTGCGCGCTGCGGGACGGCGGGGCGCACCGCAGCAGCCGGACGTTCTTCCACTTCGCGGACAGGATGGCGGTTGCGTCCGGCTCGAAGTCCGGCGCGATCACCGCCTCGGCGAAGCCCTCGATGATCTGCTCGGCCATCCGCGCGGTGATCGTGCCGTTGGCGGCGATCACGCCGCCGTAGGCCGACACCGGATCGCACGCGTTCGCCTTCGCGTGCGCGTCCGCGAGGTCGGTGCCGATCGCGATCCCGCACGGGTTGGAGTGCTTGATGATCGCCACGCACGGCTCGGTGAAGTCGTACGCCGCGCGGCGCGCCGAATCCGCGTCCACGTAGTTGTTGTAGGACATCTGCTTGCCGTGCAGCAGTTCCGCGCTGGCGATGCCGTGATTCCCCGCGGTGTAAAGCGCGGCGCGCTGGTGCGGGTTCTCGCCGTAGCGAAGCACGGTGGCGCGGCGCCAGTGCGCGGCGGCCATCGCGGGCCAGCCGGTGTCGGTGGCGACCTCGTCGGGCGCGTAGGCGGAGGCGAACCACGAGGAGACCGCGATGTCGTACGCCGCGGTGTGCGCGTAGGCGTCGGCGGCCAGGCGGCGCCGCTGATCGAGGGTGAAGCCCCCGTTCGCCACCGCGGCGAGCACGTCCGGGTACCGCGCCGGGTCGGTGATCACCGCGATGCTGGCGTGATTCTTCGCCGCGGCGCGCACCATCGCGGGCCCGCCGATGTCGATCTGTTCGACGCACTCCTCCGGGCTGGCACCGGACGTCACCGTGGCCTCGAACGGGTACAGGTTGGAGATCAGCAGCTGGAACGGCACGATACCGAGGGATCCGAGCTGCTGATTGTGCTCCGGTTTACGGGTGTCGGCGAGCAGGCCGGCGTGCACCTTCGGATGCAGCGTCTTGACCCGGCCGTCCAGGCACTCGGGGAAGCCGGTGAGGTCCTCGACCCTGGTGACCGGCACGCCGGCCGCCGCGATCGTGGCCGCGGTGCTCCCCGTCGACACGATCTCCACGCCAGCGGCGTGCAGCCCGCGGGCCATTTCGTCTAGGCCCGACTTGTCGTAGACGCTGATCAGCGCGCGCCTGATCTTGATCTGGCTCACTTACCAACCCTCACCTTCCGGCCATCGACGGACCAGCCTTCGCGGACCATCCTGCCCACCGTCTCGGTGAGCAGTACTCGCTCGGCGATCTTGATCCGCTCGTGCAGGGTTTCCTCGTCGTCGTCATCGTGTACGGGAACCGCGGCCTGCGCGACGATCGGGCCGGTGTCCACGCCGTCGTCCACGATGAGGACGGTGCACCCGGAGACCTTCGCGCCATGCTCCAGCGCGTCGCGCACGCCATGTGTCCCGGGGAAAGACGGTAGCAGCGCGGGATGGGTGTTCACGCAGCGGCCGCCGAAGGCTCGCAGGAACGGAGCGCCCACCAGCTTCATGAAGCCGGCCAGCACGATCAGGTCGGGCTCGTATCGCTGGCAGGCCGCGGTAAGCGCGGCGTCCCAGTCCGTCCTGGTCGCGTAGTCCGTGGTGACGACCGTGAACGTGGGGATTCCCTGGCTTTCCGCGCGGTCCAGCGCCTTGACGTCCGGCCGGTCGGAGCCGACGGCGACGATCCGCGCGCCGTACTCCTCTCGCCGCGCCGCGTCGATGAGAGCCTGCAGGTTGGTCCCCTCGCCGGACACGAGAACTACCAGCCGCGCGCTCATGCCGCAACGATATGGCACCGGTCGTGGCCCGGCCGCGCGAGGGTCCGCGAGCCCCTGCCGGAAGGGGCACAATAGGAACCGCCATGGCCAGATCGACCAAGACCGCGCGGTTGCCGACGCCCCAGCTCGCCGCGCCGGATCCGCTGCTGCGCCAGCGCGCGCTGGCCGCGCTCGTGCTCGGCCTGCTCAGCGTCATCGCACTGTTCTTTCTCGGCAACCTGCAGCGCGGCCTGTATGTGATCGTGCTCAGCCTGGTGTTCGGCGCGGCGGCGGTCTGGCTCGGCGCGACCAGTTCGCGGCGCGCTCGCCGCGGCGGCATGGCCCGGCCGCGCGGCGCGGTGAGCGGCATTGTGTTCGGCGCGCTCGGGCTCCTGCTCGGCGGCGCGGTCCTGGTGGTGTTCGTGGTGTTTTCGTCGCAGCTGCGGGTGTAC
>DASRFJ010000030.1:0-1319 GCA_035651595.1 Streptosporangiaceae bacterium | reverse complement strand
GCGTCGGTCCACAGCGGCCGTGATGGGCTGGCGAGGTGACGGCGGGCGTGGCTCAAAAACTGACTGGCCTTGGTGCCTTTCCGTGGGACTTGCCCGCCCGCTGTCCTCGACGCCGGCCCGGCCGGGAGCAGCTGGCTTGATCAGGAGCTTGACCGCCAGATTGCCCCTGGCGTGTCCCGTCACAGTCCTGCCGATCTCCCGAACCGGACCGGAGCCCACGCCCGCCCCGGTCAGAGGAGAACGCGGTTGTCCATGCTCGCAGATCTGGTCGATGTCGTCATCGGCGTCGACACTCACAAAGACACTCACACCGCCGCCGTGATCGCCGCGGCCACCGGCGCGGTGCTCGCGCAGGCGACGGTGAACGCCGACCCGGCTGGCTATGCCGAGCTGCTTGAACTAGCCAGCGAGCACGACGGCATACGAGCGTGGGCGCTGGAGGGGTCCGGCGGTTACGGCGCCGGCCTGGCGACCCATCTCGCTGCGCGGTCCGAGCTGGTCATCGAGCTCGACAGGCCAGCCCGCCCGGCCCGGAAGGCCGGCGCGAAGTCCGACCCGATCGACGCCGTGCGAGCTGCCCGCGACGCGCTGAGCCGCACTCACCTGGCTCAACCCAGGACCGGGGCTCAGCGCGCGGCACTACAGGTCCTGCTCACCGCCCGCCGTGCCGCAGTTGAAGCTGCTACCGAGGGGCAGTGCCAGCTGCACGCCCTCGTCGTCACTGCCCCTGAGAGCGTCCGCGCTCGATTCCGGGGCCTGTCTACCCGGGCCATGCTGGCGACCGCTCTGCGGCTGCGGCCCGCGCACTATGCCGCCGAGATCGACGTCTTCACCGCCTTGGCCACGCTCAAAGCGATCGCCCGGCGGGTCCGAGTACTCGAGGAGGAGGCAGCTGAGCACGAGAAAGCCATCCGAGCAATCGTGGTGTCCTGGCGTCCCGACCTGCTCACCCTCACCGGAGTCGGCCCGATCGTGGCAGCCACCGTGCTCGCCGCCTGGTCGCACGCCGGTCGCTGCCGCAACGACGGCGCCTTCGCGATGCTCGCGGGCACCGCCCCGATCCCAGCCTCGTCAGGCAAGACCGTCCGCTACCGCCTGAATCGCTCCGGGGACCGGCAGCTCAATCGCGCGATCTACCTCATCGTCCTGACACGCCTGCGGCACGACCCCGGAACCCGTGCCTACGCCGAACGCCGCCGAGCTCAAGGAAAGACCGACCGTGAAATCAGACGTTGTCTCGGGCGCTACGTCACCCGCCAGCTCTACCGCCAGCTTGAAACAACACCCCACGCAAGCCTTGACGCGTCATAGGAGCGTCC
>DASRFJ010000029.1:0-2611 GCA_035651595.1 Streptosporangiaceae bacterium | reverse complement strand
CGACGTTCGATTCGCCGGACCGGCGATTGTACTGATGGGTCACCTTGTCGAAAACGAAGCCGGCCTCTTTGACCGATAGCGCGAAGTCGTTGAACTCACGGACCTGCTGGTGGTGGAAGGTGACTACCATGCGACCTCATCGGGCAGGATACGATAAACCTGCTTAAATGCGTTCCGCAATCGGCGGCGGTAGTGCTGGCGGCTCGTCGGGTTCCCCCGCTCGACCGTGATTTCCGATTTCAGGTCTGGCTTGTACTTCCGGTCCAAGTGTTCCAGCCAGCAGAGCCATACGACGCTCAGCGGCAGGTATCGGACCAAACCGGCATAGGGCGGGTCAGTAATGACGAAGTCCACGCTCTCGGCGGCGAGGTAGTCGTCGAGGTCGGCTACGTCAATCGAGCCGTAGTTGATTTGCGCCGACTTGCGAACCTTCCCCGCGGTCCGGGCGTCGTGGATATCTATGCCGTTGGGGAATCGGGCGACGGCGTCTCGCATCATCGGCTGGACGCCTTGGCGGCCGGTACACGACCGCCAGAAAACGTCCACCGGGTTCTGCTCCATTTGCCGGCGGCGAATCATGTAGTCCGGCCGCCCCCAACTGCCGGAGAAGTCGCGGTTGGCCGCCGCGTGGCGGGGGATCACCATCTTGCTGCAAAGGTGCAACGACTGGACGAATGCCGATAGAAGCTGGAGGCGAAGGTCGGCGTCAGTGACGGCCGTAATCTCTTTGAAGAGCGCGGCAAGGATCGCGAGGTTACGCCGCGTCCACAGGTAGTCAATTGTGTTGCCGCCGGCGGCCGTCAAGAACCGGTGTGTTACCGACGGGTGAGACGGGAAGCGGTCCCGGGGGTACCAATCTCGGATACGCAACCGGGGCAACCGCTGGGCCAGCTGGCAGGGCAATCGCATCAAATGCCGCCTGATTGTTCGGTGGGCGGATTGACTTGGTCAAGGGGGCCGCGAACGATGCTCCGGACGTCGGAACCCGATCCCGGAGGTCATGGATGCCTACCCCCGCGACCTTGGAACTTTTTGCACCGTTCTTTGTCAACCTTACTGACCCGCGCCTCGACCGGAGCAAGCGGCACGCGCTGCTCAACATCATCATCCTGGCCGTCTGCGGCACCCTCGGCGGGGCCGACGGGTGGGCCGACATCGAGCGGTTCGGCCGGGCCAAGCTCGACTTCTTCCGCCGGTTCCTGGACCTGCCCCACGGCATCCCGTCGCACGACACCTTCGGCCGCGTCTTCGCCCGCCTCGACCCGGCGGCGCTGCTCGGCTGTGTCCACCGGTGGCTCGCCGCCCTAGGTGCGGCCGCGGCTGGGGAAGTCGTGGCCATCGACGGTAAGACGTTGCGCCGGTCGTTCGACCAGGCGGCGGAGCAGGACCCGCTGCACGTGGTCAGCGCCTGGGCGACCGAGGCGCGGCTGGTGCTGGGCCAAGTCGCGGTCGCGGCCAAGTCGAACGAGATCACCGCCATCCCGCTGCTGCTGGAGTTGCTCGACCTGCGCGGCTGCATCGTGACGATCGACGCGATGGGCTGCCAAACGGAGATCGCCGCCGCCATCCGCGGCCGCGAGGCGGACTACGTGTTGGCCGTCAAGGACAACCAGCCGGCCCTGCATCGGGCCGTGCGGGCAGCGTTCCTGGCCCACGCCGAGGCCGACTTCACCGACCCGTCGGTGCGGCGGCTCCGGACGGTCGAACGCGGCCACGGCCGGGACGAGACCCGGGAGTACTTCTGCGCCGCCCCGCCGGCGGCGATCCGCCGGGGCGGGCGGTGGAAGGACGTGGCCAGCGTCGGCATGGTGGTCCGGACGCGGGTGGTCAACGGCACGGCGGCCGAGGAGGTCGTGTACTACGTCAGCAGCCTGCCGCCGAAGGTGAAGACGTTCGCCCGGGCGGTGCGCGGCCATTGGGGCATCGAGAACCGCCTGCACTGGAGCCTCGATGTAACTTTTTCTGAGGACCAGAGCCGGGTCCGGACGGACCACGGCCCTGAAAACCTCGGCCTGCTCCGCCGGCTGGCGCTCTCGATCTTGCAGCGGGACGTGTCCTGCCAGGAGAGCCTTCGCGGCAAGCGCTTGCTCGCCGGCTGGGACGAGGACCACCTCCTGACGTTCCTCACCGGGTTTTCAAGGAAATAAGACGCGATTGCCCTGGGGTCAGACCATACCAGCGACCACAGCCGTCGAACCCGTCACCACGGCCGAAGCAAAAAGCAGTTCGACGATTAATCCTTCCGGCGCCGACGGCGAGGGCGAGGATCAGGCTGGCGCGCCGGCCGACAGCGGACAGGTTCCGTTGACCCCAAAGGAACAGGTCGTTCTCGATATTATCCGTGACCAGCCGGTGGGTCGCGGCATCATCGGGAAGAAAATCATCAAAGCAGCCAAGGAGCGCGGCCAGACGATTACGTCCGAGGCGGTCTTGACCAGGCACATCATCCCCCGCCTCAAGCCCTACGGCGTGGTCAATGCCCGCGGCGGGCGCGGCTACGTCATCCGGCCGACGTAGCGCGGCCCCGCGCTGTCCCCGCGCTGTGTACCGGCTCAATCCGCGCCTGCAAGATGCAGGTATGAGCACGCCACAGACACACAGCGACGCCGAG
>DASRFJ010000028.1:0-33803 GCA_035651595.1 Streptosporangiaceae bacterium | reverse complement strand
GACGTAGCGGGCACCGACGACGGGGCCGGCGACGACACGGAAGCGGACGACGTGGCGCTCGGCGACACCGACCCGGACGGCGACGACCCGGTCGGCGATGACGCCGGCGACGACGCCGGCGACGAGGGCCTCGCCGTATTGCCGCCCTGGGCCGGGCCGAGCAGGTCGGGCGACTGCGCCTGGTGGCCGGTGAAGAACAGCGCGATCGCCGCGGCCGCGACGCCGAGGACGGCGACCGCTCCCCCGGTCGCCACCCCGGCCGCGAACGTGTGCCGGTCCCGCGCGTACTCGGTGCGCCGCCGCTCCCGCAGCCAGGCCGGCAGCGTCGCCCGGCGGGCCGCCCAGCTGTTGACTGGCGCGGCGGCCATACCCAGCGTCGGGAACAGCAGCAACGCCGCGAGCAGCGGCCCACTGAACTGGTTGTACCTGGTCAGCGAGCCGACGATGCCGGCGAAGCCCAGCACCGCCAGCAACGACTCCGCCCAGTTCGCCCGCAGCGCCTCCCACCAGCGGGTCTGCTCGCTCGTCTTCGGGGTGCGCAAGAACGCAGCCTTCGACGCGAACAGCGCCAGCACCGAGGCGCGCGCCACCACCAGCGACGTGGACTGCCAGATGAAGAAGGCGCCGAGCGAATCCCGCCACGACGCGCCGGTCCCCCGGCGCAGCAGGGCGATCGCCCGGACCAGTCCCAGAACAACAAGGACCGGCACGGACCCGACAAGGAACACCGTCAGCTTGCGGAACAGCTGACCGCCGCCGGTCGACAGGTTGACGGCGCCGGCCAGCAGGAAAATCAGGAACAGGAAGCCGAGCAGGTCGCCGTACCACTGGAGCGCGCCGGCCAGGTACGACCACCGCTGCCCGCCCGACAGATGGTTGGCCCGCGAAGAACGGCCCGGCATCAGCGACCGCCAGTGCATGCGCAGGATCTGGATACCGCCGAAGCACCACCGGTACCGCTGCCCCTTCAGCGCCTCGAACGTCAGCGGCATGACGCCGCGACCCCACGTCTGGTCCATGTGCAGGCCGTGCCATCCGGCGCGGAGCAGCCGCAGCGAGACTTCGGCGTCCTCGGTGATGCACCACTCGTCCCAGCCGCCGAGCTCGTCGAGCGCCACCCGCCGGATCAGGCCCATCGTGCCGGCGAAGATCGCGCCGTCGTGCTCGTTGCGCGACGGCTGGGAGACGGCGAAGAAGTACTTGTACGAGTAGTAGAGCCGCCGGTAGTACCGCGCCTCGTCCCAGCCGCGGTAGTCCTGGGGTGCCTGCACGAACCCGATCCACGGGTCGGCGAACGCGGGCGCGCACCGGCGCAGGAAACCGGGTTCGATCTGGTAGTCGGAGTCGACGACGCCGATCAGTTCCGCCTCGTCGGATGTCAACTGCCGCAGCGCGTAGTTCAGCGCGCCGGACTTGTATCCGGGCCAGTTCTCCAGGTGCGCGAACTTGACCCCGTGCCGCTGGCACCAGGCCTCGACCGGCCGCCACAGCGTCTCGTCGTCGGTGTTGTCGTCGATCAGGATGATCTCGTATCGCGGGTAGTCCAGGCGCAGCAGCGCCCGCAGCGTGTCGATGACCATGTCTGGCGGCTCGTTGTGCGCGGGCACGTGCAAGCTGACGAACGGCAGGTCTTCGTCGGGCATGCGCAGCTCAGTCGACGGGGTGATCCGGCGCCGCCAGTGCTCGGTGCCGAGCGCGTCGCAGATCTCCCACAGGTACGCGCAGCTCAGCCCCGCTGCGAACACCTCGAGCACCCACAGCAGCACGCCGCCGACGGTACTGCCGAAGCCGAGGTGGCTCGCGAACGTCCACTCCAGGGCGTAGGTCAGGTACACCACGAACAGGAACACGCTGGACGCCCAGCACAGGTGGGCGCGCGCGGACCAGCGCCGGGTCACCGGCAGCCAGACCAGGCTCGCGAACACCAGTGCCGCCGCGCCGGTCACCAGGTTGTGCTCGGACAGGTGCAGCAGCCGCAGCACCGCCGCCGCGACAACCGCGAGCACGGCGGTGGCGAGCAGCGCGAGCAGCAGCCGGCGGGTGGCCGGCCACGCCCCGCCGCCCCGGTCGCGCGTCCGGCCGGGCAGGAACAGCGCGACCGAGCCGAGTGGTGCACCAACGATTCCAGCAAGCAACAGTGCTTGGAGCATGACGATCCCCACTACCCAGGGACGCCGCGGCCAACCTCGACGGCGGACGGGGCGAGGATCGTGTACGCCGCGGCCGCGATGGCGAAGCCCACCCGGATGTCCCCGGCCAGCACGTGATCACCGCTCACCGCGGTCCAGCCCCAGAACATGCTGCCGGCGGCCAGCGTCCAGGCCGGCACCGGGCGGCGCGCCCCCATCAGGTCCCAGATCAGGGCGCCGGTCACCAGCCCCGCGCTGTAGTAGGGGTAGGTGTTGGGGTCAAGCGCGACCCGGACCGAGGTGCAGATCAGCAGCACGGCGGCCCATCTCCCCCGCCACACCGCGACCGCCGACAGCGCGAAGCCGATCAGGATCTGCGCGGGCCGGTCCCACGGCGGCGTCGACGGGGTGTTGACGCCGAGCGCCCGCAGCCCCGAATCGTAAGCGTTCGGGATCGCGTATTTCGCCGCGGCCACGCTGCCCGGGTCGGCGAGAACGAACGGCGCCCACAGCAGCACGGTGACCCCGGCGGCCCAGGCGGCACCGCGCAGCGCCCGGCCTTCATCGGACGGCCCACGCAACGCCAGCAGGAGCGCCATGAACCCGAACGCCCACGGCTTCGCCCCTGCCGACAGCGCGAGCAGCACGCCGGCCGTGGCCGCCCGCCCGGTCACCACCGCACGGATCGCGAACGTGGCCAGCACGAGCGCGAGCACGTCGTCCAGGTGCATGAAGCTGACCGCGAGGATCGACCATACCGGGACGAATACCGCGCCCGCGCCCAGCACCGTCCACCGGACCTGCTCCCGGTCCAGATCCGGCCGCGCGGCCAGCGCCGTGCGCTCCGCGACCGCCATGACCAGCAGGCCGCAGCCCATCATCAGGATCTGCGCGACGACCAGCCCCTGGTCCGGCCCGAGCCTGCGCAGCACCGCGGCCGCCACGAGCGTGACCGGCCCGAACTGGAACCGCGGGTACGTGGCGAACAGCCGCAGCCCGCCCGGGTCACCGAACCCGCGCGGGTGCATGCCGAACAGCAGCCGCCCGGCCTCGGTGAACAGGTGCCAGGACGCCCCGCCGCTCGCCGGCGTGGCCATCACCTGGAACCACTTCGCCGCCCAGGCCGCGAGCAGCAGATAATGCCACGGCAGGCCATACCAGCGGGTTCCCCGCGCCGCCTCGACCCACCGCGGCGGATCAGCACTCACAACACAAAATCAAAATCAGTCAGGCAGAACGGCCTAGCTACTTCATACCGGGCTGCCAGCTCCGGATCGTCGGTGGGCGTAAAGCTGGCGATGAGGCTTTGCTTTACCGCGAATACCGCGTCGGATTCGATGTACTGGCTGCCCGCCACGAAAATGTGCGTGGTCAGCGTGCGATGACCGGGGGCGCTCACGATGAAGTGGATGTGCGCCGGGCGGTAGGGATGGCGCCTGGTGGCGGTCAGCAGGTCCCCGACCGGCCCGTCTGTGGGGATCGGGTAGTGGCTCGGCACGATCGTGCGGAACCAGTACGCGCCGTCCGCATCCGCCGTGAACAGGCCGCGGCCGTTGGCCCTTGGCTGCGTGTCCGGCTGCTGGACGTCGTAAAACCCCTGATCGTTGGCCTGCCAGACGTCCAGCGTGGCGCCGGGGAGGGGCGCGCCGCTGGTGTCTCGGACGTGCCCGCGGACCACGCATGGCGGGCCGGTCCCGACGAAGTCGATGCTGTCGCCAAGCTCTCGCGGCGGCGACTCGACGACGTGAAACGGGCCGAGCACGGTGGACTCGGTCCCGGTCTTACCGCTGTTGATCGTCTCCACCAGCATGGAAATGCCCAGCACGTCGGACAGCAGGATGAATTCCTGGCGCTCGTCGTCGCATTTCTGCCCGGTCCTGGTGAGGAAATCGATCGCGTACTCCCACTCGGCGAGCGTCGGTTCGGTTTCCCTGACGAAGGCGTGCAGGTGCCGCACCAGGCCGGTCAGCAGCTCGCGCAGCCGCGGACCCGGTGTTCGCTCGAGGCTGGCGAGCACGGCATCCTCGAGCGCGGTGTCTTCCAGATCGCTGGCCATGCCGGACAGGTTAAGACTTGGGGGCGCGCAGTGCCACTTCCGAGACCGGGCCGAGATGGCCGAGCTTGTCCGGGTTGATCACGGACCTGATGGCCCGCACCTTGCCGTCGGCGATGTCCAGCGCGACCACCGCGATGACCCGGTTCACCGGGTCACGCAAGATCACACCCGGCTCGTCATTGACCCAGGTCGGTTCCAGGATGACGCCTTCGTGGTCGCCCCGCCGGGCCAGGCCGAGCCAGAACCGGGCCACCCGGAGGTGATCGCGCAGCGGCTCGGTCAGTGCCCATGCCTTCCCGCCTCCGTCGCCGATCGCGACCACGTCGGGGGCCAGCACCTGGAGCAGGCCGGCGAGGTCGCCACCCTCGATCGCGGTGAAGAAGCGCCTGGCCACCTCCTCGCTTTCCGCCCGGGACGCCTCGAACCGGGTCTGCCGCCCCTCATCTACCCGCCGCCGCGCCCGGCCGAAGATCTGCCGGCAGTTGGCCTCGGACTTGCCGGTGATGCTGGCGATCTCGGCGTAGTCGTAGCCGAACACCTCGCGCAGCAGGAACACCGCGCGCTCGGCCGGCGACAGGCTTTCCAGCAGCACCAGGAACGCCATGGACAGGGAGTCCGACAGCTCGGCGTGCTCGGCCGGGTCCGGCTCGGCACTCGCCGCGTTCTGCACCAGCGGCTCGGGCAGCCAGGGTCCGACGTAGGACTCCCGGCGCACCCGGGCAGAGGCCTGGTGCGAGATCGCCAGCCGGGTGGTGACCGTGGCGAGGAACGCCTTCGGCGACTCGATGACCGTGCCGTCCTTCAGCGCCCGGGTCAGCTTAAGGAACGCCTCCTGGACGATGTCCTCGGCGTCGCTGACGCTCCCGGTCATCCGGTACGCGATGGAGAACATCAGCGGCCTGGACTCCAGGTACGGGGTGAGGTCCTCGGTCAATCCGGTCACGCCCGCACCCACACCGGGAAACCGTCTCGCCAGGAGGAGTACTTCGGCTTCCAGTCAAGCTCGCGCTTGGCCTTGTCGTTGGCCGAGCCGCGAACCTGCGTCATCTGCGCGACGACCATGTCGCCGCCGGCCAGCCGGCCCAGCCACACCGGCAGGTGCATCGGCGGCTTGACCTCCAGGCACTCGGCCAGGTAGGGGACCCATACCGCCACTGGCGCGGGGTCGTCGTCCACCACGTTGTACACCCCCGGGCTTCCCGCGTGCAGCGCCGCGATCGCGGCGGCAGCGGCGTCGGTGATCTCGCTAAACGACCATACCCCGGCACCGCTGCCGATGACCGGGAACCGCCGCCTGCGGACCGCGTCGAGCATCATCGCGGACGCGCCGGGCCCGTAGAAGCTGCCGTACCGCAGCACGACCCCGCCGGCCGCCGGGACGCTCTGCTCGACGTGCCTGATCGCCGCCATGCTCCGCACGGTCATCGGCAGCGGATCGGGATCGAGGCCGTCCTCCTCGGTTTTGATCAGGCCGCCGGTCCGGGGGTTGTTCCAGCCGATGTAGCTCTGCGCGATGAACCGGCCGACGTGATTGTCCGCGGCGGCTTCCAGCAGGTAGTCGGTGCCCTTGGTGCGCAGCTCGTTGGTGGTGGCGAACTCCGCGTCGAACTTGCGGAAGCTCTTCATGCTGGCCAGCGACGTCATCTGGTGGACGATCGCGTCCGGCTGGGCGGCCTTGACGGCCGCGAGCAGGCCCGGGCGGTCCAGGCCGTCCACCACGACGGGCGTCGCGCCCTGGTCCCTCAGCCGCGCTGCCTTGTCCGGTGACCTGGTGGTGGCGGTGACATCGTGGCCGGCTGCGATGAGGCCGGGGACGAGGTGCTGGCCGACGGCCCCGGTCGCCCCCGCGACAAAGATTCGCATTTCCGTCCCCTTCGCTGTTCCGTCCGCTAAGACCACGCAGCTCAGCCGGTTGTGACACCCTCCGCTGTGCCGTGCGTCACTGTGCTGGCGGGGTCGGCGGTGCCGACGGGGCTGGCGGGGTCGGCGGTGCCGACGGGGCTTGCGGGTCGGCGCGCAGATGCCAGGTCTGCGAGATGGGCCCGAGATGACGCAGCTTGTCCGGGTTGGCGACCGTCCTGATGGCCTGGACCTGGCGCTCCACGATGTCGAACACGCACGCGACGACGAGCCCGCCGTCCGCGTCGTAGACCAGGAAGCCGGCCTGTCCGTTGAGCGTGGCGGGGCTCAGCGCGGCGCCGGCCTTGATGACGCGGGCGAGCTGGGCGCCGATGATGCGCATCACCCGCTCGCGGCCGAAGACCGGAGCGATAAACGTGGTCTCGCCCTTGCCGCCGCTGTCGCCGTAGAACGCGACGTCGGGCGCCAGCCGCCCGATCAGCGCGGTGAGGTCCCCGCCGTTCGCCGCGTCGAGGAAGACGCTGGTCAGCTCCTCGGCGTCGGCTCGCGTGGTGTCGAACCTGGGCTTGCCCTCGTCGATTGCGCGCCGGGCCCTGGTGAACAGCTGCCTGCACGCGGCCTGGGTCTTCCCGGTGGCCGCGGCGATGTCCGCATACCCGTAGCCGAACACTTCGCGCAGCAAGAACACCGCGCGCTCGGCCGGCGACAGGCTCTCCAGCAGCACGAGGAATGCCATCGACAGCGAATCGGACATCTCCGCGTGCTCGGCCGGGCCAGGAGCTTCGTCGGTGAGCAGCGGCTCCGGCAGCCAGGTACCCACATACGACTCGCGGCGCACCCGCGCCGAACGCAGGTGGTCGATGGCCAGCCGGGTCGTGATCGTGGCCAGGTAGGCCTTGGGCTTGTCCGCGTGCGGTGCGGCGTCGGCCCGCAGGAAGGCCTCCTGGACGATGTCCTCGGCGTCGCCGACGCTGCCGGTCATCCGGTAGGCGATCGAGAACATCAGCGGCCGGTATTCCGCGTATTCGTGGTCGTCCATGCCACTCAAGACGAGATAACCCCCGTGGTTGTGACGGTGTCCTGCCCCGTGCGGTTTGCCGCAACCTGGCTGGCAGCGCCTCCTCCAGCCCGTCGGCGAACAGCGGGATCCGCCACAGCGGCGGCACCGGCCCGGCGATGCCCTCCAGCCGCATCACCGCGCCCACCGTGATCCGGATCAGCCGCCGGGCGCCGGCGAACAGCAGGAAGGCCAGCGGCAGCTCGACGAGCACCGCCGAGAGCACGCTCGTCCGCGCGTTCGGCGTCCCGTAGTCGAGCACCACGTCGAACCACGCGTCGCAGACCAGCAGCGTGGCGGTGAACAGCATGCAGAAGATGATCACCTGCCGCTGATGCCAGGACGCCCACGCGGTGGCGGCGAACCCGGCCAGTTCGGCGATGTCCAGTCCCACCCAGACCGCGCGCCAGTGCGTGGCACTGAACCGCATCGGCAGGTTGAGCGCGAGGATCACGACCCACGCGACCAAGAAAACACAGCACCCCGTCAACACCACGAGCCCCACGCGCCGCCGCCGGGCCTGTCTCGGGTCCATCATCGGATGCGGCAACTCGATCCGCGCCAGCAGCCGCGCCAGCTCGCGCCGCTCCTCCGCCGGCATCCGCCGCAGCTCACCCTCATCGATCACCCTCCCATTCTGCCCGCCCCCCGCCAACCCCCCTCAAACCCACCCGCCTCGCCCCGCACCCGCCCACCGCCCCCTCGCTCCGCACCGCCCCGCATCCCGTCGCGAGCCGCCACCCCCGCATCCCACCCCGCCCCGCATCCCGCCCGCGCCACCGATAACCTCATGGATATCCTTGATCTCATCGACACCAAGTGCACCGCAAGCCGCACGCGCTATTGATCACATAGTGACTATTGAGATCTACGCGCCCACAGGGGCTCCTCTTATGTCAAAAAAGTGCTTCGTGTTAGAAAAGGGTGCGGATCTGGCACCTTATCTACCATGAAGCACTTTTCTGACACGATAAACTGCGCGGCACATAGGGCATAAGGGACGAATGGGCGCTCATGAGCGAGGTCATCGCGTCGGCCCTCAACGGAAGCACCCGCGCCTACCTCGCTCTATGTAATCAAACAGCCCGCGCCGTATTACTTAGCGTGAGATCGGCGCCCCGGAACGGCACGCGGGTCCGGCCAAGGCGACGCCGGCCAGGCCGGGCGACGGCCGGGCGTAAGCTGGGCAAAGTGAGCGAGCTCGTGTACCTGGGGCTTGGCCCCTCCCCCGTCGAGTACCGGTCCGCCTGGGATCTGCAGCGAAAGATCCACGCTCGACGCGTGGCGGACGAGGTGCGGGACAGCTGCCTGCTAATGGAGCATGAGCCGGTGTATACCGCCGGAAAACGAACCGCGGCCTCGGACCGCCCGTTCGGCGACCCAGGAGCACCGGTCGTGGACGTGGACCGGGGCGGCAAGATCACCTGGCACGGACCCGGCCAGCTCACCGGTTACCCGATCATCAAGCTGCGCCAGCCGCTCGACGTGGTCGCGTACGTCCGTGCGCTCGAGGAGGCCCTGATCCGCACGTGCGCGGAGTTCGGCGTAGTGGCGGACCGGGTCGACGGGCGCAGCGGCGCCTGGATCCGCGGCGGCAGGCGGCCGGCCGATGGCGCACTCGTCCAGGACCGCAAGGTGGGTGCGATCGGCGCCCGCGTGGCCCGCGGCGCGACCATGCACGGGTTCGCGCTGAACTGCGACTGCGACCTGTCCTGGTTCGACCGCATCGTCCCGTGCGGCATCCGGGACGCGTCCGTGACCACGCTGTCCGCCGAGGCGGGCCGGCCGGTCACGGTCGCCGAAGTCACGCCGCTGGTGGAGCAGCACCTCGCCGATGTGCTCGGTTACGACGGGTGGCGCCGCGGCACCGACCTGCCCGTCAGCAGCGCCGACCCCGCTAACCCCGCCGACCCCGCTAACCCCGCGGGCCGGATCTTGACCGCGGTGCCATAGCTGACCTGGTAACCCGGCAGGTCGTTCATCGTGCTCAGGATCATGGTGCCGCCCCCGTTATCACCAATGGTCAGCGCGAACATACCCTGGAGGGGTGGTACTCGCACCTGAAGGCCGACGGATGCTCCGCCTCGAGGCACGCAACAGCGCGGTGCCGATCGAGCGCAAGCCGCCGTGGATCAAGACCCGGCTGCGCACCGGCCCTTCCTATACGGAGCTGAAGTCGCTGGTCCGGTCCGAGGGCCTGCACACGGTGTGCGAGGAGGCCGGCTGCCCGAACATCTTCGAGTGCTGGGAGGACCGGGAAGCCACCTTCCTCATCGGCGGCGACCAGTGCACCCGGCGCTGTGACTTCTGCCAGATCGACACCGGCAAGCCGCAAGCGCTGGACCGGGACGAGCCGCGCCGGGTTGCCGAGTCGGTCGCGACCATGGGCCTGCGGTATGCCACGGTGACCGGGGTGGCACGGGACGACCTGCCCGATGGCGGCGCGTGGCTGTACGCGCAGACCGCCGTCGAGATCCACGCGGCCGTGCCCGGCTGCGGCGTCGAGCTGCTGATTCCCGACTTCAACGCGGTGCCGTCGCGGCTGGCGGAGGTGTTCGACGCCCGCCCCGAGGTGCTCGCGCACAACATCGAGACGGTGCCGCGGATCTTCCGCCGGATCCGGCCCGGCTTCCGCTACGAGCGATCGCTTGACGTGCTCCGCGCGGCCCGAGACGCAGGGCTGGTCACCAAGTCGAACCTGATCCTCGGGCTCGGCGAGACGCGCGAGGAGGTCAGCGCCGCGATGGCCGACCTCCGCGAGGCCGGATGCGACCTGCTGACGATCACCCAGTACCTGCGCCCGTCGCCGAAACACCACCCGGTGGAGCGGTGGGTGAAGCCGGAGGAGTTCGTCCAGATGCAGGCCGAAGCGACCGCCGCGGGGTTCGCCGGCGTGATGGCCGGGCCGCTGGTGCGATCGTCGTACCGGGCCGGGCGGCTCTACGCCCAGGCGATGTCGGCGCGGGAGACCGCGAACCACGCGAAGGCCTAACCCCGAAGGGTCCCGGAGTTCCGGTCGGGAGCTTCGAAACCGTATGCTGCGAGGCATGGCTCGTTCGTCGAAAGATTCAGGACCCCTGAACAGGGAAGCCGCAGAAGACCTCGCCAAGGCCGGGCGGTTCAAGCAGATCCGCATGGTCGCGGGCCTGGTGCACAAGGCCAACCCGAGGGCGCTGCCGATCGTCGCGCTCAGCGGCATCGCCACCGCGGCGGTCCTGATCGTGATCGGACTGGTCACCGGGCTCGCCGCGCTGCTCATCCCGCTCGGCGTGCTGCTCGGCCTGCTCGTCGCGATGATCATGTTCGGCCGGTTCGCCCAGGCCGCCCAGTACTCGGCGATCGAGGGCCAGCCCGGCGCGGCGGCAGCGATCCTTGAGAACATGCGCGGTAACTGGACGGTCACCCCCGCAGTGGCTGCCAACCGGAACATGGACGTGGTGCACCGGGCCGTCGGCCGCCCCGGTGTCGTCCTCGTCGGCGAGGGCTCGCCCAATGGCCTGGCTCCGTTGCTCGCCGCCGAGAAGAAGAGGGTCGCCCGGGTGGCCTATGAGGTGCCGATCATCGACTACCAGATCGGCGACGGCGAGGGCCAGGTGCCGATCAGCAAGCTGCAGCGCAAGGTAATGCGGCTCCCCCGCAAGCTCAATCCCGCCGCGGTCAGCGACCTCAATCACCGGCTCAGGGCGCTCCAGCCGACGCTCCAGGCACCCAAAGGCCCGATGCCGCGCAACATTCGCCAGCCGAAGATGCCGCGCCCGAAGATGCGCTAGCGACGCGTCAGAACCTGACGACGACGGTGTCGGACGCGCGGTCGTGCAGGCCGCGCAGGTCCCGGTCCATCAGCAGCGGCGGCACGACCGTGAGCAGCAGCAGAGTCCGCACCGCCGCCCAGCCGAAGCCCACCATGCGCGCGCCGTTGGTCCGGATCACCCGGATGCCGAGCGCCCGCTTGCCCACCGTGGTGCCCGCCATCGCGGTCAGCACGTAGACCTCGACCGCGAATATCGCGAGGGTCCAGAACTGGGAGTGGAGCAGTCCGACCGCGATCAGCATGCACAGCAGCCAGTCCACGACCAGCGCCGCGAGCCTGCGCCACATGGGCGCGATAGACATCGGCCCGCTCTCCGGAAGTCCGAGTCCCTTCCCCGGGTAGGTCGCGTCCTTCGCTGACGCGCCGACGGTCTGTGCCACAATTCCACGGTAGCCGGCCCCTTTTCCAGGCCCGCCAACCGGGCGAGCCGTAACATCGGCGAAACACATCAGACACGGCGCGGAAATTGCCGGCGGCTAGCGTCCGAAGCACTACCCCAAAGACTTCGAAGGCACCCCGTACCTGGAGGGTTGATGTTCAGCAGCGCGGAGGAAGTGCTCGGCTTCATCGCGGCGGAGAATATAGAGTTCGTCGACGTAAGGTTCTGTGACCTGCCCGGTACGGTGCAGCACTTCACCGTGCCCGCCAAGATGTTCGGTGAGAGCGTCTTCACCGACGGCCTTATGTTCGACGGTTCGTCGATCCGCGGCTTCCAGCAGATCCACGAGTCCGACATGCTGCTGCTGCCCGACCCGACCACGGCCTACGTCGACCCGTTCCGGCAGCACAGGACGCTGAACATCTCGTTCTTCGTGCACGACCCGCTGACCGGCGCGCCGTACACCAGGGACCCGCGGAACATCGCGCGCAAGGCGCAGGACTACCTGCGCGGCACCGGCATCGCCGACACCTCGTACTTCGGACCCGAGGCGGAGTTCTATATCTTCGACTCGGCGCGGTTCGCCACCTCGGCGAACGAGGGGTACTACCACCTTGATTCGGTGGAGGGCGCCTGGAACACCGGCCGCGACGAAGAGGGCGGCAACCTCGCGTACAAGCCGCGGTACAAGGGCGGCTACTTCCCGGTCCCGCCGATGGACCACTACACGGACCTGCGCTCGGAGATGGTGGCCAACCTGCTCAAGGTCGGCATCGAGACCGAGATGCAGCACCATGAGGTGGGCACCGCCGGCCAGGCCGAGATCGACATCCGGTTCGACACGCTGCTCACCATGGCCGACAAGCTGATGACGTACAAGTACATCATCAAGTCGACGGCCCGGGCGGCGGGCAAGACCGTGACGTTCATGCCGAAGCCGATCTTCGGCGACAACGGCAACGGCATGCACTGCCACCAGTCGCTATGGAAGGACGGCGCGCCGCTGTTCTACGACGAGGTCGGCTACGCCGGCCTGTCCGACCTCGGCCGCTACTACATCGGCGGCCTGCTCAAGCACGCTCCCTCGCTGCTGGCCTTCACGAACCCGACGGTGAACTCTTACCATCGGCTGGTGCCCGGCTTCGAAGCCCCGGTCAACCTGGTGTACTCGCAGCGCAACCGCTCCGCGTGCGCCCGCATCCCGATCACCGGCACGAACCCGAAGGCCAAGCGCGTAGAGTTCCGCGTCCCCGACCCGTCCTGCAACCCGTACCTCGCGTTCGCCGCGATGCTGATGGCCGGCATCGACGGGATCAGGAACAAGATCGAGCCGCCGGAGCCGGTGGACAAGGACCTGTACGAGCTGCCGCCGGACGAGGCAGCCTCGATTCCGCAGGTCCCCGCGTCGCTCGACGCGGTGCTGGACACCCTGGAAGCCGACCACGGGTACCTCACCGAGGGCGGCGTGTTCACCCCGGACCTGATCGAGACCTGGATCGACTACAAGCGCTCCAACGAACTCGACCCGATCCGCCTGCGCCCGCACCCGCACGAGTTCGAGCTCTACTTCGACATCTGACGGAACACGGCACGTTCGAGGGGCGCGTCGCACGACGCGCCCCTCGCGTTTCCTGGAGCGACAAAGGCGCCAGATTGCAAGGTTCCACATTAAGCTGCGTGTCGGTGCCCTGTTCGTGCCGATATGAGCCTCCGTTTCGGAGCCTCCGTGGACTCGGGGAGCCGGTCGTAAATTATTGCGGACAGTTACCCCCCCAAACCGGGAGGGTAAGTGTCCGCAATAATCCGGCGGTCCCACAGGCGCACCCGAAATATGGCTAGATGTCCAGTTCATGAACGTGGGCAGCCGCTCTCTCACAGCCAGGTCGCGCGACACGCCGCGGGCACATCTTGTGCTGGAACGCTTGGCGGACATAAACGCAAACCCGTCCAAGGATGGATGGAAAACATGCAGATACGGGCCGCCAGCACCGCTGATATGGCACCGGTAACGGCGATTTACGCGCATTACGTCGCGACGAGCGTCGCGACGTTCGAGGAGGACCCGCCGCCTCTGGCCTTCTGGCAGCACAGGCTCGCCGACCTCGGCCAGCGGAACCTCCCCTTCCTGGTGGCCGAAGACGCCGGCGACATCGTCGGCTACAGCTTCGCGAGTCCGTGGCGCCCCAGACCCGCGTACCGGTTCACCGCCGAGGACTCCGTCTACGCCGCACCAGGTCAGGAAGGGCGCGGCATCGGGTCCGCGCTGCTGAAGCCGCTGCTGGACCGGTGCGCGACGGCCGGCGTCCGCCAGGTGATCGCGGTGATCGCCGACACCGGCAGCGACGCGTCGAAAGCACTGCACGCCAGGTTCGGCTTCACCGAGGCGGGTGTGCTGACGCAGGTGGGTTACAAGCACGGCAGGTGGATCGACACGCTGCTCATGCAACGGCACCTCCAATAACAAAAGAGCGGCCGCCTAAGCTTGACCCGGAGGTGGCTGATGCGGCTGACGGTACTTGGCGGTTGCGGCGCGTGGCCGGCGGCGGGGCAGGCGTGCAGCGGCTACCTCGTCGAGCACGACGGGTTCACCGTGCTGCTCGACCCCGGCTACGCGGTGCTCCCCAGAATGCTCACCCACATCAACGTCGAAGACCTCGACGCGGTCCTGGTCAGCCACGGCCACCCGGACCACTGCGCCGACCTGAACCCGCTGCTCCGCGCCCGCGCGTTCAGCGACGACCCCGCGCCCCCGCTCCCGGTTTACGCACCGCCACATGCGCTCACTGCCGTCCTAGCGCTGGACCGCAAAGGCATGCTGGACGACGCCATAGCCGTCAGCGACATCACACCAGGTGACCCGTTTACCGTCGGCCCGTTCGACGTTCGCACCTGGCCGCTCCCCCACATGCTGCCGAACGCCGGGCTCCGGCTCACCGCGGACGGCCAGACGATCGCCTACACCGGCGACACCGGCCCGGCGCCCGAGCTGATCGACCTCGCCCGCGACGCGCATATCTTCCTCGCCGAGGCGAGCTACCCGCGCGCGGTCCCCGCTGACATGGCCAGACACCTGTCCAGCGCCGCCCAGGCAGGACGAACCGCCGCCCAGGCCAACGTCCAGCGCCTGGTGCTCACCCACCTGATGCCGGGCACCAACGCGGACGAGGCAATCGAGGCGGCCGCCGCGAGCTTCACTGGAGAGATCAGTGTGGCGACAGCTGCTCAGTGAGACGTGGGCGGCGGTCGGCAACGACGCACCGCAGCCGGCCGAACTAACGGTAAAAGGCGACACCGGCCACCTGCCGTCGAACCTCCCGGTCGAGGACACCGCGCTGGCCTGCACCGGCGCGGCCCTGCTCGCCGCCGCCAGCCTCCGCAACGCAAAGCATGTCACCATCGACCGCGCCCACCTTGCCGCCGCGTACCGCAGCGAGGCGCACGTGCGGGTCAATGGCACGCCCGCCCCGGCCGGCTTCGCGCCGCTGTCCCGGTTCTGGCGCACCCGCGACGGCTGGATCCGCACCCACGCCAACTATCCCTGGCACCGGGACGCCCTGCTCAGGACGCTCGGCACGAAAGACGACAACCAAGCGGTCGCCGCCGCCATCGCGGAACGCGATGGCCGCGACCTTGAGGACGCCATCGTGGCCAACGGCGGGGTCGCCGCCGCACTGCGCACCCACGACCAGTGGCTCGCCGAGCCCCAAGGCCAAACCGCCGCCGCCGCTCCCCTGGTCACCACCCGCCGCGACGGCGACGCGAGGCCCCGCCGGAAAAACACCGCCACAATCAGAGTCCTCGACCTCACCAGGGTGATCGCCGGCCCGGTGTGCACCCGCTACCTGGCCGCGCTCGGCGCCGACGTGCTCCGGATCGACCCGCCGCACCGCTCCGAACTGCCGCAGCAGGCGATCGACAGCCTGCTCGGCAAGCGCAGCGCCCTCCTCGACGCGCGGACCGCCGGCGGCCTGGAGACGCTGCACGAGCTGCTGGACCGGGCCGACGTGCTCGTGCACGGCTACCGTCCGCACGCCCTGGACCGCTTCGGCCTCACCCCGGACGCCCTCGCCGAGCGTCACCCCGGCCTGGTCACCGTCACCCTCTCCGCGTGGGGCGCCGAAGGCCCGTGGGGCAACCGCCGCGGTTTCGACAGCATCGTCCAGGTCGCCGCCGGCATCGCCGCGGCGGAGTCACCCGACGGCGACCGTCCCGGCGCGCTGCCCTGCCAGCTGCTCGACCACGGCACCGGCTATCTGTGCGCCGCTGCCGCGCTCGGCTCGCTCGCTGCGCAGCGGGCTGAGGGTGGCACCCACTCCAGGTCCCTTTCTTTGGCCAGAACGGCATATCTGCTTCTCTCCGCGCCCCCTCCTCCGGCACCAGGGCAGCCACCCAGGCCGGCCGCTCCGCCGCTGGCCACCGTGCCGAGCGCGGACGGCGAGGTGGCCGTCGTGCTGCCGCCCGGCGAGTTGGACGGCACGCCGCTGGCCTGGCCCCGTCCGCTGTCCCGGTACGGCGCGGACACACCATCCTGGGAGTAAGCCGGATTGCCGGGTAAATAGGGAGTTGGAGGAGTGCGCCCCGCCGCCCTAAGGTAAGTGCTGTTGTGAGAGATAACGAGGCCATTGAGCGTATTGACGCCTTTTGTGACGCCGTGCCGCGCCCGCGGGCACGTGCCGAGGTGCACGGACCGCTGGTTCTGTTCGTGCCGACCGGTCCAGGCTGGCCGTACTACGCCCGGCCGAAGCTCGGCGCCCGTCCCGGGATAACCACCGCGGACGTGCGCGCGGTGCGCGCACGGCAGCGTGAGCTAGTGATCCCGGAGTCGTTCGAGTGGATCGAGCAGGCCGCGCCGGACATGGCGGCGGCCGCCACCGACAGCGGCCTCGATGTGCATCCGCATCCGCTGCTCGTGCTGGACGGGCGGGTTTCCGAACTGCCGGTGCCACCAGAGACCGCGGTGCGGATCATCACGCCCGAGGATCCGGACCTGCACCGGATCTGGGCGGTTCCGTCGGTCGCCTTCGGCAATCCCGGCACCGGCGTGGGTGAGGCGGGTGGCGCGGAGCGCGACAAGATCGCGGCCGACCACGACGGCGGGACGATCGACATGCTGCGCGACCGGCTGCGCTCGCGCCAGTCGGTGCTGGCCGCCGCGTTCGGCCCGGACGGCCCGCTGGCGGCGGGCAGCTGCCAGGCGGTCGGCGATGTCGCCGAGATCACCGGCGTGGGCGTGCTGCCGTCGCACCGCCGCCAGGGCCTGGGCGCCGCGGTAACCGCCGCGCTGGCGGCCGACGCGCTCGCCCGCGGCGTGCGGACCGTGTTCCTGTCCGCCACCGACGCCGCGGTGGCGCGGGTCTATGCCCGGACCGGCTTCCGCGAGATCGGCGTGGCGATGATCGCCGAGCCGCGGCATCGCTAGCTTTCTTCGATGAAGGCGCGGATCACCGCGCCGAGCTGCTCGCCCGCGTCCTCCTGGAGGAAGTGGCCGGCGCCGGCGATCACCGGGTGGTCGAACCGCGCCGCACCCGGCACGACGTGCTTCAGCACCGGCGCCATCGCGCCGGTGATCGGGTCAGCGTCGCTGAACGCCACGAGGAACGGCTTGTCCCACGCGGCCAGGCGCTGCCAGGCGGCCCGGTTGGCCTGCGACGCGGGATTGTCCGGGTCGGCTGGGACCAGCTCCGGCATCGCGCGGACCGCGGCGGCGTAGGCCGGGTCGGGGAACGGCGCCTCGTAGGCGGCGAGCACCTCCGGAGACAACGTCGTCCGGCAGCCGGACTGCACCAGCCGGGACACGCTCAGCGTCGCGGCGGTGCGGACCACGTCGCGGAACCGCAGCCACACCTCGGGCATCGGCTGGTCGCCGGTGGGCAGCCCGGTGTTGGCGGCCACCACGCGGGCGAACCGGTCCGGGTGCTCGGCGACCAGGCGCAGCCCGATGAGACCGCCCCAGTCCTGCCCGACCAGCGTGAGGTCGCGCAGATCGAGCCGGTCGAAGGCGAATGCCCTGATCCACTCCACGTGCCGGGCGTAGCTGTGGTCCGTGATCGCGGCCGGCTTGTCCGACCGCCCGAAGCCGATCAGGTCGGCGGCGATCACCCGCAGGCCGGCGTCGGCGAGCACCGCGATGACCTTGCGGTACAGGAACGACCAGCTCGGCTCCCCGTGCAGCAGCAGTACGGGCGCGCCGTCTGGCGGACCCGCCTCGACGTAGCCCAGGCGGAGCGCGCCGATCTCGGCGTACCGCGCCGGGTAGTCAAAGTCCGGCAGCCCGGCGAACCGCTCCTCGGGTGTCCGCAGCACTCTCACGCCGCGCTCCGCAACCTCGCCAGCGCGGCCGGCGTCAGGCCCGACAGCTCGACGCATTCCCTGGTCAGGTGCGCCTGGTCGGCGTAGCCGGCGTCGGCCGCGATCGTCGCCAGGTCCCGGTCTCCCGTGTCGATCCGGGACACGAAGCGCCGGAACCGCAGGATGCGCTGCAGGGTCTTCGGGCCGTACCCGGCGCTCTCGTGGCAGCGGCGGCGGAACTGGCGGGCGCTGAGCTCGAGCTCCGCCGCGACGGCCTCGGAGCGAACCCGCGGGTCGTACAGCAGCCGTGCCGCGTACACCATCGCCGCGTCCGGCGGCCCGTCGCTGACCAGGCGGCCGGCGAGGTCGGCCAGCCGGGTCATCGCGGTCTTCGGGTCCAGCGTGCCAGCCAGCCGTCTCGCGTCGGCGGGCCGCAGCTCGGCCAGGTCCACGCGCTGGTCGCGCAGTTCGCTGAGCGGCAGTCCGAGTGCCGGGCCGCCCGCGGCCGGCCGGAACCGGACGCCGAACGTGACCGTGCCCGCGGTCGCGCCGGCCGGCGCGGGCCCCGTGTCCGGCCCCGCGACGAAGGCACCCTTCCCCTGCTCCCAGATCAGGTCACAGCAGGCATCGGGCAACACGAGCGTCTCGCTGTCCCGGTCCGCTCTCCCCGACCACAGGCAGACCACGGAATCGCGTAGCACGACCGGCGCCGCCCACTCCCGGTACTGGCGCGATCCCATGACAGCAGCATGCCACGCCGCTGGCCGTTTCGTTCAATACGGGCGTGGCCTGCCATGCTGAGATGGATGCCATGACCACGCCAGATTTCGGGAAAGCCGCCGCATTCATCACGGCAAATGCCAGGGTGCTCGATATCCGCAGGTTCGAGCGCCTTTTCGCGGGCGGCGAGGCCGCCCCGGTACGCGACGCGGTCGCCGCGTACCGCAATCCCGACGGCGGATTCGGGCACGCGCTCGAACCGGACAGCCGGACCCCCGGCAGCCAGCCGGCCGCGGTGGCGATGGCGCTGCGCGTCATGAACGAGGCGGACTGCTGGGACGAGGACCTGGTGCGCGGCGCCTGCGACTGGCTCGAACAAGCCGCACCCGCCGAGGGCGGCGCGGCGTTCGTGCAGCCGACGCTCAGCGACGGCGCGTGGGCGCCGTGGTGGATACCGGAGGAGGGACATCCGGCCTCGCTGATCGCCACCGGAATGATCACCGGCCAGCTGCACGCCCGCCGCTTCAGCCACCCATGGCTGGACCGCGCGACCGAGGTGATGTGGACCCGGATCGATCAGCTGGCCGGCGTGGGACCCTATGACGTGCGCGGCGTGCTCGACTTCCTTCAGTACGTGCCGGACCGGGACCGGGCCCGCAAGGCGTTCGACCAGGTAGGCGACCTGATGCTCAGCCAGCACCTGGTTACGCTTGACCCCGGCGCCGAGGGCGAGGTGCACCTGCCCCTCGACTTCGCGCCCGAGCCTGACTCGCTCGCCCGTGCCCTGTTCGACAAGCCGGTCATCGAGGCCCACCTGGACCACCTCGCCCAGGCCCAGCTCCCGGACGGCGGCTGGATGTTCAACTGGCTGGCCTGGTCCCCCGCCGCCGAACGCGACTGGCGCGGCTGCATCACGGTCGACACGCTCAGAACGCTCCACCTCAACGCCCGCCTCTAACTCCGTTTGCTGGCGCGAGCACTCGCGGCGATCGCGGGATTGAGCGGGTCGTCGTAGACGGCTGGCTGAAAATAGCTTCGGGAAAAAACTGCTGGCGGACCGGGGGTCGGTGGCTCTTACCGGCAAGGAACCCGGAGGTATGCCATGACCGTGCTGGATCTAGCGCCGCAGACGACTACGGACGGCCTCGTCCTTGGCGGGCGCTTCCGCCTGGAGCAGCCGATCGGCCCGGTCGGTCCCGCCCAGCTGTGGCGGGCAATGGACGTCGTGCTGCGGCGGCCGGTCACCGTGCACATGCTGCCCGCGTGGACTCCGGTCCCCGGCCTGGCCGCCGCGGTGCAGGCCGCCGCCGGGGTGAGCGACACCCGCCTGACCACGGTCTTCGACGCGTGTTATGACCCGGAACGTCCCTACCTGGTGTCCGAGTGGGCCGCGGACCCGACCCTGGATCAGTGGCTGACGACCGGACTGCCCGACCCGGGGCTCGCCGCCCACATCGTGGCCGAGGCCGCGCACGCGGTCGCGGCGGCGCACGCGCGGACGCGGCCGCATCTGCGGCTTGATTTGAATCACCTGCACTGGGGCACCAGCGGGCTGAAGATCACCGGGCTGGGCATCGACGCCGCCCTGTCCGGCGCCGGTTCCCCGGACCCAGCCGCCGCCGACACCGTCGCCCTGGCGCGGATCCTGTACACGCTGCTCACCGGCTACTGGCCGAGCGACCGCGCCGCGGCGGGCGCCCCGTGCGAGCCGCGCGAGCTGCGGGCGGCGGTCCCGATCCGGCTGAACGCGATCGCGTGCCACGCGCTGCCGGCCTGGGGTACGCCGTCGATCTGTCACCCGGCCCAGCTCTCGGCCGCGCTCCGCGCCGAAGCAAATGGGGTCTAGCTGGGACGAAAGGTGCGATCGATAATGAGTGCGTGCGAAGTACCCCCACGCGCCGCAAGGCCATCCTCGTGGCGCTGGGTGGCGGCCTGCTGTCCGGCGGGGCCGGGATGCAGTTCGGGCCGATCTGGACCGCGGTCGGCGCGGTGACCGGCTTCATCGTCGCGCCGCTGGTCTACTTGTTCCTGCTGTCGCTGCGCCTGCCTGACCCGGACAAGTTGCTCGCGGCCGGCCGCCCGGAAGAAGCGCTCGAGCAGGTCACCAGCCTGCTGACGATGGACCGCAGGCTGGCCGAGCGGTGGCCGGGTCAGTTCCGCGAGGTGCTGGCCGACCGGCTGCTGACCAAGGCTGAGATCTTGCACACGCTGGGCAAGGCGCCGCAGGCGCTGGAGGCCGTCGACGAGGCGGTCGAGATCCTCACCGAGATGGTCGACGCCGGGCCGAGCCGGCAGGACGTCAACCTGGCGCGCGGGCGCTGTCTCCAGGCCGGGCTGCTCGCCGTCATGGCCAGGCACGGCGAGGCGCTGGCCGCGGCCGAGGACGCGGTGGCGCTGTACCGGGCGCTGACGATCGCCGACCGCAACCACTACGCGGGGCGCCTGGCCGAGGCGCTGGAACGCCAGGCGGACGCGCTCGGCTACCTGGACCGCCTCGCGGCGGCACGCGCCGCGACCGCGGAGGCCGTGCTGATCCGCAGCGACATGATGCCGGGCGTCCCGCCGCCCGCCCGCCTGAGCGACGGCGTTCAGCCGTAGAAGAGGGGCTCCATGGCGGCGCGGGCGCGGCGGGCAGCGCGGCGGTAGGCCTGTTCCAGGGCCTGTGCCCCAGTGTCGGCTAGCACAGTGGGCGGGGCGTAGCCGAGCAGGCGGGCGATCGCGGTGGCTTCGGTGCGCCGGGCGGGGATCGTGTCGGCGGGGCGGCCGGTCACCAGGACGATCGCGTTCCGGATCAGCGACGCCAGCTCCCAGCTGGCGGTCAGCGCCGCGGCCGCGGGCGCGGGCAGCAGGCCCGCCGCCACCGCGGCGTCGATCGCGGTCCCGGTGCGCGTGGTGCGCAGGCCCGGCACGTTGTGCGCATGGCGTAGCTGGAGCAGCTGGATCGTCCACTCCACGTCGGACAGCCCGCCCGGACCGAGCTTGACGTGCAGCGCGGGATCCACGCCACGCGGGATCCGCTCCCCCTCGACCCTGGCCTTGATCCGGCGGATCTCGCGCACCGCGGCCTCGCCGATGCCACCGGCCGGATAGCGGAACTCACCGGCCATCGCGGTGAACTCGGCGCCGAGGGCGGCGTCGCCCGCGGCGGGTTCGGCGCGCAGCAGCGCCTGCGCCTCCCACGGCGCCGACCAGCGCCGGTAATAGGCGCGATAGGCGGCGAGGGTGCGGACCAGCGGCCCCTGCCTGCCCTCGGGGCGCAGGTCGGCGTCGACGAGCAGCGGGGGGTCGGGTACCGGGAGCGCGAGCAGCCGCCGCAGTTCGGCGGCCACGGCGTGCGCCGCGTCCGAGGCCTGTTTGTCGTCCGCGTCCGGCAGCGGGTCGTGCACGAACAGCACGTCGGCGTCGCTGCCGTAACCGGACTCGTGCCCGCCGAACCTGCCCATCGCGATCACCGCGAACCGGGTCGGCAGCGGGCGGCGCAGTTCCGCCTCGATCTTGCCCGTCGCCGCCGCCAGCGCGGCCCGCAGCGTCGCCCCGGTCACCGCGGTCAGGGCCTCGCCGGTCGCGGCGAGCGCGGGCGCGCCGTCGAGGATGTCCGCGCAGGCGATCCTGAGCAACTCGCGGCGGCGCAGGGAACGGACCGTGGCGACCGCGGCCTCGGCGTCATCGACGTGCCGGCCGGTGGCCGCCAGCATCTCGGTGGTGAGCACCGGCTCGGTGCGCGCGTCCAGTTCCGCATCGTCGCCGAACATCGCCACTGCCTCGGGCGCGCGCAGCAGCAGGCCGGTCGCGTAGCGGCTCGAGGCGAGCACCCGGGCCATGCGCTCGGCCGCCTTCGTCTCATCGCGAAGCAGGCGCAGGTACCAGGGCGACTCCCCGAGTGCGTCGCTGACCTGGCGGAACGCGAGCAGCCCCGCGTCCGGTTCGGCGAAGCCGGCGAACCAGCCGAGCAGCACCGGCAGCAGCGTGCGCTGGATCGCCGCGCGGCGGGACACCCCGGAGGTCAGCGCGTCGATGTGCCGCAGCGCCCCCGCCGGGTCCACATAGCCCAGCGCCTCCAGCCGCGCCCGGGCCGCCTCCGGGGTGAGCCTGGCCTCCTCGGACGGGAGCCGGGCGACCGCGTCGAGCAGCGGACGGTAGAAGAGCTTCTCGTGCAGCCGCCGTACCTGGCGGGCATGCTTGCGCCACAGCTGATCGAATTGCGCGGCCGGGTCCGAAGCACTGATGTCGTTCTGAAAAAAGGTTCTGCCTAGCCTGCGCAGGACGGCCGGGTCATCCGGGAGGGTATGGGTGCGACTGAGCCGGTGCAGTTGCAGGAGGTGCTCGGTGCGGCGCAGGAAGCGGTAGGCGGCGCCGAGGTCGGCGGCGTCGGCGCGGCCGACGTAACCGCCCGCGGCCAGCTCGGCGAGGGCCGGCAGCGTCGCGGGGGCGCGCAGCGAGTCGTCCGCGCCGCCGTGCACGAGCTGGAGCAGCTGCACGGCGAACTCGATGTCGCGCAGGCCGCCAGGGCCGAGCTTGAGCTCGCGGCCGGCCTCCCGCTTGGGCAGCGAGTTCTCCACCCGGCGGCGCATGGCCTGGACGTCCTCGACGAAGTGCTCGCGGCGGGCCGCCTGCCAGACCATGGGCCGCAGCGCGTCGGCGTAGTCCTGGCCGAGGGCCAGGTCGCCCGCCGCGGGGCGCGCCTTGAGCAGCGCCTGGAACTCCCACGTCTTCGCCCAGCGCTCGTAGTACGCGCGGTGGCTGGCCAGGGTGCGGACCAGGGGACCCTGACGGCCTTCTGGCCGGAGGTTCGGGTCGACGGGGAAGATGCTGCCCTCGGGGGTGGAGCGCGCGCACACCTGGACGACCGCGGCGGCGAGGCGTTCGGCGGCCGCGTCGGCTGGTTCGGCCACGAAGATCACGTCGATGTCGCTGGCGTAGTTCAGCTCGCGGGCGCCGCACTTGCCCATCGCGACGATCGCGAGGCGTGCGGTCTCGCTGGCCGGCAGTTCGGCGCGGGCGATCCCGAGCGCGGCCTCGAGCACGGCGTCCGCGAGTCCGGCGAGCCGCTCGCCGACCTCCTCGATGGGGATCGCACCGGTGAGGTCCAGCGCGGCGACGCGGAGCAGTTCGCGGTGGTAGGCGGCGGCGAGTTCGGCTGTGCCGGGTGCCGCGGGCATGCTCGGTGTGGGGTCGCGGAGTACCTGGAGGTCTTCGGGGTGCCTGGCCAGGTGGTCGGCGAGGCCTGTGCTGACGCCGAGCACGGCGGCCAGCGGGGCACGCAGGTCTGGATCGTCGCGGAGGCGGCTGGCGGCGCCCGGAATGCGGGACAGGCCGGCCAGCGCCAGGTCGGGATCGGCCGCGTTCGCGAGCGCGGCGAGCAGGTCCTCGTCGGTCTCGGGGTCGATCGCGCCATCGGCGAGCAGCAGCTCGGCGCGGGCTGGATCGGCGAATCCCATCCGGGCCAGCCGCCCCGTCAGCGTCGAACCCCTCACCCGGATAACGCTATCGTGGCGCAGTGAAGAACCTGTTCATCGCGGGCAAATGGCAGCCCGCCGCGGACGGCGGCACGGCCGCGACCATCAACCCGTTCGACGCTTCGGAGCTGGATACGCTCGCCGAGGCGGGTCCGCGTGACATCGATCTGGCGGTCGGCGCGGCACGGGAGGCGTTCGACGAGGGCCCGTGGCGGCGCACCACGGTCACCGAGCGGGCCGCGGTGCTGACCGCGGTCGCCGACCTGCTGCAACGGGAGCGCACCGAGCTGGCCACGATCGAGAGCCTCGACACGGGCAAGACGCTGAACGAGGCGCTCTTCGACGTGGACGACAGCACGGCGGTGTTCCGGTACTACGCCGCGCTGGCGACGAGCGCGCTGCACGCGGGGCGGGTGGTCGACGCGGGACGCGCGAACGTGGTCAGCCGGATCGTCCGGGAGCCGGTCGGGGTGTGCGCGCTGATCGCGCCGTGGAACTACCCGCTGCTCCAGATCTCGTGGAAGCTGGCGCCGGCGCTGCTGGCCGGCAACACCGCGGTGGTGAAGCCGAGCGAGGTCACGCCGCTGTCGACGGTCGCGCTGACCGAGTTGATATCGGAGGCCGGGGTCCCGGACGGGGTGGTGAACCTGCTGCTCGGCTCCGGCGCCGTCGTGGGCGCGGGGCTGGTCGCGCATCAGGGCGTGGACCTCATCTCGTTCACCGGCGGGCTGGCGACCGGGGAGCGGATCATGGCCGCGGCCGCGCGCGGGGTGCGCCGGGTCGCGCTCGAGCTTGGCGGCAAGAACCCGAACATCGTGTTCGCCGACACCGACTTCGAGACCGCCGTGGACAACGCGCTGACCGCGGCGTTCCTGCACTCGGGACAGGTCTGCTCGGCGGGCGCGCGGCTTATCGTTCAGGACAGTCTCTATGATTCGTTTGTCGCCGCACTGGCCGAGCGGGCCGACCGGATCAGGCTGGGCAGCGGGCTGGACCCGGAGACCGAGTGCGGGCCGCTGGTGTCGGCCGCGCACCGGGAGAAGGTGGAGCGGTACATCGCTTTGTCTGTGGCGGAAGGGGCTTCGCTGCTGGCCGGTGGTTCGCGGCCTGCTTCGCCCGAGCTGTCGTCGGGTTTCTTCCTGCGGCCGACGGTGTTCGCGCAGTGCACGCGGGAGATGACGGCGGTGCGGGAAGAGGTGTTCGGCCCGGTCGTGACCGTGGAGCGGTTCGCGACCGAGGAGGAGGCCATCCGGCTCGGCAACGACACGTCCTACGGGCTAGCCGGGGCCGTGTGGACCTCGGATGCCGGCCGCGCCGAGCGGGTCGCCGGGGCGCTGCGACACGGCACCGTGTGGATCAACGACTACCATCCGTACCTGCCGGCCGCGGAGTGGGGCGGGTTCGGCAAGTCCGGCATCGGGCGAGAGCTGGGGCCCTCCGGGCTCGACGAATACACCGAGGTCAAGCACATCTATCACAACACCGCCCCCGCGCCGGCACGGTGGTTCTCCGGGTAGGCGAGGCCCATAAGGTAGAGCCATGACGGAACTCATCCCGCGCGAGATCATTTTCGGCAACCCGGAGCGCGTCAGCCCCGGCATTTCTCCTGACGGCACCCGGCTGGCCTGGATCGCGCCTCGCGACGGGGTGCTGAACGTCTGGGTCGCACCGGCCGGGCCGTCGGGCATCGACTGGGACGCCGCGACCGCGGTGACCGACGACACGGACCGCGGCGTCCGGGTGTTCAGCTGGGCGCGGGACAGCCGCCACCTGCTCTACCTTCAGGACGCGGGGGGCGACGAGAACTGGCGGCTGTACGACGTCGACCTGACCACGATGTCGCGCCGCGACCTGACGCCGTACGAGGGCATCCAGGCGCGGATCATCGCGTCGAAGAAGAGCCACCCTGGCGAGGTGCTCGTCGGGATGAACCAGGAGAACGCGCAGCTGCACGACGTATACCGGCTGTCGCTATCGTCCGGTGAGCTGGTGAAGGAGATCGCGAATCCCGGCTACGCCGGCTGGCTGGCCGACGAGGACATGGTGGTGCGGGCCACGCTGTCCCCGCTGCCGGACGGCGGGTTCGACCTGCTGGTCCGGGATTCGGGTGCGGACACGGAGTGGCGCAAACTGCTGACGATCTCCGCGGACGACGCGACGTCCAGCGACGCGCTGTCGTTCACCGGCGACGGGACCGGGCTGCTGCTGATCAGCGCGGACGGCTCGGACACGGGGCGGCTGGTCCGGGTCGACCTGGCGACCGCGGCGGTAACCGAACTGCTCGCCGATCCGGAGGCGGACGTGGCCGGCGCGATGCTGCACCCGGACACCCGCGAGCCGCAGATCGTCGAGGTGCTCAAGGACCGCGCCGAGTACCACGTGCTCGACCCTTCGGTGGAAGCTGACTTCAAGGCCATCCGTGAGCTGCACCCCGGTGACCCGAACCTGGTCGGCCGGGACGACGCGGACGTGACCTGGCTAGTCGCGTTCACCGATGACACGGGGCCCGTTCGCTACTACAGCTATGACCGTGCGTCGCGCACCGGGAGCTTCCTGTTCGACGCCCGGCCCGCCCTGTCGCGTTACGAGCTGTCCGCGATGGAGCCGTTCTCGTTTGCCGCGCGGGACGGGCTCGTCATCCACGGGTACGTGACGTTCCCCGCGGGGTCGTCTCGGTCCGGCCTGCCGGCCGTGCTGAACGTGCACGGCGGCCCGCAGGTCCGCGACGTGTGGGGCTACCACCCCGAGGCGCAGTGGCTGGCCAACCGGGGCTACTTGTGCATTCAGGTCAACTACCGGGGCTCCACCGGGTACGGGAAGTCGTTCGTCACCGCTGGCGACCGCGAGTGGGGCGCGAAGATGCACGACGACCTGATCGACGCGGTTTCGTATGTGGTAGCCCAGGGCTGGGCGGACCCGTCTCGGGTGGCGATCTACGGCGGCTCGTACGGCGGCTACGCGGCGCTGGTCGGCGCGGCGTTCACGCCGGACGTGTTCCGCTGCGCCGTGGACATCGTCGGCCCGTCGAACCTGAAGACGCTGCTGGAGACCATCCCGCCGTACTGGGCGCCGATGCGGGCGCAGCTTTACAAGCGGGTCGGCAACCCGGAGACCGACGAGGACTTCCTGTGGTCGCGGTCGCCGCTGTCGCGTGCTTCGGACATCAAGATCCCGCTGCTGATCGCGCAGGGCGCCAACGACCCGCGGGTCAAGCAGGCCGAGTCCGAGCAGATCGTCGCCGCGCTGGAAGCGGCCGGCATCGACCACGAATACCTGCTGTTCCCCGACGAGGGCCATGGCTTCGCCAAGCCGGAGAACCGGCTGAAGTTCTACGCGGCCGCGGAGCGCTTCCTGGCCAAGCACCTAGGCGGCCGCTTCGAGGAGTAAGCGCGTTGAGGGCGGCGTGCGGGCGGACGGGCGTGTCGCGCGGTGCGACTGCGACAGGCAGCCGGCCGGCGCGAACCCGGACATATCGGGAGATACGTGGCACGAGAGCGGGCGGGCCAGATTATTGCGGACAGTTACCCCCCCGATCCGGGGGGGTAAGTGTCCGCAATGATTTACGGGCGCTGCGCCGAGCCCGGGCGGACCGCTGAACGGCAAGACCATGCTGGGACAAACCGGGGCACTGCGAACAGCCAGCGCGGCAGTCCGTATGAGGACTGTCCGACGAACGGCTGAACGATTACTGGAACAATCCTGACATTTGCTGCTTGTGTGATTCTGTGCGCACATTCAGACTCATTCGCATGCCAAGACACGCATTCCAGCCGGTGTCCCGGCGCACCAGAAGAATTGCCGTGGCGTGCGGCGCGGCGGGGCTCGTCGTCGCGCTCGCCGTCCCGGCGCTCGCCGTCCCGGCGCTCACCTCCAACGCCGCCACATCATCCCAGCCGTCCCTGCCGTCCCAGCAACAGGCCAGTACCTCCATGCACATCAGCTGCGGCAAGGGATCGAAGATCATGGTCCAGTGCCCCGACGTGTACAACCCCAAGCAGGCTTTCGGCTACTACGTGGGGCACGACGAGCCCGGCGTGTGGGACTGGTCGAACATGCCCGGCTCGGGCAACAACGCCCAGTGGCTGCTGACCCTGCCGAAGGATCCGCCGCCGAACGCCACCCCAGGCGCCGACACCTACGCGTTCGAGAACCACATCGCGTTCTGGTTCGGCATGGCGCTGTGCGCGTCCCAGTCGTACCCGGAGCAGCTGTCCAGCTGCACGCCCGACTCGGACGCCAACATCGTCGACCCGAAGGTGAGCGACCAGCACGCCGGTTCCGCGTACCTGGAGCTTCAGTTCTACCCGCCGGGCTGGGCGCCGTTCCCGTCCGGCGTGAGCTGTGACGCTACCCACTGGTGCGCGGCGATGAACGTCTGGTCCTACTACTTCGACCCGGTGACCGGCCAGGGACTCAACTCCGCGTGCCAGTCCCAGGTCGGCGGCATCGAGCTCGACAACTACGCGTTCATCCAGCGCAACGGCGTGCCGACCGGGCCGCCTGACCCGCTGCACTCCACCGCGGCCACGTTCACGCCGAACTCCCAGACTCTCCTCATGAACCAGGGCGACCACGTCCAGGTCCAGGTCTCGGACAGCCGGAATGGCCTCACTGTCAGGATGTTCGACGCGAGCAACTTCCAGGCCGGGTCCATGACGGCGAGCGCGTCCAACGGGTTCGCCCAGATGGTGTTCGCGCCGAACCCGTCCACCCAATGCCAGGAAACTCCGTACACCTACCACCCGATGTACTCGACCTCCGGTCCGCAGACCCGCGCCACCTGGACCGCCTACCCGTACAACGTCGCCTACTCGGACGAGACCGGGCACTTCCAGTTCTGCAGCCAGGTGAACGAGACCAACGGCAGCTGCACCGGAGAGGAGGGCGCACCGGGTGCGCAGCAGCCCGCCGACTCCGACGACTTCGGGTGCTTTGGCGCGGATCAATCCAGCAAGGACCCGGTGAGCGGGTGCGTCGCGTCGAACTACGGCTTCGACGGCACCTCGTATACCAACGACTGGCCCAACGGCCAGCCGAACCGCGGCACACCGGTGATGTTCTCCGGGCCGACGACCGGCCCTGGCTACAAGGTCAGCTACCAGCGGGAAGCACTCGCCGGACCGCTGCCGTTCATCGAAGCCGGTGGCGGCAACCAGAACTGTGACATCTACACCGAGACGGGCTGCACGCTGCTGCCGGTCACCGACGACGGCACGCCGGCGCAGTTCTATCCGTTCTTCTCCACCACCAGGGTCAACGGCTGTTCCTGGATCGAGGGGACGGACGTACCCGGGCTGACCGTGAACGACTTCGGCGGCCTCAGCCAGTACGGCACGTACAACACGGGCGTGTACTACACGGGCTTGAACGGCAAGCCATACACGTACGCGTCCGACTTCCTGCACGTATTCCCCGACAACCCTTGCCGCGCCGGATAGCCGGCTGAGCGAACTGACGGCGGCTCGCGTGCGCGGGCCGCCGTCGGCGTTATGCGACTGTTACCGAGTTCGTTAACCCCGCGCGGCCCGCCAGCGTGTTCTGCTCGTGATGTCAGCATTGGGCTCGTATCGCGGGGAGCGACACGACCACCCCGCCGACGCTGATCCGCACGCTCAGCGGGTCGACGCTGACCCTGGGCTACTCCTGTCCGAGAGACCAGTCCTCGAGGCACTCGATCACCGCGAGCACCGGCACCGGCGGGATCACGGTCGCCACCGGCGTCGCGGCAGACTACAGCATGGGCAGGTAGCGGCCGAGTTCGTACTCGGTGACCTGGCGGCGGTACTCCTGCCACTCTTCCCGCTTGTTCCGCAGGAAGAAGTCGAACACGTGCTCCCCCAGCGTCTCCGCGACGAGCTCGCTGTCCTGCATGACGTGGATCGCCGCGTCCAGGTCCTCCGGCAGCGGCTGGATCCCCATCGCCCGGCGTTCGGCCGAGGTCAGCGCCCACACGTCGTCCTCGGCACCGTCCGGCAGCGGGTAATCCTCGGTGATCCCCCGCAATCCCGCGGCGAGGATCACCGCGAACGCCAGGTACGGGTTGCACGCGGCGTCCACCGACCGGAACTCGACCCGGGTCGAGTTGCCCTTCTGCGGCTTGTACATCGGCACCCGGACCAGCGCTGACCGGTTGTTGTGCCCCCAGCACACGTACGCCGGTGCCTCACCCCCGGCCCCCGCCGTCCGCTCCGCCGCACCCCACAGCCGCTTGTAGGAGTTCACCCACTGGTTGCACACCGCGGTGATCTCCGGTGCGTGCCGCAGCAACCCGGCGATGAACGCGCGCGCCGTCTTGGACAGCTGGAATTCGGCCCCCGCCTCGTAGAACGCGTTGCGGTCGCCCTCGAACAGGGACACGTGCGTGTGCATCCCGGACCCGGGATGGTCGGTGAACGGCTTCGGCATGAACGTCGCGTACACGTCCTGCTCGATCGCCACTTCTTTCATGACCAGCCGGAACGCCATGATGTTGTCGGCCGTGGTGAGCGCGTCGGCGTAGCGCAGGTCGATCTCCTGCTGCCCGGGCGCGCCCTCGTGGTGGCTGTACTCGACCGAAATGCCCATCTGCTCGAGCATCGTGATCGACTGGCGGCGGAAGTCGTGGGCGATCGAATGGGGCGTGTGGTCGTAATAGCCGCCGCTGTCGATGGGCTCCGGCCTCTGGCCGGGAGCCGGCCGCTCCTTCAGCAGGAAGAACTCGATTTCCGGGTGGGCGTAGAAGGTAAAACCCAGCTCGGCGGCGCGCGCCAGGTTCCGCTTCAGCACCCAGCGCGGGTCAGCGTACGACGGCGAGCCGTCCGGCAGCAGGATGTCGCAGAACATCCGGGCCACCCCCGGATACTCGCCGCGCCACGGCAGCAGCTGGAACGTCGACGGGTCAGGCCGAAGGATCATATCGGCCTCATACACCCGCGCGAACCCCTCGATAGCGGAGCCGTCGAAGCCGATGCCGTCGGCGAATGCCCCCTCCAGTTCGGCCGGGGCGACCGCGATCGATTTCAGCGAGCCGAGCACGTCGGTAAACCAGAGCCGGACAAAGCGGATGTCCCGCTCTTCCAGCGTGCGCAGCACGAATTCTTCCTGCCTGTCCACGGCTATCACTTTAGGATATGGACCCACGCTGACCCGCATACGATCGCCGCATGGGCACTTTCGAGAGCACGGGCACCTTCGAGAGCGCTGACGGCACGCGGCTTGCCTACCATCTGGCCGGTGCGGGCCGTCCGCTGATCTGCCTGCCCGGCGGCCCGATGCTGGCCTCGGCCTACCTGGGCGACCTAGGCGGGCTATCCGCCCATTGCGAGCTGGTGCTGCTGGACCTGCGCGGCACCGGGGACTCGGCCGTCCCGGCGGACCCGGCGACCTACCAACGCGGCCGGCAGGTCGAGGACGTCGAGGCGCTGCGCGTGCACCTTGGGCTGGACCGGCTCGACATCGTCGCGCACTCGGCCGGCGCGTCGCTCGCCGTGCGGTACGCGGCCCGCCACCCCGGCAACGTGAGCAGTCTGCTGCTGCTCAACCCCAGTCCGCGGGCGGTCGACCTGGAGATCGCCGATCAGGACCGCCGCGAGCTGGCCGAACTCCGACGCGGAGAGCCCTGGTTTCCGCAGGCGTTCGCCGCGTACGAGCGGATCGCGGCGGGCCAGCGGGCCGACTCCGATTGGGCGGCGATCACCCCGTTCATGTATGGCCGGTGGGATTCCGCCGCCCGGACCCATAACGAGCGGCTGGAGGCCGGGCGGAACGCGACGGCCCGGCGCATGTTCTACGCGGCGGACGCGACCGGCACCGACGCGGTCCGGGCCGCGATCGCCCGTCTTGAGGTACCCGTCCTCATCGTCGCGGGCGAGTACGACGCGGCGCTCCCGCCTAAGCGCGCCGCCGAGTACGCCGCCCTGTTCCCCCGCGCCGAGGTAGTCGTGCAGCCCGCCGCGGGCCATTACCCCTGGATAGACGACCCTGAGTCGCTCGTGGCCACGATAACCGCGTTCTACCCGCAACGTTGATCAACGTGGGCCGTAGGCTGGAAGCGTGACTACGCTGCGGATTGCGCTTGCCCAGGTCAACGCCACGGTCGGCGATCTTGACGGGAACGCGGACCTGATCGTCGAGTGGACCCGCCGGGCCGCCGCGCACGGCGCCCGCGTGGTGGTCTTCCCGGAGATGATGCTCACCGGCTACCCGGTCGAGGATCTCGCGCTGCGCGCCTCGTTCGTGAACGCGTCCATCGCCACCCTGCGCGCGGTCGCCGACCGGCTCGCGGCCGACGGCCTCGGCGGCCTGGCGGTGGTCGCCGGCTACCTGGACCGGCGGGCCGATCTCGCGCCCCGCACCGGGCTGCCCGCGGGGGCGCCGCTGGACGCGGCGGCGCTGCTGTACGCCGGCGAGGTGGCCGTTACCTCGGCTAAGCATCATCTGCCTAACTACGGGGTGTTCGACGAATTCCGTTACTTCGTGCCAGGCGACACACTGCCGGTGTTCCGCCTGCCGGTGAACGACGGCGAAGCGGTCGACGTGGCGATCGCCATCTGCGAGGACCTCTGGCAGGATGGCGGCCCCGTGGCGGTGACCCGGCAGGCGGGCGCGAGCCTGCTCGTGGTGCCGAACGCTTCCCCGTACGAGCGCGGCAAGGACGACGTGCGCCTCGACCTGTGCGTCCGCCGGGCGCGCGAAGCGGGCGCGGCGCTGGCCTACGCGAACCTGATCGGCGGCCAGGACGAGCTGGTCTTCGACGGTGACTCGATCCTGGTCTCCGCCGACGGCGACCTGCTGGCCCGCGGGCCGCAGTTCGAGGAGGCGCTGGTCGTCGCCGACCTGTCGCTGCGGCCGGCCACCGGCCAGTTGCCCGACGGATTGCCGGTCGACGCGGGCGACGGCACGACGATCACCATCAAGCCCGTGACCTTGCCTGCCGCGAACCTTCCCGCTGTCGCGGATCAGCCGGCCGAAACGCTGTGGCCTCGTCTGTCTGACCCGGCCGAGGTCTACGCGGCCCTCGTCACGGGGGTCAGGGACTATGTCACGAAGAACGGTTTCCGGTCCGTCATCCTCGGGCTGTCGGGTGGCATCGACTCCGCGCTGACCGCGACGATCGCGGCCGACGCGATCGGTCCAGCGAACGTCCACGTGGTGCTGATGCCGAGCCGCTACTCCTCCGACCACTCGGTCTCGGACGCCGAGGACCTGGTCAAGCGCCAGGGCTTGCAGGCCGTCACGATGCCGATCAAGCCGATGGTCGACGCGTTCACCACCGAACTGGAGCCGGCCGGCTTTCCCGCATCCGGCCTGCCGGCCGAGAACCTCCAGGCGCGCGTGCGCGGCATGATCTTGATGTCGCTGTCCAACGCGGCCGGCCACCTCGTGCTGACGACCGGCAACAAGAGCGAACTGGCGACCGGGTACTCGACGCTCTACGGCGATTCGGCCGGCGGCTTCGCGCCGATCAAGGACGTGCCGAAGACCCTGGTGTGGGAGTTGTCCCGCTGGCGGAACGAGGAGGCCGAACGCAACGGGGCGACGCCGCCGATACCGGAGAACTCCATCACCAAGCCGCCGAGCGCGGAGCTGGCGCCCGGTCAGGTGGACACCGACTCCCTGCCGCCGTACGAAATCCTCGACGCCCTGCTCGACGACTACGTCGAGCGCGACATGGGCTCGGCGGAGCTGATCGCCGCCGGACACGACCCCGCGCTGGTGGAGCGCGTGATCCGCCTCGTCGACCTGGCCGAATACAAGCGCCGCCAGTACCCGCCGGGCCCGAAGATCAGCCAGAAGAACTTCGGCCGCGACCGGCGGCTGCCCATCACCAGCCGCTGGCGCGAGCCGCGGCCTGCGAACGGCTGAGGAGGCCGCGTGGTCACGCTGTCGGCTATCTTCCCGCCCAGCCAGCCGCCGGAGCGGATCCGCGCGGTGGCCGGCGCCGCCGAGGCGGCCGGGATGACGCACCTGTGGGTGTGGGAGGACTGCTTCAAGGAGAGCGGCATCGCCACCGCCACCGCCATGCTGGCCACGACCAGCCGCCTGACGGTCGGGATCGGGCTGCTGCCG
>DASRFJ010000027.1:0-49928 GCA_035651595.1 Streptosporangiaceae bacterium | reverse complement strand
TCCGGCTTCTACGGCGACCGCCCGGAAGCGTTCCGCGAGCTGCTCGAGGCCGGCGCTGCCGACGTCATCACCGGCGACTACCTGGCCGAGCTGACCATGCTCATCCTCGCCCGCGACAAGGCCAAGGACCGGTCGCTCGGCTACGCCCGCACGTTCGTCGCCCAGTTCGCGGACTGCGCCGAACTCGCCGTCGGGCGCGGCGTCAAACTGGTGGTCAACGCCGGTGGCCTCAACCCCGCCGGCCTCGCCGCCCGGCTCCGTGAATTCAGCCCGCGGCCCGTCAAGATCGGATACGTCGAGGGCGACGACCTGACCCGCCGCGCCGCCGAATTCGGCTTGGGCAAGCCGCTCGCCGCGAACGCATACCTGGGCGCGTTCGGCATCGCGGAGTGCCTCAAGGCCGGAGCCGACGTGGTGATCACCGGCCGGGTCACCGACGCGTCCCTCGTCGTCGGGGCCGCCGCGGCCCACTACGGCTGGGGACCTGGCGACCTCGACGAGATCGCCGGCGCCATGGCCGCCGGGCACGTCATCGAGTGCGGCACCCAGGCGACCGGCGGCAACTACGCGTTCTTCCGCACGATCAAGGACCTCGACCACCCTGGCTTCCCGGTGGCCGAGGTGCACGCCGACGGCTCGTCCGTGATCACCAAGCCGGACAGCACCGGCGGCGCGGTGACGACCGGCACGGTCACCGCCCAGCTCCTCTACGAGGTGACCGGCGCCCGCTACGCCGGCCCGGACGCGGTGCTCCGGCTCGACTCCATCGAGCTCGAACCGGACGGAACCGACCGGGTGCGCATCACCAGCGTCCGCGGCGAGCCGCCGCCGGACACACTCAAGGTCGGCGTCACCGCGCTCGGCGGCTACCGCAACGAGGTCACGTTCGTGCTCACCGGCCTCGACATTGAGGCGAAGGCCGAGCTGGTCAAGCGCCAGCTGCCCGGTGACCACACCTGGACGCTGGCCCGCACCGACCACGAGGACGCCAGCACGACCGAGACGGCGAGCGCCCTGCTGCACTGCGTGGCCCGCGACGCGGACCCGGACGTCGTCGGCCGCCGCTTCTCCGACGCGGCGGTGCACATCGCCCTGGGCAGCTACCCGGGATTCCACCTCACCGCGCCGCCCGGCGCCGCCGCGCCGTACGGCGTGTTCCGGCCGGCGTATGTGCCCGCCGGCGAGGTCCCGCACATCGCCGTGCTGCCCGACGGCCGCCGGATCGAGCTGCGCCACTCGCCGCGCGCGGTTCCCGCCGCTCAGGCGCTGGCCCCGGTGCCCGAGCCGGCTTTTATCCCGGAACGACGAGGCGGTACCCGCCGCTCACCTCTGGGCCGGGTGATCGCCGCGCGCAGCGGGGACAAGGGCGGCGATGCCAACCTCGGCGTCTGGGTGGCCGAGGACCGCGCGTGGCCCTGGCTCGCGGAGTTCCTCACGCTAGACCGGGTGCGCGAACTGCTCCCGGAGACCGCCGGCCTCGACCTGGAACGCCACCTCCTGCCGAACCTCCGCGCGGTCAACGTCGTGGTCCGCGGCCTGCTCGGCGAAGGCGTCGCCTACCACGCGCGCTTCGACCCGCAAGCCAAGGCCCTCGGCGAACTTCTCCGCAGCCGGTTCGCCGACATCCCCGAGGAACTGCTTTGAGCACGCTCTGCTCCGCTTTCGATCCTGCCGCGCCGGACGCGCGGGCGAACCGGGAGGTCATGCTTGGCAGGCTGGCCGAGCTGGACGCCGAGTACGCCAAGCTCCCCGTGGTGGGCGGGCCGAAGGCGCTGGCCCGGCACCGGGCCCGGGGCAAGCTGTTGCCGCGCGAGCGGATCGAGCTGCTGCTCGACCGGGACGCGCCGTTCCTCGAGCTGTCCCCGCTGGCGGCCTGGGGCACCGAGTACCCGCTCGGGGCCAGCCTGGTCACCGGCATCGGCGTCGTCGAGGGCGTCGAATGCCTGATCTCCGCGAACGATCCGACGGTGCGCGGCGGCGCCAGCAACCCGTGGACGGTGCGGAAGAGCTTCCGCGCGCACGACATCGCGCGGGAGAACCGGCTGCCGCTGATCTCGCTGGTGGAGTCCGGCGGCGCGGACCTGCCCACGCAGAAGGAGATCTTCATCCCCGGCGGCAGGCTGTTCCGCGACCTGACCCGGCTGTCCGCCGAGGGCATTCCGACCGTCGCGCTGGTCTTCGGGAACTCCACCGCGGGGGGTGCGTACGTCCCCGGGATGAGCGACCACGTCGTCATGATCAAAGAACGGTCCAAGGTCTTCCTGGCTGGCCCGCCGCTGGTCAAGATGGCCACCGGCGAGGTCGCGGACGACGAGTCGCTGGGCGGCGCGGACATGCACGCCCGCGTGTCCGGGCTCGCCGACTACTACGCGACCGACGAGGTGGACGCGATCCGGCTCGGCCGTCGGATCGTGGCGCGGCTCAACCACCGCAAGGCCGGTCATCCGGCTTTTGCGGCCCTGCCGCCCCGATACGACGAGGATGAGCTGCTCGGCATCGTGCCGGCCGACCTGAAGCAGCCGTTCGACCCGCGCGAGGTGCTCGCCCGCATCGTCGACGACAGCGACTTCGACGAGTTCAAGCCGCTGTACGGAACGAGCCTGGTCACCGGCTGGGCGCGGCTGCACGGCTACCCGGTCGGCGTGCTCGCCAACGCCCGCGGCGTGCTGTTCTCCGCCGAGTCGCAGAAGGCGGCGCAGTTCATCCAGCTGGCCAACGCTTCCCGGACGCCGCTGCTGTTCCTGCACAACACGACCGGGTACATGGTCGGCGCCGAATACGAACAGGGCGGCATCATCAAGCACGGCTCGCTGATGATCAACGCGGTGGCGAACTCGTCGGTACCGCACCTGACCGTGCTGATGGGCGCCTCGTACGGCGCCGGTAACTACGGCATGTGCGGGCGGGCGTTCGACCCCAGGTTCCTGTTCGCGTGGCCTTCCGCGCGCTCGGCGGTGATGGGGTCGCAGCAGCTCGCCGGCGTGCTGTCGATCGTGTCGCGCGCCGCGGCGGAGGCCGCGGGCCGCGCCTTCGACGAGGACGCGGACGCCGCGATGCGCGCCGCCGTCGAGCGGCAGATCGACGAGGAGTCGCTGCCCATGTTCCTGTCCGGCCGCGTCTACGACGACGGCGTCATCGACCCCCGCGACACCCGCACCGTGCTCGGCCTGTGCCTGTCCGTCATCGCCAACGCCCCCGAGCCCGCCCCGGCCAGGTTCGGGGTGTTCCGGTGACCGAAGCCAGGGGCGCGGCGTTGCCTGGACCGACGAGCGAGGAGCGCAGCGACGAGCGAGGAGGGAAGGCGACGCCTCAAAGCGCCCCGCCCGCGAGGTCACAAATAAGCAGGATACTTATCGCGAATCGCGGCGAGATCGCGCGGCGGGTGATCGCCACCTGCCACCGGCTGGGGCTGGACACGGTGGCCGTCTGCGCCGACCCCGACCTGGACGCCCCGCACGTCCACGAGGCCGGCACCGCGATCCGGCTGCCTGGGGCCGCCGCCGCGGACACCTATCTGCGGGCGGACCTGCTGGTGGCGGCCGCGTTGCGGGCCGGCGCCGACGCGGTGCATCCCGGCTACGGCTTCCTGTCCGAGAACGCCGGGTTCGCCCGCGCGGTGCTGGACGCCGGCCTGACCTGGATCGGGCCCTCCCCGGAGGCCATCGACCTGATGGGCGACAAGATCGAGGCGAAGCGGCTGGCCACGGCGGCCGGCGTGCCGGTGCTCAGTTCGCTGGAACCGGACGCCGTCACCGAGGCCGACCTGCCCGTGCTCGTCAAGGCGTCGGCCGGCGGCGGCGGGCGGGGCATGCGCATCGTCCGCGTTCTCGCCGACCTCGCTGGTGAGATCAAGGTTGCCGAGTCCGAAGCAGAAGCTTCGTTCGGTAATTCAGCTGTTTTTATCGAGCCCTACGTCGAGCGCGGGCACCACGTCGAGGTGCAGGTGATGGCGGACGTGCACGGGACGGTGCTGGCGCTCGGCGAGCGGGAGTGCTCGATCCAGCGGCGGCATCAGAAGGTCGCCGAGGAGTCGCCGTCGCCGCTGGTCTCGCGAACGGCCGGGCTGCGGGATCGGCTGGCTGCGGCCTCGGCCGCGATCGCGCGTGCGGTCGGCTACAGGGGCGCGGGCACGGTGGAGTTCCTGGCGGTGCCCGACGGGCGGTTCTGGTTCCTGGAAATGAACACCCGCCTCCAGGTCGAGCATCCGGTGACCGAGTGCGTGACCGGGCTCGACCTGGTCGAATCGCAGTTGCTCGTCGCTTCCGGCGGGCGGCTGCCGACGTCGGCGCCGGCGACCCGGGGCGCCGCGGTCGAGGCGCGGCTGTACGCGGAGGACCCGGCGGCGGACTGGCGGCCGTCGACCGGTGTGCTGTACAGGTTCGAGATTGCGGCCAGTCAGCCCTCGTTCGCCGCGCCGGTGCTCGACGTCACGGCGCGCGGTACCCGGCTGGACGCCGGGGTCGAGGACGGTGCCGTGATCGGGGTGCACTACGACCCGATGCTGGCCAAGGTGATCGCGTGGGCGCCGACGCGTGCCGAGGCCGCCGCGGTGCTGGCGCGCACTTTGACACGCGCCCGGATCCACGGGCCGCTCACCAACCGTGACCTGCTCGTCCGCGTGCTGCGGTCGCCCGAGTTCGGGGATGGTGCCACAGACACAGGGTTCCTGGAGCGTCACGACCTGACCGGGCCGCTGCTGAGTCCTGAGGACGAGCGGCTGGCGGCGATCGCGGCCGCGCTGGCGGACGCGGCGCGGCGGCGGGCCGTCGCCGGCGTGCTGCGCGAGGTGCCGAGTGGCTGGCGGAACGGGCCCGCCAGCCCGCAGCGGACGGTTCTTGCCGGGCCGGGCGGCGAGCACGCGGTCGAGTACCGGTTCGGACGGGACGGCGTGCGCGTCGAGGGCGCGGCCGTGCTGTCGGCGACGCCGGACCTGGTGCTGCTGGAGGCCGACGGCGTGCTGCGGCGGTGGCACGTCGCGCGGTACCCGGGCGACGACCGGGTGTTCGTGGACGGCGACGCCGGGTCCGTCGTGTTCACCGAGATCCCCCGGTTCGCCGAGCCGGCCGATCCCGCCGCGGCGGGATCGCTGCGCGCGCCGCTGCCCGGCACGATCACCGCGCTGCGCGTCGCCGTCGGCGACGTCGTCGAGGCCGGTCAGGAACTGCTGGTCATCGAGGCGATGAAGATGCAGCACGTGGTGCGCGCCGACCGGGCCGGCCGGGTCGAGTCGCTTCCCGTCGAGGCCGGCGGCACGGTTGACGTCGGCGTGACACTGGTGGTGATCCAATGAGCTTTACCGAATCGGCGGAACGGCAGGCGCTGCGCGAATCGGTGCGGCAGGTGGCGAAGAAGTTCGGCATCGACTACGTCACCGAGCACGCCCGGCGCGGCGTGCCGCTGACCGAACTGTGGCAGGAGATGGGCGCGGCCGGGTTCCTCGGCGTCAACCTGCCCGAGGAGTACGGCGGCGGTGGCGCCGGCATCTACGAACTCGCGCTCGTGCTCGAGGAGGCCAGCGCCGAGGGCGCGCCGCTGATCATGATGGTCGTCTCGCCGGCCATCGTGGGCACGGTGCTCGCCCGCTACGGGACTCTGGAGCAGCGACGCGACTGGCTGCCGGGCATCGCTTCGGGTGACACGGTCGTTGCGTTCGGCATCACCGAGCCGGATGCGGGGAGCAACTCGCACCGGTTGTCGACGGTGGCCCGCCGGGACGGCTCGGACTGGATCCTGAGCGGGCAGAAGACGTTCGTGACCGGGGTGACCAACGCGGACGCGGTGCTGGTGGTCGGCCGGATCGCCGTTGGCCAGCAGCGGCTGCGCCCCGCCATGTTCCTGCTGCCGCGGGAGACCGCGGGGTTCACCTATCAGCCGATCGAGATGGACATCGTGGAGAGCGAACGGCAGTGCCAGCTGTTCTTCGACGACGTCCGGCTGCCCGCGGGGGCGCTGGTCGGCGGGGACGACGCGCCGCTGGAGGCACTGTTCGCCGGCCTCAACCCGGAGCGGATAATGGGTGCCGCGCTCGCCGCGGGTACCGGCCGGTTCGCGATCGGCAAGGCACGGCGCTACCTGCTGGAACGTGAGGTGTGGGGGGTGCCGATCGGCGCCCACCAGGGCCTGGCCCATCCGCTCGCCCAGTGCCACATCGAGGTGGAGCTCAGCCGGCTCATGCTCGCCAAGGCCGCCACGCTGTACGACGAGGGTTCGGACAAGGCGGCGGGTGAGGCAGCCAACATGGCCAAGTACGCCGCGGCGGAGGCCAGCATCCGCGCGCTGGACCAGGCCATTCAGTGCCACGGCGGCAACGGGCTCGCGGCCGGCTACGGCCTGGCCATGCTGCTCGGCGCGGCCCGGGTCGCCCGCGTCGCGCCGGTCAGCCGGGAAATGATCCTGAACTTCGTCGCCCAGCATTCGCTCGGCCTGCCAAAGTCGTACTGATGCCAGATCTCGTTCGCTACGAATCGTCCGACCGCGTCGTGACCGTCACGCTCGACTCGCCGGCGAACCGGAACGCACTGTCCCGGGTCCTGGTCGCGCAGTTGCGTGCCGCGCTGGATGCGGCGGGTCTTGACGAAACCGCCCACGCCGTGCTGCTCACGCACACCGGTCCCGCGTTCTGCAGCGGCGCCGACCTGAGCGAGATGCGTTCCGGTCATGGTTCTGGTCTTGGCCCTGGTTCTGGGACCGCGGACATGCTTTCGCTGTTCCGGCAGGTGCTGACGCTGCCGATCCCGGTCGTCGCCCGGGTGGACGGCGCGGTGCGGGCGGGCGGCCTCGGGGTGCTCGGCGCGTGCGACGTCGTGCTGGCCTCGGCTCGCTCGACGTTCGCGTTCACCGAGGTCCGGCTCGGGCTGGCGCCCGCGGTGATCTCGCTGCCGCTGCGGTCCTTGCTCACCGCCCGGGGTATATCGCGGTACTTCCTCACCGGCGAGACCTTCGCCGCCGACGTGGCCGCGGAGATCGGCTTGATCACCGCTGTCGGAGATGACGTGGCGCCCGTGCTCGACGGTCTGCGCCGGGCCGACCGGCAAGGCCTGCGGGAGACCCGGCCGCTGACCACGCGGGACCGGCTCGCGGCCCTGGATTCTGACGGGACCGCCATGGGTGACCTGTCCGCACGGCTGTTCGCCTCGCCGGTCGCGCGGGCCCACTTCGATGCGTTTCTTAACCGGGGGGAGCCGTCCCCCCGGACCCCCGCGGTCAACCGGGGGGAGCCGTCCCCCCGGACCCCCGCGGCAAACCGGGGGGAGCCGTCCCCCCGGGCCCCCGCGGCAAACCGGAAGGGCTAAGCACATGCTGCTTCGTGATCGGCTCGACCAGTGGGCTGAGCAGCGGCCGTACGCGCCCGCGATGACGTTCGGCGAGCAGAGCTTCAACTGGGCTCAGTGGCGCGAGCGGATTCTGGCCCTGACCGGCGCGCTGCGCTCCAGCGGGGTGCGGCCCGGCGACCGGCTGGCGGTCCTCGACCTCAACCACCTCGCCACCGTCGAGCTGACGCTCGCCGCGTCCTCGTTCGGCGCCGCGGTCGCCGTGCTGAACTTCCGGTCCAGCCCGGACCAGGTCCGCTACGTCCTTGAGGACTCCCGGCCGGTCATGCTGTTCCACGGCGCGCAGTTCACCGAACTGGCCGGCACCCTGGTGCCGCGGCGCGTCGTCATCGAGGACGAGTACGAGAAGTTCCTCGCCGGCGGGACGCCGGTCGCGGACGAACTCGCCAAGCCAGACGATGCCTGCCTGGTCATGTACACCTCGGGTACCACCGGCCGGCCCAAGGGTGCACAGCTCACCCACCGCGGCATCACCTCGCACAGCGTGGCGACCAACAGCGTTTTCGCGATGTCTCCGGGTGACGGCAACCTCGTCGCGATGCCGCTGTTCCACGTGGGCGGGTCGTGTTACGCGCTGAGTGGCATCCTGGCCGGCGCGCACACGATCCTGCTGCGCGAGGCGACGCCCGCGGCGCTGTTCGGCGCGATCGCGCGCGGTGCTCACCACGCGTTCGTCGTGCCGGCGGTGATCGCCGGCGTGCTGAGTGCCGGAGAGCAGGCCATCGCCGCGTTCGGCGGGCTGCGGACCATCGCGTACGGCGCCTCGCCGATGCCACTGCCGATGCTGCGGGCGGCGTTGGCGGCGTTCCCGGACAGCGGGCTCGTGCAGGTCTACGGGATGACCGAACTGTCCGGCGCGGTCACCATGCTCACCCCCGCGGAGCATCGCGACGAAAGTCACCCCGAACGACTGGCGTCGGCCGGACGCGCGGTGCCCGGGGTCGAGGTCCGGGTCGTCGATCCCGTCGGGCTGACCGACGTGCCGCCGGGGGAGGTCGGCGAGATCTGGATCCGCACGGCGCAGGTGATGGCCGGCTACCTGCACCGGCCGGAGGCCACCGCGGAGGTGCTCGGGTCCGACGGCTGGCTGCGCACCGGAGACATCGGCCGGGTGGACGCCGACGGCTACGTGTACATCCTCGACCGGCTCAAGGACATGATCATCACCGGTGGCGAGAACGTGTACGGCCCCGAGGTGGAGAGCGTGCTCAGCGCCTGCCCGGGCGTGGCCGAGTGCGCGGTCATCGGCGTGCCCGACGAGCAGTGGGGCGAGGCGGTCAAGGCGATCGTCGTCGCCGCGCCTGCTGACGCGCTCACGGCTGCCGAGGTGATCGCGTTCTGCCGGGAGCGCCTCGCGCACTATCAGTGCCCGACGTCGGTGGAGTTCGTGACGGACATGCCGCGCAACGCGACCGGCAAGGTGCTCAAGCGTGCCCTGCGCGACCCCTACTGGGCGGGCAGGGAACGGGCCATCTGACCCGCGTCGTCCGGCATCGCCTGGGTTCGCTGGCGGGTGAACTCGGGCAGCAGCCGCGCCAGGACCAGCGCCCCGGCGATGCAGGCCAGCCCGCCGGAGACCACGGACGTCAGAGGGCCGAACGCGGCGGCCACGCCGCCAGTCTCCGCGTCCCCGATCCGCGGCCCGCCGGTGACGACCGCCATCTGCAGGCCCATCAGCCTGCCGCGCAGCGCGTCGGGCACAGTGAGCTGGATGATCGTGCTGCGGAATACCGCCGAGATCACGTCGGCGCATCCGGCGACGGCCAGCAGCGCGAGCGCGGCGGGCAGCCAGCGGGTCAGCCCGAAGCAGGCGATCGCAGCGCCCCAGACCAGGACCGCGAGGATCACCGCGCGGCCCTGCCGCTGCACGCGGCCGACCCACCCGGTGGTGATCGCGCCGAGCAGCGCACCGGCACCGGGAGCGGCGTACAGCAGCCCGAGCGTCCTGGCCCCGCCGCCGAACACCGTGCTGGCGAGCGCGGGGAACACCGCGCGCGGCATGCCGAACACCATGGCATTGACGTCGATCAAGAAGGCGCCCTGGATGACCTGCCGGCCCCTCAGGTAGCCGAGACCCTCGATGATCGAGCGGAGACCGGGCGGGTGGGTGGTACCGCTCGTCCGGGGCTGCGGGGTGATCAGGAACGCCGCCACGATGCCGGCGCCGAGCGTGGCCACGTCCATCCAGTAGACGAAGCGGACCCCGGCCCCGGCGAGCAGCAGGCCGGCGACGGCCGGGCCGATCACGATGCCAAGCTGGAACAGCGCCTGGAACATGGCGTTGACCGCGGCCACTTCGGAGCGACGGACGAGGTTCGGGAGCATGGCGGACAGCGCCGACTCGGTCGCGGCGGCGAAGCCGGCGGCCACCGCGGGTGCGACGTAAAGCGGCCACAGGACCGGACCCGTGTCGGCGTTGATCGCCAGCCCGACGCTGCACAGGGCCATGAGCGCTTGCGCGAGCATGAGCATCCGGCGGCGGTCCACGGCGTCGGCGAGCGCTCCACCCAGCAGCCCTCCCGCGATCAGCGGCACCACCTGCGCCAGCGACACCAGCCCGACATCCAGCGATGAGCGCGTCAGCGCGTAGACCTGGAACGGCACCGCGACCGTGGTGAGCTGGCTGCCCAGCGTGGACAGGAGTTGCCCGGCAACCAGACAGCGCAGGTCGCGCGATCTCCGCAGCGGCGTCAGGTCCATGGCCAGATGCCTGCCGATGCGGGTAATCCGATTGATCCGGGTAATCCGGGTAGTCCGCCCCATAGTGAGCTAGGCTAGGTAACTGACTGACGGTCAGTCAATATGAGTTTAGTCATGGGAGCCTGCGGCGATGACCCGGACCAAGCCGGCCGAACAGCGGCGCGCCGACTTGCTCAAGGCGAGCAAGGAGCTGTTCCTTTCCCAGGGGGTGGCGGCGACGTCGCTGGACGACATCACCAGCCGCGCCGGGGTCTCGAAGGGACTGTTCTATCTGTACTTCCGCTCCAAGGACGAGTTGCTGGTCGCGCTTCAGGATCAGTTCTCGATCGAGCTCGCCGCGCGGATCCGCGCGGCCACCGACGCGATCTCGGACTGGCCCGGCAAGCTCGACGCCTGTGTCCGGGCGATGTTCGACAGTTATACCGAACGGCATGACTTGCACGAGGTCCTGTTCCATCACGGCAGCCATGTGTCGGACAGCCACCGGCCCGCCCATGAGCTCACGCTGCACGCGATCCGCGACCTGTTCGCCGGCGGCACCGCGGCCGGCGTCTTCGACGTCGAGGACCCCGAGGCCACGGCGGTACTGTGCTGGGCAAGCACCCACGGCTTCGATGCGGGCTTCCAGGGTCAGCCGCGGTCGGCGCCGGACGATGAGGGTCGCTTCATCCGTGCTGCCCAGCTGCTGTTCCGGCGGGCCGCGGGCGTATCGCTTGAGCACGAGTCGAGAAGGGATGACAGATGAGCAGGACGGTTCTGCACGGCGGGCGGATCTTCGACGGCACCGGCAGCCCGGTCGCCGACGGCGACCTGCTGATCGAGGACGGGCGGATCGTCGAAGTGGGCACCGGCAGCGGCGCCGGCGCTGGCCTGGACGGGGACGAGCAGGTCGACGTCACCGGGATGACCCTGCTGCCCGGCCTATTCGACTGCCATGTGCACGTCACCAGCTCGGGGGTGGACCTGCTGCGCCGGCTCCAGCGGCCGTTCTCTTATCAGTTCTACGAGGCGGCCCGGAACCTGGCGGCGACCCTGGACTGCGGCATCACGACGGTGCGCGACGCCGGCGGCGCGGATCTCGGTATCCAGCGGGCGGTAGACGACGGGCTGATCGACGGACCGCGGATGCGCATCGCCGTCACCGTGCTCAGCCAGACCGCGGGACACGGCGACGGCTGGCTGCCGTCGGGCGCCTCGACCTCCTTCAACGTCCCGCATCCCGGCCGTCCGGCGGGTATCGTCGACGGCCCGGAGGAGATGCGGAAGAAGGTTCGCGAGATCATCCGGGCCGGGGCGAACGTCATCAAGGTGTGCACCTCGGGCGGCGTGCTGTCCCCCAGGGACAGCCCGCGGCACGCGCACTTCCGCGAGGACGAGCTGGCGGTGCTGATGGCAGAGGCGCGGGCGGCGGGCCTGCCGGTGATGGCGCACGCCCAGGCGACCGACGGGATAAAGAACGCAGTGCGGGCCGGCATCCGCTCCATCGAGCACGGCATCTACCTCGACGACGAGGCCATCGACATGATGCTCGCGGCGGGCACGTGGCTGGTGCCGACGCTGGTCGCCCCCGTCGCGGTGCTCGACGCGGTGAAGAACGGCGCGCAGCTGCCGGAAAGCATGGTGGCCAAGGCCCAGGAGGTGATCGAGGACCACCGGGCCTCGTTCGCCAGGGCGGTCGCGGCCGGGGTGCGGGTGGCGATGGGCACCGACAGCGGGGTCGGCCCGCACGGCGGCAACCTCGAGGAACTTGCGCTGATGGCGGCTTGCGGCATGGCGCCTTCCGATGTCCTGGTAGCCACGACCAGTTCGGCCGCGGAGCTGCTCGGCCTCGGCGACCAGACGGGCTCGCTGAGCCCGGGCAAGCGCGCCGACGTGGTGGTTGTCGCCGGGGACCCGTTCGACCTGGCCACGCTGAAGCAGAACATCCGGGCGGTCTACAAGGACGGCCTGCTGGTACGCGGACACCTCGGCTGAAGGGACCGGCATGGACGTCAAGGAAGCCGTCGCGCGGCACCTGGAGCGGATCGAGCCGGACGCGATAGCCCTGAGCCACCGCATTCACGGCCAGCCGGAACTCGGGTTCGCCGAGCACAGCGCCAGCCAGTGGGTGACCGAGGCGCTGTCCCGTGCCGGGTTCAGCGTGACGACCGGAGTCGCCGGCCTGCCCACCGCGCTGGCCGCGACCACGGGCAGCGGGGACCTGACGATCGGCCTGTTCGCCGAGTACGACGCGCTGCCCGAGATAGGCCATGCGTGCGGGCACAACATCATCGCCGCCGCGGCGGTCACCGCTGGCCGGCTGCTCGCGCCGCTGGCAGATGATCTTGGCATCACGGTCAAGGTGTTCGGCACACCCGCTGAGGAGGGCGGCGGCGGCAAGATCTTGATGCTGGATCGCGGCGTGTTCGATGGCGTGCACGCCGCGATGATGGTCCACCCCGCGCCGGAAGAGCAGCTGACCGCGCGCACGCTGGCGGTCGCCCACCTGCGGGTCCGGTACACCGGCAAGACCGCGCACGCCTCGGCCGCACCGGAGCGCGGCGTGAACGCGGCCGACGCCTTCACGGTCGCGCAGGTGGCGATCGGGCTGCTCCGGCAGCACATCGACCCGGCCAGCCGCATCCACGGCGTCATCACCAGGGGAGGCGAGGCACCGAACGTGGTCCCCGGGCTCACCGAAGGCCGCTTTTACGTGCGCAGCGCAACCCTTGCTGACCTGGCGGACCTGCAGCGGCGCGTGGAGCTGTGCTTCGAGGCGGGGGCGCTCGCCACCGGTTGCGAGCTTTCCATCGAGCCGGAGTCGCCGCCGTACTCCGAATTCGACAGCGACGGCGAGCTGGAGACGTTCTACCGGGCCAACGCCGAGACGCTCGGCCGCCGGTTCCCGCTTGAGGCGTCGACCGGCCCTGGCTCAACGGACATGGCGAACGTGTCACTGGCCATGCCGGCCATCCACCCGAGCATCGGCCTGGACTGCGGCGCCGCCGTCAACCACCAGCCCGAGTTCGCCGCCTGGTGTGCCGAGCCCACCGGCGACCGCGCGGTGCTCGATGCCGCGCTGGCCATGGCCTGGACGGTGATCGACGTCGCCACCAGCGAAGACCAGCGCCGCCGCTTGCTGAGCCTTGCGCAACAGGGCGCCGGTCCGCACGGAAGCTGAGCACCGGCCTCGGTACCTGCGGGGCACAATGGGACATTCGGCTACGCGAGGGGTTGAGTGCAGTGCCGGTCAGCATCGGGGCCTTGTTTCCAGAAGCGATCGTGCCCGGCACGCCGCTGCCGGACATCGCTAGCCTGGCCGCGCTGGCGGAACAAGCCGACCTTGACGGCGTGTGGGCGGGTGACCGGCTGGCCGACGGCGAGCTTTCCGTGCTGGACAGCAGTCTCAGCTTGGCCGTCGCGGCCGCGGTCACCAGCAGGATCGCGGTCGGGTACGCGATCTACGTGCCGTCGCTGCGGCCGCTGGCGTGGGCGGCTAAGCAGGTTGCCACCTTGCAGCACATCGCGGGCGGTCGCTTGCAGCTCGGTGTGGCCCTCGGCGGTGGCAGCGACGCGGAGTACCTGGCCGCCGGCTTCCGGCGTTCGGACCGGGCCAAGCGAACCGACGAGTTCCTCGCCCAGCTGCCCGCCGTGCTCGCCGGCCAGCCGCTCCGTCCCGAGCCCGCCGACGACGACGCGATCCGGCTGCTGCCGGCGGTGCCGGTGCCACCGCTGTGGGTCGGCGGTACTTCTCTTCCGGCACTGCGGCGCGCCGTCAGGTACGGCGACGGGTGGCTGTCCGGGCTACAGACCCCGCGTGAGTTCGCGGCCGCCAGCCAGCGGCTGGCGGAGCTGTGCGACCAGGCCGGGCGGCCCCAGCCGTTGACCGGCGTCAGCCTGCACGCGGCGATCGGCACCGGTTCCCGCCGTGATCTCACCGAGGTCACGACCGCGATGATGCAGTCCATGTACGGCCTGCCGACCGACCGCGCTCGCGAGGTCGCGATCGCCGGAACCCCCGCCCAGGTGGCATCCCAGCTCGCTCCCTACGCGGAGGCCGGCGCGGACCTGATCGTCGTGGCCTGTGACCCCGCCCCGGCCCCGAAGTCCTGGGAACTTCTAGCCGAGGTCCGCCTCCTCCTGACCCAGTAAGTGGCCGCCCGCCCGACTGGCTGCCCCAGCTGCCCCCGACGCTCGTGTCCGGGAACGCGCGCAGCACCGGGTCACCGCGTGGCGTGGTGGCCTGCGGTGGTCCGGTGCTGGTTGACGGGGGTGGTTCCTGGCTTCCGTTTGTCCGGGTTTGGCTACCCGGGGCGGGGCGGGGGTGGCCGGGCGGCGCCGTGCAGGATGGTCCCGTCGGGCGACCGGGCGGTGGCGGTTCCGTCGCCGTGCAGTTTGACGGTCCATCCCCACCGGTGGACGGCGATCTCGTGATGGAAGTAACACAGGGTGAGGAGGTTCGTGGTGCGGGTGGGGCCGTGGAGGGCACGGGGGATGAGGTGGTGCGGGTGGTAGGCGTAGGCGGGCTCGCCGCACCCGCCGGGCCACCGGCACGTCCCGGCGTCGCGGACCGTGACGGCACGGCGGATCTGCCAGGGCACGTCATCGCGGTCGCCGACATCTAGCGGGAGTGACCGGCCGCCGAGCCCGGCGTGGCCGAGCAGGTTCCGGCGCAGGTGCGCGGCCAGGCCGGGCTCCCCACCGAGGATCTTCGCGCACGTCCCCAGGATGTCCCGCATCATTTCCGTGATGCGGGCCTGGTGCGCGCCCCGGTCCGGGACGAACTCGTCGCCGTCGAGCGCGCGGTGGATCTGCACGCACTGGGCGATCAGGTCATCGAGGTGCTGGGTGTCGACGTGCCCGGTCACGACCGGGAACAGGGCCGCGTCGCAGGCCAGGCTCCGCGCGGCGGCCCCGCCGAGCCACGCGGCGCCGTCCCCGGCGTCGTCGGCGCTAGTGGCGTGCTGCCCGGCGAACCAGGCGGCGGCCCGGTCGGTCCACAGCTGCTGCACCGCGGACCCGTCATCGAGGGCGTACAGGTCGCTGAGGGAGGTGAGCACCAGCATCTGCGCGGCCGCGCCGCCCGCGGTGGGCGCGGACAGGTCCGAGCCGAGCAGCCGCAGGCACATCTGCATCAGCGCGTCGTGCTGCCGCTGCGGCTGGGTCCGGGTGTCCGCGGTCCCGCAGGTGACGGCGAACCGGCGCACCAGCGACCCGAACGCCGCCGCGCACTCCGGTGACAGCTGCCCGGTCAGCGACCCGGCGCCGTCCAGGGTCAGTTCCAGCCGCAGCGACCGGTCCCCGAACCCGCGGTCCGGGTCATCATCACGCGGGTCCTCGGCCGGGGCCCGGTCCCGGATCTCGTTAGCCAGCCGCCACAGGTCCCGCGGCCCGAGCCGGGCGTCCCGCGCGGTCTGCGCGATCAGCTGCTCCGCTTCGGCGCGGCGGTCCTCCCGGATTTTCCCGGTCACCGCCGTGATCTTGGCCAGCCACGACTTCGTGATCAGCCCGTCGGCCATCAGCGCGGCGACCGCGGGGTGCTCCAGCACGGTCCGCGTCCACTTCCGGCACGCCCCGGCCTCGCCCTTGGTCAGCCCGGCCTCGTTCACCAGCCACGCCCGCATGGACCGCTGCCCCCAGGACTCGTAGTCCGCGTTCTTGTCAAAGGACCACACCAGGTGCGCCCGCGCGACCGTCTCCAGCGCGTCGGCGCGTTCCAGGCCTTTCAGCGTGTCGGCTTTCACCGCGGCGGGCAGTCCGGAGCAGTCCAGGCCGGCCAGGAACTCCATCCCGGACGTGATCACCCCGATCGCCTCGCCTGCGTTCCCGTACCGCGGCGCGGTCTCTTCTTCCATGTTCCGTTACACCTCCTTCCCGCCGATCGCGGCCCGTCCGTCGCGGGCAGTGAACCTGCTGCGTTCCTTGGCGGCCGTCCCTCCGTTCGGCCCTGGGGTGCCCTGGCCGTTCTCGTCCGGTGCTGCCCTCTGCCGGCGGCCCCTGCACTGAAGGCTCCGGCCTGTTAGTTCGATTCTAACATGGAATTTCTTTCGAGTCTACGTTTTAGCTCCTATTATAGCCAGCTACCTGCCCGGATATGTCAGGATATGTCCATGTGAAGGAGGGTGGACGGCCCGCTTGTTCGAAAGGAAAGCGCCCGGTCCCTGGCCGGGGACCGGGCGCCATGGTGGAAGGCTAACGCTCCGGGCGATAGGTCGCGATCACGGCGCCGCTACTGGTCGGCTCCGCACTGATCAACTCGAACTTGGTCAGTGCGGCGTCGTCGGGGAACAGCCGACCGCGGCCGCCGCCGGCCACGACCGGGCTGATCATCAGGGTCAGCTCGTCGAGCAGTCCGTATTCGATCAGGGAGCGGACAAGCGACGGACTGCCGGCGGTCCCGATCGTCCCGCCGTCCCGCGAACGCAGCTCCGAAATGTAGTCAGCCACGGAGCCCTTGATCAGGGTGCTGTTCTCCCAGTTGTCGACCGAGTCGAGCGTGGTTGAGGCGACGTACTTCTGGACGCCGTTGATCCAGCTGGCGAACGGTTCGTCGGTCGACGTGGGCCAGTAGCCGGCGAATTCGGTGAAGGTCACCCGGCCCATCAGCACGGCGTCCTGCTCCTCGGCCATCCGCGACAACGCCGCGCCCATCTCGTCGTCGAAGCCGGGCTGCCACTCGTTGGGCGCCCCTACGACGCCGTCGATGGAGCTGAACAACCCCGCGGTTACCTTACGCATGTGCGTGTTCCCCTCTGTTGTATTACCGGACGGTATTACCGGACGGGCCGGCGGCCCGGGATGAGCTCACCGGCGCGCAACGCGGCGGCCAGCGCGCCGGCCTGACCGGTGCGCGTATAGACCTCGGCCGCTGTGTCGCTGAACTTGATGACGTGCTCGTCGCCGTGGTCCACGGCGCGGTCCAGCAGGGCCGCTACCGCACCGGCGCCCGGCACCGGGACAGGCAGCGACGCGGGCGTGGCTCCCGCCGCCGGCGCGTAGGCGGCGAAGATCGCCGCGCTCGCGGCCCAGACCGCCATCAGGCTGGGCTCCCACAGGTCGTCAGGCAGCGCGGGCAAGCTGTGCAGCACCGCGTTGGGCGCGGTGGCGGTGTGCACCAGCAGCACCGGCTGGCCATGCCCGTGACTGAGATAGCGCAGCGTCGCGGCGGCGACCAGGTCGCCCAGCCTGGTCCGGATTTCCTCGGCGGTCCTTGCCGGGCGGAGCATGCCCACCGACGCCGGCCAGCCGGATTCCGGGGTCAGCTGGCCGAACCGGGTCGCGAGGTTGCCTTGCTGGCTGGCGATCCGCGGGATGGCGTCCAGCGCGGCGAGCGGATCCAGCTGGCCGGCGGGGGCGGTGGACGGCGGAATCGGCCGGGATCTCGCCGCCCAGAACGCGAGCGCGTGCGCGAGCTCGTCGAGCGTGGGCTCGTTCTCCGCGCCGGCCAGCAGGGTGCGGACCACATGTCCGGTGCGGATCACGCCATGGGTCGCGCCCGCCGCGATACCCGGCAGCAGCCGTCGCCACCAGGCCGCGAGCACATCCCGCCATGGCTGTTCGGTGAGCTGACGGGCGAAGTACGTGGTCCAGTCGCCGACGCGGCGGCCATCGCCGAGCGCGTCGCGCCACGACGCGTCCGTGATGGCGCCGGTCTGTCGCGGCAGCTCGTCCAGGCGGCGGATGTACCCGTCGACCCAGCCGGGCACCACCTCCGGGCGGCCGCGCCGGATCAGCACCTCGACCGCCATCGGGCCGTGATTGGTCAGCTGATCAGGTCCCCATTCCGGCCCGGTGCTGTGGAACCGCTGATACGCGTCGATCAGGACGCCGCCACCTGGGATCATGCGACCAGTCTCGGGGACTGCCCGGACACCGGCATCCGTGGTGACCACTCATTTCCGCCACGCACCGCCACCTAGGCCAGAGCGTCGGCGCCTCGGCCAGAGCGCCGCCACCTAGGCCAGAACCTGGTCCGGTTGGCTGAGCAGCGGCTTCTCGGTCATGATGGGGCGATGGGTGCGCGGCCGTCCAGTCCGGCATCGCCACGAGAAGCGGAGGTCCTGACCCTGCTCGGGGCGCACTTGTCCAACGCCGAGATCGCGGACCAGCTGCATATCTCGGTGCGGACGGTGGAGAACCATGTCTCCTCGCTGCTGCGCAAGTACGGCGTCGCCGGCCGTCGCGCGCTGGCCACGCTGGCCGCGCTCACCGAACCAGCGCTAGAAAAAGCACCAGACCCGACCTCGCCCGCGTGGCATACCTCATTCGTCGGGCGCTCGCACGAGCGGGACAACGTCCTTGCCCTGCTGGACACCGCCCGGCTGATTACCCTTACCGGTCCAGGTGGCGTGGGCAAGACCCGGCTTGCCTCGGTCGTCGCGACCGCGGCGGCACCGTGGTTCGCCCGAGGCGCGGTCTTCACCGACCTGGTTCCGGCCCGGCCAGAGCTGGTCATTCACGCCATCGCCACCGCACTCGCCGTCACCGAGCAGCCGGGCGAACCCCTGGACCGCGCCGTCCTCACCCGGCTGGGCGGCGACCGGCTGCTGCTGATCCTGGACAGCTGCGAGCACGTGCTCGACGCCGTCGCGGGGTTCGCCGACCGGGTGCTGACCGACTGCCCGGGCACCACGATCCTGGCGACCAGCCGGGAGCGGCTGGGGGTACCCGGCGAGCGCGTGGTGCCGGTCGCTCCCCTGCCGCTCGCGTCGGACGCCGAAGAACTGTTCGCCGATCGCGCGCTGGCCGCCGACCCCGCCTTCGCCGCCGACCCGGCGATCGTCGCCGAAATCTGCGCACGGCTGGACGGCATGCCGCTGGCCATCGAGCTCGCCGCGGCACGGTGTGCCTCGCTGGGTGCCGCCGGGCTGCTCACCGCGCTCGACGACGCCTCGCGGCTGCTGGCCGGCGGCCGGAGCAGGGATGAGCGCCACCGTTCCCTGCGGGCAGTGATCGGGTGGAGCCATGACCTGCTGGACGACGACGAGCGCGCCTTGTTCCGCCGCCTGGCCGTCTTCGCCAGCGGCTTCGACATCGCCGCGGCGACCGCGATAACCCCGGACGGCCGCCCAGGCCCGACCGCGGACCTGATCGGGCGGCTCGCCGACAAAAGCCTGGTGACCCGCAAGGAAGCCGAAGGCAGCTGGCGGTTGATGGACACCGTCCGTGCCTTCGCCGCGGACCAGCTGACGGCCAGCGGCGAGCTGGCCTTGGTCCGGGATCGCCATCTCTCCTGGGCCGCCGCCACCGCAAGCACGCTGCGCCAGCGACTGGACAACCAGCCGGACACGCGCTGGCGCCGCGACTTCGACACCGTCGCCACCGAACTGCGCGACGCGCTTGAGCACTGCCCGCCTGGCCGCGCCGGTACCCCCCATCAGCTGGCGCGGGCCATGGGTTACCTGACCTTCGCCAGGCGCTTTCTCACCGAAGCACCCGGCCATTTCCGCGATGCCGCCCGCCGGGCGCCCGCACCGCTAGACGCGGCGGCGGACCTGCGCGCCGCGGCACAGGCCGTGTTCGCCACGGGTCTGGCTGGCCAGGCGTTCGACCTGCTGCTCGAGTCAGCCAAGCAGGCGGGTGACGGCGACGGGAAGTCGGCCGCCATCGCTGACGCGATCGTCACAGCCGTCCGGTTCCCGTCGGGCTTCCCCGTCCAGGTCCCGCTGGAGCGGCTGCACGAGTTGCTCGCGGAGGCGCTCTTGGCCGCCGGTGCGGGCAGCCCCGCGGTACAGGCGCGGCTCGCGGCGGCCCGGGCCGCGGTTGCCGCCGCGGAAAACGGCCATCCGGAAAACGACCAGCCGGAAAACGACCAGCCAGGGAACGAGCAGCCGGGGAACGACCAGCCGAAGATCGCGGAGGAGGCGGTCGCCGCGGCGCGAGCCAGCGGCGACCCGGTGCTGCTCAGCGGCAGCCTCGACATGCTCAGCGCGGTGCACGCGCGGGCGGGCCGGCTCCGCGCCGCCCGCCAGGTCACCAGCGAGCGGCTGGCCCTGCTCGACCTGATGGATCGCGATCACCCGTATCCGGCCGCCGAGATCCTGTCCGCCCTGCACGACGCGTGGCTCGGCGCGCTGGCGGTCGGCGACCTGCCCGGCGCGCTGGCGATGGCGCGGGCCTATGGTGCGGATGACCTGCTGGGCGCGCACCCGTACCGCCCGGCGAGCAAGCTGATCCCGCCGCTGGTGCTGATGGGCCGCTTCGATGAGGCGCTCGGCCACGCGGACGCAATGTGGGACGCCTGGCAGCGGTCAGGAGCGACGATCGCCGTGTGGGTCGCGCCCGCGGCCGCGGCGGCGGGCCTTGCGCTCGGCCTGCGCGGCGACGACGCCGGGTTCCGCCGCTGGCTCGCCCGGGCCCGGCGAGCGGCAGGCCCCACAGCGGCGGGCCCCACCGCAAGCGACCCGCCGTTCACCGCATTCGCCGCCGTCCGCGTGGCCATGCACAGCGGCGGGGGCGACCCGGCCGCGCTTGTCGCGGATGCCTTCGCGCCCCGTGCCCGTACCTGGCATCAGGGATACGACCAGGCAGCGGCGGCCGAACTCGCGGTCACCGCCGGCCTGCCCGACGCGGCGTCGCGCCTAGCCGAAGTCGCCGCGGCGGCCGCGGAGAGCGACTGGGCCGCGGCCTGCGTCGCACGGGCCAGCGGCAGACTGCATCACGACCCCGCCGCATTCACCGAAGCGGCCGAACGCTGGCGGCACATAGACGCCCGCTTCGAGCTAGCGTGCACGCTGCGCCTATTGGATCAGGGGCGGCAGGCCGAACGCCGGCAGCAGCCCGGCCCCGACGAAGCTGGCGACCTGAGCGATCTTCGCACCGTCGAGTGAGAGCACGGTCAGCCCGTGTGCGCGTGCGACGCCCGTGCCGAAGTCGAGCTCGTACCGGCCGAAGGCAGGCTGGCCATTGGCGCGGGTGGCGACGAGCCGGAACGAGCGCTCGCCGTTGCGGAACCCGACCCGGGTGAAGAACTCCCCGATGGCGGTGTGCCCCTGGTATTCGAGCGGCAGCGGCGGCATGGTCAGCCACGCGTCGGCGGTGAGCAGGCTGACCATGGCGGGCACGTCACCGTTCTCGAAGGCGTCCACGAACGCGGTGACCACCCGCTGCTCCGCGCCCGAGCCGGGCAGCGGCGGGCGCTGGGCGCGCTCGGCCTGGGTGCGCGCGGCGAGCGTGGCCCTGGCTCGTTTCAGCCCGCTGGCCACGGCGTCCTCGGTGGTGCCGAGCAGGTCGGCCGCCTCGGCGCCGCGGAACCCGAGCACGTCACGCAGCACGAGGACGGCCCGCTGCCGCGGCGGCAGCGTCTGCACCGCGGTAATGAACGCCAGCGAAATGCTCTCCCGGCGCTCGACCCGGACCTCTGGTCCTGGCACCTGGGCGCCCGCCTGCTCCAGCAGCAGGTCCGGGTACGGTTCGAGCCACATCACCTCGCCGAGCCGGCTCGGCTCGGGCGGCTCGGGGACCGATGGCGGAGGCAGGCTCAGCGGGCGCCGCTCCCGGTCGCGTAGCGCGTTCAGGCACCGGTTGGTGGCGATCCGGTAGAGCCAGGTGCGTACCGACGCCTGCCCCCGGAAGCCGGCCATGCCGCGCCAGGCCGACAGCATGATGTCCTGAACCAGGTCCTCGGTGTCGCTGACCGCGCCCAGCATCCGGTAGCAGTGCAGCTGGAGCTCCCGGCGGTACGGCTCGGTGAGCTCCCCGAACGCCGCCTGGTCGCCCGTCTGGGCGCGTGCCAGCAGTTCCTCCGTCACCATCGCATCCTCGCAGCATCGGCCGGCTCCTATTGGAACTGACACCAGCACGCGGCAAGACGGGGCGCCCGGAAACACCTCGCCCACGGGTCAGTACAAGCGAAGCCGCAAAACCCGACGGAGGAAGCCCCGATGCCGACATCGCTGACCCGGACGCAGGCCTGGACGCTGGTTCTGGCCGGACTTGGCTCGTTCATGGTCGTCCTCGACCTGTTCGCGGTCACCACCGCGTTGCCGCGGATCCACGCCAGCTTGCACGCCTCCATCGGCACGCTGGCGTGGACGGTAAGCGGCTACACGCTGAGCTTCGCTGTCCTGCTTGTCACTGCCGCGACGCTCGGCGACCGGTGGGGACGACGCCCCGTCTACGCGGCCGGACTGGCGCTGTTCGCCGTCTCGTCGGCGGCCTGCGCGCTGGCGCCGGACACCGCGACGCTGCTCGCCACCCGGGTGGTCCAGGGAGCCGGCGCGGCGGTGATCATGCCGCTGGCCCTGGCGCTGCTCAACGCGGCGTTCCCGCCAGACCGGCGCGGCTGGGCCATGGGTGTCTACGGCTCCGTCACCGGCCTTGGCACCGTGCTCGGCCCGGTCCTCGGCGGCGTGCTGACCCAGACGCTGTCGTGGCGGTGGATCTTCTGGATCAACGTGCCGGCCGGCCTGCTCGCAGCCGGCGCGGTGCTGCGCGTGGTGGCGGACAGCCGCGGCACGCGGCGGCCCGCCGACCCGCTCGGGCTCATCCTCGCGGTCGGCTCGATGCTGGCCATCGTGTGGGCGGTCATCCGGGCGGCGACCACGGGATGGAGTGACCGTGCGGTCATCGGCGCACTGGCCGTCGGCGTCGCGACGCTCGCTGGGCTGCTCGCCTCGCAGCGCGCGGCCCGCCACCCGATGATCCCGTTGCGGCTGTTCCGTGACCGCACGTTCAGCGCGGGCAACGCGGCGATCTTCGCGCAGAGCGCCTCGCTGACCGCCATGGTGTTCTTCACCGCGCAGTTCTTCCAGGACGCGCAAGGGGACGGTCCGCTGGCGGCCGGCCTGCGGATGCTGCCGCTCGGCGTCGTGCCGCTGCTGGCCGGGTCCAGCTCTGGCGTCCTGGCCGACCGCGCACGGGCGCGGGGGCTGGTGGCGACCGGGCTGATGGTGCAAGGCGGCGGCGTGGCGGCGCTGGCGTGGCTGGGCACACAGCACCGGTCCTACGTCGCGCTGGTGGGCCCGCTGATGCTCGTCGCGCTCGGCTTCACCCTCGCCCTGCCCGCGCTGACCAAGACGGTCGTCGGCTCGGTCGCACCCGGCGACATCGGCATCGCGTCCGGCCTGTTCACCACGTTGCGGCAGCTCGGCGGCGCCTTCGGGGTGGCGATCGCGTCGAGCGCGTTCACCGCGGCCGGCGGCTACCGCTCGCCGGCCAGCGTCGCCGCGGGATATGACGGCGCGATGTACCTCGCCGCGGCGCTCGCGGTGCTCGGAGCGTTCGCCGTCAGCCTGTCAGCGCGTCCCGCTGCGCCCGGGTCAGCCCAGCCACCACCCGCTCGTAGGAGTGATCGACCAGCTCAAGCACTTCCTCGTCGGGCACCGAGTCGTCGAGCTTGACCGTGTTCCAGTGCCGCTTGTTCAGGTGGTAACCCGGCGTGATTGCGGCGTGGCTGGCGCGCAGCGCGAGCGCCATGTGCGGGTCGCACTTGAGGCTGACGTCACCCGGCGGCTGGCCCACGGAGACCAGCGCGAACATCTTGCCAGCGACCTTGTACACCGCCGCACCGTCGCCAAACGGATACTCCTCCGCCGATCCCGGCTTGGCGGCGCACGCCGCGATGACCCGATCCCGCTGTGACACAGACCCACTCTACGGCCGCGCCGCGCCGACCAGGTTCTGCTGGTACCAGCCGAGGCTTATCGGAAGCTCGCGGACGTCCAGGCCGGTCTCCGGCGCGTCGATCGCGTTGCCATTCCCCACGTACATGGCGACGTGCCCGATGCCCTCGAAGTACAGCAGGTCACCCGGCTCGATGGCGGACAGCGGAACGTGCGGCAGGGCGGCCCACTGGTCATAGGTGGTACGCGGTATCGACACCCCGGCGGCGGCCCACGCCGCCTGCGCCAGCCCGGAGCAGTCGTACGAATTCGGGCCGGTAGCGCCCCACTGGTACGGCTTTCCGAGCTGGGCGAACGCGAACGCGACCGCCTTCTCCGCCTGGGTGGAGGTCGGCCCCGTGTACGTCGCCGTCGTCGTGGTGCCGGTGGATCCGTTGGCGCCGACGGTGCTCGCGGCCACCGTCGACTGCTGCTGCGCGGTGAGGCTGTCCAAGGTGGCCTGCTTGCTGGCGATCAGCTTGTTCAGCGAGGCCTTACGCGCCGCGAGTTGCGTTTGCAGCGCGGCGATGCCGGACGCGGTGCGCTGCGCGTGCTGCTGAGCCTGGGTGAGCTGCTTGGCGGCGTCGAGGAACTGCGTGACCTGGGCGCTGCGCGCGCCGGCCTGCTGGACCAGCAGCGACCCCTGCGTCAGCACGGTAGCCGGGTCATTCGAGGTGAGCAGGCTGCCGATCGAGTCCTGGCCGGAGTTCTCGAAGGCGGCGGCGGCGAGCTGCGCGACCATGCTCCGAGCCGTGGTGAACCGGTTCTGCGCGGCGGCGACCTCTCGCTGCACCTGGTCGAGCTGGCGGCGCGCGGCGCTCAACTGCTCGACCGCCTGGTCGTACTGCTGCCCGGTCGCGTCGGCCTTTGACTGCAAGCTGTTCACCTCGGCCCGGACCTGGCCGATGCTGGGCTGCGGCGCCGCTCCGGCAGCGCCGGCGTAGACCGCCAGCCCGCCCGCCAGGGCCAGGCTCACGCCCAGTCCGATACCGAGGCCCTTCACCTTGCCAGCCAGCAACCGCCCACGCACGTGCGCTACACACCTTCCTCGCCGACCCGGCGGCGACTACAGAACGAAACTGTCACAAGCTGATGAACACGGTAACGACCAGGAATGGGCAGCTCAACCGATTCAGAGAAATATCACGAAATAATTACGGACTGAACGACAGTGGCGTTCCGTAACGGCACCCGGAATTCGTCAGCCTGGTAACCCTCACCTGAGGGCCAGATCGGGACGGATCGGACGGCCCTGGATGGCCCGCCACAACGCGGCCGGTGTCAGCGGCATGTCCGCGTGCGTGACGCCGAATGGCGCGAGCGCGTCGACCACCGAGTTCACCACCGCGGCCGGTGACCCAACGGTAGCGGATTCGCCGATGCCCTTGGCCCCGATCGGGTGGTGCGGCGATGGCGTGACGGTCTCGCCCAGCTCGGGCGACGGGCACTCCATCGACGTCGGGAGCAGGTAGTCCATGAACGAGCCGCCGAGGCAGTTGCCGGACTCGTCGAACACGATGGCCTGCATCAACGCGATGCCGACGCCGTCGGCCAGCCCGCGGTGTATTTGCCCCTCGACGATCATCGGGTTGATCCGGACCCCGCAGTCGTCTACCGCGACGAAGCGCCGCACGCTCACCTCGCCGGTGCCCGGATCGACGTCCGTCACGCAGATGTAGGCGCCGAACGGGAACGTCAGGTTCGGCGGGTTGTACACGGCCGACGCGTCCAGGTGTCCCTCGACTCCCTCGGGCAGCTCCAGCGACGAGTGCGCCGCCATGGCGATTTCGGCGATGCCTCGCGCCTGATCCGGGTCCCCGCGCACCCGCCATTTGTCGTTCTGCCATTCCAGATCCGCCGCGGACACCTCGAGCATGGCCGCGGCGACCAGCCGCGCCCGCTCTCTGACCCGGCGGGCCGCGACCACCGCCGCGGCCCCGGACACCGGGGTGGACCGCGACCCGTAGGTGCCCAGGCCGAACGGGGTCCGGTCGGTGTCGCCGTGCACGACCTCGACGTCGTCCGGGGATAGCCCAAGCTCCTGGGCCACGATCTGCGCGAACGTGGTTTCGTGCCCCTGGCCCTGGGTCTGCACAGAGACTGCGAGCACCGCCTTGCCGGTCGGGTGGACCCGCAGGTCCGCGCCGTCGGCCATGCCGAGGCCGAGGATGTCCATGTGGCCGCGCGGCCCGGCGCCAACGGCCTCGGTGAAGAAGCTCAGCCCGATGCCCATGTACTCGCCGCGGCTGCGCCGTTCCGCCTGCTCGCGGCGAAGCTCGTCGTAACCGGCCAGGTCAAGCGCGAGCTGAAGCGCGCGCGGATAGTCGCCCGAGTCGTACTCCCAGCCGGTCGGGCAGGTGTACGGGAACTGCTCGGGCCGGAGCAGGTTCCGCATCCGCAGCCGGGCCGGGTCCATGCCCAGCTCTCGCGCCAGCAGGTCGGTGAGCCGCTCGACCAGGTAGACGGCCTCGGTGACGCGGAATGAACAGGAGTAGGCGACGCCACCCGGCGCCTTGTTCGTGTACACGCCGGTTACCGAGCAGTGTGCGGCCGCGATGTCGTAGGAGCCGGTGAACACGTGGAAGAACCCGGCCGGGAACTTGGACGGCTGGGCGGTCGCGTTGAACGCGCCGTGATCGGCCAGCACCTCGGCGCGCAGCGCGAGCATCCGGCCGTCGGCGGTCGCCGCCAGCTCGCCGTGCATGTGGTAATCGCGCGCGAACGTGGTGGACATCAGGTTCTCCGACCGGTCCTCCATCCACTTCACTGGCCGTCCGGTCACCATCGACCCGGCGATCGCGCACAGATAGCCGGGATACACCGGCACCTTGGCGCCGAATCCGCCGCCCAGGTCCGGCGACACGATCCGGATCTTGTGCTCGGGCAAGCCGGTGATCATGGCGTACAGCGTCCGGTGCGCGTGCGGTGCCTGGCTGGTAGACCACAGCGTGAGCTTGCCGGTGACCCGGTCGTAGTCGGCGATCGCCCCGCACGTTTCCAGCGGGGCGGGATGGGACCGCGGGTAGACCATGTCGCAGCGGACCACCACGTCGGCGGCGGCGAAGGCGGCATCGGCCGCCGCCTTGTCGCCCGCCGACCAGTCGAACACCCGGTTGCTGGCATCCCCGCCCAGGTCGTCCCGGACCAGGGGCGCGCCGTCCGCGAGCGCGGTCCTGGCGTCGATCAGCGGTGGCAGCGGCTCGTACTCGACCATGATCAGCTCGAGCGCGTCCCGCGCCGCGTACCTGTCCGTGGCCACCACGAACGCGATCTCCTGGCCCTGGAACCGCACCTTGTCGGTGGCGAGCACCGCCTGAACGTCGCCGGAGAGCGTGGGCATCCAGGCAAGGCCGCGTTCGGCCAGGTCCTCGCCGGTGAGCACGGCCTCGACCTTGGGGTGGGCCCGGGCCGCCGTCGCGTCGACCGAGACGATCCTGGCGTGCGCCAGCGGGCTGCGCAGTACCGCGCCGTGCAGCATGCCCGGCAGCGAGATGTCGTCGGTGAACGTGCCCTGCCCGCGGATGAACCGCGCGTCCTCTTTCCGTGGATGCGGTCCGTAACTCATGCTCTGCCGCCGAACCGGCCGCCCACAGGACCGACCTGACGATGTTCTCGTACCCGGTGCACCGGCAGACCTGACCGGAAATCGCCTCCCGCACTTCGGCCGGGGACGGGTCGGGGTTACGGTCGAGCAGCCAGCGCGCGGTCAGCATCATGGCCGGGGTACAGAATCCGCACTGCAGCCCGTGACACGCGGCGAACCCTTCCTGCACCGGGTCGAGGGCAGCACCGCGACCCAGGCCCTCGACGGTCATGACGCGCCGGCCGTCGGCCATCACGGTCAGCACCGTGCAGGACTTCACCGGCGTCTCGTCCAGCCACACCACGCAGGCGCCGCAGTTTGACGTGTCGCAGCCCCAGTGCGAGCCGGTCAGGCCCAGCTCGTCGCGCAGGAAGTGGATGAGCAGCAGGCGCGGCTCGACCTCGCGGACATGCTCGACCCCGTTCACGACAACGGTGACCTTCACGCGGTGCCCCCGCGAGCCCGGGAGACGGCCAGCCGCAGCACCCGGATCGTCAGCTCCCGCGCCAGGTGCCGCTTGTAGTCCGCCGGGCCCCGCTGGTCGGTGACCGGCCGGCAGTGCTCGGCCGCGATCTCGCCCGCCCGGGCGAATGTCTGCTCGTCGGCGGGCCGGCCGCGCAGGAACTCCTCGGCCTCGGCCGCCGCGAAGTGCCTGGCCCCGACCGCGGTCAGGCCGATGCCGACGTCCGCTATCCGGTCTCCGGCCAGCCAGAGCGCCGCGCCGACGGCGCCGACCGGCCAGTCGCCGGCGCGCCGGGCTACCTTCCGGTATCCGCTCCCGCCGCCGGGCCGGATCGGCAGCCGGATCTCGGTCAGCATCTCGGCGGGGCCGACCACCGTCTCGTACGGGCCGGTGTGAAACGCCCGGGCCGAGACCTCCCGCTGGCCGTCGCGTGACTGGATCACCATCGTGCCCTTCAGCGCCGCGAACGCGGCGGACAGGTCCTCCGACGGGTCGGCCTGGCAGAGCGAGCCGCCCACCGTGCCCCAGTTCCTGACGACCGGGTCGGCGATCACCCGCTCGGCGTCGTGCAGGATCGCGAAATGGTCGCCGGCCAGGGATGACTCCAGCAGCTGCGCGTGCCGGGCGAGCGCGCCGATGCGGAGCTCGTCATTCGCCAGCTTGATGTAACACAGCTCGGTGAGCCCGTTGATGTCAACCAGCACCTCTGGCTGCGCCAGCCGCAGCTTCATCATCGGGATCAGGCTGTGCCCGCCGGCCAGGATCCTGGCCTCCGGCCCGTACCTGGCCAGCAGCGCGAGCGCGTGCGCCACGCCGGTGGCCTTCACATAGTCAACCTGCGCGGGAACCTGCAATCCGTCCTCCCTCAGGTTTTCCGTGGACCGTCGATAGGACAGACTGGACACTGCGATGACACTCACGCAGCTGAACGCGTTCGTCCTGGTAGCCCGGCTGGGATCGGTGCGGGCGGCGGCGAGCGCGCTCGGCGTCAGCGAACCCGCCGTGTCCCAGGCGCTGACCGCGCTGCGCAACTACCTTGGCGACCAGCTGATCACCCGCGGCCCGGCCGGCATGACGCTGACGCCCGGCGGGTCCCGGCTGCTCGCCACCGCGTCCCAGATCGTGGTGCTCGGCGCCGAGGCGCACGCCGCGGTGCGGGCCGCGCAGGGCGCGCCGGAGCAACTGCGGGTCGTGGCGACCGCCACCTTCGCCGAGTTCGTGGCCGGACCGCTGGTCGACGCGTTCACCCGGCGGTCCGCCGGGTCGGTGGAGGTCTCGGCCGGCGTCGCGATCTCCGGTGAACAGGGCGTGCTGGTCGCGAACCGGCTGGCCGACGTCGCGTTCGGCCCCGGTGTGCCGGGCGAGCACGCGATGCACATCGTCAGCGAACCGGTCTTCAAGTACCGGCTCGGCGTGGTCGCCGCCGGGCACGCCAAGCTGCGCGGCCCCGCCAAGAGCTGGCGCTGGCTGGTCGGGCCGTCCGGAACCGATCCGGGCAGCGGCACGGCGCGGCTGCTGCGGCGGCTCGGCATCCCGGACAGCGGCATCGGCGTCTTCCCGAGCCAGACCGCGGCCTGGGCCGCGGCCGCCGACGGCGCCGGCGTCGCGCCCGCGATCGAGCACCTGGTGTCCCAGCAGCTCCGCCGCGGCGAGCTGTCCCTGGTGGAACTGCCCGGCCTGCCAGCCGAGGAGTGCTGGCACGTGACGATGCTGGACCGCGACTACCGCGGCACCGCCGCGTCCGCGCTCCGCCGCTTCGTCAGCACCCCCGAGGCCATGCAGCTCATGCGTTCGCCCACCGCCGGCATCCCCCCGTCCCGCTTCAAACCCCCCGTGTACGTCACGATCTGGAGCTAGCCCCGCCTGCACGAGGCGGCTTCTCACCGGCACCGGCGGGCAGATATCCGGTTTGCGGTGGTTAGCGCGCGGACAACGTGGAGCTTTACCCCTACGTGGTATTCCGACCCGCGCAAACGGGGGGTTATCATCCACGACGGGGAATCCCTCCTGCGAGCGGGGCCGATAAGTAGAGTTAAGCGATAGCTTATTCAGCCGTTGCCGTGCTGGTAAGCGGGGCGGACGATGCGAGCATGCGCATCGAGTCAGACGGCCACAGCAAGGCCAATCCGCGCTTGTTCGAGCTGATCGAGCATGCGCCGAAGTCTGGGAAGAGCCCGACCGTGTGGGCCTGGCCAGAGCTGGTCGATTACCTCAAGGTCGCGGGCCAGCCCGTTTCCGGGCCGTGGCCGCCGCACCAGGAGCCGCGGCCCGACCCCGATTACGAGTCCGGGCCGGTGGCGGTGCCTGACCCGGCGAGCGACAGGGACGAGTGAATGTACCCCAGCCGGTTCCGCTACGAGGCGCCGCGTTCGCTGGATGAGGCGATCGACCTGCTGCACGACGGAGGGGACTATGCCAAGGTGCTGGCCGGGGGCCAGAGCCTGGTGCCGCTGATGAAGCTGCGGTTCGCCGCACCGGACCTGCTGGTCGACATCAACAACGTGCCCGGCCTCGGCTGCCACCGGGCGGACCCGGACGGCACGCTGCGCATCGGCGCGCTGTGCCGTCATGCCGATCTGGAAGCCTCTGAGCTGCTCAAGACCACTCAGCCGACGATGGCCGCCGCGGCGCCGGTCATCGCCGACCCGATCGTGCGGAACCGCGGCACGCTGGTCGGATCGCTGTGCCACGCGGACCCGCAGGGCGACTGGGCTTCGGTGGTGCTCTCGCTCGGCGGGTCCGTGGTGGCCCAGGGGCCGAACGGGCGCCGGGTCATCCCGCTCAAGGACTTCGTCCTCGGGCCGTTCGAGAACACTCTTGAGCCGGACGAGATCGCGGTCGAGGCGATCATCCCGCCGGCCAAGGGCATCCGCGCGGGCGGCTACCTCAAGCTGGAACGCCGGGTCGGCGACTTCGCCACGGTCGGCGTCGCGGTCGCCATCGAGACCAGCGGCGGAGCGGTGACCAGCGCCGGGATCGCGCTCACCGGGGTGGGCGGCTCGACGATCGCCGCGACCGAGGCCGCACAGGCGCTGACCGGCAAGCCGCTGACCGCGCAGTCCATCGGCGAGGCGGCGCGGCTCGCCGCCGGGGCGGCCAAGCCGCGGACCGATCACCGCGGCAGCGCCGCATACAAGCGGCACATGGTAGGGACGTTCGTCGAGCGCATCCTGGGCCGGACCGAACAGAAGGCGGCGTAGCACGATGACGATGGTCTACGAGGATCGCGGCGACGAGGCCGCGGCCGGCCAGAACGTGCCGGTCCGCAGGATCAGGTTCACGATCAACGGCGCGAAGAAGATCGCCGAAGTGGAACCCCGGCTGCTGCTGTCGCACCTGATCCGGCGTGGCGTCGGCCTGACCGGAACGCACATGGGCTGCGACACGACCAACTGCGGCGCGTGCACCGTCCTGGTCGACGGAACGGCCGTCAAGTCCTGCACGATGCTGGCCGTGCAGGCGGACGGCCACGCGATCGAGACCGTGGAGGGCCTGGCCGCGGCCAGCGAACTGCACCCGCTCCAGGAGGGCTTCAAGGAAGAGCACGGCCTCCAGTGCGGGTTCTGCACACCCGGCATGATGATGTCCGCCAAGGCCCTGCTGGCGCGGAACCCGGATCCGACCGAGGACGAGGTGCGCTGGGCGCTGTCCGGCAACCTGTGCCGGTGCACCGGCTACCAGAACATCGTCAAATCCGTCCTGTGGGCGGCCGTCAAGCTTCGCGGGGAGGCGCAGTGACCCAGCAGGCGGTAGACGAGATCAAGATCGGCGGCATCGGCGCGAGTCGCAAGCGGGTCGAGGACGACCGGTTCATCCGCGGCAAGGGCAACTACACCGACGACATCGTGCTGCCCGGCATGCTGCACATGGAGATCCTGCGCAGCCCGCTGGCGCACGCCCGGATCAGGTCCATCGACACCAGCAAGGCGTGGGACATCCCCGGCGTGCACCTGGTACTCACCGGCGAGATGATGGCCAGCCGGAACCTGGCCTGGATGCCGACGCTGTCCTACGACACCCAGGCGGTGCTGGCCACCGACAAGGTGCGCTTCCAGGGTCAGGAAGTGGCCTGCGTGATCGCCGACGACCCGTACATCGCCAAGGACGCGTGCGAGGCCATCGACGTCGACTACGAGCCGCTGCCCGCGATCGTTAGCCCGGCCCAGGCCCTGGCCGAAGGCGCCCCGCTCATCCGCGACGACAAGGAAAACCAGGACAGCAACCTCATTTACACGTGGGAGATAGGCGACAAGGACGGCACGGACCGCGCGTTCGAGCAGGCCGACCTCATCTCGAAGCTGGAGCTGCATTACCCGCGATCGCACCCGTCGCCGATCGAATGCTGCGGCTCGATCGCCGACTTCAACCGGGCCACGTCCAAGCTCACCGTGTACATGACCACGCAGGCGCCGCACATCATCCGGGCCGCGGTCGCGATGGTGGCCGAACTGCCCGAGCACATGATCCGGATCGTCTCGCCGGACATCGGCGGCGGCTTCGGCAACAAGGTTCCGGTGTACCCGGGCTACGTGTGCTCGATCCTGGCCTCGATCCTGCTGGAGCGGCCGGTCAAGTGGATCGAGGACAAGTCCGGCAACTTGATCTCGACCGGGTTCGCCCGCGACGTATACCTCAAGGGCGAGATGGCGCTGCGCCGGGACGGCAAGATTCTCGGCGTCCGGATGCACACCGACGCCGACCACGGTGCGTTCTTCTCCGACGCGCAGCCGAGCAAGTTCAAGATCGGCCTGATGCATTCGGCCTTCGCCGCCTACGACGTCCCGGTCGCCCACCTGACCGCGCGCGGCGCCTACACGAACAAGGCACCGGGCGGGGTTGCCTACCGGTGTTCGTTCCGGGTCACCGAGGCGATGTTCTTCCAGGAGCGGATGATTCAGGCCGCCGCCAGCGACCTGGGCATGGACCAGGCGGAATTCCGCCGGATGAACTTCGTCGCCGACGACGACTTCCCGCACCGCACCCCGTTCGGCTTCCTCACCGACTCCGGCCAGTACGCCAAGTGCCTGGACGTCGGCCTGAAGGCCATCGGATACGAGAACTTCCGCGAGCAGCAGGCGCAGGCGCGCGCGAACGGCCGCCTGCTCGGTCTGGGCATCTCCACGATGACCGAGCCGCTCGGCGCGGGGAACAGCCGGGAGTTCGACATCCTCGGCATCAAGATGTTCGATTCGGCCGAACTCAAGGTGCACATGACCGGCAAGGCCATCCTGCGGACCGGCGCGAAGACGCAGGGTCAGGGCCACGAGACGACCTGGGCCCAGATCGTCGCGCACGAACTCGGCATCCCCGCCGAGGACGTCGTCGTCGAGGAGGGCGATACCGACACCGCGCCGTTCGGCATGGGCACGTACGCGTCGCGCAGCACACCGGTGGCCGGCGCGGCGGTCGCGATGGTGTCCCGCAAGATCAAGGCCAAGGCCCGCAAGCTGGCCGCCCACCTGCTGGAGGTGTCCGAGGAGGACATCGACTGGGAGCTAGGCCGGTTCTACGTGCGCAGCGCCCCAGATCGCGGGGTGACGATCCAGGAGTGCGCGATGGCCGCGTACAGCAACATGCCCGACGGCATGGAGCCGGGCCTGGAGAACACCGCGTACTACGATCCGCCGAACCTCACCTGGCCGTTCGCGGTCTACATCGTCACCGTCGAGGTCGACCCGGTGACCGGCGTGTGGGACGTGCTGAACATGGTCGCGGTCGACGACTGCGGGGTCCGGATCAACCCGATGATCGTGGAAGGCCAGATCATGGGCGGCCTGACCGAGGCGTACGCGATGGCGAACATGCAGTTCATCACGTTCGACGCGGACGGCAACTGCGTGGGCTCGAACTACATGGACTACCTGCTGCCGTCGGCCTGGGAGACGCCCGGCTTCGAGCTGCACAGCGAGGTCGTCACGCCGTGTCCGCACCACCCGCTCGGCGCCAAAGGCATCGGCGAGTGCGCCGCGGTCGGCGGCCCTGCCGCGTTCGTGAACGCGGTCATGGACGCGATCTCCGGGAGTGCCAATGAAGGCAACAGAGTTCGCAACATCGACATGCCGCTGCTGCCCGACCGGGTCTGGGACGCGATCAACGAGCGGCGCGACGTGTCCGGCGCCCCGCCGGTACGGACGGACGGGTGATGCGAGCCGTGCTCGAGGAGGCCGCGGAGCTGACCAGGACCGGTCAGCCGTTCGCGCTCGCCACGGTGGTCTGGCGGCAGGGGCCGTCCTCCAGCCAGCAGGGCTCACACGCGATCATCACCGCCGACGGCCAGGTGCACGGCTGGATCGGCGGCGCCTGTGCGGAGCCCGCGGTGCTGCGCGAGGCCACCCAGGCCATCGCCGACGGGACCGCGCGACTGCTGCTGCTCGGCAGCCCCGAGCAGTTCGGCACGGTGCCCGACGGCATGGTCATCGTGCCCATTTCCTGCCAGAGCGAGGGGGCGGTCGAGGTGTTCATCGAGCCCGTGCTGCCCGCGCCGCATCTGGTGATAGTCGGCGATTCGCCGATGGCACACACCCTGGCCGGTCTCGCGCGGGTGCTCGGCTGGCGGGCCGAGGTGGTGACGGCGGAGGACTTCGCGCCCGGCGAACGGTCCATGGTGGTGGTCGCCACCCAGGGTCACGACGACGAGGGCGTGCTGGAGCGGGCGGTCGCCGCCAGGCCGGCCTACATAGGCTTGGTCGGCTCGCGCAAGCGGGGCACGTCCGTGCTCGGCTACCTCGCCGACCGCGGGGTTCCCGCCGAGCAGCTCGATCGGGTCAGGGCGCCCGCGGGCCTCGACCTCGGCCGCACCAGCCACGCGGAGATCGCGGTGGCCATCCTCGCCGAGCTGGTTCAGCTTCGTGCCTCCGGCGCGATCGCCGCGCCGACGGCGGCCATCGCCAGCCAAGCGGTGGACCCGGTGTGCGGCATGACAGTCAGCATCGGCGCGGGAACGCCGTCTCTGACCCGGGACGGGGATACGTACTATTTCTGCTGCGCTGCCTGCCACCGCGCGTTCGAGAAAGATCCAACTGGCTACGCGAAGGCTCGTACGTTATGATAATTAAAAATGAGTTCGAAGTAGCCGAGCCAGTCGACCGAGTTTGGGAATTCTTCCAGGACATCCCGCAGGTGGCGGCGTGCCTGCCCGGCACCGAGCTGACCGATGACCTGGGCGGGGACAAGTATCAGGGCCGGGTCGCGGTGCGGATGGGGCCGGTCCGGCTGCGCTTCGCCGGCACGGCCGACATCACCGAGCGGGACGAGGCGGCCAGGCGCATCGTCGTGCACGCGGCCGGCGCGGAAGAGAAGGGCCGCGGCCAGGCCAGCATGGTGGTGACCGCGACGCTGGCGCGCTCGGGTCGCGGCACCCGGGTCGGCGTCACCCAGGACCTCCAGCTGGCGGGGGCCGCCGCGCAGTACGGCCGGGGCATGATCTCCGACGTCACGGCCGTGCTCATGCATGACTTCTCGGCGAACCTGGTGGCCCGCATCGCCGGGGGCGAGTCGCCGACGCCGTCCGCCACCCCAGCGAGCGGCTTCACCCTTGCCCTGCGAGCCGCCCGGATGGCGCTGACCAGGGTATTCCGCCGGTTCTTCGTCCCGTACCACGCGAGCTGAGGAGCAGCCCATGGTCCTGTGGTGGATCGGCAACGCGATCCTGCTGGTGGTGATCCTGCCGGTCGTGATCTACCTGCTCAACCGCGTGCTGGCCGCGCTGGAGCGGATTCGCGCGGCGAGCGACGACATCCTGCGCGGCGGCGTCGCGCTCATCGGCGAACTCGACGACGTGCCCGAGGCCCTCGCCGTCACCGACACGACGATCAAAGAGGTCGCCACCGGAGCCGTCCGGTACGCGGGCTCCGTAGCCAAGCTCCTAGGGTGAGCGGTGAGCGAAGCCAGGGCCCCCAGTGAGCGAAGCCAGGGGCCCCAGTGAGCGAAGCCAGGGGCGCGGTACTGCCTGGACTGAGGAGCGATGAGCGAAGCGAGGGAGCGACGAGGGAAGGCAGTACCTCAAAGCGCCCCGCCCGCGAGCTCACGCAGAGATAGGGAGAGAGAGAACATGCCTGCTCCGGCCTGGATGACGATCATCGTTTCGGCGGTCATCGTCGCGTTCGTCGCGGTGGCACTGGTCCGGGTGGTGTTCCACCTTCGGGCCATCCGCGGCACGCTCGGTGCGCTCAGCGGCGGGGTCGAGGTGGTCGCGCAGCGGACCAGCACGGTTCCCGAGGCGCTGACTTCGGTCAACGCGAGCCTGAAGCCCGTCAGGGACTTCTGCGAGACGGTCTAACGAGGGGGTCTGGGGGAGGCATCCCCCAGTGAAAGGAGTATGTGTGAACACCACGCCCTGGTGGATCGGCTACACGATCGGGATCGTGATCGTGCTGGTAGTCGTCGCGCTTGTCGTGCCGATCCTACTGCTCGCCCGGTCGATCGGCGGGCAGGCCGCGGAGATCAATTCATCCCTGGAGAAGTCCGTGCGGAACACCGCGCCGCTCGCGGCGCTGCGCACCACGATCGAGCACGCCACGATCATCATCGGCGGCCTCCAGCGCGGCCGGTCCAGGCTGGGAGGGTAGCCGTGAACCCAACCGAGCACACGCTGTGGCTGACCGGCGTCATCGTCGGTTTCGTCGTGGTGCTGGCGGTCGCCGCGCTGCTCAGCATCCTGATCTATTACGTGAAGATCATCGACCGGCGGGTGGCCACGGTTAAGGAGACGCTCAAGGCCGCGGCGGCCAACACCGCCGACACCGAGCTGATCCCGCAGGTCGCGGCCGGCGTCGAGGCGGTACTCGCCGAAGGGCTGCGGCACCACCTGTTCCTCGGCCGGGTCCTGGGGAAGGTGAACTCATGACGCTGCTGGTCGTGCTGACGGTGATCGACGTCGTGCTGCTGGTTGCCGGGCTGGCGGTCTACCTGTTCTGGGTCGGCACGCTTTTGACGCGGGTTGCCGGAAACCTGGAGGAGTGTTCGGAGATCGTCGGCACGATCGTTGCGCACGCCAAGCTGATCGGGCCGGGCGTCGGGCACATCAACGAGACCGGCGGCGTGGTGGCCGGGGCGCTGCCGCTGCTGTACGGGATGGCGGAGGACATCGTCGCCGACGTGACGCCGCGACCCGAGCCCGCTTCGCTGACGCCGGCTCCGGCTCGCCCCGCCTCTGGCACCCGCCGTTCGCGCCTGCTAGACGCGGTGGGCTACCCCCCGCGGGCCTAAGTCCCGCACCGAGAAGGGTCCGAAATTATTGCGGACAGTTACCCTCCCACATCGGGGGGGTAAGTGTCCGCAATAATCTGGCGCGCCTGCCGGTGCGCCTGGAATGGGCTAAATGTTCTGATTCGGGAGCGTGGGCGGGCGCGGGGGCAGGGCCGCGGCGGGTGACGGGGGCGGTGGTCGGCGCCGCGTACTCGCCGATCCACTCGTCCTTCCAGGCTGGGTCGTACTGCTCGTCGTTGCAGCTCGGCCGGTAGATGGCGATGAGCTCTTGGGCTATCTGCTCGCGATGCCTTCGGGTGCCGCCGGGTATCTCGTAGGTGCAGATGTAGACCTTCCACTTCGATCCGGCGCGCCGGACCCAGCACGGCGACCGCGGGTGCTGGAACGGGAGCCGTTCCGCGGCTAGGTCGCCGGCGTGCCCGACGTAGCTCACCGCATACCGCTCAGGCTTGGCGTCCGGTTCGGGCTGGTACAAGATCGCGTACACCGCCGCGGTCGCTGGGGGCGTCCAGCCGGCCAGCAGCCGCGGCCCCTCGAACGGGTAGCCAGCCAGCGAGCCGAGCCGGATCATCGCAGCACCGGCAGCAGCTCGGCGAGCTGTTCCAGGCTCGCCAGGTCGTGACCGGACAGCAGCAGGTCGATGTGCGGCGCCGCCACCATCATGCCCAGCGTGCTTGGCCGGAACTCCCGGTCCTCGCCCTTGTGCGGGTTCAGCCAGACGATGCGGTAGCACAGCCGCGACAGCCGTTCCATGGCCGCCGCGAGCAGCCCGGGGTCGCCCCGGTCCAGGCCGTCCGAGCAGATGATCACCACGCCGCCCCGGTGGAGCCCGGTGCGCGCCCAGTTGCGCACCAGGGTGTCCAGCGACTCCCCGATCCTGGTCCCGCCGTCCCAGTCGAGCACCGTCCGGGCGGCCTGTTCCAGCGCGTCGTCGGGATGGCGATGCGCCAGTTCCCTGGTGATGCGGGTGAGCCGGGTGCCGAAGCAGAACACCTCCACCCTCGCGGCCGCGTGCCTGGCGGTGTGCGCGAACTGGAGCAGGTGCCGGGAGTAGTCGGTCATCGACCCGGACACGTCGAGGACGAGGATCAGCGGTCGCAGCCGCATGCGGCGCTGCCGGAAGTACAGTTCGCCGGGCTCGCCATGCATCCGCATCGAGCGGCGGATCATCGTGCGCATGTCGGGCGCGCGGCCGGATGCCGCGGGCCGGGTGCGGCGAGACCGGCGGCGCGGCGGGGTCAGCCGGATCCTGGCCATGATCCGGCGCAGCGCGGCGAGCTCGTCCGGCGTGCACGCGCCGAACGACCGGCGCTTGAGCGCGTCCACGTCCGAGGCCATCCAGCCGAGGAACGGCTGCTCGGTGTCCTCGGTCTCGCCGGGTTCGGAACCCGGCATGACCAGCGCGGGTGCCTGCGCGGCGCTGGTCTTGAGCGGCAGCGGCTCGGTCGCGGCGGCCCCGTCGGCCCCGTCAGCGAGGAAGTAGCGGCGGAACACCTCGTCGTAGGCCGGGATGTCCGCGCCGCGGCTGACCAGCGTGACCCGCCCCGCCCAGTACAGGTCCGCCAGGTCCGACGGATCCAGCGGCGTCATCGCGGCGCAGTACGCCAGCACGTCGCCGGTGCCGACGACCACGCCCGCCGACCTGAGTTCGCGGGCGAAACCGGTCAGCACGCCGGTGAACGCCGCCTCGTTACCCACCGGCGGTGATCTCCGCGAGGTTGTCCCGCACCAGATCGAGGTCGTCGCGGTCCTTGATGACGGCGCCGAGCGTGTCGCCCGCCGACCGCGGCGTCAGCTCCGCTTCGCCGAGGAAACCGAGCGTGCGGACCCAGTCGATGGTCTCGGCCACGCCGGGCGGCTTGACCAGATCCAGCTCCCGGAGCCGGTGCACCGCCCGGACCACCTTCCTGGCCAGCTCCGCCGCGGCATCGGGCTCGCGGACCAGGACGATCTCGACCTCCCGCTCCGCGGTGGGGTAGCCGATCCAGTGGTACAGGCAACGGCGCCGCAGCGCGTCGTGCAGTTCCCTGGTCCGGTTGGAGGTGAGGATCACGGTCGGCGGAGATTCGGCCGCGATCGTGCCGATCTCTGGGATGCTGATCTGGAAGTCGGACAGCACTTCCAGCAGGAATGCCTCGAATTCGTCGTCGGCACGGTCGACTTCGTCGATCAGCAGCACCGCCCGGTCGCCGGCCCGGACCGCTTCCAGCAGCGGACGCTCGACCAGGTACTTCGGGCCGAACAGCCGGTCGACGGCCTGTTCACCGGCGGCCTGCTGCTCGGACAGGGCCCGGATCGCCAGCATCTGCCTGGCGTAGTCCCACTCGTAGAGCGCCTGGCTTGTGTCGATGCCCTCGTAGCACTGGAGCCGGATCAGCCTGCGGCCGTAGCGGGCGGCGAGCGCCTTCGCCACCTCGGTTTTGCCCACGCCGACCTCGCCCTCGAGCAGCACCGGGCGGCGCAGCGAGAGCGACACCAGCAGCGCGGTGGCCAGCCCGCGGTCCGCGAGGTAGCCGCCGTCGCGCAGGTCAGCGGTCAGCTCGGCGACGGTTCCCGGGTACGCGACGGGGGTCAGCGGGGCTCAGCCCGTCCCAGGACGAGGTCGCGCACGCTGGCGCCGGTCCCGTTGAGCTTGCCTTCGCGTGCCAGCCTGGCCCGCCAAGCGGCGGTCAGGTCGCCGTCCCCGCCGGCCTCGAAGTCCGCGAAACCCACCCCGGCGTCGGTCATCCGCTTGCAGGAGCGGTCGCTGCCCAGGTCGTCGAGATCGGCGGCGCTCTGCCCTTGACCGCGCCAGACCTCGCGCAGCACCTCAAGGGCCGCTTCATGCTCCGTGCCCATACCGGTGACTGTAACCCGGGCCGCGGACCGCGATCGAGTCAGGATTAAGCGATCTCTTAATCCGCACAGCGAGCCCGGGGGTAATCCCCACCCCGAACCCGGCGGGCGGCACCATTGGTTCGGCCGGGCCCGGCCGGCAGGCTGGATGCATGATCACGCACACCGCTGAGAACACTAAAGTAACGGACCCGGCGATGGCCGCTGTCGCCCCCCTTGTGCTGCATGATGTCACGAAGCGTTACGGCAGGCGGCGGAACGCCGTGGCCGCGCTCGACCGGGTATCGCTCTCGTTTGCCACCGGGTCGTTCACGGCGGTGCTGGGCGTCTCCGGATCCGGCAAGTCGACGCTGCTCCAGTGCGCGGCCGGGATCGAGCGCCTGTCCTCCGGCACGGTCCACCTGTGCGGCGCCGACTTGACCCGCCTTTCCCAGCGCAAGCAGTCGGTGCTGCGCCGGAACCGGGTCGGGTTCGTGTTCCAGGACCTCAACCTGCTGCCCGAGCTGACCGTGGCCGAGAACATCGCGCTTCCGCTCCGGCTGGACCACAGGTCCGCGGGGCGGACCGAGATCGAGCACGCGGCGGCCCGGGTGGGCCTGGACGGCGGCCACCTCCGGCGGCGGCCGGCCGAGCTGTCCGGCGGCCAGCAGCAACGAGTGGCGATCGCGCGGGCGCTGGTCACCCGTCCGGACGTGGTCTTCGCCGACGAGCCGACGGGCGCGCTTGACCCGTACACCGCGGTCGGCGTGCTCCGCCTGCTGCGCGGCGCCGCCGACGGCACGACCGTGATCATCGTCACCCACGACCCGCAGGTGACCAGGTTCTGCGATCGGGCCGTGTTCCTCCAGGCAGGCCGCGTGGATCAGGTCATGCACGACCCGGAGCCGACCGTGGTGGCCCAGTACCTGCACGAGCTTGGCGCACGAGCCGACAGCGCCCGAGCCGACAGTGCCCGGGCGAACGGGGCGCGAGCGAACGGGGCGCGGGCATGATGCGCGGGTGGATGCTCGCCGGGATACGCCGCAGTCCCGGTCCGCTGATCGGTACGGTCGTCGCCTCGGCCGCCGCGGCGGCGCTGACCGTCGCCGCGATCTCGATCGCGGCCGCGCAGACCACGGCGCCCGCCGGGCGGCTCGCCGGCGCCAGCGTGGTGGTGGCCGCCGACACCAACCTCGTCATCACCAGTGGTGGTGACCGGGAGAGCCTTCCGCTGGCCGCCTACCGGGGCGTGCCCGCCGCGCTGGCCGGGCAGCTGGCGCGGGTGCCCGGCGCGGCGGCCGCGGCCGGCGAGTCCGGGTTCCCTGGCGGCGTGGTCCGGCCCGGCGATGTCGACCTCGTCGCGGTGACCGCCAAGCCGGGCGTGTCATCCGGCGTGCTCGCCCAGCGGATCCGCGCGGCGTTGCACGGCGGCGCGGGTTACACGATCGCGACGGGCTCGGCGCGCGGCGACGTAGCGAACCTGAACGCCGCGGTCGAGCGAGCCAACGGCTCGGCATTGGGCATCGCGCTGATCCCGCCGATCGTGATGATCTCGCTGTTCGTGGTCGCCGCCACGACCGCGCTGGCGGTCAACCTGCGCAGGCGGAGGTACACCCGGCTGCGCACTGCCGGAGCCACCCGCGGCCAGGTCCGGCGGGCGATCATGGCCGAGCTGGCCGTGTGCGGGGTCACGGGGGGCGTGCTCGGCTGGCTGCCCGGGATCGCGCTGGGCGCGCTGGGGGTCCGCGCCCTGGCCGGACACCAGATGCTGCCCACCGGCTCCGCCGCGTGGCTGAGCCCATGGCTGCTGCTGATCGCGTGCGGCATCAGCACGTTCATCGCCGAGGTGAGCGGCCAGATCGCGGCACGGCGCGCGAGCCGGACCTCACCCGCGCAGGAGCTGCGGGAGACCGGCGCCGAGCGGAAGTGGCCGCACCCGTTCCGGGTCTTCCTCGGCGTGTGCGCGACGGGCGGTGCCGGGGCGCTCATGGTGCTCACGCTTCGCGAGAAGAGCCCGGCCGGCCAGCTCGCGCTGGCGTTCCCGCTGTTGCTGGCCTGCATACTGGCGGTCGCGCTGCTCGGGCCGCTGCTGGTGGCATTCGCCGCATGGCTGGTCCGGCCGGGCCAGGCGGCCGGCGGCCCGTCGGCCAGGCTCGCGCTCGCCGCGATTTCCGCCCAGCCGCGCCGCACCGCGTCCGCGGTCATCCCGGTTGCCCTCGCGGTTGCCATGGTCGGCACCGTCTACTTCGCGAACACGTCGATCGCGCACGCCACCACCAAGCAGGCGGGGAGCACCGTACTGGCGGATCACGTGGTCTCCGGGAAGGAGCTCACCGACGCCACCATGCGGCAGGTACGCGGCCTGCCCGCGGTCACCGCCACGGCTGGCCTCGCGCCGCTCACCCTCGTGGCCGCCGACCCGGACCTGGAGCCGGTCTACGGTGAGTCGGTCGCGGGCGGACCGCTCGATCGAGTCCTGGACCTTGGCGTGACCGCCGGCCGCCTGACGACACTGCGTCCGGGGCAGATCGCGGTCAGCGCGCTGGAAGCCGGACCGGGCGTGCTCGGCGTGCACCTGGGTTCGCGGCTCACGGTGTACCTGCCGGACGGCACGCCATACCGGGCGACGGTCAGCGCCGTCTACGCGAAGTCGCTGGCCTCCGGGGACCTGCTGATTCCCGCGTCGGTGACCGCGGGTCACACCGGCGCGGCACCCGGCTTCACCCAGATCCTGGTCAACGGCGGCACTCCGCGGGCGCTGGCCGGGCTGGCGGCCGGTAGCGACGGGCTTCATGTGGTGAGCCGCAGCGTCGCCAACGCCCAGTCCGAGCAGGCCGCGGCGCAAGACGGCTTCGCGAACAACATGATCCTCGGCATCATCGCCTCGCTGGCCGCGGTGGCCCTGGTGAACACCCTGGTAATGGCCACGGTTGAGCGGCGGCGCGTGCTGCGGCTGCTCAGTCGCGTCGGCGCGACCCGCGGACAGATAGCCGCCGTGTTCGGCTGGCAGGCCGTGTTCGTCGCGGTCACCGGCCTCGTCGCGGGCGTGGCCGCCGGCGCGGTGACCTTGCTGGCCGTCACCAGGGCTGCGACCGGGAGCTGGGCGCCGTTCATCCCGTTCGCGCCCGCCGCCGGCCTGGTCCTCGCCGTCGCCGCGCTCACCGCCGGGGCGGTCATGATCCCGTGCTACGCCATGGCCCGCCGCGAGCCTACACTGGCCGCCGGCTGAGGACGGCTCGCCGGCGCCGCCCCGCGCCGGGCAGCTAGTCCGTTACCGGGGCGGGCGGGAGAGCGTCCCCGGGGAAGCCGCGGACGGGGTGCACCTCGCAGCTGAGCACGCCGGCCCGGATCGCGGGATCGTCCGCCATGATGCGGGCGGTGTCCTCCGGGCTGGCGTCGAAGATGCCGATCCCGGCCAGGTCGGAGTCGTCCGCGACCGGGCAGACGACGACAAGCACGCCGTCCGCCCGGAGCTCGAAGTTCCGCCGGCCGTGCTCCCAGATGACCGCCGGAGCGTCCGGCTCGGAATACCGCGCCGCCCGCCGCAGCAGGACGGCGGAGTACATCCGCGCCCCGGCGAGCTGGTCCTTCATGATCTGGTCAGTTATGTCGCCCACCGCGTCCCCTTCCCTACTCACCCCGCATGGTGATCATGCCGCGCCACGGCTCGGATAGCTATCTACCCGCGGGTTGACGCCGGGTGGACAGGACGGTTCCACCCTGGCTCATACCCGGCGCCGACGCGCCAGCAGGGCTCCGATTTCTAGCGTGAGACGCATAATCGCACCTCACCTAAACAGGAGCTTGAAGTGGACGCAAGCGTCATCATCCTCAACGTCGTCATCCTGGCCCTCGTGCTGATATCCGATCTGGGAATCCGCAAGGTTGGCGCGCTACGGCTGATCCGGCCGTTCATCGCCGCCGCGGTGGTTGTCCCGCTGTACTTCAAAGGCATGGCCACCTCCGGGAACGGCCTGCTGCTCGAGATCGCGGGCATCGCAGCTGGCCTGGCGGCGGGCGTGCTCGCCGCGGCCTTCATGCGGGTTTCCCGGGACCCGGCCGCGGATCGCGTGATCTCCCAGGCCGGCGTGGCGTACGCGACGACCTGGATCGTCGTGGTGGCCGCCCGGATGTTCTTCGACTACGGCTCGAACCACCTGTTCACCAGCCAGCTGGTGCAATGGGGCACCACCAACCACATCACGGTAGCGGCGCTGACCGACAGCCTGATCTTCTTCGCCATCGCGATGCTGCTGGCGCGCACCGTATCCCTCGGTGTCCGCGCCCGCGGCATACAGGCCCAGGCGATCGCCGACGCCGTCTGACGCACAACCCCGGGCAGCGCCCCGCCACCACGGCGGGGCGCTGCTCGCGTACTCGGGTACCACAGGCGGTTCCGCTGAGTATCCGCGCTCACGCGGCGCGGCAGCGGCGCAAGCGAGCATGAAGCCATGAAGACACAGGTTCCATCTCAGCCCACGCCGGTCGAGGGGTCGTGACCCAGGCCGGCGCGCGCGATGGCGGGGTACGCGGCGGCAGAATGAGGCGTGCCCGCGACCGAGATCACCTTTCACTTGCTGGATGGCGTGCGGGCCCGAGAGCACACGGATGAGCTGCGGGCGCTGCACGCTGAGGTGTACGCCGATCCGCCATACCGGCTGGATGAGGACCCGGGCGCGTTCGCGGAGCGGTTCCGGGTGCGGTCCCGGCAGCCCGGATTCGTCCTCGTGGAGGCGCGCCACGGGGGCTACCTGGTCGGCTACGCGGCGGGGATGCCGCTGCGCCCGTCCACTTCATGGTGGCGGAACCTCACCACGCCACTGCCGCAGGACGTTACCGCCGAAGCCCCTGGCCGCACGTTCGCACTGGTAGACCTCGTGGTCCGGGCGTCCTGGCGGCGCCAGGGGATCGGCCGCGATCTGCACGACAGGGTGCTGGCGCGCCGGCCGGAGGAACGGGCGACGCTCACCGTGCTCCCGGCGGCCAGCGCGGCGCAGGCCGCGTTCCGCAACTGGGGGTGGCGCAAGATCGGGCGCACCCAGGACGACGACGCCACGCCCGTGGCGGATGTGCTGATCGCCAGCCTGCCTATCGGCAGCTAACCTCCCCCCTGCCAGCTCTCGATGGGCCTCGGTTAACGTGGCTGTTTTCCCCTTTGTGGTAACGCGGCCCTCGCGTACGGGGGTCGATCCTCCACGAAAGGTTAATCTTCCACGTTGCTGACGAGACTGCAGGTACGCTCCTAACCCGGCAGCCGCACACTGCACTCCAGCCACAGACGGCGCGCGGCCAGACCGGGGGCGGCTGGCGCGGGACGGGGGCAGACCGGGAAGCGGGCCGGGACGGAGCGGGCGGGTGCGTGCGGGCGGAGCGGGCGGACCGAGACCGGCGCGGGAGGAGCGGCCGGGGGCGGGCGGGGGCGGGGCTACGCCAGTGCGCTAGCTAGGGCTCGGCCGGCGGCTCGGCCGGAGAAGATGCAGCCGCCGAGGAAAGTGCCCTCCAGCGCGTTGTACCCGTGCATCCCGCCGCCGCCGAAGCCGGCCACCTCACCGGCAGCGTACAGCCCTTCGAACACGGACCCGTCCGGCCGGAGCACCGCGGAATCCAGGTTGGTCTCCAGCCCGCCGAGGGTCTTGCGGCTCAGGATGTGCAGCCGGACGGCGATCAACGGGCCGCAGGCGGGGTCGAGGAACCGGTGCGGCGCGGCGACCCTGGTCAGCCGGTCTGGCCAGAACGAGCGAGCGTTCCGCACCGACATCAGCTGAAGGTCCTTGGAGTAGGAGTTCGCGACCTCCCGGTCGTGCGCCAGCACCTCGCGCTCCACTGCCTCATACGACAAAAGCCCCGACCCGGCAACAGAGTTCATCCCCTCCACCAGCGACCGCAGCGACGGCCGCACCACGAAGTCCGCACCGTGATCGAGGAATGCCTGCACCGGCGCCGGCGCCCCGCGCCGGCCCCGCGACGCGAGGAACAACCGCAGGTCTTTGCCGGTGATGTCGGGGTTCTGCTCCGATCCGGACAGCGCGAACTCCTTCTCCACGATGGCCCTGGTGAGCACGAACCACGAGTAGTCGTGACCGGTCGACAGGATGTGCCGCAGCGTGCCGAGCGTGTCGTGCCCTGGAAAGAACGGCGCCGGGAGCCGGCGCCCCACAGCGTCCAGCCACAGCGACGACGGCCCCGGCAGGATCCGGATGCCGTGCCCCGGCCAGATCGGGTCCCAGTTCCGCAGCCCCTCGGTGTAGTGCCACATCCGGTCCGAGTTGATCACCGACGCGCCCGCTTCCGCCGCGATCGACAGCATCCGCCCGTCCACGTGGGCCGGCACGCCGGTCACCATCGACGCGGGCGCGGGCCCCAAACGAGAAACCGGCCACGCGGACCGCACCAGGTCCAGGTTCCCGCCGATCCCGCCGGAAGTCACGACGACCGCCGAGGCGCCAAGCTCGAAGGATCCGGCCACCGAGCGCGACGACGCCACCCCCCGCGCGTCGGCCGAAGGCGCGAGCACCGACCCCCGCATACCCGTCACGGCGCCGTCGGTGACGACCAGCTCGTCCACCCGGTGCCGCCACTTGAACGACACCAGCCCGGATGACACAGCGGAGAGCACCGGCTCGCGGAACACCCGGACGACCTCGGGCCCGGTGCCCCAGGTCAGGTGGAACCGCGGCACCGAGTTGCCGTGCCCGCCGGCGGTGCCCGCGCCGCGCTCCGCCCAGCCCACCGTCGGCAGCAGCCGCAGCCCGAGGTCGTGCACGTACCGCCGCTTCTCCCCGGCGGCGAAGTCCACGTACGCCTCAGCCCATCGCCGTGGCCATACATCCTCGCGCTCCCGGTCAAATCCGGCCGAACCCAGCCAGTCCGCCATCGCCAGCTCAGCAGAGTCCTTGATCCGCAGCCGCCGCTGCTCCGGCGAGTCGACCAGGAACAGCCCGCCGAGCGACCAGAAGGCCTGCCCGCCCAGGTTCGACGAATTCTCCTGATCCAGCACCAGCACCCGCTTGCCGGCCCGCGCCAGCTCGTACGTCGCCACTAGCCCGGCCAGCCCGGCGCCCACCACGATCACGTCCGCGTTGTCAGTCACGGGTCCTACCGTAGACAATTGCGCGATGAGATTCGGGCTGGTAGGTACCGGTTACTGGGCGCGGGTCACGCACGCTCCCGCGCTCGCGTCCACGGCGGGCGTCGACCTGGCCGCGGTCTGGGGCCGCGACACGGCCGCCGCCGCCAAGCTGGCGGCCGAACACGGGGCGACGCCGCACGCCGACCTCGACGCGTTCCTTGACGACGTCGAGGCCGTGGCGTTCGCCGTCCCGCCGGACGTCCAGGCGCCGATCGCGGTCCGCGCCGCGAACCGCGGCAAGCACCTGCTGCTGGAGAAGCCGATCGCGGTCGACCAGGCCGCCGCCGACGCGCTCACCGAGGCCGTCGAGCACGGGAACGTGGCCTCCGTGGTCTTCTTCACCTCCCGGTTCCAGCCCGAGATCCGCGACTGGCTCGGCACCGTCGCGGCGACGCCTGGGTGGCTGGGCGGCCTCGGACTCTGGCTCGGCACCGCGCTGTCCGCGACCAGCCCGTTCAACACCCCGTGGCGGCGCGACAAGGGGGCGCTGTGGGACACCACGCCGCACCTGGTGTCGCTGCTGTGGGCCACCCTCGGGCCGGTGACCGGGGTGACCGCCGTGGCCGGCCCGGCCGACGTCACGCACCTGGTGCTGCGGCACGAGAACGGCGCGACGAGCACGGCCACCACGACGCTGAGCGCACCGCGCGAGGCCGCGATCGCCGAGCTGACCCTGTGGGGCGAGGCGGGCAGGTCCGCCGCGCCGCTGGCCGCGACGCAGCCGGTGCCCGCGCTGCGCACCGCGCTGGCCGAGCTGACCGCCGCGGCGACGTCCGGCCAGCTCAGGCACCCCTGCGATGTGCGGTTCGGCCATGCCATCGGCCGCGTCCTGGCCGCCGCGGCAGACCAGCTCTCATAACGACATTCAGGAAACTTCCAGGTGACGCTAAACCCCAGCCAGCAGTCCTGATGTTTTCTGAGAGGAGAGCACCCAGCGGAACACCCTGCGCCGCTGGGTGCCGACTTGGCTGAGGACGCTATGCCGTGGCACTGATCGCGGCGACGAGATCCTGGCCGGTGTAGGCGCGCCCCCCGATGCCCCACCCGCCCTCGGGCGCGTTGAGCACGTTGACCCAGGTGTCCTCGCGGCGGTGGCCCTGGACAGCCAGCTCGTCGACCACGTCGGTCGCCGCGGCGACGAACGCGGCCCGCTGTTCCACTGAGCCCAGGCCGATGTCCGGCAGCTTGAGCTCGACCATGACCAGGGGGCGGTTCTCGCCGCCTCCGTAGACGCGGCCGGGCTCCAGCACGTGCACGGTGCCGCCGATCATGGCCAGGAAGGCCGCGTTGCCGGTCAGCCCGCTGACCCGGGCAAGCTCGGCGGTCAGCCGCGGCAGGATCGCGCGCTCGCCAGCAGGTGTGAGCACCCCGCGCGGGGCGGTGACGGTGATGGGCATGCTTGATGTCCTTCCGGTCGTGTCAATTATCGCTAGTACGTGCGTACTAGCTCAGCATGTCGTAGGATGGCCGTACTAGTCAAGGCCTCGTTGGCCAAGGGCAGCGGCGGGAAGGCGGAGGATGTCGACCGATACCCGGGACCGGATGATCGATGCCACCGTGACCGCGCTGCGCCAGCACGGGGTCGCCGGGATGTCCTTCACCGAGGTGCTGCGGGACAGCGGCGCGGCGCGGGGCGCGATCTACCACCATTTCCCCGGCGGTAAGCAGCAGCTGGTCGCCGAGGCCGCCGAGCGGAACGGCCGGCAGGTGCGCGAGCTACTCGCCGCGCTGCCGGCGGACAGCCCGGCGGCGGTGATCGCCGCGTTCCTAGCCTTGATCCGCCCCGTCGTCCAGGCGTCGGCCGACGGCGGCGGCTGCGCGGTCGCCGCGATCACCGTGGACGCCGGGTTCGAGCCGGGTACCGACGACCTTCGGCGGATCGCCGACACGGCCTTTTCCGCGTGGACCGGCGCGCTTGCCGCACGCCTGGCAGCGGCCGGCCTGGCGCCCGGCCGCGCGCGCGACCTCGCGGCCACGCTGATCGCGCTGCTGGAGGGTGCGCACGTGCTGTGCCGCGCGGCGGGCAACCTGGACGCGTTCGACAGCGCCGCGCGCGTCGCCGCCGGGCTGGCCGGCTAGGGCGTGTTTCAGAAGTTGGGTGAGTAGCCAGGTTTACGCAATTGCCCGCGTGTCGGTGATTTGCGGCTGGCGAGGTCTCCGGTAGATGAGTCAACGACCAAGAAGACCTTCTTACCGGAGACCTCGTGCTTACCGTACCGGTCAGCGGCCGGGCGGACCTGAGTGACGCGCAGTGGGCGGTGCTGGAGCCATTGCTGCCGCGCGGCAGGAAACCAGGGCGCCCGCCGATATGGACAAGACGCCAGCTCATCGACGGGATCCGGTGGCGGGTCCGGGCCGGGGCGCCGTGGCGGGACGTGCCCGGCCGGTACGGGCCCTGGCAGACCGTCTACGGGCTGTTCCGCCGCTGGCAGCGAGACGGGACCTGGGCGCGGATCCTGGCCGCGCTGCAGGTCCGGGCGGACGCGGCCGGGCTGATCACCTGGGACGTGTCAGTGGATTCCACGGTCGCGCGGGCGCACCAGCATGCGGCCGGGGCGCGGAAAAGGGGGACCTGCAGGCCGAACCGCCCGGCGGTGTCCAGGCTGAGCCGGATGATCACGGGCTGGGCCGGTCCCGCGGCGGGCTGACCACCAAGATCCACCTGGCCTGCGAGCAGGGCCAGAAACCCCTGGCTATCGTGATCACCGCCGGGCAGCGCGGCGACAGCCCGCAGTTCCAGGCCGTGCTGGGCCGTATCCGGGTGCCCCGGGCCGGCGGCGGCCATCCCCGGACCCGCCCGGACCGGGTGCTGGCCGATAAGGCCTACGATTCCCGCGCCAACCGCGCGTATCTGCGGCGGCGCGGGATCCGGTGCACGATCCCGCAGCAGGCCGACCGGATCCGCAACCGCAAGAACAAGGGCAGCGCCGGCGGCCGCCCGCCCGCCTTCGACCCCGAGATCTACAAGCAGCGCCACGCCGTCGAATGCGGCATCAGCCGGCTCAAGCGCAACCGCGCCGTCGCCACCCGCTACGACAAGCTCGCCGTCCGCTACGAAGCCACCGTCCACATCGCAGCCATCAACGAATGGCTATGACCTCGCTTTTGAAACACGCCCTAG
>DASRFJ010000026.1:0-6117 GCA_035651595.1 Streptosporangiaceae bacterium | reverse complement strand
GGCTGCGGTGCGGTGGCCGGGCCGTGCACCACCGAGCCGTCCGATACCCGGAACACACTGCCGTGCCACGGACAGGTCAGGCAGCCGTCCGATAGCTCTCCATCGGCCAGGGGACCGGACATGTGGCTGCACCGGCCGGCGAGTACGTGCACCACGCCGTTCGTCCGGACGGCCACGACCGGTACCTCGCCGAGCATGCGGCGCACCAGCGGGCCCTCGGGCAGATCCGCCGCCGGCATCAGATGCTGCCAACCGGATTTCGTAAGATGCGGGACCTCCTCCGCATGATTGACGCCGCCAGCCAGGCGGAAGGAAATGTGACCGCCGAGCAGCCCGCTGGCTGTGGTCGCAGCCAGTCCGGCCGTCCGAAGCACGCGAGCAGCGCCGGTGTTGCGCGATAGCAGCGAGGCGCCGTACAGGCTGACCGCGACGATGTTGGCGGCCACGTGCACCACGCCGACACGCATCTGCTGCTCATGCTGCTCGGGCCAGTCCGCGGTGCCCGCCAGCGCGGCGGGGGCGGCGGCAATCAGCCCAGCGGCAACCAGGCGGCGGGCTGCTCGCTCGTCCGCGCCGGTGAGGTCGAGGATGCTCGCGCCCAGCCACGCCCCGACGGGGGCCTGGATCAGCACCGGGTGCAGCGGATGGCCGAGCCAGCATCCGTGCAATATGTCGCGCAGCTTGCCGCGCGGGATGAGCCGGGCCACGCGCTGGCCTGCGGAAACCACGCCGTCCAGCCGAGAGTCCTGCTCGAGCTTGGAGATCAGTCGCATCTACATCGCCTCCCCCGCTCCCGTGGCCTAAACACCTGCGGGCCGGTTTGCCTCGCCTGGCGGCGGGCAGCAGTGCTGAGAGCTTGAGGGGAAGGAAATGATCGAAGCCGCGCACCCGCGGACTGCGGCGCACCCGCCGGATGCCGATGAACACGTCGGCGACAGGGCAGTAGCCGCGACCGCGGCGGCATTCGCTGCCGCGGTGGGGTCAGGAGAGCTGAACTTGCCGCTACCCGGCGGTGGCCGGACCCGCGAGCGCTGGGCGGCTCTTGCCGCGGTAGCCGAACAGGACCTTTCCCTTGCCCGGCTTGCCGAGGGGCACACCGACGCGCTTGCTATCCTCGCCGAACTGGGCGCCAGTTCTCCTCCATCGGGTAGCCGCTGGGGAGTCTGGGCAGCCCAGCCTCCCGGCCCAGGCCTGGAAGCCACAAAGACCGGCAGCGAATGGCGGCTGCATGGCATCAAGCGCTACTGCTCTGGCGCCCATTCGTGTACTGATGCGCTGGTGACCGCGGCAGCGCCGGACGGCAATCGGCTGTTCGCGGTCAGCACCCACGGGCTTGCGCCGGTCCCCGGCAGCTGGCCGGCAATCGGCATGGCGGCCAGTGACACCTTTGATGTCCGCTTTATCGACATCGTGGCCGCTCCGGTCGGTGAGCCGGATAGCTACCTCACCAGGCCGGGATTCGCCCATGGCGGGGCGGGCGTTGCCGCGTGCTGGTATGGCGGGGCGCGCGGCATAGCCAAGACGCTTCTCGCCGCCGCGGCCGAACGCGATATCGGCCCGCACGGGCTCGCTCATCTCGGCGCTGTCGACATCGCCCTCCACACCGCGCGCACCATGCTCCACACGGCGGCCGACGAGATCGACGCCGATCCTCACGACCGCAAAGGCGGCGGCCGCCGCCGCTCGCTGCGGCTGAAGTCGCTCATCGAGGAGACCGCCACGGAAGTGATCCGGCGAGTGGGCAGGGCGCTCGGCGCTGAGCCGCTCTGTCATGACGAAGCGCATGCACGGCGGGTCGCGGATCTGACGGTATATCTCCGCCAGCACCATGCCGAGCGCGACCTGGCCCGGCTCGGCGAACTGGTGGCTGGCGGCGGTACGACATGGTGAGTCAGCAGACCGACTCCGGGCTCGGCCCCAACCGCATCGACCGGCCTGGCACCGCGGAAGAAACCTGGGCATCATGGCCCGCGCTACGACGCCTTCCCGTCGCCGACCCGCGCGCCTGGCGCAGCGTCGTGGTCGTCGCGGCGCACCCAGACGATGAGGTCCTTGGCGTCGGCGCGACGATGGGCCGGCTGGCCGCCGCCGGTGCGCGGCTGCGGCTGATCGCGGTCACCGACGGCGAGGCCTCTCACCCCGACCGCGATCCCGCCTGGGTCGGGCGAACGCGGACGGCTGAGTCGGTCGCCGCCCTCGACATACTGGGTATCAGGAACGCCGAGGTGAACCGGCTCCGTCTGCCCGACGCCGGACTCGCCGCGCACGAAGGCGAACTGATCGCTATCCTGCGCGAGCAATGCGCAGGATTCGACGTGTGCCTGGCGCCCTGGGAGGAAGATGCCCATGCCGATCATGAGACGGCGGGCCGGGCAGCGCGCCGGGCCGCGTGCAACGTGCTGAGCTATCCGATCTGGATGTGGCACTGGGCGAAACCGGACGACCCGCGGGTTCCATGGCACCGGGCCTGCCAGATACCGCTCACGGCAGCGGAGGCGACCCGTAAGACGGCCGCCATCGAGGCTTTCGCCACCCAGCTCACCGACCGGGCCGGCGCAGGACCGGTATTGCCGGCCGCGATAGTGGCGCATTTCACCCGCAGACATGAGGTGCTGCTGCGATGACGGAGCTCGTGACGCTCGGAAAAAGCTATTTCGACGCCATGTATGAGGCCGCCCCGGATCCGTGGGGGTTTGAGGAACGCTGGTACGAGCAGCGCAAGTACGCCATCAGCCTTGCTCTGCTGCCGGCCCGGCGATACAGCCGCGCCTTCGAGCCGGGCTGCTCCATTGGCGTGTTCTCGCACATGCTTGCTCAGCGCTGCGACTCGCTGCTGTCCTGCGACCTCGCCGCGCGCGCGGTCCGCGCCGCCGCCCAGCGCACCCGGGACCTGCCGCAGGTCCGGGTCGAGCAACGGGAAATCCCCCGCGATTGGCCGTCGGGCAGCTTCGACCTCATCGTGCTATCCGAGTTCCTGTACTATTTTGGCGACCTTGACCTCGACCAGGTCTTGGATAACGCGGCGACCGCCCTGGAGCCGGACGGTACGCTGCTCGCCGTGCACTGGCGGCACCCGGTCGTGGACTACCCCCGTTCCGGGGACGACGTCCACCGCGCCCTCGCCGCCCAGCCCGGTCTAGCCCGGCTCGTCCGGCACACCGAGCCAGACTTCCTAGCCGAGGCCTACATCCGCACCGACGGTGTGCCGGTATCTGTGGCGCAAGCGACGGGCCTGACATGATCGACACCGCGGCCGTGGTGGTGCCGGCTCACAACGAAGAACTGCTGCTGCCCGACTGCCTGCGGGCGCTCCGACGCACCGCGCGCGCCAGCATCCCGGTGCACCTGCTGGTGGTGGCGGACAGCTGCACGGACGGTACCATCGCGGCCGCGCGCGCGGGCGGCACCCAGGTGATCAGCATCCGCGCCCGCAACGTGGGCGCGGCGCGCGCGGCCGGGATGGCCGAAGTGCTGCGGCTGACGGCGGGCAGTGACCCTACGACGGTCTGGCTGGCGACCACCGACGCCGACACCGTAGTGCCGCCTGGCTGGCTGGAGCGGCAGCTCAGATACGCCAACCAGGGCTGGGATCTTGTGCTGGGCACCGTCAACATCGCCGACTGGAACGGTCATCCAGCACACGTGCCGGCCGCGTTCGCGGCGCAGTACGAGTACGGGGATGGACCGCACCCGCACGTACATGGCGCGAACCTCGGCATCCGGGCGTCGGCATACGTCGCGGCCGGTGGCTTCAGCTCGCTGCTTACCGCGGAAGACCATGCCCTCGTAACGGCCGCGACGAAAGCCGGATGCCAGGTGCGGCAAGCCAGCGATATCACAGTCCGGACGTCGGCTCGCCGCTGTGCCCGCGCGCCGGCTGGGTTCAGCCATCTGCTGCGGGTGCTCGCCGGGCAGCACGACGATCCGGGGTTGAACCACCGGCCGTTATGATCCTAACGGACGGTGGTTCTTCCTCCGCTGACGCGCTTCTGGTCCGTTAGCCGGCGGCCAGGGTCGTCGTCCGTAGCCCCGGGTCGGCGTTGATCTCGGCTTCGGTGAAGCGCTCGGTGATCATCTGGCCGCGGCCGAACAGTGCGGTCTGGTCGGCGTAGTGCGGGGAGCCGGGGTTGGCGGACTCGGAGTAGGTGGTGATCGTCCTGGTGCGCGGCCCCTGCGGGGTGAGCTCGGTGGCCATGATGAAGGTCGATCCGTTGCTGGCATCGGTGCCTACGGCGCTGCCGGCCGGGGTGTTCCCCTCGATGCGGTCGAAGCAGCCTTCGCCTTCTGTGCAGCCGGGCAGCGAGATCCCGGCGTAGTGCTGGACGGCGCCCAGCGTGATGTTCAGCGGAACGCCGTGGGCCTGGAAGTACTCCACGGCGTCGGCCAGCGCCGCCTGCACGTCCGGGTCGCTGGTGTTGAGGTCGCGTGGCGTGGTGAGCGGCTGGGACGGGTCGAAGGGTACGCTCCACCAGCCGGGCGTGTAGTTGATCGAGCCGTAGGCCTGCTGCCACAGCACCTCGCCGCGGCTGCCGAGGTCGGCGCGCCCATTCCAGGCGCTCAGCACCGAGCACGCGGCGCTGACGTTCACCTGCTTGCCGTCGCTGGCGGTCAGCACCGGTTGGGCACGGCACATCGCGACCACCGCGGTACGGGCCAGGTCGGCGCTGTAGTTGCGCTGGCCGAACATGGTTTCCTGGAGGTTGTTGAGCGTGAAGCCGGGCGGGCCGAAACCATCGGTGCCGGTCACCCGCTGGCCGATCATCTCGAGGCTGAGCCGGGGCCGCAGCTCGAGCGCGACGCGGGCGTCGTAGACAGGCGCATAGCCGGTGAGCGGCGCCTGCGAGTTGACATACCTGGGGCTGTTGTTCGAGTTGGCCACGTAGTCGGTGCGGGTCAGCCGCGGGTAGCTGCCAGGCCCGAAGATGCCGGGCTCGATCGCGTCCGGGTCGCTGCCCCAGCCGCAGGCGGACGTGGAGCCGTCCAGGATGGGGACGGCGCTGTCCCCGCCGCTCATCTTTCCGACCTGGCATCGTTGTTCCAGCGCGGCCGTGACGTGCGGGGCCACCGAGGCGTCGGCGAAGTACACGGTGCCGCTGGTGTCCGTCGCCAGGGTGTAGGTCCAGGGCAGGCCCTGGTAGGTGTCCTGAGCGGCACGAAGCTGGGCGAGGTTTTCCGAGCGTCCCATGCCGAGGAATTCGTCCACCGAGCGGACGTTGCCGGCCCCGGCGTCGCGGATGACGATCGCGTTCGACGTCGTCCAGCCGTTCGCCAGCACCGGCCCGTAGACCGAGCTGTACAGCGTGCGGGTCACCGTGGAGAGATTCCCGGCAGCGTCGCGAACCGTGACCGGCACGTCCTGCTTGCTCATAGCCACCGCGTGTCCGTCGACCAGGTAGCTGGTCGGGTCGCCGGGGACCAGGTTCAGCCGGTAGAGGGTGAAACGCGACGCGTGCGAGGCGGTCAGGGTCCAGGCCGCCCCCGTAGTGTGGCCGAATTCGATCACCGGTGAGCCGTACAGGCTGCCGCCGGACACGTTCAGCACGCCCGGGATGGTGAACTGCACCTGATAGATACGAGCGTTACCCGTCCAGGGCACGTGCGGGTTGGCCAGCACCATCCCGTCGTGGTCCACGGTTGCGTCCCGACCGAGCGCCCAGCCGTTGCTCGACGCCTTGGCCGCCGGCACGCCCGGTAGCGCTAGCGGCGCCGGGGGCGGCGCTCCGGGAGTGGGCGGGGTCGCCGTGGCGATGTTCTGCTTTTCCGCGGACTGTCCGGTGAGCGTGTCGAAGTCATACATGAGCGTCCACACGTCGAGCGCGGTGATCGGGGTGACCCAGGCCTGGCCGCGGCACGCCGGGTCGGGCAGGTGTGCCACCCCCGTGTCGGCCAGGTAGCGGTTGTAGCCCGCGACGTACCCGTTTACCAGGTCACGGGCCTGCCGCGTGGGGCCGAGCGGAGCGGGACGGGACAGCAGCCGTCGCACGACGCCGGACTTCAGCAGCCCCCGGTAGTAGGTGTCGCTATCCAGGTTGCCGGCCGACGCCCCCAGCGTGTCGCCGGAGTCGGCCGTCGGGCCGAAGTACGCCGACCGCTCCCCCCGCAGTGTCACCACCCGGT
>DASRFJ010000025.1:0-39499 GCA_035651595.1 Streptosporangiaceae bacterium | reverse complement strand
CGGCGAGGTGCTTGCGGCCGGGGATGTCCTCACGCGCGATCACCACCGCATCGGTGATAGCCGGATGCCGGCACAGCACCGTCTCGATCTCACCCGGCTCGATCCGGAACCCGCGGATCTTCACCTGCTCATCAGCACGGCCGGTGAATTCGAGGTGGCCATCCCCGTTCCACCGCACCACGTCCCCGGTGGCGTACATGCGCTGGCCCGGCGGGCCGAACGGGCAGGCGATGAACCGCTGGGCGGTGAGGCCGGGCTGGTTCAGGTAGCCGCGGGCCAGTCCGGCGCCGGTGATGTACAGCTGGCCGGGGATGCCGGGCGGTACCGGGCGCAGGGCGGGGTCGAGGACGTAGACCTGCATGTTGTCCAGGGGTCGGCCGATCGGTACCGGGTCGGGTACGGTGTCCGGGGCGGGCATGGGGTGGCAGGTGGCGAACGTGGTGGTTTCGGTGGGGCCGTATCCGTCGATGACGGTCAGGGCGGGGCAGGCGGCCAGTACCCGGCGGACGGCGGCGGCGGGGACGACGTCTCCGCCGGTCCATACTTCGCGTGCGCCGGCCAGGGCCTGGGGGGCGTCTTGGGCGATGATGCGGAACAGCCCGGAGGTGAGCCATAGTGCGGTCACGCCGTGTGCGGTGATCGTGTGGTGCACGGTGGCGGGGTCCAGGTCGCCGGGCGGGGCGATGACGACTGTGCCGCCGGAGAGCAGGGGGATCCACAGTTCGTAGGTGGAGGCGTCGAAGGCCAGCGGGGAGTGGAGCAGGACCCGGTGGTGGGCGGCGCCGGTGAACCGGTGGTCGGCGGCGAGCGCGGTGACGTCGCGGTGCCGGACGGCGACTGCTTTGGGCTGGCCGGTTGATCCGGAGGTGTAGGTGACGTAGGCCAGGTTGTCGGGGTCGGCGCTGGCCGGGGGCGGGTCGGCCGGGCCGTCTGCTAGCAGTTCCGCCGCGTCGACCAGCAGGGCGCGGCCGAGTCTGGTTGCGGTGTCGTGCCAGGCCTGGTCGCACAGTACGATCCTCGCTCCGGCCTGGGTGAGGAGCTGCCGCATCCGGGTGGCGGGGGCGCGGGTGTCCAGGGGGAGGTAGGCGGCGCCGGCCTTGAGGGTGGCTAGTACCGCGATGACCTGTTCCGGGGACCGCCCGGCCAGTATCGCGACCCGGTCTTCCCGGCCCGCGCCCAGCCCGGCCAGCTGGCAGGCGAGCCGGTTCGCGGCCGCGTCCAGCCCGGCATAGGTCAGCTCCCCGCCATCCCAGACCACCGCCGCGGCACCCGGCGTCCGCGCGGCCTGGGCACTGAACAGGTCGCCAATCAGGCTGGACGAGGGTGCAAACTCGAACGCCTGGAATGGGCTGTCGTTCTTGACCACCATGACATCCCGTCCTTCCGGTAAGGTTCGCCGCAGTGTGATGACGGGTCAGAGATAACCGGCGTCCGCGGACGCGGCTGTCAGTGCTATGCACCGGCCACCCGCCGACGCCTACGAGCCAGGCGGCCGCTCACATGAATTCCGTAAATCTCTCCCGTGGCTGGATCCCGCACAAAACGTCCTATAGAGGCTTTGCCGTGTGATGTCAGATCCGGTGCCGAGAAGGTGAAAGTAAGGTTCTCGTAGAAGGTCAGCCGAACGAAGTTCTGGCCATCGGCAGACAGGTAAACGGCCCCGTCGCTGCTCGTCTTCACCGTGCACTGGATATCACCGTTGATGTACTGGCCAGCGCAGTCGTCTGGCGGCGCGACTCGCGGTCCGCCCGGCGTCGGGATCCGGGCCAGATTGATAGGGATGCCGACCCGGGCTAGCCGAGCTTGGAACTCCTGCCACAGATCGGCGCCTGTGTTGGAGTTGCTCGTGAGCGCCACCACCCACCCATCGGCCGGATTTATCCGCACATAACACGAGATGCCATTGACATTTCCGTCGTGTCCGACCCACTCCGCGGGCTGGTGCCAGTACACCGCCAGTCCCGGGCCCCACCCGTTGGCCAATCCGAACGGGTCAGCATAGGGAACGGTCCGCCTCATCTGCCTGGCGTAGGCAGCCGGAAGCACCTCAGGCCTCCCCGGCCCGACGTGGATCAACCCCAGCTTGACCAGGTCCACCGCGCTGACCGCTAGCGCGCTCGCCGGGGCGAAGGCCGGCGCCAGTTCCTGCCGGACCGGCCGGATCCGGTCGACGGCGGTATTCACCGAATGACCCGTCGCGACCCGGCACCCGGGCGGCAGGGTCTGCGGCGGATCGACGAAGACGGGCTCAATTCCCAACGGCCGGAGCAGGATCGACTCGACCGCCTCAGACCACGACATCCCCGTGACAGTCTCGATTAGCCGGCCAGCCACGACATAACCCGGATTGGAATACGAGAAACCCGTCCCTGGCCGCTGCACGAGATCTCTGCCGCAGATATGCGCACTGATATAGTGCCGAAGTGATGAGCCGGATTCCTCTTCCATGCCGGAGCTTTCGGCAAGCCCGCTGGTATGGCTCAGCAACTGCCGGAGGCTGATCATCGACCCGAGGTTCCCCATCTCGGGCACATAGTCACGAATCGGCGCGTCTAGATCCACGTCGCCGTCCGCTACCAGGATCATGGCCACAGTCGCCGTGAAAAACTTGGTGATCGAGCCAATAGGAAAGACGGCATCGCGCGTAACGCGGAGGTCTGTTCCGAATTCAAGCTCGCCGATCTCATGAGTAATAGTTACGCCGTCATGATAGATGGCGAACTGGGCACCTGGCACCTGGTGCTTTCGCGCTAGGGCGGCGAACGCACTCGGCATTTGCTCGCTGATTTTCAGTGACACATCGGAGATCTGACCGGAGTCTACTTTCTGCTCCAGTGCGGACATCTGAGCCTTCCCCTGACCCCCCGACTCCTGTCAGCATTTGGTCTGCTTCTCAATTGCTCTGCTTGTCGCCGGCCCGGTTGGGCCAGCCCGCAGGACAGTTAAACAGCGGCCGGTCTACCCGAGGTCTACGCGCGGTCTACGCGGGCACTAAAGCCGGGCTGACATGGACCTTCACGCGTGCCCGACCGGTCATCGGCGAGGTCGGCCGGGTGCGCTGATAGGGTTAACAGACCGTAGCGCCACTGTCGTTCTGACCTAATTCCTGGGTATTTGCGAGCTGCAGTAGACCGCGCGTAGACCTTGGGTAGACCGCCTGCTGTTTTACTGTCCTGCGACCGGCTCAAAGTCCGAGCTGGAGCAGAAACGCACAGCGTTATACAGCGAATTTGGGATGGGAGATCAGCTAATGTCACCTGTCTGGCAAAGTACTGTTACTTATGAGCTGAGCGCGAGTGAGAGCCGGCAGGTTACTGGGCTCGTCGAGAGGCTCATCGAGGAGTACCCATCGCCCGTCGATCACGCCTTCGTGGCGACCGCGGCCGACCTGGCCCGCTCGCTCCCGGACGGGCTCGTCCGTTTCCTGCGGTCCTTCCAGGGCGCTGAGCCCGCGGTAGCCGCGGTGATCCGCGGCCTGCCGGTCGATGACAAGCGAGTCGGTCCCACGCCCGAGCACTGGAGCGCGCACTGCGATCCGGCCAGGACGATGCCGGAGGACTTCTACTTCCTCCTCCTCGGGTCCCTTATAGGAGAAGTATTCGGCTGGTCGACCCTCCAGAATGGAGCGCTGCTCCATAATGTCCTGCCTAATCGCGCGGAAGAGAATGACCAGAGCGGCGCGGGGAGCCGGGCGCCGCTCCTGTGGCACATAGAGGACGCCTTCCACCCGTACCGTTGCGACTACCTTGCCCTCATGGCGCTCCGGAACCCGGACGAGATAGGTACCTCGCTCGGCAGCGTGCGGAATCTCAAGGTCACACAGCACGAGCGCGAGGTGCTATGGGACCGCCGCTTCCACATCCGCCCAGATAAAGTGCACATGAAAGGGCTTGACGTGGGTGCTCCGGGGGCCGAGTTCGAGCACTCTCCGCAGCCGGTGAGCATTCTGTTCGGTGATGCGGACGAGCCATACCTGAGGATTAACCCGCCATTCATGACCGCACTTCCCGGGGACGAAGAGGCGGAGCAGGTGCTCGCCGACGTGATTTCCCGTATCGACGAGAGCATGGGAGAGGTCATCCTTCACCCGGGCGACGTCGTCTTCATTGACAATTACCTCGCCGTCCACGGCCGGGGGTCCTTCATCCCGAGGTACGACGGAACAGACCGGTGGATGCGGAAGGCGCTGTTCACCCGTGACTTGCGCAAGTCCCGCGGCGTGCGAGACAGCGCGGACGGTCGCGTCCTGCGGCTCGCCCCCTAAGTGCCTGTTCTGACCTGCTTATCGTCAGCTTCGAGGGTCCAGTCGGCTTCCTGCGAGTCCTCTTCGATGTACTGCCGGGTCTTTTCCTGCGGGAGCGCCGTGGCCTGCGTGAGGAAGTAGATCAGCATGCCGAATGCGGCTACCCAGATGGTGTCGTACGGGAACTTCAGCAAGCTCAGCGGGTGATACCAGGAGTCCAGTTCCTGCGGCTCCTTTCCTGGCCAGCCCTGGAAGGCGCCGATGAGCGTGAAGACGTTAATCCCGATAAGCCACAGCCACATCCACAGCGAGTGGCCGGCATCCAGGCTGGGCCGGGCCTGTTTCGGCCGTGCGAAGTAGTAGCCGCCCATGATCAGCAGGCCGAGGATGATTCCGGCGTCCACCCGCCACATCGTTCCCCAGCCCGTCCAGTAGACGAGGAGCGTTCCGAAGATGAAGCCGAGCGGCGCGATCAGCGTCGGGGCGGGCACCCGGAACGTCCGTTCCCTGTCCGGGTCGGCCTTGCGGAAGTGGGCGAGCGCGGCCGGCCCGACGCAGTAGGAGATCACCGCGACGCTGGTGATCGCCGCGACCAGTGAGCTCCAGCTCGGGAACGGGAGGAACAACAGCACCGAACCGGCCCAGCCAGTCAGCACCCCGACCCAGGGAACGCCATGCCGGTTCAGGGTCTTCGCCGGGGGCGGCAGATAGCCCTGCTTGCTCATGCCGTACAGCAGCCGGGCCTGGGTTCCGGTGTAGATGAACGCGGTGCCCGACGGAGACGCGGCGGCGTCGATGTAGAGCAGGTACATCAGCCAGGTGAGACCGGCGACGGAGGCCATCAGCACGTACGGTCCGTGGATGTCCTTGGTGAAGACCGTCGCCATTCCCGCCCAGCCCGAGCCCAGGTACTTGGCGGGCATCGCGCCGATGAACACAACCTGGAGCAAGGTGTACACCACTACGCCGATGATCGTCGAGTAGAACAGCGCCCTGATCAGATCTCGCTTCGGGTTGCGGGCCTCGCCAGCCATCTGGATCGCCGAGTCGAAGCCGATCTCCGCGAACACCACCGCGAGCGGAAGGGCGAGGAAGATGCCCTTCACCCCGCCGAATCCGGGCGCCGCCTTGGGCAGGAAACCACCGGCCGCGGTGTAGTTGCTGCCCTTGATCGAGAAGGCGAGGGCGATGACGGTGACCACCGGAATCGCGATCTTCCACCACACGACCGCCGAGTTGGTATGCGCGAACAGCTTCACGCTGTACATGTTCACGACGGCGAACAGCAGGGCGAGCGCGACCGCGATCAGGAATCCTCTGGGGAAGGAGAGATCGCCGTTGGCATCGAGCAGCCAGCCCAGGTGCTGAAGCCCGGAGAGATACTCGAGGGCCGCCTCCACCTCGATGGCGATCAGCGACATGGAAAACAGCCAGCTGACCCAGCCCATCGTGAAGCCGCCCAAGCCACCGTAGGAGTAGTGCGCCAGCCGGTACATGCCTCCCGCCACCGGATAACTGGGTGCCAGCTCCGCGAAACTGAGGACAATAACCAGCAGCATGACGCCGGCGATCGGCCAGGAAAGGATGGCCGCCGGCCCAGCCACGCTCGCGGCGTTCCTGGCACCGAACAGCCACCCGGAGCCGATGACGCTGCCGAGTGCGAAGAAGGTGAGGCCAATCACTCCCACTCCGCGCCGGAGCTGCCGTCCCTCGCCTTGACCGGTAGTAGCCATCGGATGAGACTGCCCGGAACACGCAAGTCCATGCGGGCGGCGCGGGAAGTGAGGCGCACCAGCTGGCATCCCGTTATCTGACGTTACGTACCATGGCTGGTTGTGGGATACGGGGTGCGGACCTCGAACGTCGCCGACACGCTCTGCCCGGTCATGGTCGGGCGTGACCGCGAGCTTGCCCAGCTTCAGCAGGCGTGGCGAGCTGGCGGCCGGATGCTGGTCGTGCGTGGTCGAGCCGGGATCGGGAAGAGTCGTCTGGCCGGAGAGTTCGCGGATTGGGTGCGGGCCGCGGGCGGGACTGTGCTGGGTGGCCGGTGCAGCCCGACCGCGGGCGACGTTCCGCTCCGCCCGTTGCGGGAGGCCCTTCTCGCTGCCGCCCGGGTTGGCCTGGCGCCGTCGTCACGGCTCACGGCCTTCCGGCCGACCCTGGGGTCGCTGGTCCCGGAATGGTCCGGGGAGCATGCCCGGGGCGTGGACGACGGGTTGATCGTCCTGGCCGAGGGCATGCTGCGGCTCTTGGTGGAGTGGTCGTCACCGGATGCTCCCGCGCTCTTGGTTGTCGAGGACCTGCACTGGGCCGACCGGGAAACGCTCGAGGTGATCGAGTACCTTGCCGATCACGTGTCCGGGCACGCCGCCCTCGTGGTCGTTACCTTGCGCGACGATGAGCCGGGCCCGGGGGGTGAGCTGATGACCGCGTTGTGGGCTCGCCGGACGGTCCAGCCGATCTCCTTGTCCCCGCTGGATCCGGCGCAGTCCGAAGCCATGCTCCGGGAGTGCCTGAGCGTCACATCGCTGCTGCCGGAACTCATCGATGCCGTCGTGGCGAGGAGCGACGGGGTCCCGTTCTTCATCGAAGAGCTGCTGGCGGTCGCGCTGACCGAGGCTGATTCAGGGCCGGCCGTGCCGGGCTCCATCGCCGCGGCGGTCGATGCCCGCCTCACGTTGCTGCCTGAGCCGACGGCACGTTTCCTCGGCTTCGCGGCGATGCTCGGGCGCAACTTCGACTGGCACGTCGTCGCGGCGGCGACCGGGTGCCCGCCGCCGGAGGCGATCAGCCAGCTCCGCCAGGCGGCACAGGCGCAGCTCATCGACAACGACGGAGCGGGGTTCCGGTTCCGTCACGCACTGACGGCGGAGGCAGTACGTTCGTCGCTTCTCCCAGAGGAACGCCAGGCCATCTGCCTGACCCTCCTGGAGACGCTGCAGTTGCTGCACCCGGACTTCGAGGGCGAAACCTGCCAGCTCGCGGCCAGTCTCGCTGTGGAGGCCGGCGACGAACTGCGCGCCGCCGGCCTGTGGCTGGAAGCGGCCCGCCGGGCGTTGCGGGAGGGATCGCTCGGCTCGGCCGAAGCGCTGGCGCTTCGAGCAAAGGGCCCGCGGCCCCTGGCGGCGGACCGCGTCTTGCTGTCTATCTGGACCATCGCCGGCCAGCCACGGCGCGCGTTCGAAGCGGGGCAGCGCCTCCTCTCGGCTGGCGACTGCGACCCGGCGGTGCGTACCGAGGTGCTCTTCGAGCTGGTGGACGCCATGATCGCCGCGGGGCGCTGGGACGACGCCGAAAGCTTCCTCCAGGTCCTGGGCTCGGCACCGGGGCTGGACCGGCCGGGTGCGGCCCGCCGGGCCGTCGGGGCGGCGGAGGTGGCACTGGCCCGGAATGACATGGCGGCTGCCCTCGTGTCCGCCCGGGCCGCGCTCACCGACGCGCGGGCTGACGGGCTCGCGGAGGTGACCTGCCGGGCGCTGTGGGTGATCGGCCGGGTCGAGCGCGGAAGGGCCGCGGACGTGGCTCGCGCCGCGTTCGAGGAGGCCTACGAATGCGCCTCACGCAATGCCCTGCCGGTCTTCCGGGTCAAGTCGCTCCAGGAACTCGGCACGATCGACATGATCGAGTCGCTCGGCACCGCCCGGCTCGAGGAGGCACGCCGGGAGGCGGTCGCCGCGGGTGCCATCTCGATGGTCGCCATGGTCGATCTCCAGCTGGCGGCGACCTACAGCGCGAGGGGCGAGGCGGACCTGACGCTGTCGGTCGCGGCGCGCTGCGAGGAGGCATCGCGCCAGTTCGGCCTCGCTTCTCTCCCGATGAGCCTCGCGCTCCAGGCGGTGGCGCACGGTTTCTGCGGCAATCGGACGGCGATGGAGGACTACGCCGCACAGGCACGGGCGGTCGACGGTGATCGCGACACCGTGGCAATGATCACGCTGGCCAACGGCGTCGCCCTGTACCACCTCGGCGAAGGGCAGCTTCCCGAAGCGCTGGACGCGCTGGACGGGGCCATGGAGGTGCTGCGGGTCGCGGGCGGCGCGCGCGACTTCGCCGGGAGGTGGGCGCTGCTGCGAACCGTCCTCGACACCGACGGGGCGCGGGCCAGGGATGAATGCCGGCGGCTCGACTTCGACACCGCGATGAGCCGTGCCACCTTGCGGGTGGCTGACGCCGTGGCCGCCGGCCGTGCCGGCGGTCCCGGTGGTCCCGGCCGTCCCGGCCGTCCCGGCGGGGACGCGGCATCGATCTTCGCCGCGGCGGATCGCGCCCTGGCAGACATCGAGGGCGGCTTCACCCGCAGCGTGGCCTGGCTGCTGGCGGCCCCCTGCGCGTACCGGGACGGGTGGGGCGAGCCGGTCCGCTGGCTGCGGGAGGCCCTGTCGGTCTTCGAGGACCTCGGCCTGCCGAACTTCGCCGGCCGTTGCAGGGCGGCGCTGCGTGCGATGGGCGAGGCGGTCCCGCGCCGGCCCCGGAGCGAGGCGCCGAGGCTTACCGGCCCGCTGGCTGCCCGGGGCGTAACGCCGCGGGAGGCCGAGGTGCTGGCTCAGGTCGCCGCCGGCCGCTCCAACCGGGAGATAGCCGGGGCATTGCACCTGTCGGTCCGCACCGTGGAAAAGCATGTGGAGCGGCTTCTCATGAAGACCGGTCACAGCCGTCCCGAGCTGGCCGGTTTCGCCGAGGGCGCCGGAGTCCGGCCCGCCGGCTTAGGTACGTATCCATCAGGCGTAAATGCCGTAGCGCTCCACCGATGGCGGCGCGCGCACGGTGCCGGAGCATGGTGCCATGACCGCCACTCCAGCCGGAAATGCGAGCTTCACGGCCGTCTTCTCAGTGGACCAGACCCCCGAAGAAGTCTTCCGCGCCATTAACGATGTCCGTGGCTGGTGGTCCGAGGACATCGAGGGCAGCACCGGCAAGGCCGATGACGAGTTCACCTACCGGTATGCGGACGCCCATCGCTGCCGGATCAAGATCACCGAGTTGGTCCCCAGCCAACGAGTCACCTGGCGTGTCCTGGACAGCTACTTCGACTTCACCCGGGACAAGGCCGAGTGGACGGACACCGAGATCCATTTCGAGATCGCCGCGCGGGACGGTACGACCGAAATCCGCTTCACCCACGTCGGACTGGCCCCCGAGTCCGAGTGCTTCGAGGTCTGCTCGGATTCCTGGGAGTTCTACCTGTACACCAGCCTGCGCACCCTGATCCGGACGGGCCGGGGGCTGCCCAATCACCGCTCCAACCAACGGAGGGAACACCGATGAGCACGACGATAGACGGCACGACCATTCTGGTGACCGGGGCCACCCGGGGCATCGGGCAGGCCTTGGTCACCGAGGCCCTGAGCCGCGGCGCGGCGCGGGTGTACGCCGGAGCGCGGCAGCCATACACCCACCCGGACGCGCGGGTCACCGTCCTGGCGCTGGACATCACCGACGAGGAGCAGATCAGGGCGGCCGCCGCCCAGGTCGAATCCCTTGACATCCTCATCAACAACGCGGGGTTCTTCCAGTTCGACGACCTCAACGACCGCGAGGCGCTCGAACGGCACCTGTCGGTCAACCTGTTCGGCACCTACGACGTGACCCAGGCGTTCTTGCCGCGGCTGATCGCTTCCCGCGGCGCCATCGTCAACAATGTGTCGATCGCGGCCCTCGCGCCCATTCCGGTGACTCCCGCCTACTCGCTGTCCAAGGCCGCGGCGTTCAGCCTGACCCAGTCCCTCCGGATGCTCCTAGCCGGTCAGGGAGTGCGGGTCCACGCCGCGCTGATCGGGCCGGTGGATACCGACATGGTCCGCGACCTCGATATCCCGAAGACCCCTCCCCAGTCAGTCGCCAGGGACATCCTCGACGCGGTCGCCAAGGGCGAGGAGGACATCTTCCCCGACCCCTTCTCCGCGGCCTTCGCCGAGGCCTGGCAGGCGGGCCCGGACAAGACGCTCGAGCGGCAGAACGCCGCGCTCCTGCAGGCTCAATAAGAAACGAAGTCAGAGACGATGACAGAGCACAAGGTTGCTGGCCGTGAGGAATGGCAGCAAGCCCGGGATGAGCTGCTGGCCCTGGAGTCCTACAAGCGGCGGATGGGCTGGCGCATCCCCTGGGTCTCGGCGGCGAACACCGACTTCAACGTCGACTACGGTGCCTCCCACACCAGCGAGCAGGTGCAAGGCTGGACCCTGAGCCAGGACAGACTGCCGCCGATCGTGGCGGTCAACGCCGCCGCGACCGGGACCAGCATCGAGGGTTACCTGACCGAATCGCCCGCCGTCAGCGTCTTCACCCGCCAGAACGGCACCGTGTACCAGACCTACACGGCCGGGGTGCGCGGGGTCGAGTTCTTGATGAGCTGTTACCCCATCCTGGACCGGGTGCCGAAAGGCCGGGACGAGGCCGCCGGGTTCCAGACCTGGATCCGCCGCCACGACGAGTACGCCTGACCTGGTACGAGCCATATCCGACTACAACACCAAGATCATCGAGGAGTTCCGGGCGACCGGCGGGCATCCCGGCGGGGAATGGACGGGCATCCCGATGATCCTCATCCATCATCGCGGCGCCAGGACTGGGACCGGACGCGTCACCCCGCTAGGCTGCTTCCCGCTGGGCGAAGGCCGCTTCGCTGCTTCCCGCTGGGCGAAGGCCGCTTCGCTGTCGTCGCCGCCAACGGCGGATCCTCCGCTCATCCAGCCTGGTACCGCAATCTCGGGGCCGGTCCGCGGATCACCGTCGAGGCGGGCGGTCGAGCAGCACCCTAGCCAGTGCGCCAAGCTGACCCAGATCCCACAGGGGCGGCTGTGCAACACCGCCCGCGACAACCTGGTCGGCCACGCAGCTCAGCGTGGCGACCAGCACGGCGCGGACGCCGTGCTTCGCGGGCCAGAACCGCAGCGAGTACGTGGCGAAGTCGGGGCAAGGCACCGCGTAGTACGGCGCCGCCGGCAGGGCATTGAGAGCGCCGGCCAGCCGGTCGATCACCGCGTGCGAGGTGAACGTCCGCGTCGTGCGCTTGCCCTGATCCGGCAGCTGAGCGGTCACGGTGACCGACCCGAAGCCGGCCGGGGCGATGTGCTCGGCGGCCGAACGAGGCGGGTACCAGACGACGAACGCGTACTCCTTGATCAGGGTCGTGTCACCCGAGACTGGCAGCAGGCCGAATCCCAGCTCGGTTTGGTAGCCGGGCCGGGCCAGGTCGAACATCACCCACGTCGCGTCCGGCGGACCGGCCGCGCCCGCCTGGCTGGTCGAGACGCGCGCGCCGTGCGGGCGATGTGCCAGCAGGAACGCCGCCACCGAGCCGGCCCGGGCGGGCGCGGTCAGCAGCCGGGTACGCAGCACGAACCCGGTACCCGGTATCCCCGGGCTGCTGTCGAGCTGCGGTGGAACCCGCTTCCGTCCGGCCGAGCGGGTTCCCGGCGGCAGCGGCCGCCACGCCATCAGCTCCCTTGCCAGCGTCTGCGCCCCGGCGCGCGATCCTGACGGCGGCCCGGCGGTTCCGCCGCCGGTCCGGAGCTGGCTCGATGTGCTAGCCCTAGTGCCCGCGGTTGCGGTTGCGCACCCGGTCAGCATCAGCGTCACCGTCGCGGCGGCAACCCAAGCTCGCATTCGCGCCTCCCTTGTCAGGGATAACACGTCCCGGCCGCGGCCCCGGTTGCCGGACGGCTCATGGCCGGCTCGCTCAGCCCGGTCCGGCATCTGGCGGGTCGAACCCAGCGGCGAGCGCGTCCGGTGCCCGCATCCGCCACGCGTCGGTCACCAGCTCGGTCAGCCGGCTGACGTCGACTTCGGCCAGCCGCAGCAGGACCAGCGGCCGGCTGCCGTATCCGGGCACGCTGAAGAAGATCTCCGGCTCGCCGAGGAGCAGCGCCTGCTTTTCGGCCTCGTCGCCGACGTAGAGCACCGCGATGTCGGTCCGGATGAGCCGGGGCTTGCCCGGCCTGTGCTCGGGATAAGACCATACGAATCCCTTGCCCGCGACCCGGAAGTCGAAGCCGTCGCTGTCGATCTCTTCCACCTCGGGCAGTGCCAGCGCCAGGCGGCGTACATCCTCTGCATCAGCCATCGAGATTCCTCGCCATCCGCCTTTGTGGATACTCGGTGGCGTTCTACGACGTCGCCGACCCGGAGCACATGCTAGCCGCCCTCGAGCAGGCCAGGAGTTCCCGGACGACCGGGTAAAGCGCGGCGGCGCGGCTAGGTCGTGGTTGGGGGGGATAACCGCGTGATGCCGCACCGCCGCACATCGCAACCATACAGCCCGGTCTCATATGCCTACAAGACGTGACACGCAGAGGTCATGGAACTGGCCTGATCACAACGTCGAAACATGGCACCCTGGTTGACGGCGATGCCGCGGGGTAGGCGGCATATATGGTCTGGGGGAAGGGGACAGGATCCCGGTCCCGGCTGGTACTGATATGGGGTCTGGCCAGTTACGCCCTTATAGTGCTGGGCCTGATCCCGCTGGTAATCGCCCCGGGCGACGCTTCCGCGCGGTGGGTCGCGATCTCGCTGGCTCTGGCGGGGGCCGCATTGCTGATCGCGAGAGGTGCGGTGCTCGTCATCAGAGTGCTCGTGCGCCGTTCTGGGAGCCACTAAGTGGGAGGACCTGATGGGTGCAGGACCGGGGGGACAGGCTGGCGGACCCGGTTCATCAATGCGACCTGGCAGTATTCCAAGGCAACATACGGTGACGCGTCCGGGCCCGACCCGCGGGCGGCACTCGCAGGTGCCCGCTGGCAGCGGACAAGTCCCGGAACAACGTGGAGGATTACCCCTTTGTGGGGGCCGGACCCCTGTTTACGAGGGTTAACTCACCACGATGGGTCAATCCACCACGCTGATGCAGGGGTAGCCAGTGCGCTGGCGTATCGCCAGCCACATGATCCACGCTAGTCCCAGTCGCTATCAGGAGGGTTCCGTAGACGGCCAGGACGGGCGCGTCCAGTGTCCAGGACAGTAAGCCGCCAGGACCCCAGAGCACACAAGCCCCTACAGGCCCTGCTTGTTCAGCCAGCCTAGGCAGGCCTCGGCTACCTCGCGCCAGCCGGAGTCGATGGTGAGGGAATGACCGCGGTCGGCGAACTCCACCAGGTCGGTGACGGCGTCAGAGTGGCGGTACTGCTTGAGCGTGGACTTGGTGACGGCCTCGGGCACCGTGTGGTCCTTGCCGCCCATGGTGAGCAACAGCGGCCCACGGTCCTGGTTCGCGGTGTTCACCTTGTCCGGCGAGTGCGGTGAGAACGCGGCGGTCGCGGCCTCGAACAGCGGCTTGGCCGGGGACGGGATCGTCCACCGCTCGTGCAACGCGTCGGATTCCTCCTCGGACAGGGTGTTGCCGAAGCTGTACCGGAACTCCTTGGCCGTCAGCGAAACGGCCCTGTGCCTGTTGGCCGGATTCGCGAACACCGGCAGGGTCGCGCGCAGCGAGGACAGCGGCAGTTGCAGCACGCCTTTGATCTGCGCCGCATCGATGGCGATCGCCGCCGCGCCGCGGTCCATGCCGAGCAGCTTTTGCGCGATCATGCCGCCGAAGGAGTGGCCGATCAGGATCGGCTTGGCCGGCAGGCCATCGATGATGCTCGCGTAGTGGTTAGTGACGTCGTCGATGCCGTGGTTGGCGACGCTGTCCGGGTTGGCGCGGGTGGCCGCGACGGTGTCGGCGTCGCCGGGCCAGCCAGGCGCGGACGACTCGTAACCCGCCTCGGCGAGCAGTTCTTGCCACGGTCCCCACGACGACGCGTGCAGCCATAGGCCATGGATGAAAACAACCGGAGCTTTCGTGCTGGCCATGATCGCTTACTCCCTTGCCGCGGATCGGACTCACCGCCATCGTGCCCAATCGGGCTAGCGCCCGAACGCCCAGGCGGTCATCAGCGGGAACTCTTGTTTCCAGAACGCGTCGCCGTGCGATCCGGCGCGCTCGGTCATGACGACATCCGCGCCCGCATGGCGCAGCGCGTCTGCCCAGCGGATCGCGTTCTCGCGGAAGAACGGCTCCTGGAGGCCGGCGACGAAGTATGCGCGCGGAAGCGTGCCCGGCGGCCGGCACCCGGCTCCCGGCAGCACGGCCGGCGGCCGGTAGCCTGCCCCCGGCGACGCGCAGAAGATGGCGCCGTACATGCCGGGATGGCGGAGCCCCATGGCGAGCGCGAGCTCCGCGCTTGCCGACACACCGCACACCGCGGTCCGGCCGGCGGGCAGCGCGACGCCGAACCGGGATCGCGCCCACCGGGGGACATCGTGGGTGAAGAACCTCTCGTGTGCCGCGAACCGTTCCGGGTCGAAGGCGAAAGCGCCCGGAGAGCCCGGTGAGTACTCGTGCAACCGCAGTGTTTCGTCGTCAGGGCGGTGCGCCCCGATGATCATCGTGCGCGACTGGCCGGCGGCCTCGAGCACGTCTCCCCACGACGTGATCAGCTGACCGTCACCGGCAAACACGATGGCCGAGGGAGGAGCCGGCGGGACGTACGCCGTGACCTGCCGCCCGCCGTCGTAGTCAAGCGTCTCGGTGACCAGAGACATCGCCGCGGTCAGGGTGTCAGCCGGTAGAAGCGCAGCAGTTCCGCGTCGACCGGGAGGACGTCCAGCTCCCGGAAGCCGGCTTCGGTGGCGTAGCGGCGCAGCGTGGCGGGTCGCATGACGGCTCCGGTCGCGGCGGTATCTGGATCGCCCATGACCGCGGGCAGGCAGGCGACCACGCTCCAGGCATAGTGATACTGCTCCTCGGCCGAAGCCGGGGCGGTGAACTCCTCCTCGACCCGCTCATCGGCGACAATGACGCAGCCCGGTTCCCGGAGCATCTCGCGCGCCGTGCGCAGCGCGTCCACCGGGCGGGAGATATCGTGCAGCCCCTCGAAGATCGTGACCAGGTCGTACCGGCCTTTCACGCCGGGATCGGACGCGTCGGCCGCGGCGAACCTGACGCGGTCCGCCAGCCCGGCCTCCTCGGCATGGCGCCGGGCCGCCTCGATCGCGTCCGCGTCCAGGTCGAATCCGTCGACGCTGATCAGCGGGTACGCCTGCGCCATGGCGATGCTGGACCAGCCGGTGCCGCAGGCCAGATCCGCGATCCTTGCCGGCGGCTCGCCGCGCAGCCGCAGGTCCACGTCCGCGATGGCCGGCAGCCACTGGGTGGCGAGCCGGTTGAGGAACACCGCCCGGTTGAATTCAGGTCGGCCCTCCGGCGCCCACGGCAGCGCGGATGGCCCACCGCCGCTGCGGAACGCGTCGGCGACCTGCGGCATCCAGCGCGCGGCGCGGACTAGCTCCACACCGCTGTACCCCCGGTAACGGACATCGCCGGTGTCGGCGAGAGCTGGCACATGCCCTGGCGGCAGGCAGTACCGGCGAGCCAGCGGCCCGGCCCCCGGATCATCCACCTCCAGCAGCCCGCTGGCGGCATGGTGCTCCAGCCACTCCCGGATGTACCGCTCGTGACAGCCCGTCCGGGCCGCCAGCTCGGTCGATGTCGCCGGTCCGTCGGCATGCAGGGCCCGATACAGGCCCAGCCGCTCGCCCAGGTACACGGTGAGCAGTTCCAGCGCTCCCGCCATGTCACCGAACAGGCGCCCGGCCAGTGCCTCCGCATCAGCCGGCCGCGACACATGTTCCTCAGGTCCCATGCCGCTCACGCTACCGCCCGCCCGGGTTCAGCTGGCCGCGAACCCGGCCAGCATGGTGCGCAGCGCCGCGGCGACCGCGTCCCTGGTCCGGTCCGGCTCGGCGGAACTCGCGATCAGGGTCCCGCCCCGGACTATCGCGCCGAGCAGCAGCCTGGTGACGGTCTCCGGGTCCCGCACCGCTAGCTGGCCCGCCGCCGTCGCCGAGCGCAGGGCCTCCTCGATCATGGCGAAGGCGTAACGCTCGTCAAGCTCGGTGAACCGGGCAAGCCCCAGTACGGCAGGTGCGTCGACGATCAGGATCCGCTGGACTTCAGGCTCGAGCAGCTGGTCCAGGTAGGCCTGGAAACTGAGGGCGATGGACTCGAGTTCGTCGGACCCGCTGGCCGCGGCTCGTTCGGCGGCATCGAGCAGCTCGCCATGCACCGCCTCGAAGACCGTCTCGAACAACGTGAGCTTGTTCGGGAAGTGGTGATAGAGCGCGCCGGTGGTGACCCGCGCCTGACTGGCGAGGTCCTCCACCGATGTCGCCGCGAACCCGTCCCGGCCGAACAGCAGCCGTCCCGCCGCTATCAGCGCGGCACGCGTCTGCCTGACCTGCTCGGCGCGCAGGGACGTCCGGCGAGCGGCTCCAGCACGGTCAGGCACGCCATCTGCCTAGCACATCGGATCCTCTCTTGCTCGCATCGCCCCGTCGGTGGCATAGTGAGGTTATGCCACATAGCGATACTATGTGAAACGGGGGAAGCGTCACTGATGTCACAGGACGAAACCACGGCCCAGGACACCACCGCTCTCCTGGAAGCCCTCCGCGGTGCCGCCGAAAGGACCGCGCGCATGGTCCGCTCGGTGCCGGACGGCGCCGCGCGCGTGCCGGGCATGGAGTGGACCGCTGCCGAAACCGCCGCCCACCTGGTCGGCGAGGCGAGCTTCTACACCGGTTTCCTCACCGGCCAGCGGGACGCCCGGGACTACCTGGATGAGGCTCCCGGCGGGCAGACCGCGGCGGAGCGCAACGCGGCCGCGAACACCCGCCAGCTGCGCGAGTTCCCGGAACGGGATCTGTCCCGCCTGGCCGACGCCATCATCGCGGCGGCGGAGGAGTTCGCCCGGGCCGCGGCTGGGCGCGCGGACAGCGATCGCGCGCTCGTCACCAACGGGATGACGCTGACCGTCCCGGTGATGAGCGCGCTGCTGCTGGGGGAGCAGGTCCTCCACGGACTGGACATCGCGCGTGCGGCCGGGCTGCCATGGACCATCACTCCCCAGGACTCGCGCCTGGTGCTGGCCGGCGCGCTCGCCGTCCTGCCGGACTACGTCGACCAGCGGGCCGCCGCCGGCCGCCACGTCAGCTACGAACTGCGCCTGCGCGGCGGACCCGGATACCGGCTTTCCTTCGACGACGGCGCGCTCGCCGTTACCGCGCCCGGACCGAAGGCGGACTGCGTGATCTCCGCTGACCCGGTGGCCTTCCTGCTGGTGGGCTACGGCCGCACCGGCCAGTGGGGCCAGATCATCCGCGGCAAGCTGGTGGCGAGCGGGCGCAAGCCGTGGCTCGGGTTCGGCTTCGGCAAGCTACTCACCAGCCCGTGACTGGAGGATGATCCCGTTCTCTGGGTACCCGGGTGAGGCCGAGTTCACGGCCGTGCCCGCGGCCCAGATCGACGTGGTTCCCGGTGCCCTGGCAAGCTGGAACAGGTTGATGTCGCCGAATTGGCCGAGCTGAACGCCGGTCCAGCGGCCGTTGGCGTAATGCCACAGCGACGCTTGCCCCGGCAGCGAGCTCAGGATCGGCGGATACGGCTCCGCTGCCGCCCACAATCCGCCGTTACCGTCGGAAACCACGCTGGTCAGTTCGTCGAGGTAGCCGGTACGCGGGAATTGGGCGTCGGCCGCTGGATCCGTCGTGGTCGTCCACCGTGATCCGTTCCAGTACGCCGCGCCCGCTACGTACGTGAGCCCGCCCGGTCCCTTGCCGGGCAGGCCGCCGGTCACCCAGGCGCTGTGCGCGGACGTGCCGGCAACGGCGCTGACACTGACTGTCCGCGGTACCGGGATCGACTGCCAGGATGCGCCGGTCCAGTGCAGCAGGACGCTGGCGTTCGACGTGCTCGCCCCGACCCCTGACGTTCCCTGCCCGGCGGTGGCGGCTGCCCAGACGTCGGTGTGGCTGAGGGCGCTGATCCCGACGACGTTCGGCATGCTTTCCGGGATCCGGTACGTCCGCCAGCCGTGCCCGTCGTCCCTGGCCAGGAATGCCTGGGCGGGCAGGCCGAACTTCGAGTTCCAGTCGGTGACCGTACCCGCCACCCATACGTCGCCGGGCCCGGCCGACGCGGCGGCGGTGATCGTCACCGCGGGAGCGTTGTTTCCGGCGACCCTGATGACGGGAAGGGCGCCGGTCGTCCACGACCTGCCGTTCCAGTGCGCCCAGCGCGGGTGGGCGACGCCGGCCGCCAGGCCGAATACCCACACGTCACCGGCGGACGAGGCCGCGACCTGGTACGGGTTGAACGGATAGCCGGCGCCGGGCACCGAGACCCGCTGCCACGCGCGACCGTTCCAGTGGTCAAGGACGGGGAAGCTCTTGTTCGCGTCGGTGAGGGTTCCGCCGAGCGCCCAGACGTCGTTGGCGGCGGGAGCCGAGACGCTCGACACGAACACGCGGCCGCCGTGACCGGGACGTATGGTGGCGGCGATCCGCCAGGTAGCAGCCGCCGCGGCTGGCCGCTGAGGTGCCGCCGATACCGTTGCCGCGATGGCGACGGTAATGCCGAGTGCGCAAACGCAAGCGAGTATGTATCGCATATAACCAAGGACGGTTCGGCACTGCGGCTGGTTGGGCTGAACGGGCGGTGGTTCGTCGAACCACCGCCCGTTCGGAGTAAAAGAGAGCTTTAACGGACCCTGGCAGCCGCCGCGGAGTGTGCCGACGTCGGCACCGGCACCGGCAGTGGCTTGCATGTCGCGTCCGGGCCGTTGCCGGGCTGGCGCGCGGGCAGCTGGCCGAGCGCCAGGTAATTAGCGATCGTGTTGTCTACGCACGCGTCGCCGGACAGCGAGTCCGCGTGGGTGGTGCCGCCCGGCTCGGCGAGCAGGACCGCGTTGGGGAAGAGCTTGCGGACCTCGAGGCTGCCCGGGAACGGAGTCGCCGCATCGAGCGTTTCGTCGATCAGCAGGGCGCTGCTGATCTTGCTCCCGTTGATATGCACCGGCTTGCCCGCCTTCGCCGGCCAGTACAGGCACGGCGCGTTGAACCAGGCGTTGTCCCAGGTCTCGAACGGCGCTTCCTTGTAGACGCGCCAGTTGTCCCTGGCCCACTTCGCCCAGCTCAGCGGCCACTGCACGTCGGTGCACTGCACGGCGTTGTACACCGCGAACTCGTTGTCGTTGCCGGGCGAGTCGGTGCCGACGTACAGGTTCTCGAGGGTCTTCACGGCGCCCTTGGCGTTGTGGATGTAACCGGCGAGTGCGCTGCCCAGCTGGAGCCAGGTCTGCTCGTAGTAGCCGGCCTCGAGGAAGATGTCGGTCCACTCGTCCGGGCCTATCTCGCCGCCCGCGGGGTGCTTGAGCAGGCGCGCCTCCTCGCTGTAGAAGAGCTTCTGCACCGCCTGTTCGGTGTTACCGAGGTGGTAGACGTTGTGGTACTTGGCGAGCCAGGCGAACCAGATCTTGATGTTGCGGTTGAACGCGACGTCCTGGTTGAGGTTGGCGGCGTACCACACGTCGCGCGGGTCGACGTTGCTGTCCAGGATGATGCGGCGCACGTGCGAACCGAACAAGGTGCTGTAGACCTGCCCCAGGTAGGTCCCGTACGAGAAGCCGTAGTAGGTGATCTGCTGCTGGCCGAGAGCGGCGCGGATGCTGTCCATGTCCCGCGCCGAGTCGATCGTGGTGATGTTGGCGAGCAGCGCGCCGTTCTTCTTGGCGCACGCCTGCGCATATGCCTTCGACCGCTTGAGCCAGGTCTGCACGAGCGAGGCGCTGGTCGGGATGTAGTCCGGCCGGTCGCCGCTGAAGTAGTTCGGCTGGCAGCTCAGCGCCGGCTTGCTGGAGCCGACGCCACGCGGGTCGAAGCCGATCCAGTCGTAGTCACCCGCGGCGGCCGCGCCATTGGTGAGCTTCTCCTGCTGGAGGGCCTGGATGAGGAACGCGTTCAGGTTCAAGCCCGACCCGCCGGGCCCGCCGGGGTTGGTCAGGATGATGCCCTGGTAGTCGGCCGCCGACGACGTGTGCGCGATCCGCGACACGGCGAGGGAGATCTTCGCGCCGTTCGGGTGGCTGTAGTTGAGCGGCACCTTGAGGAAGCCGCACTGCGCGTGCATTTGTTTGAGGTTGGGATCCGAGCATGATCCCCAGCTGATGCTCGCGGTCGCCGTCGCCCTGCTTGTGGCGGTCTTGGCGGTTGCCGCGACGGAAGTGGTTACCATCGTGCCAGCCGCGACCCCGGCCACAGCGAGAACGGTGATCAGTCTTCGCAAGTGCTTTCCCCTTCGTGACGCACTATGGCGGAAAGTGTCCATGAGTGTGGACATGGGGAGATTTTGCATACTTTGTCGGGATAGCGGGAGATTCTTACGACTTCCTTGCTCAAATCGTGATGATCTCCTGCTACCCGTTTGGCGTGCCGCACCCCCCGCTGCGTCCTGGGCAATTGTATTAACAAGCTCGAACGCGCGCCTGCCGCTGAGCTGCCCCGGCCTACGGTGGTGCTGAGCCAGTACCGGCTCTTTCGTTGGGGGAAGTGGGGAACATGACATGACCGCTCCCACCCACGACGGCCTCGTCGCGGGCCGGTACCAGCTCGTCGCGCCAATCGGCAGCGGCGGGGCCGGTACCGTGTACCGCGGGCTGGACATCCTGCTTAATCGCGAGATCGCGGTGAAGCAGCTGGCGCTGGCCCCCGCCGCGGACGACGGCCCGCCTGCCGAAGCCGAGGCGGCCGAGGCCGAGGCGGCCGAGCGGACCGTTCGCGAGGCGCGAGCCGCGGCCAGGATCCAGCATCCCGGGGTGGCGGCGATCTATGACGTCGTCTCCGGCGGGGACTCGCCGTACATCGTGATGCAGCTGGTCGAGGGCCGTCCGCTGGCGGAGCTGATCGCGGATCAGGGGCCGCTCCCGCCGTATCGCGTCGCCGACATCGGCAGGCAGGTGCTCGCCGCGCTCGTGGCCGGGCATCTCGTCGGTGTCCCGCACCGGGACCTGAAGCCCGCGAACGTGATGATCACGCCCGACGGGCAGGCCGTGCTCACCGATTTCGGCATCGTCGTGACGGCCGGCGGCCCGTCCGGTTATCTGGCACCCGAGCGAGCGATGGGCATGCCCGCCACGCCCGCCGCCGACCTGTGGTCGCTCGGGGCCACGCTCTACGCGGCGCTCTGCGGCCATGGCCCGGTCGCCGGCGAGGACCCGCCACACCTCAGCGGCAACGGTTCGCTGTACGACATCGTCAACGCCCTGCTGCGCCGCGCCCCGGCCGACCGGCCCACCTTCCACGAGATCGCCCGGGCCCTCGACGTGGCCGCGGCGGACGCGCCAAGCCCTGCGCCAAGTGCGGCACCGAGCCCTGCGCCAAGCGCGGCACCTGGCATGGCCGCGTCCGCTCTGGCGGAGGCCGCGCCCCGACTGGGGGAGGCGGCGCCTTCGGCGGCGGAAGCGCCACCGGCGGCGGAAGCGGCGCCACCGGCGCCGGGTATCCGGCAGGAGCCCGACGCCATCGCGCGCCCGGTTCCGGCGGTTCCGGCGGCGAGTGCCGGTCCCGGCAAGCGCCGAGCCAACCGGGCGGACCGTCTCGGCAGGGCGAGTCTGGTGCTGGCGGCCATCGCCGGCCTGGCTATCGTGGCTTCGGCCGTGGCGGCGTTCGTGCCCGGCAGCAATCACGCCGCGTCGGCTCCACCCGGGCCGGCCGGGTCGTCGCCCACGTCGGCACCATCGTCCGCGCCGTCGTCGCCAGCGCCTTCCGCCCCCGGCCTGGCGGGCCCGCCGGCGCCGCCGCCGATCGGCCAGCAATTCCGGGTGGCCGCCGCGGCCAACGCCGACGCCAGCCCCGAAGTCGTGGCGGTGGCAGGCAACGGCAGGCTGATCGCGTCCCGCTTCGGTCACGGCTCGTGGTCTGCTTGGACCACGTTGCCGGGCGGTCCGGCCTACACCGCCGACCCAGCGGTCGTGACCGCGAAGGACGGCCGCCTGATTGTCTTCGCCCGGGCGAAGACCGGGCAGGTCGCCGAGATCTGGCAGACGTCGCCCGGAGCCGCGTCGTGGCAGGGCCCCGTGGCGCTTGGCACGACGATCACCCACAGCAGCCCGGCGGTGGTCGCCTGGCCCGATGGGCACCTGGAGGTATTCGCGCTGCTCAGCGACGCCCACGTCGGCTATGTGTCGCAGTCATCCGGTTCGGGCGGCGGCACTTGGACCGGCTGGACCTCGCTGGGCGGCCCGGTCACCGGTCCGCCCGCCGTCGCGCTGGACGCGACCGGGCATCCGCAGGTGTTCGCCGCGACGGTGGGCCGTCAGCTCGTGCATGACTACTACCTCAGCGGCAATTGGGCCGGCTGGGCCCCGGCGCCGGGAAATTCCCGCTTCGTCGGGGTACCCGGCGTCGCCGCGAATGCGGACGGACGGCTCGAGGTTTTCGCCCGTAGCACCAACGGTGACCTGCTGCACATCTGGCAGCTGTCCAGGACCGGAACCCGCTGGGGCGGCCCGGCGCAACTGGCCGGCAACGCGTGCAGCACCGACCCGGCCGTGCTCAGCGGCACCGACGGCGAGCACGGCGGCCGCCTCGAAGCCTTCTGCATGGACTCAAACTTCGGCCTCAGCGTGTTCCACACCGTCCAGCTCTCCGCGAAGGCCGGCGCGTCCTGGTCGCCGTGGCAATCGCTGAAGGGCAGCTCCAACGGCGCCGTGACGGCCTTGCAAACCCCCACGGTCACCGAAATCCTCGCCCGCACCGCCTCCGGCGCCTTCGCGTATGCAACCTGGACCGCGCAGCACACCTGGTCACCCTGGGCTCCGCTCCCACCCCCACCCTGAGCGCCCCACCCTGAGCGCCGATCCGCGGTTGCCAGCGCCCAGCCCAACCTGTGCCCGGGGCGCGCCGCCCGGCCGCGAGGTCCGGCCGGGTCGGCCGTGCCCGCGAGGTCCGCCCGAGCCACCCGGCCCGCGAGGTCCGCCCGGGCCGGCCGTGCCCGGATCGCTGGGCGCCCGGTGGGTCAGCGGCGGGCTCGATGGGCGTCGGTTAACGTGGCTGTTTTCCCCTTCGTGGTAACGCGACCCTCGCGTACGGGGGCCGGTCTTCCACGAAGGGGAAATCTTCCACGTTGATGGCGGACTGCGGGTGCGCTCCTGTCCCGGTAGCCGCACGCTGCACTCCAGGCACAGGCTGCGCGCACACGGCCAGACCCGGCGGCCAGGCCCAGCGGCCGGCACGGGCCATGCGTGCGTGCGCATTCGCCAACAGAGTCCGGATCGGGGGTAACTGTCCGCAATGATCAGGCCCGCTCGCCGACACGCCCGGAATGAGCTAAATGTCCTGGATTGGGACCGTGACCGCGCGGTATCACGGCCGGACCAGGCGACCAGGCGGACCCGGGGGACCAGGCGGACCGGGCGACCAGGCGGAGCGGGCGAACAGGCGGAGTGCTGGCGGGCTGGTTAGGCCGGCTGGTGCAGCGCCTGGAATTCCGTGATCAGGGGCCCCATTTTCTCGCCCATTTCTACTTGGGTGAGGAGGATGCCGATCGTGCCGTCGGGGTCGATGAAGAAGTTCGTGCCCTGTCCGCCCGACCAGCCGATGCGGCCGCCTGTCGTGACGGCCAGGCCGAAGCCCCAGCCCGTGCCGTCCCAGAATCCCGGGAAGAAGCTGTCCGGGGTCTTGCCCGCGGCCGGTACCTGGTCGCTGGTCATCTGCCGCAGGTGATCGGGTGAGATCATCTGCTGGCCGTTGACCCGCCCGCTGTCGGCGAGCATGCGGGCGAAGCGGTGATAGTCCCGTGCGGTGGAGACGAGCTCGCCGTGGCTGATATCGAACGGCGGCGGCCCGGCGTAGAAGCCGCCGCCGGCAGGCTCGGTCTCCACGAGTCCCTCGCCGCCATGCCGGTACGCGGCCGGCAGCCGGTCCAGCTTGTCCTGCGCCACCCACATCGCGGTGTCGGTCATCTCGAGCGGCCCGAAAATGTCCTCGGCCAGATGCTCACCGAGCGGGCGGCCGGTCACCCGCGAGATCACGATGCCGAGCACGCTGAACGAATGGTGATAGCGCCATCCCTCGCCCGGCTGGAACGCGAGCGGAAGCTCGGCCAGGCGGCGCAGCCACTGATCGGCGCCCATCGCCGGCGGTTCCGGGCCGGACTCGGTGCCGTTCGCGGCCATCGCCCGCTGTAGCGGGGAAGCCTGGAGCATCATCCCGTACCCGGAGGTACAGGTCAGCAGGTGGCGAACCGTGATGGCCCGGCGAGCCGGCACGGTGTCATCGAGCTCAGCGGCCGGGAAGCGCAGTACCCGAGGCTCAGCTAGCTCCGGTAGCCAGCCCGCAAGGCTCTGGTCGAGCTCAAGCCGCCCCGCCGCCACCAGGCGCAGCGCGGCGACCGACGTGATCGCCTTGGTCATGGACTGGATCCGCACGATCGCGTCCGCGCCCATCGGGCGCCCGCCGATCGATGCCACGCCCGCGGTCACCACCTCGGCATCCTCGGCACCCAGCACCGCTACCGCGCCAGGAATCGTGCCGGCCTCAACGTGCCGGACCAGCAGTTCCCGCAACCCTGTGCTCACCTCCGTGATCGTGCCACCCCCGCCCCCGGGGGAGCAAGCCGCCGCTGGTACGCGCCGCCGGCGGCGCCGCCGGGCGCAAGCGGCACGATTGTTGGCCCCAGCGAGCAACCTTTGGGGCATTCTGTAGTTCTTTGTACGTGGACCCAGCCAAGACGGAGATTCCAGCGCGGTCGCCCTCAGCGGAGCATCCGGTGACAGCGCTCTACGAGGCGCACGCGCTCGGACTGGTGCGGCTAGCGGTCGTCATGACCGGCGACCAGGGCAGCGCGGAAGACATCGTGCAGGACGCCTTCCTGGGCCTTTACCGCCGCTGGGACCGCCTGACCGACCTGTCGTTTCCCCTGCCATACCTGCGTGCCAGCGTGCTCAACGGCTGCCGCACGGCGCTGCGCCGCCGGTCCCGGGCCGAACGCCGCTTGCATAGCCTCAGCGAGGTGCCGAGCGAGTCCGCCGAGGCACGCGCACTGCTGTCCGAGGAGCAACTGGCCGTCGCGCGGGCAATCAGGAACCTGCCGGCCCGGCAGCGCGAAGCCCTCGTGCTCCGCTACTACCTCGACATGTCTGAGGCAGACGTGGCGCAGGCGATGAGCATCAGCCGCGGTGCCGTCAAATCCGCGACATCCCGGGCGCTGGCCGCGATCGGACGGCGCCTGAAGGAGGAGCAGTCATGAACCAAACCGAGGACCTCGTGCGATCCACTACTCGCGCGCTCGCCGAGACCGTCCGCGCTGTCCCGCCGCCGCCCCCGATCCCGGAGGCCGCCTGGCGCGATCAGGTCACCTCCGGGCACCGGACCCGATCGGCCTGGGCCGCGCCGCTGGCCGCCGCCGCGGCGGTCGTCGTCGTCGCCGTGGGCGCGGTGACCGCGAGTTCCGTGCTCACCAAGTCCGGTACTCCCCGGCCAAGCGCTTCCGGTGCGACAGCCAACGGCGTGTCGGCCGGCTCGTACACCCGCGTCCCGCCGTATTACGTGGCGGTCGTGAACTCCTCGCTAACGGTCGTACGGGCCACCTGGACCGGGGCCACGCTGGCCAGGATCACGACGAAAACGCCGGTAGCCGGCGTCGCCGGGGCCGCTGACGGCCGGACGTTCGTCCTCGATGAGCAGCGGTCGATCATGGGGGGTTCGGTGACGTGGGTGGGCCAGCCGGCGTTCTACCTGCTACGGCTCACCGCGTCCGGAACCGAGCAGTCGCTGACCCGGCTCGCGGTCCCGGCGATCCCGAACGGCACCGTGGTGTCGGGCCTCGCGATGTCTCCCGACGGCAGCAAGCTCGCCGTCGACGTGAACTCCGGCGGCTGGCCTCAGGCGCGGCTTATGGAGATCATGAGCTACACGCTGGCCACGGGCGCGTTCCGGTCCTGGACCACGAGCGGGTTGACGAACGCGGAGGCTCCCTTCGGGTTCACCGGGTCGGGTGTGGACGGTGCCCAGAGCATCTCGTGGGCAGCGGACTCCCGCACGCTCGTGTTCAGCGTGGAGAACAAGTCATATACCGGCGTTCGGCTGCTCGACACCGCCGCCGGCGGAAGCGATCTGATCGCGGACAGCCGGCTCGCCGTAATCGAGAGGGTGCTCGGTGATCGCGGCCCGAGGAAACCCGCGCCACCCGACTATTTCCTCTCGTGCGCAACGGATGCGATGATCTCGATTGACGGCTCCGCGATCGTCTGCGGTTACTCAACGAGCGTCGGAAATACGACCACGATGGGATTCGCCCATTACTCGATCGCGAGCGGGAAGATGAATCGCGTCACCGGCCTGGTCCATTTCAGGGGCGAGGCGCCCACGGGCATCTCCCTGTACTGGGTAAATTCGACGGGCAATACCGTGATCGGGACCAGCGAAACGCGCGGCGGCGGCCGCGTCGGCGTGATGAACGGCAGTACGTTCACGCCATTGCCGGGGGTCACGGGCTTTGCGGCCATCGCCTGGTGACCACTATTTTTACCGAACGGCCTGTGGTTTCACGTTCCGTGACGCCGTACCGTTGACCGATGCTGACGCGCCGTCAGCTAGTGTGGCGTATGTGGCTTCATTCAATGACACGGTGATCGAGCAGTTCAGGGCCAACGCCGGCGTGCTCGGCGGTCACTGGGAGGGCAAGACGACGATCCTGCTGCACACCCTTGGCCGCAAGTCGGGCAAGGAGTTCGTCAACCCGGCTGTCGCGGCCCCCTACGGTGACTCGTTCATCATCTGCGGCAGCGCAGGTGGCGAGCCCGGCGATCCGCAGTGGATTGCCAACTTGGAGGCCAGCGACAGGCCGGTCACCATCGAGCTCGGCCCGGACACGGTGCTGGCCGACGCCCGGGTGGTCCGCGCCGGACGGGACGAGGACTGGGAGCGGCTGTACGGCGTGTGGCGCGCGTACTGGCCCGATGCCGCGGAGTACGAAAAGAAGACCGACAGGAAGTTCCCGGTCGCTGTGATCACCGTACGCTGACCGCCTTTCCCGCTTCCGGCGCCCGTGCCGGCGCACGCATGCGGTTGCCGCGGCATCGCTGTCCGTCGTCGATGACCCAGCTGTCGATGTACCGCAGGTTTTCGGGCAGCGTGCGGCCATTGCTGGCCGCACGCTCGTACACCGGCCCGGGCCCGAGCCTGTATCAGCCGAAGAATTTGATGAACGCCTCGATCACGACGTCAGGTTGCTCATCGATGAAGTAGTGTCCGGCGTCGCTCACCTCTTGGAGTTGTACGTTGGTCGCCTCGCTGGGCAGCACCGCCTCCATTGCCTGGAAGAATCCGACGGTGCCCATGCCAAGCAGTGGCGCGGTCACCTTGCCGTATGTGTTCATGTCGGCGATGTCCTGGTCCCATGCCTGGTACCAGCCGTCACTGCCGCGGATCGCGTCCGGGTAGTTGTAGTTCCAGGCGAAGACCGCCCGGTCCAGGGGCGTGAGCGCGGCATGGTTGACCAGGAAATCGTCGAAGATCCAATTGGTGAGGAAGCTGGCGCGCCCGGCGATCAGCTCCTGCGGGAGCGTCTGGACCTGGAGGAACGCGTGCCACCAGAGATTGATTTCACCTGTTCCCGGCTTCGGGAGCAGCGGCATGGAGTAATAGCTCTCGTCCGGGTGAGTGACGCTGAGAAGCGAGACCTTCTTGGTCGCCGCCGGGTGGTTAACAGCGAAGCTGAAGGCGACCTGTGCTCCGATGTCGTGGCCCGCGATGTTGATCTGCTCGTAGCCGAGCGTCCTGGCCAGCTCATAGATGTCCAGCGCCATGGTCTTCTTGTCATAGCCGGACTCTGGTTTGTCCGAGCCGCCGATGCCGGGCAGGTCTACGGCGATGACGCGGTAGTGCTCGGCCAGGCCCGGCATGACCTTGCTGTACGCCCACCAGGTCTGCGGCCAGCCGTGCAGCAGGAAGAGAGGATCACCCTGACCGCCGGCCACATAGTGCAGGCGCACCGAGCCCGCCTGCGCGGTCTCGCTGCGGAAGTCACCAGGCAGGGACCGGGCGAGCTCGGCATCGGATGGAGGCTGAGACTGCACATCGCCGGTGGCGGCTAGTGCCGGCGGCGCCATGCTTCCCATCGCCGCTAGCGCGGCCGACCCAGCCCCGAGTCCAAGTACCTTACGTCTGTTGATCATTTAATAGCACCTTCTCGTTAGGGTCCGGTCGGCGCGACATTAGGCCCGGCTCGGACCATGTGCAATTCCCGCCAGATTGCCTGACGGCCGGATCATAAGATCGTCGTACGTCTAACCCGCCGTATCGAGGCCAGGGCTATCGGCTCGTGGATCAACACTCAACGCGAGCACCTTTCGTGCACTAGTGGATGTCACCCCTGAAAACCTTACGCCAAGGACCTCCCCATAGCGCCTTGAAATCTTGCGGGAACACTCCTGTCTTTTCCCATAGCAATGATGCGCCTGCGGGGGTTACAGGGTGCCGGTGAGGGCCTGGATGCCGAGGCTGGCTGTTGCGACTGTGATCCAGAGCAGGGCCCCAAGGAGCAGCGGGCGGACGCCGGCTTTGCGGAGCGCGGCCACGTTGGTGGACAGGCCGATCGCGGACAACGCCACGGCCACGAGGAACACCGACGCGTGCTCTAGCGGCGGGTGTGCGTCGGCCGGGATGATGCCGCAGGAGTTGACAGCGGCTACGAGGACGAAGCCGATCAGGAACCAGGGCACGAGCTTGACGGCGTGGTGCGGCGGCATGCGGGCGGCGGCGGCCGGGGCGGTCGCGATGGCGGGGCGGCGCCGCTTGCGGGCGGTCAGCGTCGCGAGGCCGAGGCAGATCGGGATGATCATGAGCGTGCGGACCAGCTTGACAACTACCGCGTGGCTGGTCGCGGCGGTCCCGTAGGTGGTCGCCGTTGCTACCACGGATGACGTGTCGTTGACCGCCGTGCCTGCGAACAGGCCGAATGCTCGCTGGCTCATGCCAAGGGCGTGCCCTAGAAGCGGGAAGACGAGGACCGCCGCGATATTGAACAGGAAGATGGTGGAGATCGCGTAGGCGACGTCGGTCGACGCGGCCTCGATCACCGGGGAGGCCGCGGCGATCGCCGATCCGCCGCAGATGCCTGTGCCCACGCCGATCAGCGTGCGCAGGTCGCCTGCCACGCCGAGCAGCCGCCCGTACAGCCAGGCCGCGCCGAGGCAGGTGACGAGCGTGCCGAGCATGACCGGCAGCGAGGACAGGCCGGCCCTGGCCGCCTCGGCGAGCGAGAGCTGCGCGCCGAGCAGGACCACCGAGCACTGCAAGACGAGGGTGCTCGCCCACTTCAACCCGGGCGCGAAGCGCGTGTCCGGCTTGGCGACGACCGCGATGACGGCGCCGATGACCGCCCCGGGTAGTGCGCTGCCGATCAGCGGTACGTACTGCCCCACGGCTGTCGCCATTGCCGCGACGGCGAGCGCGAGCGCGAACCCGGGGGCGATAGTCCGCGTCAGGTGGGCAGCGCGGTGCCGGCGGGATGCGTCAGCGGGATACGAAGGCCGTCGCGGAGGACTGCTGGTATCTGGTGTCGGCTGGCCGAGGTTGGCACGGGCGCGGGAGGCATGCAGCGCAGTCATGGCCATTCCAGCGTCGCCGAGGCGCCGGCCTGCGGGAAGGAAAGCCGCCTTGTGGGGGTACAAGCTAACGTTGTAGCCGACTGCAAACCGCGATCGGTTGGGTGGGAGGCGCGGGAACGATGAGCGAGGCGGTCCACGACCTTGGCGCGCTTCGGGCGCTGCGCGAAGTGGGCAGGCGTGGGTCTATCGCTGCCGCCGCAACGATGCTCGGCGTTTCGCAGCAGGCGTTGTCGGCCCGGATGCGGACGCTGGAGCGGGCGCTGAAGGTCGCCTTGCTCGCTCGCTCGCCGGCCGGGTCCCAGCTCACCGAGCAGGGACGCCTCATCGTCGGCTGGGCCGAGGACGTGCTCGACGCCGCCGACCGGCTTGAGGCCGCGGTTGTGTCGATCAGATCCGGAGTATCGCACCGGCTGGCGATCGCCGCCAGCCAGACCGTCGCCGAGCACCTGGTACCGCACTGGCTCGTCGAGTTGCGCGGCATCGAGCAGGCCAGCGCCGGGCAGGCGCCCGGACTCACGCCAACCGTCGTGGAACTCACCGTCGCCAACTCCGCCCAGGTCATCGACCTGGTCAGGGACGTCAAGGTGCGACTCGGCTTCATCGAGACACCGCACCTGCCGGCCGACCTGGTCACGGTGCACTTGCGCGACGACGAGATGCTCCTGGTCGCCGCGCCGGGCCATCCGTGGGCGCGGCTACGGCGGCCGCTGTCCCTGGCCGAGATCGCTGCGACTCCGCTGGTCATGCGAGAGGCCGGCAGTGGTACCCGGGTGACCCTGACCGACCACATGGCCGCCCAGCATCCGCCGCTCAGCCCGCGGATCGCGATGGAACTCGGTACGAGCGCGGCGGTGCGTTCGGCGATCGCGGAAGGCGTCGGGCCGGGCGTCCTCAGCCGGCTCGCCGTCCGCGACGACCTCGTACTCGGCCGGCTGGTCGCCATCGAGATCGCTGGGCCGCCGCTGAGAAGGCAGCTCACCGCCGTCTGGCGCCCCGACCTGGACCCGCTGCCGCCCGAGGCCACGCGCCTCCTCGCGGTCGCGAAGGGCACGGCGCTGGCTCGCTGATGACCGGCTCCGTTTGCCTCCCGCCGGGCGGTCAGCAGGTGGAGTTGGTCTGGGTGGCCAGGCCCAGCCGCCAGGGCAGGAAGTTGTAGCTCTGGTTGGCGTTCGGGTCATGTCCCTGGTAGAGGTACTGGATCTTGCAGGGGCTGATGGTCACGGTCTGGTCAAAGCCGGCCCGGAGCATCTCACCGCTGCTGAAATCCTGGCTCCACGCCGTGCCGCTGAACGTGACGTTGCTGGCCGCCATGAACGGGTTGCTCTCGGTGCCGGCCAGCGGAGCCCAGGATCCGTTGAGCGCGCTGGAGGTGTAAGCCGTGAATATCCGGCGGCCGGTGGAGGCGATCCCCTCGACGATCAGCAGGTACTGGTTCTGCCCGGCGACCTTGTAGACGTTGTCGGCCTCGAAGAAGGCGAAGCGGTTGGAGTTCGACGCGGCGATGACCGTGTTGCCCATTCCGTTGGGGAAGTTCCCGATGGAGGTCTGCGACCGGTACAGGTGCCCGTTGTCGTCCATGGAGAACAGGTAGCAGTTGGCGCTGTCGCAGATGAGCCAGGAGTCGACCCAGAAGCCGGAGCCGATGTTCTGGGAGATGATCGACGGCATGCCGGAGTAGAAGGTCTTGGTCGCGCTCCACCCGGACGGGTTGGTGATGTCCGGATTGGTGGAGTAGCCGATATTGCTGCCCATCTGGTAGGTCACGTACCACAGCTTCTGCGGGGCGAAATAGAACAGCATCGGCGCGGTCTTGTAGCCGCTGCCGATCGCCGTCTGGTCCGCATACACCGGCACCGCGCTGGCGGCCTGCGACCAGGTGGAGAAGCTGAGGAACTCCATGCTGTAGTTACCTGAGGAATTCACCGTGGAGGCGGCCACGTACCACTGGCCGTTGAAGTTCACCACCGACGGGTCCTTGACCGCGATGATGTTGTGCGAGTCCGAATGCGGGCTGATCAGCACACCGCTCGACGACCAACGGAAACTTCCCGGCAGCGAACCGCCGCTCTGGCCGGAATCGAGGGTCCATTGCTGGTTGCTGCCGCCGTTGCACGTCCACAGCTCCACGAGGGCTCCGTTGCTGGTGCTGGCGCCGGTCACGTCCAGGCACAGCCCGGATTGCGAGCCAGTGATGGTGCCGTTGGAGTTCACGTTCCACTGCTGGCCCGCGCCGCCGTTGCAGGACAAGATGTCCACCTTGGTGCCGGCGGTGGTCTGATTGCTGGCGGCGTCCAGGCACATCTGGCTGCTGCCGCTGTAGACGGTCAGCTGCCCCGAGGAGGTCTGCGTCCAGATCTGGTTGGACCCGGCATTGCAGGTCCAGATATCAAGCTGAGTCCCCGGTGTAGTGCTGAGGCCGGGCACGTCCAGGCACTTGGCCGCCCCGACCGCGTGGACCTCGCCGCCGCTAGCCGCCGCGGCGGGCATGGCCACGGCCAGTGCGCCGAGCGTAGCGACAGTGACCACCACGACGGCCGCTGCCGTCAGGCGCCGTCGCGCGGCGGCCGCCACGCGCAGCCGTCCGGGCCGTGTGAAATCTGCTGTAGCCACGATTGGCGCCTCCCGGCATCTCATGTGACCGCTCACAACATCGGCGGTGCCTCGTCGTGTTGTGGGCAGGCTGGACGGTGCGGCCATCATCGGCGCGGCGAAGCAGCCGAGTCAACGGGAGGCTCACCCTGCATCGAACCGATTCGCCCTCGCGCCGTCCCCACCTGCCGGTCCATCGAGGCCGGGTATGAAACGCCCTTGCCTTCCGCTGGAAAGTTTCAGGCACACCTGCCCTGGCTCGTCGCCGATTACGAGCCCTGTGCGACCGGCACGATTTGCAGATCGGCGCACACAGGACGACATTTACATCGTTTAGCGATGCATTTCTGGTAGCCGACGGAATGTCCTCGACCGGCATGGCGCGCACCTGTGTGACGCCGCCAAGTCAGCGCATATCCGGGGCCAAGTCCGGTGGCCCATGCTGGGTCGGTCAGTATCGGCCGGGAACCCGGACATATGAATGGGAAAGGACGACGATGCCTGTATCGCGTTATGACTGGGATGAAAACAATCCTGCTATCGAGAAGCTGAAGGCCGCGGTTGAGCCGGCCCGGCAGAAGGTCGTTGGTCACCCGCTCTATCACCAGCTCGGCAGCATCGGCGCGGTGAAGACGTTCATGGAGCATCACGTGTTCGCGGTGCTGGACTTCATGTCGCTGCTGAAGACCCTGCAGCGCGACCTGACCTGCGTGCAGGTGCCGTGGGTGCCGTCCGGCCCGACCGGGAGCCGGCGGCTGATCAACGACATCGTCCTGGTCGAGGAGAGCGACGAACTGGGCAGCGGTTTCGTCAGTCACTTCGAGCTGTACGTGGACGGCATGCGGCAAGCTGGCGCGGACACCACCCGGATCGACGCCTTCGTCGACCTGCTCCGGGCTGGCACGCCGGTTCCCACCGCGCTCACCCAGGCGGAGGTGCCATCTGCCGCGGCCGAGTTCGTGACCGTCACCTGGCAGTTCATCGAGACCTCGCCGGTGCACTGCCAGGCCGCCGCCTTCGCGTTCGGCCGCGAGGACCTGATCCCGGACATGTTCGACCAGGTTGCCGCCCTGAACAAGGAATCGGGGCAGCTATCCACCTTCGTGGATTACCTGCGCCGTCACATTCAGGTCGACAGCGAAGAGCACACCCCCATGGCGATGCAGATGCTCGCCGACCTGTGCGGCGACGACCCGGGCAAATGGCGGCAGTGCGAAGACACCATCAAGCTCGCGTTCGCGGCACGCACCGCACTGTGGGACGGCATCCTGGGCAAGATCGTCGAGACCTCGAGCTGAACCGCGCTGCCGCCGGCACCCGGCCGGCCACCGCGCTGGCGATGGAGCGTTGCCGCGATACATGAACCACCGACCGTTCGGGCGGCATGGCGACGGCAGGGGGCCGCGGACATGACCGCCGCCACCAGCGCCAGCTGAAATGCCTGATATATCCGAACGGGAAGTGGCTAATCTCCCGCGCCGCTTCCTTCCGGCCCATGGCGTCCGGCCGGAGAACTGGCTGCTCATGCCGGACTGCTCGGGGTCGGCGTATCGGGGGTGATATCGCGCCCGGCGGTCCTATCTGGTGATGGTTTCTGCGACGCCGGTGATGACCTGGTTGGGGGTGCTGCCTGGCTGGGCGGCGAGGGCGAGGGCGCGCTGGATGAGCGGGGTGCTGGCGGTGATGGCCTCGGGGAGGCTGAGGCAGGCCAGAGCGCTGGGGAAGCCTGGCTGGGGCCAGGGGATGGCTATGCAGGCGATCGCGGGGTGGAGGGCGGCGGGGTCGGTGGCGTAGCCCTCGGTGCGGATGAGGTCGAGCCGGGCCTGGAGCTCGTCGCGGTGACGGGGCAGGGGTGGCCGCGCCGCTGTGGTGATTGCGGGCGGGCCGGGGGCGAAGAGGGGCTCGGCTGCGGTCCCGGTCATCGTGGCGATGACCTGGCTGGCGTCGGGGTAGGGCTCTGGCGGGAGCAGCGCGTCGAGGCGAGCCGGGTCGAGCTGGGCGGCGATGGCGTGCCCGGCGGCGGTGGCGTGGAGCGGGGCCTTGGCGGCGAGGCCTGGCGGGATGCCCGGGCCGCGGCCTGGCCCGGCGGCGATGAGGACGGAGCTGGCGCCGATGAGGCTGCAGGCGTGGGTGAGCAGGCCGGTCACCCCGGCAACGGCGTGCACGAGGGGCGCGGCACGAGCGATGACGTCGGCGAACGGGCCGCAGTGGCCCAGCAGGGTGGCGCGCGGCCCGATGGTGACCTTTCCGCCGGCCCTGGTGAGCCAGCCGTCACCCTCGCAGGCGGTGACGGTACGGGAGACCACGGCGGTGTCCAGGCCGCTGCGGTGGGCCAGCTCGGAGATGGTTAGCGGTCCGGCGGCGTCGAGGACTTCGAGCATGGCCAGGCGGCTGAGGAAGGTCTTGGACATCCGTTCTCTTAATGACATTATGGGCTCGTTGATATGTGATTTCGTCTCCTATCGTTGTCATTATAGCAAATGGCAGGTCAGAAGGGGGAGCAGCGCATGCCGCACGAAGGCAAGTACGAGCAGGCCGGCCGTTACCCGGCACCCGGCGGGCAGGTACCTGACGCGTTGACCACGCGGGTCAGGGTGCACGTCCGGTGAGGGCCGTCAGGGCCGTGACCGTGACCTGCGCAGCCGTGGGCCTAGCCGCGTTGGCCGTGGTCGCACCGGGCGGGCCTCAGGCGCGGGCCGCAATTGCCTGGACGCCGGCGATCACGGTCGCCGACGGCAACTCCGTCATCGCCCTGGAGACCAGCGGCGGAGGGCTGGCGTTCTACTGGAACGAGCACGGCACGAGCACCTGGCACAAAGAGACGGTCGCGACGGCCGGCACCACCTCGTTCGAGCCGTCTATCGCGCAGGTCGGCGACTTCGTCGTCATCGCCGTGGCGGGCACCGGCAACAGCCTGGACCTCTACTGGCAGAAGAACGGCGAGAGCGGCTGGACGGTGCAGGTCGTGGCCGGTGCCGGGACCACCGAGGGGATACCGCAGGTCACCGCGGACGGCAACTCCGTGATCATCGCCGCCGAGGGAACCGGCAACCGCCTGGATTTCTACTGGGCGGACAGTGTCGGCTCAGCCTTTCACCATGAGTCGGTCGCCGGCTGGGGGACGACCTTCTCCGACCCGGCCATGACGGTGAACGGCAACTCCGTCAACATCGCCGTTCAGGGACCAGGCGAGAGCCTGGACTTCTACTGGGCGGCCAACGGCACCTCAACCTGGCACCCGGAGGTCGTGGCCGGTCCCGGGGCTACCTACAACGACCCGGCCATCGCCGTCGATGACGGCGTCGTCAGCCTGGCCGTGCTCAACACCAGCGGCGTGGGGATAGAGCTCTACTGGGTGCTCAACGGCACCACGACGTGGCACCCCCAGTCCGTGCCGGGCGAAGCCATCCTCGATCCGGCCATCACGGCAAACAACGGCCAGCTAGAGGTCTTTGACCTCACCAACTCCGACGGCATCGGCGACGCATCCACCATCAGCGGAACCGGTTTCTGGCAGTGGACCCAGCTCACTGCGCCGCGCTCCGGCAGAGCCAGCCCGGCCGTCACCATCAACGACGGCATCGAGAACATCGCCATCGTGGACCAGAACGAGAACCTGATCTTCTACTGGAACGACAAGGGCACGTACGTCCCAGAGACGGTGGACGTGGCCACCGATCTGTAGTCGATGCGCGCGAACCGGCTGATCCGCGTCCATCGGCCTCCCTTGAGCACGGCATCGGGGCGGTTTAGCCGGATCGTGTGGCGGTCCCGAAGATAACGTCGGTGCGTACGGTGGTGACCTGGCGCTCGCGCAGCGCGGCCAGGAGGCGCTCGCGGACCAGGTCGCGCTGGGCGGGGGTGAGGGCGTCGATGGTGGCCCGGTAGCCGGAGCCGAGGACGATGTCCCAGAACCGGTCCGGGTGCTCCAGCTGGTGCCGGCCCGTGACTGCCGTCACGGCCGTCACGGCCGGGTGCGGCACGCCGCCTCGCGTGAGCAGGCCGGCCAGGGCGGCGGGCGTGGTGATCTCATCCCACGGGTTGAAGCTCTTGAACAACGCCGGATCGATCTCTCCGACGCACCGCCAGAACAGGCTGTTGGCGGGTTCGAATAGGCCCGGGCCCCAGGTGGTCACCGCCAGCACGCCGCCGGGCCGGACAAGGCGCCACATTTCCCGCGCGAACGCTGCCATGTCCGGCGCGAAGAATATCCCGAACACGCATACCACGGCGTCGAAGCTGCCATCTGGCAGCCCGGTGCGGAACTCTACGTTGGCCAGCCCTTCGGCCGCCACCCTGGCTCGGGCCAGGTCCAGCAGGGGTGCCGCCGCGTCGATGCCCAGCACGCGGCCGGACGGCCCCACGGCACGCGCGGCGGGAACCGCCGAGGCCCCCGCCCCGCAGCACAGATCCAGCACCGCGCCGCCGGGGGACAGCCGCAGCCGCGACACCGTGGCTGCGCCGAACCGGTCCCAGAAGCCCAGCGCCGCCGACCCGTAGTGGTCGGCCGCCGCCCCGTACACGCGGGCCGCCCGCCCGGCGTGCTCGCTCAGCAGCGGTCCGGTTCCGGCGGGATCGCTGGTTCCCGTGGCCACCTCCCCGCCCGTGCGCCGATGTTCCGCGCGTCCTACGCTACCCCTCGCCGCGGCGCCGTCAGTCCTGTCGCGAAGTGCCGCACGGCGCCGGGGTCACCTGACGAAATTCCCGTGTGTCGCAGGCCGAAGCGCCGTTAAGTTGTCACGGTGCCTGAACAGGAGATGCCAGATGCAGATCGTCCTCGCATCCCCGGATTGGCCTGGGAGTCGCTGACCTGGGAGTCGCTGTCCCATCGTCAGGTCCTTTCCGAACTGGTCATGGCGGGCTGGATGCTGTGCGGAGCGGGCGACTGGGCCGTCGCGCTGCGGTCCCCTGACGGAAGCCTCGTCGCGCGGGTGTGTCCGTTCGATCCCGCGTATTCGGCTTTCGTGGACCTGTGCCGCGTATGCGCTGGCAATCGCTGGCTGCCAAAGGTCGAGCTGGCCGCCGACCTGGAAGGAGGCGGTTCGGCGGTCTTCCTGGAATACGTCGCTCCCGTGGACCAGGTCACCGCCGGGCAGGTAGCCGGGAAATGGAAGCACGGGACGGGTGATGCGCAGTTCGAGGAGTTGCGCCGGGCGGCCCGGAAGATCGATGCGAAGTACCGTAGCTCGACGCCCTGGTGGGACGGGTTCGACCTGAACAGTGCCCACGTCCGCAAAGCCGCCGACGGGCGGCTAGTACTGATCGATATGTTCTGCATCGACGGGGCGTCGCTGTACGGCAAGATCCTCGAAGACGTCACCGAAGTACGCCGCCGGATCCCGCGCGACCGCATGCGATACGCACTGGAGATCCCGTTTATCGCCCGCGAGAGCAGCGCCGCCGAGATCCGTGCTCTCAACCAGGCCTGGACACGCGGCGCACGCTGACCTCATGAAACCACACCGTCGGACCGGCTGTTGACGATTCCGCAGATCAGCTAACGCCGCGTGATGCACGTAACCACGTCTCCCGCCGCCAACACGGACCTGGTCGATCTGCGCGTGCCCAACCGCCGTCAACGAGCAAGTAACCGCCGATATGCGCGGGTGCCTCTGTCGGACGGTGTTCCGTCGGTGCCAAGCCGAAATGATGTTATGCATGTTCGTTGCGTCTGCACGCGATGGTGAACGCTGCCGCTCTACTGGTTCGCCTCATCGTTGGCGGAATCGACTACTCGAATTGCCGATGTACGCCCGTCTGGCTGCGCGGAGGCGAGGGCTTTTAGGATATCGGGACGCTCGTATGGTTGAGTGCCTACAAGAGCAAGCCGCGCGACTATGATCAGCCGCACTTCGCGAGCTACTAGCGCAATCATTCGGCCAAATATGGCGGCTAGCACTACAATCGCCGGGATTGCTGTGAGGCCAGGCGAGATTGGAGCCATGCTCTAGAGATATCCTTATCGTTGTCACATCGCTAGCTCAACGAACATCCCGTCGCCAACGCGTGCAAAGGCATGCAGCGCCGGGAGTTCATGGTAACTTCTGTTCGTGTTTGTCCGATCTGGCGGACGGGATGGACGACCAATGCCGAAGAAACCGCCGAGACTGGACCTAGCCGACCCGGTCCAGGGGTTTGCGGGCGAGCTGAGAAGGCTGCGCCGAGGCGCCGGAAACCCGTCCTTGGGAAGACTCGAGGGGACAATGGCGTGCTCCCACTCCACGATCTCGGCGTACCTCAATGGCCGCCGCCTCCCACCGCCGCAGCAGTTGAAGTCGTTCGTCCTGGCCTGCGACGGCAACGTGACAGACTGGCTGAACCGGCTAGAAGCTGTGTGGGAGGAACTCGATCGGGCGCCGGCTGCGGACGTGCAGAGGCGTCGCCGAGTGTACGAAACACCACCAAGTGCACGGGGATTGAGCGAGCCCGCCAACAGCTACGACGCGGCCGTCCTTGCTGACCAGCCCATTGCCTACTGGCAGTTCAACGACACCGAGGGCTCGCTGGAGTACGCAGACTCCTCGGGGCATGACAACACCCTGCCCGCGGGGCTCACTGCGCTGGCCAGACATGGCGGTCCCGGTAACACCGGAGCAATCACAACGGTCGGCGGAACCTTCACGAGCGCCCCACTGAGCCCGCTTGTGGGCAGCGCGCCTCGCACGGTTGAGGCGTGGTTCAAGACCACTTCGAACGGGTGCATCCTTGATGCCGGGTCCATCAGGCACAGTGAAGACTTCTCGCTGTGCCTGATGGACGGTCCGTACAACTCGCCGGCCCCATATGAGCCTGGGTTCTACCTCCGGACATATGACGCGGACATCTTTGCTCCCCTAGCGAACATGACTGACGCTCATTGGCACCACCTAGCTCTCACCCTCGCCAACAACGTGGTTGCCATCGTCATTGACGGCGCCCAGCCTCACGCATATATATGGAACGGCTCTGTCTACGGTAGTCTCACTGCCCAGCCCTTCGCCCTTCCGTACGCACCCAGTACAGGATTTAACCCGCTCGGCGTAGGGACAGCCGGCGTTTGCAGTGGTCTCGTCGGCTCGATTGCCGAAGTCGCCGTCTATCCTCGCGCGCTGCATGTCTCGGAGCTGGTCAGGCATTACCAGCTACTCGCTAGTGACAATTCATGATGCCTTGAAATAGCTTCAAATGATCATGCTGGCACGGCCGACCACTTCGCTGCCCAAGTCAGGTCGGCGGTGCACGGCTGTCAGGGGTTGCCTTG
>DASRFJ010000024.1:0-20572 GCA_035651595.1 Streptosporangiaceae bacterium | reverse complement strand
AGGCTGGCGGGCGAGGCGGGATCGGGGGGCAAGGCGGGGATCGGGGGCAAGGCGGGGATCGGCGGGGCGGGGCGAGGCGGCGTGAGGAAACGGCGGCGGCGGGCGGGGTTAGCGCTGTGGCGTTACTCCTGTTGCTGCGTTTGCTGGAGCGGGAATGGCGGCATGGTCAGCGGCAGGGCGGCCAGCCGCAGCAACAGGAACGGGTTGTCGTCGCCGGCGGTGCGGTTGAGCCGCAGGCGCCCGCAGCTGAGGCAGCGGTGGATCAGCACCCAGTGGCCCTTCCCGCGTACCGTCACCGCGATCGGCTCCATGCCGGCCGAACATTCGGCCTTGCGATCACCGGGAGTATTGCGGTCGAGATGCCTGGACCACAGGCAGCGGGGACAGTGGTTGCGATGGGACGTGCCTGGAGCGTCTAGCGAGACCTCCGCGCCACACTGGGCGCACTTGAACGAGCGTGCGAAAGACAAGCCATGAGACCTTTCAGAGCGAGCGTGCAGGACAGGGTTGACATGGGACTCGCCTCCTTCGGTCTCGACGGTGTTCGGAGCCTCAGCAGAGCAGACAGCCCGGTCGGCGGTCAACCGAATAACGATCTGCCGGGTGCTCCGCAAGGGCTGACCCCAGACAAGCACCACCGTACGTTCCGCCAGAATCTGCTATCCAGCGGGAGACCGTCCGCCGGTCAGCAGCCCGCGGTCGGTCGCGGCGGCGGCGAGTTCGGTGCGGTTGGCGGTGTCGAGCTTGGTGAAGACGTGCGAGAGGTGCGTCTTCACGGTGCCGCGGCTCATGAGAAGGCGGGCACCGATCTGCGGGTTCGTGAGACCTTCGGCGACGAGGCGGACGACTTCGAGCTCGGTCGGGGTGAGGCTCGCCCAGCCCGCGGCCGGGCGGCCCCGGCGGCCGCGGGCGCGGCGGGCGTATTCGACGCCCTGGTCGAGGGTGAGCCGCGCGCCCTCGGCGGCCGCGCGGTCGAACACCGTCTCCCCCAGCGCGCGGCGCAGATCGGCGGCCGTGCTGTCGTGGGCCCGCTGCTGGCGGGGCCCGCGAGGCAGGCCGGTCTTCGCGCGCGCCGACCCGGCCGCATACAGCACGCGCACGTCGTCGGGCGCTGGCTGGATGGCCGCACCGACGCGGGCAAGCGCGTCAAGGCTGTCGAGCTGGGCGGCGCGCAGCCCGTGCTCGACGCGGATGGTCAGCGCCGCGTGGTGGAGTTCGACGGCGCGGGCAAGTCCGTCCGGTTCGGCGGCGGCGGCGAGTTCGGCCTGCACGGCATACGCCTCCGCCTCAGCACCGGGAAGCCGCAAGCGCCGGGCGACCTCAACGGCCCGGTCGAGCGCCGCCGTCGCCTCGTCGGGCCGGCCGGCGGCGACGAGGGCCGCACCGAGCCGGGGCAGCGCCCGGCCGGCGAGCCAGGTCGCGGCTCCCCGGTCGGTCGAGCCGGCGGCTCGCCGCAGCCAGGTAACGGCGGCCTCCGGGTCATCCTGGCGCATCGACAGCACCGCCGCGGCGTGGTCGAGGCCGGGTACGAATACCTCGTCTTCGACCCCGTCGACCAGGCGCAGCACCGGGCCGAGCACTTCTGCCGCGCCGGTCACGTCGCCGATCAGCGCCTTGATCTGCGCGAGCACCGAGCGGGCCATGCCGACCCGCAGGTAGTCGCCGAGGGGCTCGGCGACCAGCAGTGCCTGGGCGGCGAGGTCCAGCGCGCGGGCCGGGTCGCCACCGGCCAGCGCGCCGTCCGCCTGGTAGGTCAGCAGCGTAGACAGTACGCCCCGGTGGTGTTTCAGACACTGCCGGACGGACTCGTCGATGATCGCTTCGGCCTCGGCGTGCCGGTCGCGCAGGTGCAGGATCATGGCCTGCAGTGCGCGCGCGCCGCCGAGCACGAAGGTGTTCCGGCCCGCCGAGGCCGCGACGTGGGCCTGCTCGCACAGCCGCCACGCCTCGTCGAAGTCGGTGTAGAAGGAGCCGACCGCCAGCAGGTTCAGGCCCAGCCCGCGCAGCCCTTCGTCGCCGGCGTCAGCGGCCAGTTCGACCGCCCGCGTGGCCGTGTCGTACTCGACGTCGAGCGGGCCGGCGGTGTCGGCGACGAGGGCAAGGCCGGTCATGAGGCGCGCCTGAAGCCGGGAGCGCTCCTTCGGCGCGCGGTCGATCGCCCGGTTCAGGAAGCCGATTCCCTCCCGGCCGCGACGATCGAGGTGCCAGAGCCAGGCCAGCGACGCCGCCAGCTCCCGGCCGGCGTCGGGTTCTTCCGCCGCGAGGCCCCAGTCCAGGGCCACGCGCAGATTGTCGTACTCGCTGAGCAGCACCCGCCGCCAGCGGTCGGCATCCTGCTCCCGATCCGGCTCCGCGGCGTCGACGAACCGCAGGTACCAGGCGAGATGCCGCTCGCGCAGCGCGGCGTCCTCCGCCGCCTCGACCAGGCGGGCCGCGGCGTACGCCCGGATCGTCTCCAGCAACCGGTATCGTGACTCACCGTTCCGCTCTTCGGCCACCACCAGCGACTTGTCGACCAGCCTGCCGAGGGCCGGCAGGACCTCGGCGGCGGTCACCGTCCCGCCGACGCACAGTGCCCGCACCGCGGCAAGCCCGGACATTCCGGCGAACACCGCAAGCCGTCGGAACACGATACGGTCGGTCTCGTCCAGCAGCGCGTGACTCCAGTCGATGGATCCGGCGAGCGTGCGTTGCCGCCGCTGCGCGCCACGAGGGCCGCGGACGAGCAGCGAGAACCGGTCGTCCAGGCCTGCCTCCACCTGCTGGGGGGTGAGCGTCCGCACCCAGGCCGCCGCCAGTTCCAGCGCCAGCGGTATCCCGTCCAGGTGCGCCGCGATCGACCGGATGGCGGCCTCGCTGGACTCGTCGAGCGCGAACGAGGGCCGCACCAGGCGCGCGCGATCGACGAACAGCTCCAGCGCATCGTCGTCCGACAATGGCGGAACCCCGATGACCGCCTCGCCCGGCACACCGAGCGGCTCACGGCTGGTAACCAGGACGGTGATCCGCGGGCAGCCGCGCAGCAAGGCCTCCACGGTGCTGGCGACGCCGTCAAGCAGGTGTTCGGCATTGTCGAGACAGAGCAGGGATCGCCAGGTGGCCAGATGCGCACAAAGTGTGAAAAGTCGCCCGCCGACGGCGGGGGTACCGACTGCCTTGGCGATGGTCTCGGCCACCGCCGTGCCGTCACTCACCGTGGCGAGGTCGGCCCACCAGACGCCGTCGGGATACCGGCTGGCCTGAGCCGCAGCGACCTCCCCGGCCAGCCTTGTCTTGCCCGCACCGCCCGGCCCGGTCAGCGTCACGAGCCGGTGGCTCGCCAGCAACCCGGCCGTCGTTTCGATCTCCGTGCCGCGGCCGATGAACGAGGTCAGCTGAGTGTTCTGCCACGGGGTTGCCCGCTCGTCTTGGCCGCTCATGGGCTTGCTCATGGGCTCGCTCATGGGCTACAGAATGCCATCCGCCCTCCATGGGCCGGTGGCGCGAGGGTGTATCGGCCACCTGGCAGATGTTTCGCGACCGTGCGAGGGCCCAGGCTTACGGGTCATGACACTCGGACCGCTTGTCGTCTCGACCAGGAATCCTCGCTATTTCACGCCCAGCTCCGGGCCAGGTGCCGGCCGCGCCGTGTACCTGACCGGGTCACACATCTGGAACAACCTGCACGACGGAATGGGCCCGGGGCCAGAAGGCCCGGGCGAGCCTGAACGGCTGGACTACGAGGCGTACCTGCGGTTCCTCACCGAACGGGGGCACAACTTCATCCGGCTCTGGCGCTGGGAACAGATCCGGTCCCAGGCGGCCGGCGGAAACTACCACCTGAACATGACGCCTCAGCCGTGGGCGCGGACCGGGCCTGGCACCGCGAAGGACGGCAAGGCCCGGTTCGACCTGGAGCGGCTCGACGACGGCTTCTTCCAGCGCCTCCGCGAACGGGTCACGACCGCCGGCGAGGCGGGTATCTACGTGGGCGTCATGCTGTTCGACGGCTGGGCGCTGCACCTCAGCCCGCCACCGGACCACATCGAGGGCCACCCGTTCCACGCCGGCAACAACGTCAACGGCATCTCAGCGAGCTCGATCGACGACTTGCAGGTCCTGCCGCTCGACCCGCGCATCCAAGCGCTCCAGGAGGCGTACGTCCGGAAGGTCGTCGACACCCTCCACGACCTGCCCAACGTGCTGTGGGAAGTGGCCAACGAGTCGTCCGGCGACGGAACGGTCACCGACGAGTTCGCCGCGTTCCTGGGCATGGACAAGGCACCGACGTGGGGTGACTCGACCCAGTGGCAGTACTGGGTGATCGACACCGTCAAGCGGCATGAGGCGGCGCGCGGCTACCAGGTGCATCCGATCGGCATGACCATGCAGTTTCCCGTGGCGGAGCAGACCAAGGTGAACGACCCGCTGCTGAGCAGCCGCGCCGAGTGGATCTCGCCAGGCTACGACGATGAGATCTTTACCAACGGCCGCCATCCGATGGCGCCTGGTTCCCCTCCCTCGCGCTGGTTCGGCGATCCCCCGGTCGCCGACGGTGCCAAGGTGGTCATCAGCGACACCGACCACTACGCACCCGGGCAGGGCGACGCGCTGTGGGCGTGGAAGTCGTTCCTGCGCGGCCACCACCCCATCCTGATGGACTTCGGCCTGATCGCGGGGCTGGAACCCGCGGGTGAGTCGCAGGCCGACACTGGTGTGCCGCCGTTCGAGTTCTACGAGCCCGCGCGGTGGGCGATGGGCGACACCCGCCGGTTCGCCGAGCGCATCGGACTGATCGAGATGCAGCCTCGGCGGGACATCGCGTCCACCGGGTATGCGCTGGTGAACCCCGGCTCGGAGTACCTCGTGCTCGAGCCGCGCGCCGGCGTCGAGCCGGAAAGCGGGGCGTTCACCGTCGACCTGCCGGCCGGCCGCTACCAGGTCGAGTGGTTCGACGTCACCAACCGCGAAACGGCGGTGGGTGAGGCGCTGACCGTCGAGTCTGCGGGCACCGTCGAGTTCGCATCGCCGTTCCCGGCTGGTCCCGCGGTGCTTTACCTGATCCGTCGCTAGGCCACGCACCGCTGTCTGGACAGCGCCCGATGCCCGGGCGGCGTGCGCGCGGGCCAGTAGGCGAAGGCGAGCAGCACGAGCAGCAGACCGGAGTTGGGGTCGGTGGCCGTGCCGGTGAACATGGCGCCGAAATTCTCGCCGATGGCCCAGATGGCCGTTGCGGCGGCCGCCGCCATGAGCACCGCGACGCGCGCGTACGGCACGGGCAGGAAGATGCCGACGGCGACGAGATCGAACACGAGCGCCAGGAACGCCGAAGCCTGCTGGCCGGGCGACGCCATGTCCGCCGTCTGGAGGGTCAGGAACGCCATGCCGGCCCATAGCGTCAGCCACAGCAGGCGTGCGGGCAGGCGGCCGAACGGCCGGCCCGCGACGAACGACGCCGAGCCATCCCGGCTGGCCGGCCACAACAGCACGGCGAGGAGCGCGTAGAGGATCACCGCGCCCGGCGCGCCGTCCCACGGGCTGGCGTCGCCGGTCAGCACGCCGCCAAGCCCCTCGCCGAGCCACCACACCGCGACCGACCAGGCCACCGACGCGGCCAGCGCGGCCTTGACCGCCGGCCGCCACGCGATCCCCACCGCGATGACCAGCTGGATCGTCGCGAACGCGGCATTCGCGGCCGCGGGGTAATGCTCGATGATCCCCGCCGACCAGGTGACCGGCCCGGCGATCACATGCGGGTTGCCCTGAGCTGACACGGCGAGCGTCTGGCCGAACGCCCTGGTGAACATGAACGGCTGGTACTGGAGCGCGGCGTCGAGCAGCCAGATGGCGGCGAGTGCGAGCCGCAGCCGCCGCCCTGCGTCTGGCGTCATCACGCGACGGTCGTGCTGAGCGGCTCCGGCGCGCCCATGTTCGAGCCAGGCGCGGCCGGGCCGTAGCTGCCCGCGATGTCGTGCCGTTCGCGCCACAGGTGATACAGCGCCATGCCGAAGATGAACGAGCCGATCACATTGGCGATGAAATGCCACCAGATCCGGTACGTCGTCAGCCCCGGCCCCGGGGTCAGCTGCCCGAACCACGTGGACAGGCCGATCGCCTGCTTAGCGCCCAGCCACACCGACAACGTCAGCGACAGGTGCTCCAGCCCGTGAATGCCCTGCATCCACACGCCCATCTTCCCCCAGAACCGGGACCGGGTATGCCGGGCCCGCCGGGTGATCACCACCACGGCCGCCAGGCCCGCCAGGAAAATGAAGTTCCCTGTCAGGTGCAAGATCTCCATGCCCAGCGTCGGCTTCGACGGGTCCACCCGCCCGAACCCTCGCGCCAGCCCGGTCCCCCATGGCGTCATCCACGCCGGCGAGTTCGGGTGCTGGAACCAGTACCCCACCTGCGCGACATGCTCGGTGAGGTGGCCGATCTGCCCGATCACCCCCACCACGATCACCGTAAGGCTGGCGCGGTACAGCCAGGGCCGCGCCGGACCCCGGTTGGCGAACCACAACCCGGCCACCGCCGCCCACATCGCCACCGCCCACAGCAGCAGCAAGATCGCACCCGCCATGTCCCAGCCAGACGCCCCCTGCGCCATCGCCGGCATATCCGGCATGCTGATGATGCTCGGCATATATATCCTCCTGTAAAAACGATCGGAAACTGCCCGGATAAACCGCGGCTAATTCCATAACGTGGAAAGCGGCTTGCCGCCGTGATGACCATTTCCTGCGCGAAACGCATCTTCCCGATTGCTCTTTTCGCGCCCGCCCCTCCTAGCTTCGGAAACGTAGCATAACACTGTAATGCTAAGAATAGATCGAGGCCGCTGAACAATCAATGCCTCATCCGAACGGACGGTGGTGCTTCGGCTCGGGCTGGAGCGACCGGGCGAGTTGCTGGAGTTCCGCGGCGCACATCATGAAGCCGTCTGCAGCGAGCTGCCGCACGTAGTGGTCCATGTCGGCGAGCAGGGCGAAGACGTGCACCGGGATCGCCGCGTCGCGGGCGGCCGCGACGGCCTGGCGCAGCCCGGCCATGACGGCCGGGTGCCGGGTCTGGTAGGAGGACGCGACGAGGTGATTCTTCCGGTCCGCGGCGAGGTAGAACTGGACGAGGTCCTTGGTGCCGACGAACAGTTCGGCGGCACCCGCGGCGCAGAACCCGGCGACCGAGTGCACGGCCGCGGGAGTCTCGATGAAGGCGGCAAGCGGCATGCTGGCGGGCACGCCGAGGCGGCGCCGCAGTTGCCGGTACTCGTCCTGGTCGTTGATGAACGGCACCGCGAAGCTCAGCCGCGCCGCGTCCGGGCCAAGGCGCTCACGCACGCGGGCGCGCAGGGCCCGGAATGCCCGCGGGTAGTGCCGCTCGGCCAGCAGCCACCGGGCGCCGTGCAGGCCGAGGTCGGGATTGGGCTCGGGACCGACCTCGACGCCGTTGGTGATCCGCGCGGCGTCGTCGGATCGCAGGTCGAGCAGCCGCATGACCAGGCGCTGGGTAGGCAGGAGTTCGGCAGCGATCGTGCACAGCTCGGCCGCGATCGCGGCGCCGTACTGTTCGGCCTGGCCAGGTCCGGACCTGAGCGCGTCAAGCGGACTCAGGCCAGCCGAAAGGCACACGAACTCCTCCCGGACAAAAAAACTGGTGACCTGCTCAACCCGATCCGGCAGCGCGTTGACCGCGTGGACATCAGTCGCGTCGGCGACAACCACGCAGATCGAGCCGAGATCCGCGGGCGTGACCGCGAAGGATTTCGCGGACTGTCCGGCGGATCCGGCGTCGCCGAGCGTGACCGACTGGCGGTCGGTCCTGATCGTCACGTGACCGGCGATCTGGCCGAGGTCCGCCCGGTCCACCCGCAGCACCGGAATACCCCGTGACCTGCACAGGGACTCCATATGGCCGGTCCGTCCGCCGCCGGAACAGATCACCGCGGACGATCCGGTAATGGCGTCATAGCAGCCGGGGTCGAGCGCATCCACGACCAGCACGGCACCGTCAACGGGTTTCCTGGTGTGATTGCACACACCACGAACGATCACCGACGGCGATTCAACGAGCATGACCCCGAAGATTTCGCGCATGCCGTCAGCGTCACGGCCAGCCGGCCGGGCACGCTACTTCCCGTGTGCTAGGCAGGCTCCGTGTGCTAGGCGGACTCCACGCCGCTGCCGCATCCGCCCAGCCGCCGGAGGTACTCGAAATTATTGCGGACACTTACCCTCCCACTTTCGGGGGGTAAGTGTCCGCAATAATCCGGCCCGCTCGCTCTCGCACCCCGGATCTCCCGATATGTCCGGGTTCGAGCCGGCCGGTCAGGCGGGCAGGTCAGCGGCGAGCGAGGCGGCGACCACACTGCGGGCCTTGGCCAGTTCGTCTGCGCCGGGGCTGGGGAACCGCTTCTCCAGGAACGGCAGGTTGCGCCAGCCGAATTGCGGGCGGCCGAGCGGGCGAGCGATGAAATGCGCATGGAAGTGGGCGCAGCCATCACCCCAGCGATACATATGCACCCGCGCCGCCTGGCCCAGGCTCATGATCGCCCGCTCGATGGCCGCCGCGATCACGCCGAATTCGGCCTGGTGCTCAGCCGACAGCTCGCTCAGCGTATCGACGTGCGCCTTGCTGATCAGCAGCGTCCCGCCCGGAATCGGAGACCAGTCGCGCGACAGGGCGCGCCATCGAGGGCTGGACCACACGGCATCCTCGTCACTGGTGGCGCAGTAGTGACACGGCTCACCGCCAGGCTCGCCGGACCGGGGCTCTTCCTGACTGACCGGTTCGGCGATCGACACGGCCGCGGCCGCCGCCTCAAGTTCCTCGTTCATCGGCTGATCTCCTCCCGCAAGGGCTGCTGTAAGGGTCACGCGCGACATTACGAGTCCGACCGGGACACGCCAAGGCCGTAGCCTGCCAGGCCATATCGAGAACCGGACAGCTACGGCCAGACCCTCGACGCCACCCCCGGAGCCGGGGGTTAGCGGGTTGTTGGCCCGCTGTTGGCGAGGTTTTCCACGATCGTGTCCAGCGAAGCGAATCCCGCGCCAACGCGCACGGACGGTAGCCGGAGGGACGGTGAAGGTACCGGATGAGCTGCACTGGCTCACTCGATCGCATTGAGTCGCTCGTCTCCGCGTACGGCGTCGTGTCGCACGTCTGGCGGCGGCGCGCGCCGCGCGGGCTCGACCGGATCGGGTCCTGGGGCGCGCAGGCGGGTAGCGGGTCATCTGAATACCGCCGGCTCTCTGCGAATTCGCTGCCGCGCAGGACGACGGGCGCGGGAGTTGATACGGGTGATCCGGACAAGGGGCGTCTCATCGCCATCGCCGAAGCCGCCGAAAGGTACGCCGCCGGGGACTTCGTCGGCGAGCCGGCCCGATGGGCGCGCAGCTGTGAGCTGGATGGCGCCGTAATCGATCTGGCGTCGGTACCTCGCTGTTCCGCCAGGGAACTGGCCGTCGACGGATGCCCGCTGTCGCGGGTCGATCCGGACGCCGTGATCCGCTGGGTACGCGGAACCGATCTGGTAACCGGTGAACTCACCTGGGTCCCGGCCGTCATGGCCTGCTACCGGCTGCGGAAACCGCGAACCGAGGAACTCTTCTGGTACCGGATCTCCACCGGCTACGCCGTGCACACCGATCCGGTGGAGGCGCTCGTCCGCGGTTTGTGCGAAGTGATCGAGCGCGACGCGATCGCGGTTACCTGGCTGCAGCGGCTCGCTTTGCCCGTCGTTCCCGCGCACAGCCGTTCGCAGCTCGTTGACGAGTTGCTCGGCTGGTACGAGCGGCACTTCATCGAGACGTACCTGTTCGACGCCACGAGTGACATGGCAGTGCCGACCGTCTACTGCCTGCAGATAGCGGAGTTCGACACACGTCTGCGGCAAGTCGTGTCGTGTGCGACCGGACGCACGATCGCAACGGCGAGCGAGAAGGCGCTGCTGGACTTGATCCGCTACCGGCACCCTGGGCTCGGGCCGGCGAAGGCGCCGGAGGAATTCCGCGATTTCCAGGATATCGCGGACGGCGCCGCATTCATGGGACGGCCAGAGATGGCCGCGGCCTTCGACTTCCTGACTACCGGGGCCGGCTTGCGTGTCGCACCGTCCCGGCCCGATCTGCCCGCGGATCCGGGCGGCGCGCTCGCGGCGATCACCAAGACGCTGGCCGGCAGGGGCATGCAGGCGGTTGCCATCGACCGAACGCCCCGCGAACTCACCGATGCCGGGCTGACCGCTGTCTGTGTCGTCATCCCCGGGCTTCAGCCAATGTCGCTGTCTCCGTTCGCGCAGTATCGCGCCCATCCGCGCCTGTATGAAGCTCCGCTGCTGATGGGGTTCCGCAGTGTCGCCGAGGAGGAGTTGAACCCGTGGCCGCAGCCGTTCGCGTAACCCCGGCGGGAACGGCCGAAGGTCCGCTGGCACTGGTGGCGGCGGGCGACTTCGGGCACCGCGTCATGCGGCTGCTGGCCCAGGCGTTCCCTGGTAGCCGCGAGGTCGCGGCAGCTGATCTCCCGGCGGCTTTCAGCCAGGAGGTGACCGCGATCGTCGTCGCCGTCCCGCGACCGGCCTGGGCATTGTGCGAGCGAGCCGACGAGCTTGCTTACCGGCATCGGAAGCCGTGGCTGCCGGTCGTCATGGAACATCCGGCGCTCCGCGTCGGTCCCCTCGTCCGTCCGCCGTCGGGGCCCTGCTTCGCTTGCTACCGGGCTCGCCGACGCCAGCACGACACCGAACGCGCGGCGAGTGCCGTTCTTGAGGCCGCATACGACGCCGATGCCTCGCTCACGCCCTACGGCTACCTGCCACATCATGCGCGCCTCGCGGCCGCGGTGGCCACGCGGTTCCTCACCCGCCGGGAGACCGGGCGGGTATTCGCCATCGACGTGCTGTCCTCGCATTCTGGCACGCATCAGGTCATCAGCTGTCACGACTGTGATCGTGAGCAGCGTTCGGCCGGGCCGTCTGCCGCACTCGACCTCGCCGCGATTACGGCGAAGGTCGCCAGCGTGCGGGATATCGCCGATGCGGTGGGCACCGCATGACCCGGATCACCCGCTTCCCGCGGCTCTGCCGCGGCCTGGTCATCGTGCCGGACGGTGATGCGGTGCTCGTGGACGGCGGCCCGCGACGGCGCCGGCTGACGGGCAAGGGCGTGTCAACGCTCCTGCCTCGCGTGCTGCCCCTTCTCGACGGAACGCGTGGATCACGCTCGATCGCCAGAACCGCGGATCTCGACCATGCCGTGGTCGAGCGGATGCTTACCGTTCTCGACGAGAGCGGCTTGCTTGAATGGCCGGGTCCGCCTGCCGCCGCGGCTCCCCGGAGCGCCGATCACGTCACGGCGTATTTCTCGCGCACGATCGGGGCCATCGCCGGCCCGTCCTGCACCGAGGAACTGATCGCCGCTCTCGGTAGCGCGGCCGTGCTGCTCGTGGCGGACGACCCGGTCGCGGCCCAGGTGGCCGCAGATCTCACCGAAACCGGTGTCGGCGAGGTGCTCATACGCAACGTGTCGCGGCAGGCCTGCGCCGCTGATATCGAGCGGATCGGCCGCTCCCCCCGGCCGTTCGTCGCGGTACTCGACGACAGCAGCCAGAACCTGGCGAGCGCGGTGCAGCTCACCCGCGGCTGCGGTATCGCGGTCCTCAGGTTTGCCGGCGACGCCTACATCACCGAGATAGGGCCCGTGTTCTACGACGGCTGGGCACCGTGCGTGGGCTGCTTCAGATCGGGCTATGCCGGCTCCGGCGCCGGGGTGTCCGCGGCGCGGCGGCCATCCGACCTGGTGGCGGCCCTGGCTACGACGGAGATACTGGCAGCGCTCGCTCAGGTCACCACCCCGTCCCGGCCGTGCCGGATGAGGCGCACATCGAGTCGCACCTGGCGAACCGAATGGTTCGACATGGTCCCAGGGACCGGTTGCCAGGCATGCGGGCACGGGGCACCGCCCGCGCACACCAGCGCGGAAGGGGCGCTGGCGCTCGCCTATGAGTGGCAGCACGAGATACCACCCGCGGCGCTCAGGGTGTCCGCGCTCCGCACACGGGAACAGCAGCGGCGGATAACCGCGCTGCCCCACGAGCGGGACCCGTTCCCGCCCGTTCCGTCCAGGGATCTGGCCGACGGGCTCACCGGCAGCGCGCTGCTGCTGGCTGGCCTGCTCGCCCGTACGGCGGGACTGCGGACGCCACTCGCGAGCGGACGCCCGGTGGACCGGTGGGCCCCGTCGGGCGGCAATCTCGGCTCGGTCCAGCTCTACGTCGCAACGGAGCACGACCTGTTCGGCCTGCCGGGCACGCTCTTCCGGTACGACGACCTCGGGCACCGGATCTTGCCGGTCCGGGCGGACCGGATACCGCTGCCCACCCTGCTGGCCGGGACCGGCCGCGGCGCCGGCGCGTTCGACGTCGTGGTCATCTTCGTCGCATCGGTGCGCCGGATAGGCCGTAAATACGACGAGTTCGCCGCGCGGCTCGCGCATCTCGACGCCGGCTGCGCGGCACTTCAGCTGTCGGTGGCCGGCTCCGCCGCAGGCATCACGACGTCGTTCGCCGCTGCCTGGAGCCCCGACGTAGCCGAGCTACTCGAACTTGAACCTGACGACGGTGAGATGGTCACCGCGATCGCGGTGCTCCACGGGAACTGGCCGGAAGGGACGGCGGCATGCCACTGATTCCCGCGGACGAGCTGCCGCATGGTGTCCTGGCCCTGCTCCGGGCCCGTCACGGATGGCCGGTTCAGGCTGACCGTCGCTTCCCGGCCGCGACGCGGCCGCTGGAAGCCGCCGAGAGCGTACTTGTCCGCCGCCGCGCGGTTCGCTCGTTTACCGGCGAACCGGTGGCGGCGCTGGATGTCGCGGCCATCGCCGACCACGCCCGCCGGGCGGAGCGGACCGTGTGGCCCGCACCGGCCCACGGCGCGATCGGGTACACCATCTTGATCGCGGCGTTCCGGGTCACCGGGCTCGCGCCTGGCCTGTACCTCGTCAGCGAAGACCCATTCGAGCCCTTCTCGGCGTTGCCCGGCGATCCCTGCCTGGAATCGCTGCGCACGGCGTACTCGGACGCGGCGTTCCTGCTGCTGATCTGCGCGGACATCGCCGCGGCTGGCCAGCCCGGGGCTCCCGGGTACGGGCCGTTGCTGATCCGCGCGGGCACGCTCGGCCACGCGGCCTGGCTGGGGGCGATCAGCCTCGGCCTGGCCGGATGCGTCTATGCCGGACCGCATCACCTGGTCACCGAGGCCGTCCGCCTCTTGGATGGCCGGTCGAACCACATCTTCACCACATCGCTGGGCTGGGCACATTGATGATGTCCGCGAAGTACGACGCGCCAACTGCTACCCGGCAGGTACGCAGCGACCACGCCCCGGTTTTCCTGCTGGCCCCGATCCGGTCCTTTTCCACGGTTTGTGTGGCGATGCTGGCCGGACACCCCGAACTCTATGGTTTTCCCGAAATGCTGCTGTTCAGCACCCCGGACGTGCGAGGGCTGCTCACCGAGCAGGCGCGCCGGCCCGAGGTGCCGCGGCCGTGGATCCGCAGCCGTCTTACCGGTGTGCTCAGGGCCGTCGCCGAACTGCACGAGCAGTCCCAGACACCGGACGCGATCGCGCGGGCCGAATCGTGGCTCGGGCAGCGAGCGGACTGGCCGACGGTACGGCTCATGGATCACCTGCTGGATCTGGCACAGCCGCGAACCGGACTGGAGAAGTCACCCGATTCGACCCATTCCGATCAGACGCTGGATGCTTGCATTTCCGCCTATCCGAATGCTCGCTTCATCCACCTGACGCGGCACCCGGTGACGGCGCAACGGTCGATGCACCGGCACATGCGGTACCTGTGGGCGGCCGACCCCCAGGGCATGTTCGTCCGCTCAGCCTCGGTCTGGTACCTCACGCACCTGCGGATCGCCAAGCGCCTGGCGGCGTTGCCCGCGGAGAAATCGCAGCGGGTCCGCGCCGAGGACCTGCTACGTGAGCCGGACGTCTGGCTGCGGCGGATCTGCGAATGGCTCGGCCTTGCCCACGACGCGGACGTCATAGCCCGGATGCGGCACACCGAGCAGTGGAGATTCGCCGGCACCGGCGAGAGCGGGAGCCTGGGCGGCGGCGATCCCACATTCATGCATTCCCCCGAGCTCCGGCCGATCCCGGAACCCGGCCCCGTCGAATTCCATCCCAGCTGGGGATTGCACCCGGAACTGACCCGCCGAATGACCGGGCTCGCGACGTTCCTCGGTTACTGAAAGAACCAGAAAATCCCGTCAACGAGAAGGAGTAGGTGCAGATGAACGATCTCGACGTATTCGACCTCGAATCCGAGGACGTCAGCCAGGTGGCCTGGGAGGCCGCCGTCTACGACGTCTACGACAATGACGCCTTCGACAGCTGCGGCGGCTGGTGCGGCTCCGGCTGCGAAAGGACTGACTGCATCCACGAATAAAATGCGCATCCGCATGCGCAGCAGAGAGGAGCTGTTATGCCTGTTCTTAATCACCTGCCAACCGGAAAGCTGATCCGCCTGGTCGCGGCGCTATCCGGAGTGACCATAGCCGGCCTGGCGATGGTTCCGGCGGCCAGCGCGGCCACCTTCGCTCCCGCACATGCCCGCTCGGGTCCGGATGTAATTCCACGTGTTCCTTCGGGATGTGAGTACGGGTCAGACGGAGAACACTACGCGGAGGTGTACTGCTTTTACGGTACCGGGCAATTCCGCATCGCGATAACCTGCACGACTGGAATTATCAGGTACGGAAGCTGGGAGGCCGCCGGCGGCGGCATCACTTCTTCTGCGAGATGCCCGACCAATACGTTCCTCATCGACTACAACGTAGATTTCGACTGATCTTCCACTACTCTCGCCGGCCCGCGGGTGCGTCGCGCCGTAGCGTGGCGCGCCCGCCGCTGGCGGTCCTACCGAAAGGCGGCGTATGCGCGCGATTGTCGTTTCCAGGCGCGGCGGTCCGGAGACGCTCGTCATGGCCGACGTCCCGGCGCCGCGTCCGGGGCCGGGAGAGATCGCCGTCGATGTCACGGCCGCGGGCGTCAGCTTCCTCGACGTCTATCACCGGACCGGGTACCACCAGAAGCCACTGCCGTTCACGCCCGGCGTCGACGGGTGCGGCACCGTCGCGGCGATCGGGCCGGGGGTAAGCGGACTCACCGTCGGCGACAGGGTCGGCTGGGTCCTGCACACGGGCGCATACGCGGAACGGATGGTGATCCAAGCCGACCGCGCTGTGCCGGTTCCGTGCTCGGTGCCCGACGACGTGGCCGCCGCGGGACTGATGCATGGCATGGCCGCGCGCTACCTGACGACATCGACGTATCAGGTCGGTCCGGACGACACCATTCTGGTGCACGCCTCGACCGGCGGAATGCGCCTGCTGGTGGCCCAGCTCGCCAAGGCGAGGGGTGCCCGGGTGATCGCGACTGTCGGCGATGCGATCGGCGCGCGGCTCGCCCGCGAGGCCGGCGCTGACGCCGTCATCTTTCACCGGGGACAGGATGTCGTAGCCGAGACCCGGCGGCTGACCCTGGGAACGGGCGTGGACGTCGTCTATGACGGCCTCGGCCAGCTCATGTTCAAGACCAGCCTCGCCTGCCTGCGGCCACGCGGAACCCTCGTCCTGATGGCTGAGCTCACCGGCCGGGTGGCGCCTTTCGATCCGGCACTGCTTACCGCCGGTTCCTTCTTCTTCACTCGGCCAGTGCTCTCGCACCACATCGCGCACCGCGATGAGCTTGAGGCCGCGGCGCGCGATGTTTTCGCTTGGCTCGGCGACGGCACGCTGAGACCGCGGATCGGCCGGAGGTACCCGCTCGACGACGCGGCGGCGGCACACCAGGACCTCGAAGCGCGCCGCGACACCGGCAAGCCGGTCATCTTGCCGAATGCCTGAGGTGCCGACGGTGACCACCGGCAGGCCATCGGCGTCCGCCTATCACGTCGCCCTGATCCGCTCTCAGTTGACTCGTCCGCATACACCCGATGGCGACCCCGCAACGGAGGACCGGTTGCTCGCGAGCCTGGCCGCCGACAACGCGCCATTCGAGCACTTCCTGGCGGCGCGTACGGAGTTCTTCGACACCGAACTCCTCGATACCCTGCGAACCGGAGTGGCACAGGTCGTGCTGCTGGGAGCCGGCTACGACGGCCGGTCGTTCCGCTTCAAATCCACCGGCGTCAGGTTCATGGAAGTCGACCTGCCAGCCACCCAGACAGACAAGATGCGTCGCCTGCGGGACCTGGCTGCCGACACCGGGCACATCGAGTTCGCCGCGGCCGACCTGACCGCGCAGCGTATCCCGGAAATCTTGTCGCGCACGGCGTATGACCGGCTCAGCCCCGCCGTGTTCGTGTGCGAGGGGGTACTGCTTTACTTGCCCCGCCCCGCCGTCGCCAGCCTGCTCGCAGATCTCCGGCGCGAGGCCGCGCCCGGCAGCGCGCTGCTGGTGAGCTTCGCGATAGGACCGCCACCGCCGCCCAAGAGAACCGTCTCCGGCGAGCGCCGGCAGAGCTTCTACAGCATGACCGAGGCGATCCGGTTGCTGCGAACCTGCGGATGGTCTCCAGTGCGGACCAGCCGTCCCGACCGTACCCGCACATATGACACCGATGTCGCGCTGTTCGTGCGAGCTGTCGTGAGCGCCTGACGTGGGTACCGCGACGAACCGAACGAACGGCATTCGACGCCACGGTACCTGGCGACGGGTCGTACAGTGCTTCGCGAACTGCCGCGGCATGCTGGCGGGTTCGCTGGCCCTTGTCCTGCTCACGGTTGCCTTGAGCTCGGTGGGCCCGCTGCTGCTTCAGCGCGTCATCAACGATGCTCTCCCATTCCGCCATGTCCGTGAACTGGCCATACTGTGTTCGGCGATGATCGCGGCGGGGATCTTGGCCGGCGCGGCCGGAATCAGTCAGGGAGCGCTGGCCAACCGCATGGGCCAGCGCGTGGTTCACAACTTGCGGGTGGAATTGTACGAGCACATTCAGGGCATGGAACTCGCATTCTTCGCTGGCGACGCGAACACCGAGATTCAGGCGAGGCTGGTGAGCGACATCGGCGGGATCAGCGACATCGTGACGTTGACCGCCCAGAGCGCGCTGGCATCGCTGGCCAGCTTCATCACCGCGTGCGTGGTGATGCTCATCCTCAACTGGCCGCTGGCACTGGCTTCCATCGCGCTCGCGATGGCGCTCAATGTGGTGAACCAGCGGTTCTCTGCCCGGCGCAACGCGCTCGCCACCCGGCGCCAGGAAGCCATTGCGGTGCTGATGCGACTCGTAGCCGAGGACCTCTCACTGCCAGGGGTGATCCTGGGCCGGACGCTGGGACAGACCGGCCGGCAGCGGGCCCGCTTCGTCGAGACATCGGCGGAGCTGAGCGCCGTGACATACCAGCAGCGGCTGGCCGGCCGTTCCGCCATGGCGACCATCAACATGACCTTCGCCTGCCTGCCGCCGATCATCTACCTGATGTCGGGAACCGTGGTGCCGGGCATCTCCCTAGGTACCGCCGTGGTGCTCGCCACCATGCAGGCACGGCTGACCAACCCCATCCAGCAGTTGCTCAGCATCAGCGGGACCTTGCAAAGCTCACGCGCGATGTTCGACCGGGTTTTCACTTACCTGACCCTGGGTGGCCCACGGGATGCGGCACAGCCCGCCGGCACGGTACCGCCAGGAACACCCCGGCTGCTGCTGCGCGCCGTTACTTATCGCTACCCGGGCGCCGAGCAGCCCGCGCTGTCCGGCATCAGCCTGGAATTCCCGCCGCGTTCGTTCACCATCGTCGTCGGTCATTCGGGCAGCGGCAAGAGTACGCTGGCGCTGCTGGCCGCGGGCCTGCTGGACCCGGTCCGCGGGGAGATCCGGCTCGACTATCCGCACGCCCCTGGCCTCGACCTGACGCGTACGGCAGTGACCCTGGTGCCGCAGGACACCGCCCTATTCAATACATCGATCCGGCAGAACCTGCTGTTCGCCAGGCCGGAGGCCAGTGCGGCGGAGCTTGCCAGCGCGCTGCGCACGGCAAGCCTCGGAGACCTGCTGGCGCGGCTGCCCGAAGGCCTGGACACACCAGTCGGGGAGCGCGGCTACCAGCTCTCCGGAGGCGAACGGCAGCGAATCGCTCTCGCCCGAGCGCTCCTCTCCGGCAGCCCGGTTCTCATCGTCGACGAGGCAACCAGTTCGCTGGACGGCCTCACCGCTGAGGAAATCTACCGGCAGCTGCATCAGATATCCCGGGAGCGCACCGTTATCATGGTCGCCCACCGGATTCCGCTCCTTGCCGCCGATGACCGCGTTATCGTCATCGCCGATGGCCGGGTTATCGAGCAGGGCCGCCACGGGGATCTGGTCCGCCGGCGTGGCGCGTACCACAAGCTTGTGGCAACGCAGTCGATCGTTGCGGCGCCATAGCCTTGACGGGGACAACCATGCATTTCGCGCTGCGTGCACGGGTTCGCGGTTTCTCATCGCGACATGCCGTTAATACGCGGCAGATCCCCGCGGCATTCATCGATGGTTAAGTGACCAGGTCCACTCCCAGGTAGCGGCTACAACGGCCACCGCGGTTCGGCTGAAGTTGACAGAACCTCGTGATCGCTGTCGGGCGTGCCCTGCTCACGTGACCACGCGATCACGGCGTGTCGGGCATATCCAGGCTGCTCAGGGCGCCGCCGATGATGGGGCCGACGAGGTGGATCCGCCCGATTCCGGGCCGGTAGCCGAGGCGGGCGTTCAGGCGGTTGATCGGTGTGTTCCGTTCCTCGTTGCTGGTGTGGAGCTCGGTGTAGCCGTTGGCGAGCGCCCAGTTGATTTCCGCCGCCTTCAGGGCACGCGCGATGCCGCGTCCGCGCCAGGCTCTCTTGACGGCGGTTATGGCATGGCCTGCCGCCGTCGGCGCGGTCAGCGACAGTTTCGCGAAGCCGACGACCTCCTCGCCGGCGAGCGCGATGAACGTCGCCTCGGGAGAGTCGGCAGGCCGCTGCATATGGTGCGCCATCCAGTCCTCGAACGGCTCGACGGATACGTCCTCGAAACCGGGGATGTCCGGATGGGCCTCGAGGTCAACCTCGTACATCCCGCGCGCCAGCTCCGGACGCTGTGCCCAGGTGACGATCTCGATCCCGGCCGGAGGCTGGACCCGCGGCGGTGAGATGCCGGCGAGGCTGAGCACGAGCCCCACTTGGCGCCGTTCCTCGGTGAAGCCGCGCCGCAGGGCAAAGGACAGGCTCTCCGGATCGTTGCCGGCCACCGACACCTCTAGCTCGCGTGCCCCTCGCTCGCTGGCCCATAGGGAGATGGCCTCATACAATGCCGTGCCAGCGCCGCGCCGGCGCTGCCCAGCAAGCACGCTGATGAGCGTAACGACACGGTGCGCGCGATTGGCGAAGATAGCCCCGACCGCGGACCCCAGGATGACGCCATCCTCGCGGAGGAGGTAGTCGACGTAATCCTGGGCGCTGTGCCTGAACGAGTGCACCGCGTCGATCGTCACGGCGTCGTGCGGCCACACAGTGTTGTAGACCTCCGGCGAGGCCAGCTCGTCTCGCTCGTCCACGCAGGCTGTTACCTCACGCACCGTGCAACACTACGCCGCGCGAGCCGCCGACCACCTGCGGGGTACGGCTTGCCCGCGGCAGCGAGGACGCGGCACGCCATGCACCGGGCTCAGGTGTTCTCGAGCACGGTCCGGGCCGCACCGATAATGTGCTGCTCTAGGGCCGCGCCGATCACGCTCGCGTCACGGGTCTTCAGGGCGTTGAGGAGCTCGCGGTGCTCGGCGGGGATCTCATCGAGCGTCCGGTGCCGGGGAGCTGCCTGATAGAAGTGCATCCGGATACGCGGTACGACATTTCCCCAGAGCTGGGTGGCGTGCACGGCGCCTGATGCATGCATGGTCAGTTGATGGAACCGGAGGTCGGCTTCGTTGACAGTCGCGAAGTTGCCCTGCCGCGCCCCCTCTTCCATGATCCGCACGAGCTCATCAAGTTTTGCGAAGTCATCCTGGGTAAGCTTCGCCGCCGCCTGTGTGACGGCGTAGCGCTCGAGGTCGAGCCGTACCGGCAGCAGGACCCCGAACAGTTCCTCGGCAGAGACCTCGGTTACGAAGACACCCTGGTTCGGGTGGAGCGTGACGAGCCCTTCGCTTTCCAGCTGGCGCATCGCCTCGCGCAGCGGTCCAGGGCTGACCCCGAGCTCCTGGCAGAGCTGATCCTGCTTGAGCTGCTCACCGGCCGGGAGCACCCCCGAGACGATCGCCTCACGTATCAGGTCGGCGACTTGCTGCCGCCGGGAGACCGGCGGTATGGCGCCGAGGCTCCCCGCGGGCCGGGCCGGATGCGCTGCTGTCGGCATCGGCGGCTCCTTCTAGAGAAACGGATGGCCGTAGTCCACCCACGATAGACAGATTATAAATCATTTATTATTTTTAAGATGTAGGCCACCGGGAGGTTGCGTGCGTGATCAGGTGATCGTCGTTACCGGCGGCGGTTCGGGGATCGGGCGTGCGGCTGTCCTGCTGGCCGCCGGCCGCGGGGCCTGCGTGGCCGTCCTGGACCGCGACGTGG
>DASRFJ010000023.1:0-3655 GCA_035651595.1 Streptosporangiaceae bacterium | reverse complement strand
CCCCTGGCCCGCCTGGACCAGGCCACCACCGACTTGCTGGCCGGCGACGGCCACGCCATCGAGGACATCTACCCCCTCACCCCCATGCAAGCCGGCATGACCTTCCACAGCCTGTCCCCGCAGGGCCAGGACGTCTACCTCGAACAAGCCGCCTTCATCCTGGACGGCGTGACCGACCCGGAAATCCTCGCCGCCGCCTGGCAGCACGTGACCGACCGCACCCCGGTCCTGCGCACCGCCATCGCCTGGGAGAACGTCCCCCACCCCGTCCAGGTCGTCCACCGCGCCGCCGCCCTGCCCATCACCCGCCTGGACTGGACCAGCCTGGACGAACCCGCCCGCCGCGACGCCCTCGCCCGCCACCTGGACCACGACCGCGCCGCCGGCCTCGACCTGACCGCACCACCCCTCATGCGGCTCGCCATCGCCCGCCTGTCCCCCACCCAGGTCCACCTCATCTGGACCTTCCACCACCTCCTCCTCGACGGATGGAGCGTGTTCCACGTCCTGAGCGACGTTTGCGCCGCGCACGCCGCGCTGGCCGCAGGGCACCAGCCAACGCTGGTCCCGCGGCCGCCGTTCCGCGACTACCTGGACTGGCTCTCCCGCCAGGACCCCGCACACGCCGAAACCTACTGGCGCCGCGCCCTGGCCGGCTTCGACACCCCCACCCCCCTCCCCTACGACCGGCCACCCGCACACCACCACACCCCCCAGTCAGCCCAGTGGCACACCGCCGCGCTGAACGAACACGACTCAGGACGCCTCAGCGAGTTCGCCCGCGCACACGGCCTGACGCTCAACACACTGCTCCAGGGCGCCTGGGCCCTGCTGCTGTCCCGGTACACCGGACACCACGACATCACCTTCGGCGCCACCGTCTCCGGCCGCCCCGCCGACCTCCCCGGCGCCAGCGACATCACCGGGATCTTCATCAACACCCTGCCAGTCCGTGCCCGCATCGACGACCACAGCACCGTCAGCGCATGGCTCCAGGCCCTCCAGACAACCCAGGCCGAAGCCCGCCAGCACCACACGGCCGCGCTGGCCCAGGTCCAGGCATGGGCCGCCATACCCGACGGCACCAGCCTGTTCGACAGCATCGTCGTGTTCGAGAACTACCCCATCAACACCGACGCCGCGGCAACCCACGGCCTCCACCTCCACGACCTCGACGCCCACGAGAAAACCAGCTACCCCCTCACCATCACCGCCTCCCCCGGGTCACCCCTCACCTACTCCATCGGCTACGACCCCGCACTCTTCAACCCCGCCACCGCCCAGCGCATCGCCACCCACCTCCACGCACTCCTCACCGCCATCACCGCCGACCCCCACCAACTGGTCGGCACGATGTCCCTGCTGACCCCCGCCGAACACGAACAGGTGCTCACCGAGTGGAACGACACCGAACGGCCGGTGGTTCCTGTCACGGCGGGGGAGCTGTTCAGCGCGCAGGCCGCGCGGACGCCGGATGCCGCGGCGGTGATCTGGGATGGCGGGGAGCTGACCTATGCCGAACTAGACACGGCCACCAGCCAGCTAGCACACCAGCTGATCCGCCGCGGCGCCGGGCCGGAACAGGTGGTGGCCCTGGTGCTGCCGCGGTCCACGGAGATCATCGTGGCGCAGCTGGCGGCGGCCAAGGCCGGCGCCGCCTACCTGCCCATCGATCCGGCTTACCCGCCGGACCGGATCGCGTTCATGCTGGCCGACGCCCAGCCAGTGCTCACCGTGACCCGCAGCGACCTGGTCGCGGCCCTACCCGCACTGGATCCGGCCGCGGTCCTGCTTGCCGACGACCCGGACACCCTGGCCGCCCGGAACGAGATGCCCCGCCACGACCCGACCGACGCCGACCGGACAGCGCCCGTGCACCCAGCCCACCCGGCATACGTCATCTACACCTCTGGCTCCACCGGAATCCCCAAAGGCGTCGTCGTCTCGCACACCGGCCTGGCCAGTTTCGCCGCCGCCGAGGCCGAGCACTATCAGGTACGGCCCGGCGATCGAGTGCTCCAGCTTTCCTCGCCGAGCTTCGATGCCGCGGTGCTAGAGCTATGCATGTCGCTCCCGGCAGGGGCCGCGCTCGTGGTACCGCCCGACGGGCCGCTGCTGGGCGACCAGCTGGCCGACGTGCTGGCCGGCCGGCACATCACCCACGCGCTGATCACCCCGGCAGCACTGGCCACCATGCCCGCCGACGCCGCCCGGGACCTGCCCTGCTTCCGCACCGTTATCGTCGGCGGCGAGGCCTGCCCCGCCGCCCTTGCCGACCGCTGGGCCCCCGGCCGCCGGATGATCAACTCCTACGGCCCCACCGAATCCACCGTGGTGGCGACCTGGAGCGACCCGCTCTCCCCCGGCCAGGCCACCATCCCGATCGGCCGGCCGATCTGGAACACCCAGGTCTACGTGCTGGACCCGGAGCTGCGCCCGGTCCCGCCTGGCATCCCCGGTCAGTTGTACATCGCCGGGGCCGGGCTGGCCCGCGGCTACCTTAACCGGCCTGGGCTGTCCGCCCAGAGGTTCATCGCCTGCCCGTTCGGACCTTCCGGCAGCCGCATGTATGCCACCGGCGACCTAGTCCGCTGGACCGGGGATGGAGAGCTGGAATACCTGGGCCGCGCCGACGAGCAGGTGAAGATCCGCGGGTTCCGGATCGAGCCCGGCGAGATCGAGACAGTCCTGCGCCGGCACCCCGCCATCGCCGGTGCCGCCGTCATCGCCCGCGAGGATATCCCCGGCGGCAAGCAGCTGGCCGCCTACCTGGTCGCCGCTCCCGGCGGTAGCGCCCCGGACCCCGCGGACCTGCGCGCCTACCTGGCAGAGACCCTCCCCGACTACATGATCCCGGCTACGTTCACCGTCCTGGACGAACTGCCGCTGACCGCCAACGGCAAGCTCGACCGCCGCGCGCTTCCCGTCCCGGGCATCCCCGCCTCCGCCGGCGGCTACGTCGCGCCGCGCACCCCCGCCGAGGAGGTCATCGCCGGGATCTGGGCCGATGTGCTGGGCCTGGACCAGGTCGGCATCTACGACAACTTCTTCGAGCTCGGCGGCGACTCACTGCGCAGTCTCGGCGTAGTGGCGCAGGCAAGTGCCGCGTTCGACGTGGCGCTAACCCCCCGAGATGTCCTGGTCACACGTTCGGTCGCCGCGCTGGCGGAGCTCATCCAAGAGAAAGTACTCCAGGAATTCGAACGCGTCGCGCTGGGTGAGGGCTAGGACCGCAACCACCGAGGAGATGAGCACATGGTGTCATCGCAGGAGACTCGCATCTCCGCACTTCCCGCCGCTCTCCAGGAGAAGCTGCGCAGCCGGCTGGCCGGGCGTGCCAGGCAGTCCGACCGGATTCGTCCGGCGGACCGCACCGGCCCGCTGCCGCTGTCGTTCGGCCAGCAGCGGCTGTGGTTCCTCAACGAGCTTGAGCCAGGAGCAGGTGGCTACAACAGCGCCCTGGCGTTGCGGCTGACTGGTTCGTTGGATCTGGCGGCGTTGACCGGTGCGCTGGGGGCTCTGGTGGCCCGCCATGAATCACTGCGCACCACCTTCGATCAGGCCGACGGGAAAGGCATACAGGTCATCCACCCCGACACCGGGTTCGACATGCACACCGCAGACCTCACCGGCGCCCCGCCCGGAACCCTGGACC
>DASRFJ010000022.1:0-6080 GCA_035651595.1 Streptosporangiaceae bacterium | reverse complement strand
TTGCCCGCCCCGTTCGGCCCCAGGTAACCGACTACCTCACCGGGCCCGACGTCCAGGTCGAGGCCGGCTAGCGCCTCGACCTGGCCATAGCGCTTCGACAGTCCCCCCGCGCGGATCGCGAGGTTAGCTTCCGACATCGTCACCTTATTTCTCCGTGCCCGGGCGGAGTTCCAGATCCTTGAGTGGAGCGCAGGAGCGCCCGGGTCTCATGCGTCGCGAAGGTCACTTATAGCCTTTGACCCAAACTGCCTGATGGCAATGTGCCATAAGTCCATAGCGCCCCAGCTCCCTGATCATCGCGACCGCGTCGCCAGCCAGCGCCGGGATGCGGCGCCGCGCCAGTTCCCCGATACGCGCCGCTCGCTGCTTCGCGGACGCGATCTCGCGGCTCCGCGCGCCGCGCGCCGCGGCGAGCGCCGCTTCGGCCGCTTCCCGCCGCGCCGCATTTGCCTGCTGCATGCCGTCCGCGGCGATGGCGGCGGCCTGCTCCCTGGCGGCGGCGCTGATCCGCGCGGCGTCGTCCCTTGCGCGCGCGACTATCTGACCGCACTCACGGTGAGTTTCGTCCAGCAGTCCGAGCACCGGGGAGAGCTCACCGGCCAGCTCTCCGCCGCGATCGGCGGGTACGCCGGCTCGCGCCGCCGCGCCCGGTGCGCCGGCCGGCCTGAATCGCTCGAGGAAATCCCGTGGCTGGGGCATATTCCCACGCAATCAGGCCGGTCGCCGCCCCGGTAAGGGCCGAAGGTCATGATGCCGAACGGCCATCGGTAACACGCTCCGCGCGCCCGCTACGGCCGCATGGTGACCCGCAACCCGCGACTTACTTGCCGGTCGTGATCTCGACCTTGCGGGCTTCCGCCTTCTTCTCCGGCTTCATGCCGACGGTGACGGTGAGGATGCCGTCGCGGTAGTCCGCGGCCACGTTGTCCTCGTCCGCCCCGGCCGGCAACGTGATCGTCCGGGAGAAGGACCCGTACCGGAACTCGCTCCGGTGCTTGTCCTCGGTCTTCTCGGTCCGCTCCGCGCGGATCGTCAGGTAACCGTCCCCGACCATGATCTCGACGTCCTTCGCCGGGTCGATGCCGGCCAGTTCGGCCCGCACCACATAGTGGTCGCCCTCGATGTAATCCTCGATCCGGATCGCCTGCGCCAGGTAGGGGCGCAGCGTCACGAACGGCGACTCGAACCAGTCCACGAGGTCCGGGAACATGGTCCGCGGATCTCTGCGTAGCAAAACACTCATCTGTACGCACCTCTCTTTCTACGTCGATCCCATATCGGCACGAGAGGTGTGGGTGGGGCCGGTGGTCCCGCCATCTGAGTACCGGGGCGGGTCCTGGTTCGGGACCTTCGTCCCTGTGGATCACGGTCCCGAGGCGATGGTCTGGAACTGAGCGAGAAGGACCCCGGCAAGACGCGGGGAAGCGGCGGCGTGCCCCCGGCGTTCGCCGCGCACCGCGCAATCGGGATCCGCGAGAGGCGGGTAGCGGGGTCCTTCTCGCCCGCATGGCAGACGCGGGAAGGAGCGATCGCGATGAGCGCCATTGTCAAGGACGTGATGACTACCGATGTCGTGGCGGTCCGGAAAGACGTCTCGTTCAAGGAGATGGCCGCTCGGCTCGGGCAGCACCGGATCAGCGCGTTCCCGGTCGTCGACGACGAGGGCAAGGTCATCGGCGTGGTTTCCGAGGCTGACATGCTCACTAAGGAGGCCCTGGTGGCCAGCGGGGGCATGCGACCGAGCCCGGTCGGTCACCTCCGGTATCACAAGGACATCGCCAAGGCGGGCGCGATGACGGCGGAAGACCTGATGACGACGCCGCCGGTCACGATCGGACCGGAGGAAACGGTCGCCCGCGCTGCCCGGCTGATGTACTCCTGCCGGGTGAAGCGGCTGCCCGTCGTCGACGCCTGGAACCATCTCCTCGGCATCGTCAGCCGCGCCGACGTACTGAGCGTGTACAACCGCGCGGACGCCGACATCAAGAACGAGATCCGCGACGGCGTGATCTTGAACAAGTTCCGCACCGACCCCGATCGGTACACGGTCACGGTGACGGATGGAATCGTCACGCTGGAAGGCCGCGCGGAGACCGAGGAACGCGGCCAGGCGCTCGTCAACGCCGTGTGGCGTGTCGACGGCGTCGTCTCGGTTCGCGGCCGGCTTTTCTACCCGCCAGGCCCATTCATCAGCGCGGCGGCGGGAGCCGGGACAGGAAGACCTCGAATGCTTCGGGGCTGACCTTGCCGGGGCCGGCGAAGGGGTAGTTGAGATCCTTGATCAAGATGAGAGATACCACGATCACGGCGGCGAAAAGCCCGACCATCACGACGTGAACCCAGGTGCTGGACAGGCCGAACAGGAAGGTGAAGCCGACCGTGATGATGCCGCCGCCGATGAGGGCGGCCCACAAGAAGACGGGCACGCCGTCGCCGATGGCGTCCAGGCGTTCCCGTCGGTCAGCGGCCAAGGCGGTGACGCTGGTAGTGACTTCCTCGAAGATGACCTGGTCGCGAGGTGTCGCGGGGTTCAGGCTGAACGCGTCGTTGCGTATCTGGTAGATCAGGGCAGTGGCGGCCGGGGAGCTGTGGTGGCTGGCCATCAGCGGCCATTCCTGTTCGATGACGGTGTGGGCGTACTCGAGGGTGAGGTGCTCAAGCGGCCGGCCCTGGGCGAGCGGCATATGGCGGGATAGCCAGTAGACGGAGGCGAGGTCGTTGCCTTCGCTGTAGGTGGTCTGCCGGGCGGTGCCGTCATCGGACCAGAGGGCGACGATGACGAAGGCGACCAGGACCGCGTAGAACACGGCGATGGCGGCGAAGATGAACCCGGCCACGTCGTTGTGCTTCTCCCGCCGGGGGTGGGGGGCGTACCGCTGGGTCAGATGCAGCCCGGCTGTCACCGCGGCGACGACGCCGATCAGGGTGCCGAATCCGGTCCAGGAAAACAACATGTGCGCGATCTCCTTGATGATGGGCGCAGCGGTTCCGCCCGCGGCATGCTGCGGATGTCCGAGGGCAATGCGGGGATACCCGCCTACTGAGTGACGGCTTCGATCCAGTAGTCGCCGGACGGGTCGCGGTGCACGCCGGAGATGTCGCTGGTAAAGGCAGGGAATGCCTTGTCGAAGGACTGCAGGGCTGACAGGTAGGACAGGACAGGGCCGTCGCCGGGGCCGATGGCCTCGCCCGGCATGAGCATCGGAATGCCCGGCGGGGTGACGACGACCTTGGTGGCGGCGACGTGGTCCGCCAGGCTGGCCAGGGGCAGGCGCTCGGTGCCGGAGCGGATCAGCATCTGGTAGCAGGCGGCGGGTGTCATCACGGGTTCGGGCAGGCTGGTGAATACCTCGTGCAGCAGGCCGCCGACGTGGTTGCCGCTGAGCTGGCGGTGCATCCGGGCGCACAGTTCGGGAAGGGTGAGGTCGTCGTACCCGGTGCCCGGGAGGACGTCCCTGACCTGGGCGCCGGTGTCGTAGAGATCCTTGAAGCCGATGAGGGCGTCCAGAAGCGTCCCCCACTTGCCTTTGGTGATGCCGATGGAGAACAAGATCAGGATCGTGTAGTCGCCGACCTTCTCCACCACGATGTTGCGGCTGTCGAGGTACCCGGCCAGCAGGCGGGCGGGGATGCCCCATTCCCCGGTGCTGCCGTCGGCCGAAGTGCCAGGACAGGTGATGGTGACCTTGACCGGGTCGAGCATGCAGTACCCCGGTTCCAGGCCGCCGAAGCCGTGCCAGGCCGCTCCCGGTTCCAGGCTCCAGCAGGCGGGGCTGGTGCACAGCAGGTCGAGCGGCGCGTCCTGGAACCGGTATTCCTTGGCGGTGGCCGGATCGGTGACCGCGGGCGGCTGCCAGACCCCGAAGAACCACGGCGGCCGGTCACCGGACTCCCGGATCCGGTCGGCCAGCCGGCTCATCGCCTGCCGGAACCGGACCGCCTCGACGATGGCGTCCCCGGTCAGCGTCTGCCCGCCGGGCCCGTCCATCATCGCGGCCGCCACATCCAAGGACGCGATCATCGGGTACAGCGGGGAGGTGCTCGCGTGCATCAGGTAGGTCTCGTTCAGCCGGTCGAAATTAACCGGAGCCCGCGGTGCGGACCGGACATGCAGCATCGCGGCCTGCGACAGCGCGGCCAGCAGCTTGTGGGTGGACTGGGTCGCGATGATGGTCGGACGGTGCGGCCCGGGCACGCTCGTCTCGTCCACGGCCATGCCATACCGGTTCCGGTACAGCGGATTGAACCGGGCGTACGCGAACCACGCTTCGTCGAAATGGACCCGAGGCGCGGACCCGGCCAGCAGCCCAGCGACACTGACCGCGTCGTAGCATAGCCCGTCGTAGGTCGAGTTGGTCACCACCGCGTAAGCCGGATCCTGGCTTACCGCGTCCGCTGCCAGCCCGGAACTGGCTACTGCGCGGCCGATGGCTTCCGGGCTCAGCGCGGCCGGCGGGATCGGGCCGCAGATTCCCAGGCCGTTCCTGGACGGGACCAGGTAAACCGGGCGGCCCCCGCTGATCGTCAGCACATGCTGGATCGACTTGTGGCAGTTGCGGTCCACCAGGGCCAGTTCATCGCGGGCCAGGAAATGATGCCCGGCGACACGGTTGGCCGTCGAGTTGCCGTTGAGCACGAAGAACGTCCGGTCCGCGCCGAACACCCGGGCAGCGTTCCGCTCCGCAGCCCCGACAGCGCCGGTGTGCTCAAGCGGCGATCCCAGCTCGGTGACCGAAATGGACAGGTCGGTCCGGAACAGCTGCTCGCCGTAATAGTCGAAATAGGCCCGCCCGACCGCGGACTTCAAGAACGCGATCCCTCCCGCATGGGAGGGAGTGTGCCAGGAGTACTCATGATGGTGGTCGAAATCCTGAAGCGCGCTGAAGAACGGGGGAAGCAGCCGCTCCTGGTATGCGCGCACCGCATTAACGACGCGGCCGGCGATGAACGAAGGAGTGTCCTCCAGTACCCAGATGAACCCCTGCACCTGCTCATACACCCACAACGGGATGCCATGCAGATCCTCGTCGTCAACCAGCGCGAACGCCGGCATCCCCGCGTGCCGCAGCGCCAAGCCGCGCAGCACCTGCGGCCCGCCATTCGCAACCGCACCGTCGGCGAGGCCATCCCACTCCACCAGCACAGCGGAGAGCGCGGCGTCCGAGGCGATGACCGCTAAGGCATCATCAGGGCGGCCTACCCACCGCACCCGCAGCCCGCTGCCCTCGAGCTGGGTGACGATATCGCGCAAATGCTCAGCCGCGATCGCCCCAGTGCCCGCCCCGTCGCGCCCGTAGATGAGAACCGTAGATTTCATGGCCCGCCCGCCTCACGCAGAGATACAACTCTAAGCAATCACGTCGCGACCCCACGTGCAAGACGCATTGCCCGTTCCCGGAAAAATGCTCGGCCCGCTACTTTGCCAAAGGCATGAGGATGCGGGTCTTTCGCCCCTGATGTCCGGGCTTTTCGGCGCCTAGCGTCGTGACCGCAGGCAGAGATCTAGGTACGGAAGGTGAGCGGAAATGCCTGGAAGCATCGTCGGAGTGGATGGCTCGGGCCATTCGCAGCGGGCTCTGGAATGGGCCATGAGGGAGGCGGCGGTGCGGGACGTGCCGCTGACCGTGATGACCGTGCACACGCTGATGCGCGGGTACTTCGGCGGCATGGTCGAATACCCCGGTGACCACGAGCTCGCGGAGCGGGCCGGGCAGGTCGTGCAGGCTGAGGTCGAGAAGGCGCTGAACGACATCGGCGAATCCCGCCCCAGTTCGGTGACCGTCCGGGTGGGGTTCGGATCGGTGGTGGAAGAACTGATCAACGCCGCCAAGGACGCGGACATGCTCGTCGTCGGCTCCTGCGGCGCGGGCGGGTTCGCCCGGCTGATGCTGGGATCGGTCAGCTCCCTGGTCGTTCAGCACGCGCCTTACCGTGGCGATGTCGGAGAAACAGACGCCGGAACTCGTCGGCGCCCCAGACGATGAACGGGAATGGCGCGACGGTGGCGAGCTGAGCCGGGCTCAGCGCGGCGCTGCCGAAGACACCCTGGAGGGCCGGCAGGTAGATCAGCGCCGCGGCGA
>DASRFJ010000021.1:0-2425 GCA_035651595.1 Streptosporangiaceae bacterium | reverse complement strand
GACGAACCCGCCCGCCAGGCAGCCCTCGACCAGTACCTCGAGCACGACCGCGCCGCCGGCCTCGACCTCACCGCACCACCCCTCATGCGGCTCGCCATCGCCCGCCTGTCCCCCACCCAGGTCCACCTCATCTGGACCTTCCACCACCTCCTCCTCGACGGATGGAGCGCGGCCCAGTTCTTCAACGAGGTATGCGGCCAGTATGCGGCGGCGGTCGGCGGGCACGAAGCCGCGGTGGTGGACCGCCGCCCGTTCCGCGACTACCTGGACTGGCTCTCCCGCCAGGACCCCGCACACGCCGAAACCTACTGGCGCCGCGCCCTGGCCGGCTTCGACACCCCCACCCCCCTCCCCTACGACCGGCCACCCGCCGAGGCCCACCGGGGAAGCTCATCCGAGACCGTTCAGGTAACGCTGCCACCCGGACAGTCGACCCGGCTTCGCGAGGTCGCCCAGCACAATGGCCTGACACTCAACACGGTCATTCAGGGCGCGTGGGGCCTGTTGCTGTCGCGGTACACCGGGCGACGTGACGTCGTCTTCGGATCCACCGTGTCTGGACGCCCACCGGACCTGGACGGCGCCGAGTCGATCATCGGTTTGTTCATCAACACGGTGCCGACGCGGCTGACCGTGCCCGGCAGCCAGCGGGTGATCTCCTGGCTGCACGACCTCCAGGTGCAGCAGGCAGAGTCCAGGCGATTCGACTTCGTGTCGCTGGCACAGCTGCGGGCCTGGTGCGACCTGCCCGGCGGGACGGGCCTGTTCGACAGCATGGTGGTCTTCGAGAACTATCCGTTCGACAGGAACGCGATCGCTGCGCACGGCCTCGAGATGCGGGAGATCTGTGATCTCCAGCCGACGAATTACCCCCTCAGTGTGGTAGCCGTTCCCGGCCACCAGCTGTCAGTGGTGCTCGACTATGACCCGGCGCTGTTCGACACCGCCACGGTGGAGCGGATGGCCGGGCACCTCCAGGTACTGCTGGCCGCGATCGCCGCCGACCCCGGCCAGCTGGTCGGTGATATCGAGCTGGCCGCCCCTGCCGAACGGGCCCAGGTCCTGACCGCCGGGACTGGCCCGGCCCGCGAGGTGCCGACTGGCACGTTCCCCGAACTGTTCCAGGCCCAGGCCGCCCGTACCCCGGACGCCACCGCGCTGGTCGCCGGCCCGGCCCAGCTGACCTATGCCGAGCTCAACATCCGAGCCAACCGGCTAGCCCGCCACCTGGCCGCGGCCGGCGCCGCCCCAGAACGCCTCATCGCGCTGGCGCTGCCCCGCAGCGCCGACATGATCACCGCGATCCTGGCCGTCCACAAGACCGGCGCCGCCTACCTGCCCATCGACCCCGCCCTGCCCCCCGCACGGATCCAGCACCTGCTCACCGACGCCCAGCCCGCATTGATCATCACCACCGCCGCCGCCCAACCACCCGGCGACGGCGCCATGCCCCAGATCCTGCTCGATGACCCCGCCACCACCACCGCACTCGCCAGCCAACCCGGCACCGACCTGCCTGGCTCCCCGGACCCGGCCTGCCCGGCCTATGTCATCTACACCTCCGGCTCCACCGGAACCCCCAAAGGCGTCGTCAACTCCCACGCCGCTCTGACCAACCTGCACGCCAGCCAGCAGGCCCGCTTCCAGGCCCCCGCCGCCGCCCCGCTACGCGCGGGGTTGACCGCCTCGTTCTCCTTCGACGCCTCATGGGAAACACTGCTGCTGCTCGCCGGCGGCCACGAACTCCACCTGATCGACGACGACACCCGCACGGATCCCGACGCGCTGGTCCGCTACATCCAAGACCAGCACATCGACCTGATCAACACCACCCCGACCTACCTGGACCAGCTGCTGGCAGCCGGACTGCTGACCAGCGAACGGCACCGGCCCCAGATCATCTTGCCCGGCGGCGAGCCGGTCCCCGACCACCTCTGGCAGGCCCTCGCCGCGTCCGGCACGGCCAGCTACAACCTGTACGGCCCCACCGAGACCACAGTCGACGCTCTCTCCTGCCCGATCACCGCCGGGACCCGGCCAGCCATCGGCCGCCCGATCGACAACACCCGCGCTTACCTGCTGGACCCCGCCCTGCGCCCGGTCCCGGCGGGGGTGACCGGCGAGCTGTATATCGCGGGGGCGGGCCTGGCACGCGGTTACCTGGGCCGGCCGGGGCTAACGGCGGCCCACTTCGTCGCCTGCCCGTTCGGGCCGCCCGGCAGCCGGATGTACCGCACCGGCGACCTGGCCCGCTGGCGCGGGGACGGCCTGCTGGAGTACCTGAGCCGTGCTGATGAGCAGGTGAAGATCCGCGGGTTCCGGATCGAGCCGGGTGAGATCGAGACGGTGCTGTGCCGGCATCCGGCTATCACCGATGCGGTGGTGATCGCGCGTGAGGACATCCCCGGCCGCAAGCACCTCGCCG
>DASRFJ010000020.1:0-4864 GCA_035651595.1 Streptosporangiaceae bacterium | reverse complement strand
CGACATCCATCCACGCCGGGCGGGGTACGGGCTCGTGGTCATCGCCGTGCTGGCCGGGGTGGCCTGCGCCGTTTACGGCAAGGACTGGACGCCGATCTGGATCTACGTCTCCGCCGCGACCGGCTGGGTGCTGTCGACGCGGTTCGACCGCCGCCGGACGATGCTCGGCGTCCTCGTCATCACCGGCTGCTACTTGTTCTTCTGCTGGCTCACCCAGCTGGATACCGGCGACACCCTGGCGGCGCTGCTGCCCGTCCTGCTCATCGGCCTGACCATGATGGGGTTCCGGCTGCAGATGGTCCTGGTGCGTGAACTGGCCCAGGCCCGCGAGACCGTGGCCAAGCTGGCCACCAACGAGGAGCGGCTCCGGCTGGCCCGGGACATGCACGACCTGACCGGCCAGTCGCTGTCCATGATCACGCTGAAGTCCGAACTGGCGGGCAAGCGCTTGTCCCGGCTGCCGGACTCGCCAGAGATCGAACCCATCAAGCACGAGCTCAACGACATCGCCCAGGTCAGCAGGCAGACGCTGCACGACATCAGGGAGGCGGTCAGCGGCTATCGCCGGCCCACGCTCGCGATCGAGCTGATCACCGCCAGGACCGCGCTTGACGCGGCCGGCATCCATCTCGACGACGACCCGCAGCTGATCACCAGGTCCGGCACGTTCGACACCGAGGCCGAGGCGGCGCTCGCCTGGTGCCTGCGCGAGGCCGTCACCAACGTGGTCCGTCACTCCGGCGCGAGGAAGTGCTCGATCCGCCTCGTCGAGCACAACGACACCCTGGAACTTCAGGTCAGCGACGACGGCAAGGGCTTCGCGCAGGCAGCGGGCACCGCGAGCACGGCGAGCACGGCGGGCACCGCGAGCACGGGCAGCGGCCTGCGGAACATGTCCGAGCGGCTGTCCGCGGTGGGCGGCAGCCTGTCCCTGACCCCGGCCGCCAACCGTAAGGGCTTCTACCTCACCGCGACCGTACCCGGCTAGCCGGATAGCCGGATAGGGTGACCCGGGTGATCAAGGTCCTGCTGGCCGAGGATCAGGTGATGATCCGCGAGGCGCTCGCCGCGCTGCTGTCGTTCGAGGACGACATCGAGGTCGTCGCCCAGGTCGGCCGCGGCGACGAGGTCGTCAAGGCCGCCCAGGACACCGGCCCCGACGTCGCGCTGCTGGACATCGAGATGCCTGGGATGGACGGTCTCACCGCGGCGCGGGAACTCAAAAAGCACAGCCCGGGCACCCAGATCGTCATCCTCACGACCTTCGGCAGGCCGGGGTTCCTGCGCCGCGCGATGGAATCGGGCGTGTCCGCGTTCCTGGTCAAGGACTCCCCGGCGGACAAGCTCACCCACACGATCCGCAGGGTGCTCAACGGCGAGAAGGTCATCGACCCCGACCTGGCCGCCGCGGCCCTCGCCGATGGCGTGAACCCGCTCACGCCTCGGGAGCGCGACGTGCTGTCGGAAAGCGAGCAGGGTGGCACGATCGCCGAGATCGCCCAGGCCCTCTACCTCTCCGAAGGCACGGTCCGCAATTACCTGTCCGCCTGCATCCAGAAGACCGGGGCCCGCAACCGAGCCGAGGCGCTGCGCATCGCCCGGGAAAGAGGCTGGCTGTAGGCTTCCCCCCGGTTAACATTTACCGTGTGACTTCACCCGGTTACTTGCGCTATCCGCACCTTCACGGGGATCTCCTGACGTTCGTCGCCGAAGACGACGTCTGGCTCGCGCCCCTAGGCCAACAAGACCCCGCACGCGCCTGGCGGCTGACCTCTGACACGATCAAGGCGGCCTGGCCGCGGTTCTCCCCCGACGGCACCCACGTCGCGTGGGTGAGCTGGCGGGACGGCAACCCAGAGGTGTACCTGACCGACACCGAAGGCGGCACGGCGACACGGCTCACCTACTGGAACGACGATCGCACGAGCTTGTCCGGATGGACCCCGGACGGCGACGTGCTCGCGGTCTCCGCGACCGGCCAGCCGGAAACCCACCGCAGCTGGGCGTACGCGATCCCGCCAGCCGGCGACGGCACGCCGCGGCGGCTGCCGTTCGGGCCGGTCATCGACCTCGCGATGGCGACGGCAGGCACCTTCCTGCTGACCGGCAGGTTCAATCGCGAGTACGCGAACTGGAAGCGGTACCGGGGCGGCACCGGCGGCAAGCTGTGGACCGCCACCACCGAGGATCCGCTGTTCACCAGGATCCTGGCGGAGGTCAACGGGCAGTTCAGCAGCCCGGTGCTGATCGGCGACCGGGTCGCGTTCCTGTCCGACCACGAGGGCACCGGCAACGTCTACTCGTGCCGTCCCGACGGCACCGGCCTGCGCAGGCACACCGATCACGACGGGTTCTACGCGCGCAACGCCAGCTCGGACGGGCAGCGGATCGTCTACCACGTGGCGGGCGACCTGTGGCTGCTTGACGGCCTTGACGCGGATCGGCCGCGCAAGCTGGACATCACGCTCAGCTCCCCGGCCGCCGCCCGCGCGCCGCGGGTGATCTCCGCCGCGGACCACCTCGGCCATCTGGACTGCGACCAGTCCGGCCAGGCCAGCGCCGTCGAAGTGCGCGGCACGGTGCACTGGCTGACCCACAAGGACGGCCCGGCCCGCGCGCTGTACGTGAGCGGCGCCGGATGCGGCAGGCTGCCGGCCGTGCTCGGCGGCACCGGCCGCGTCGCCTGCATTACCGACGCGTCGGGCCAGGACGCGGTCCTGGTGGTGACCGTCGACGGCTCGGCCGAACCGAGAACAATGGCGCAAGGCCAGCTCGGTGGCGTCACCGAACTCGCCGCGGCCCCGGACGGCGCGGTGCTCGCCGCCGCCGCGCACGACGGCAAGCTGTACACGATCGACGTCGACTCCGGCGCGGTCACCGAAGTCGCCGCCGCCGACGACGGGCAGATCGACGGCCTCGCCTGGTCGCCGGATTCGGCGTGGCTGGCCTGGTCGCAGCCCGGCCCGCAGCCGCTGCGCCGGATCCGCGTCACCCGGATCAACACCGGCGAAGTCATCGACGTGACCGATGGCCGCTTCGCGGACACCGACCCGGTCTTCACCCTCGACGGCCTGCACCTCGCATTCTTGTCGCGCCGCGGCTTCGATCCGGTCTACGACACGCATTCGTTCGACATGAGTTTCCCCTACGGCGCGCGTCCGTATCTGGTTCCGCTCGACGCGCAGACCTCTTCCCCGTTCGGTCCGCTGCTCGGCGGCAGGCCGGTGACCAGTGAAGAGAAAGCGGATGATGCGGAACGACCTGTTGTTTCACTGACCCCGGACGCTATCGCGTCCCGCGTCGTGCCGGTCCCGGTGCCGGAGGCACGCTACGCCAGCCTGCGTGCGATCAAGGGCGGTCTGGCCTGGCTGCGCGAGCCGCTGTCCGGTGTGCTCGGCGAGGGCAACGCGGACCCGGAGACGCCCAACCAGCGGCCGGTGCTCGAGCGGTACGACCTGGCCCGCCAGGAGTGCATGGACCTGGTCGGCGAGCTCGACTGGTTCGCGGTCAGCGGCGACGGCACCCGGCTCGTCGTCAAGGACAAGGCCGAACTGCGCGTGATCGGCGCGGAGAGCAAGCCCGACTCGCCGGACGACACGGTCACCGTGGACCTGACCAGGGCCAGGTTCCGCGCCGAACCGGCCGCGCTGTGGCGGCACGCCTACGACGAGGCGGGCCGGCTGATGCGCCGCGATTACTGGGTGCCGGACATGTCCGGCGTCGACTGGGATGGCGTGCTCGAGGCCTACCGGCCGCTGCTGGACCGGATCCGCGGACCGGAGGACTTCGCCGACCTGCTCTGGGAGGTCTTCGGCGAGCTCGGCACCTCGCACGCGTACGCGTACGCGAACGGGCACGGTTCCGGCGACGGGTGCAATGCGGTCGGCCTGCTCGGCGCCGACCTGTCCCGTGACGCGTCCGGCCGCTGGGTGGTGGACCGGGTGCTGCCCGGCGAGTCCTCGGACCCGCGAGCCCGCTCGCCGCTCGCGGCGCCCGGCGTCGCGATCGAGCCGGGCGACGCGATCGTCGCCGTGGACGGCCAGCCGGTGGACGGCAGGCTCGGCCCGTGGCCGCTGCTGGCCGGCTCGGCCGGCAAGCCGGCCGAGCTTACCGTCCTGCCCGCGTCCGGCGGCGGCACGCGCCGGGTCGCGGTGCTGCCGCTGCGGAGCGAGCGCCGGCTGCGCTACCAGGACTGGGTGGCTGGACGTCGCCGGGCGGTCCGCGAGCTGAGCGAGGACCGGCTCGGCTACCTGCACATCCCGGACATGATGGGCGAGGGATGGGCGCATTTCAGCCGCGACATGCGCGCCGAGATGCGGCACGACGGGCTCATCATGGACGTCCGCGGCAACAGCGGCGGACACATTTCCGAGCTGGTCGTGGCGCGGCTGACGCCGCGGGTGATGGCGTGGGACGTGGCGCGCTGGTTCCGGCCGCAGTCGTACCCGCAGGACGCGCGGCGCGGTCCGCTGGTCACGCTGGCCGACGAGAACGCGGGCTCGGACGGCGACATCGTCACGGCCGCGATCCGCTCGCTCGCGCTCGGCCCGGTGGTGGGGACCAGGACGTGGGGCGGGGTGATCGGCTTCACCGACTACCACGAACTGGTGGACGGCACCCGGATGACGATCCCGCAGCTCGCGTTCGCGTTCGACGACTACGGCTGGGACGTCGAGAACTACGGCGTCGACCCCGACGTGGAGGTGCTGATCAGCCCGGACGACTGGGCGGCCGGCCGCGACCCGCAGCTGGAAACCGCGGTGCGCCTGGCCCTCGAGGCGCTGGACAAGCAAGGCCCCGCCACGCCCCCCGATCCGCGGACGGCTCCCCGCAAAACCCGCCCGCCCCTACCACCCCGCTGACC
>DASRFJ010000019.1:0-10979 GCA_035651595.1 Streptosporangiaceae bacterium | reverse complement strand
CATGCGCGAGGTCGCCGACGGCATCAACGCCGAGGCCGGGCATCAGGTCATCTCCGTGCAGTACCTGTCCCAGCTTCGGCTCGGCCAGCGCTCCGTGCCGAGCTACGAGAAGCTGGCGGCGATAGCGAAGTTCTTCGGCGTCGACGTGCGGTACTTCAGCGACGACCTGACAGCGAGCACGACCGACGAGCAGCTCGAGGTACTCCAGGCGATGCGGGACGCCGGTGTGCGGTCGGTCGCGCTGCGCGCCTCGGGCCTGTCCGACGCGTCGCTGGGCGCGGTGAAGGCGCTGATCGAGCACATGCGCAGCCAGGAAGGCCTGCCGCCCGCAGGCGAAGACGCCTAGCTACGCTTTTGTCCTTTTTGCCCCGGACGCCGCCATTCTGCCAGGTGCGCATCACCTCAAACATGAGTATCATGTTGCCATGAGTTATTAGCTGGCTACTGCTGGTCATTCTCCCCGCTGGCGGCAGCCGCAGGCACAGATGCCAGGGGGTTAACCATGCGCGATATCCGCACCCTCCAGTCCCTGAGCCGGCAGCGACTGCGCGGGATCCCTGTCCCGCAGCCGTTCGACCTTGTAGCGTTCGCGGCTGGCGTCGGAAGGAAACTGGGCAGGACGATCGAGATCCGCGACCTTCCCGACGACCCGCGCCTGGCAGCGGTCAGCGGCGCCTGGCTGTCCACCGACCGGGCCGAGATCATCCACCTGGAAGCCGGCACCAGCGGCTGGCACCGCGACCTGATCGCGCTGCATGAATTCGGGCACCTGCTCAGCAACCACCCGTCCGACCCGGACTGGGATCGCGAGCAGCTCGCCAGGCACTTCCCCGGCCTGTCACCCGCAGCCCTGGACCGGACGCGGTTCCGGCACGCGCAGGACGGCTACAGCGACGAGGAGGAACAAGAGGCCGAGATGATCGCCTCAGTCATCCTCGACCGTGCCGACATCGGGCCGCCGGCCGACGTGCTCGACAGCGGCGGGTTGCTGTCCCGGCTCACCGAGGCTTTGCGGCACCCGCTCCGCGATGTCTAGCGCGAACCTCGCCGTCCTCGCGCTGCTGTGGGCCGTCATCGTCTGGCGGATCCCGGCAGTCCGCCAGGCACCGTGGAAACGGGCTCCGTGGCTCGCGTTCGTGTTTCTCGCCGTGGCGCTCACCGCGGACCTGCCCCCGGTCATCGCCGCCATCGACCGCCTGTCCGGGGTGACTGACCTGTCCGTGCTGGTCAAGCATCTGGCCGTCACCGCATCCTGCGCCTTCGTCCTGGCTTGGGTGCACTCCCTCACCCAACCAGCGCAGCCTCGGCCCCTCCTGACTGGCGGGCACGCGGTCGCGGCGAGCGTCGCGATCGTCCTGATCGCGGTGTTCGCGGTCATGCCCCGGAACCCGGCCGAAGCCGCCGACTTCACCACGACCGAAACCGGCTGGCTGTCCGGGGCCTACCTGTGGGTCTTCTACGTCTACTTCACCACCGCGCTGGCGGTCGGCGCCATCCTGTTCTGGCGGGCGCACCGCCAGCTCAGGCCCGACCCGGCCCGGCCCGGACTGCGTCCCGGCCTGCTGCTGCTTTGCGCGGGCTGCGCGACCGCCGTCGCCTACGCCATCTGCCAGGCTCTGCTGCTCTCGTTCCGCACGATCAGCCCGCTCCCGCCCGGCGGCGCCGCCGCGCTGCGGCAGCTGTCAGCAGGCCTGGAGGACGCGTCGATCGTCATCGTCCTGGCCGGCACCGCGATCCCGGCGTTCGCGGCCGGGTGGCAGTCGTTCCGGGAACTGCTCGCATTGCGCGACCTGCGTCCCCTGTGGGCTGACCTGATGACGATTACCCCCGGCGTGTCCGCAGGCCCGGTCGGCACCGGCGGCAGGCTCAGCCATGCGCTGCGGAATCCCCACGTCCGGCTCATCCGCCGCGCCGCCGAGATCCGCGACAGCGCCCTTCAGCTCCGCGGCTACATCGCCGCCCCGGTCCTGCGCACTGCCCGGACGATGCTCGCCCGCCGCGGGATGTCCGGCATCGAGCTCGATGCCGCCACCGAAGCCTGCTGGCTGCGGCTCGCCGCCCGGGCGGCCGCCGGCGGTGCACCCCCGGCCAGCGGCAGCCGTCACGTCCTTCCCGGCGGGAAGAACCTGCACGAGGAAACCGGCTGGCTCCGCGAGATAGCCTGTGCCTACCGGTCCCCCGCAGTGAAGGAAGTAACAGCCGCGCTCAGCGCCGCGATGCTCATGCCGCGGCCACGCGACCCCGTCCCGGCTGCTTCCGGGCGCGCCATCACCGGGCCGGCCGCCTCATGACCACCGCGCCGTCGCCCGCCCGCCCGGTCGCGCAGCTCGTCAGCGACTGGCTCGAACCGCGTACCTGGGTCACCGGAACCGGCCTGCTGATCGGCTGGCACGCCGACCGCCTCGCCGGGGCGGGATGGGCCATGCTCGCCGTCCTGGCCGGCACCGTCCTGCCCGCGATGGTGATCAGCCACGGAGTGCGCCGCGGCAGGTACGCCGACCGGCACATCACCAACCGCAGCCAGCGGCTCCCCGTCCTGCTGTTCGTCCTGGCCTGCGTCGCCGCCTGCCTCGGCCTGCTCGCCCTGGCCGGGGCGCCCCGCGCGGTCATCGCGCTCACCATCACCATGGCCGCCGCGATCACCGTGCTCACCGCGGTCACCGCGGCCTGGAAGATCTCGATTCACTGCGCGGTCTGCTCCGGCGGCGCGACCGTCCTCGTCATCACCTTCGGGCCGGCCCTCGCGCCCGTGTACCTGCTCGTCGCGTTCGCCAGCTGGTCGCGCGTCGCGCTGCGAGAGCACACCACCGCCCAGGCCATCGCCGGCGCTGCGGCCGGCGCCGCCAGCGCCCTCATCTACCTCGCCCTCCGCTAGAACTGTCTGCTAGAGCGGATGAGCTTCGATCCTTGATCCGTCACAGTTGACAGCGTCGGTCGCGATGACTTAACCTTCCAGCACAGCGTTCCGCTGTAGCGGAACGCTGTGGGCAGCGGGTGGGTCCGCTGCATCCAGGGCGCCTGGCCTCCCTCACGGGCACGGACATCCGGGGGATGCCATGCGCGCTCAACAGCATGAGCACGGCACGTGCCGCCGTGGGTGGCGGCAGCCATGAGCCCCGGCTCGCGCGTCGCGGCGCTCGCCGCAGTCGCGCTGATGACACCGTTCATGCTCGCGGCCGGCGTCGCGCTCGCCGCCGAAGGCTCCGGCGCCATCTCGTCCATCACCGCCGACGTGGCGCTGTCGTGCACAGGCACACACGCAAGCAGCGCTCCTGGTGACGGGCTCGACAGCACCCAGATCACCGACGCGCAGATCATCTACAACGTCGCCGCAGGCATGAACCTCCCCCTGGACGCGGCCATAATCGCGATCGCCACCGCGATGCAGGAATCCGGGCTGCGCAACCTGCCATCCGGCGACCGTGACTCGCTCGGCCTGTTCCAGCAGCGTCCCTCGCAGGGCTGGGGCACGCCCGCCCAGCTCATGAACCCGGTCTACGCGGCCACCGCGTTCTACACCGCGCTAGTCCGCGTCCCCCATTGGCAGAGCATTCCGCTCGCAGTCGCCGCCCAGGACGTCCAGCACTCCGGCTACCCAGGCGCGTACGCGCACTGGCAGCCCCTCGCGACCGCCCTCGCCGGCCGGTTCGCCGCCTCGGCCACCACCTGCCAGCCCGCCGACGGCCGCGGCGTGCCCGCCTCCGGAACCACCCGGCTCCCCGCCGGTTTCGCGCTGCCGCCGGGAACACCTCAGCAGGTCCACGTCGCCATCAGCTATGCACTCGCCCAGCTCGGCAAGCCGTACATCTGGGGCGGCACCGGCCCGGCCGGGTACGACTGCTCCGGCCTGGTCATGATGGCCTACCACGCCGCCGGGATCGACCTCCCCCGCACCACCTACCAGCAAGTCGATGCCGGCACACCCGTCTACAGCATCAGCCAGCTCAAGCTGGGCGATCTCCTGTTCACCGCCGGCTCGGACGGGACGGCGAACAATCCCGGACATGTCGGCATGTACGTCGGTTCCAGCACCGTGGTGGAGGCGCCGCAGACCGGTGAAGACGTCATGCTGACCCCGCTATCCGGCTACTGGCAGCACAGCACCGTCGCCATCCGCCGCATCGTCGACGGGAGCACACCTTGACTCCCCTCAAATGACTCGCCTGCCACACCCACGACCACGCTCCCCCGGTCCCTTCCGCAAGGAGCGAACACGCATGAAACACGAAACAAGCAACCTCATCGCAGTCCGGCTGCAATCCAAAACACCACCCGACCTAGTCGTCACGGCAATCGGCCCGTGGGCAGCCCGCGCCCAGTGCGCCGATGCGGACCCGGAACTCTTCTTCCCACCCGGCGACGACCCGGCCGCCGAAGCCCGGCAGATCTGCAGCCAGTGCCCCGTCCGCGACGACTGCCTCGCCTACGCACTCGACGCCGGCGAACAGTACGGCATCTGGGGCGGCCTTGACCCCGCCGAACGCCGCAACCTCCGCCGACGACAGCGCACCGACCGAGCGGCCAAAACCGAGGGGGCAGCATGACACCCCAGCAGCGGCGGCTCCGCGCGCAGATCGCCGCCAACGCCCGCTGGTCCCGTCCGATGGCCCGCGCCGACCAAGCCGACGCCGCCCGCTCGGCCATCTTCGCCCGCCTCGAACACCAGGTTGATCCCGACCGGGAACTCCGGTCCGATCACCGCGCCACTCTAGTGGCCGCGGCAGCCCGCAGGCTCTCGGCCGAGCTGAACGCGGCGCGCGCCCGCAAGCGCGCTGCCACCCGCTAAGCAGCGAACACTGTTATCTGGACAATGACATGGTGTAGTTTACGTCTCTTGGTAAGCATGTGATTACATAGAGTCCTCTCCGTGCATGTGATCAAGGTAGAGGGAGCCGGGCCGGGCGAGCCGGCGGTCCGGCTGGTCGATGATCATGGCGGACCGGTGGCCGAGGTGGATGGCTTCTTCCGGCTGCTGACGGTGCGGGAGTACTCGCCGAACACGGTGCGGGCGTACGCACACGATCTGCAGAAGCTGTTCGCCTGGCTTGGCGAGGCAGGGTCGCGGCGGGTGAGTCCACGCCCCGCGCGGGCGATGGAGTTCTTGCAGTGGCTGCGGCTTGGGTCCTCCTCGCGGCGGGCTCACCGGCTGAAGCTGGGCGTCGCCACTGAGGAGGGGCGTGTCCTGTCGCCGAAGACGTGCAACCGGATCATGGCCGCGGTGTCGTCGTTTTATGAGTTCCTGATCGCCAGTGAGCAGTATGCGGGCCGGGACAATCCGATCGTGAAGGTGGCCGACCAGCATCGTGAAGATTCTCGGGCACAAGAGCCCTGGTATGTCGATGACCTACGCGAACATCTCCGATCCCTAGTCCTGGCCGATTACCAGTCTGTGCTGCAACCAGGCGCTGTCATCGCCGGGCCGCTGGCCGACTCCCTGAGCGCCGGGCAGCTCGAATAGGACGCGCTGGACTGGCTGAAGACAATTTCTACAAGACCGAGCTGGAACTCGGCCACTGCCTGCGCCTGCCCCAGGAAGGCCCGTGTGAACGCGACCTCTACCTGAATTGCGCTAAATTCGTCACCACTCCCCAGTACGCCCCGCAGCTCCGCGAATGCCTCTGCAGGGAGCGCCAGCCCGCCAGTGATGCTGAAGAACGTAACTGGACCCGCGAAGTGGAACGGCATCGCCGGACCATCGCGCGGCTCCAGGCGCTTCTTGCTGAACTGGGCGAACCACACGGGGACGACTAGTGACATTGACGGATCGCGTACATCGCAGCTAGCGACAAGGAGCCACCCATGGGACCCAGGCCCATGCAGCATCTGTTTGCCGGGAGCCAGCTGAGTGAGATGCTTTCCGGTGCCGCTCGCCAGGCCACGGACTTGCTCGCGGGCTGGCCAGCTGATGATCTCCTGAGCATTCCGGAGGCTGACCTCGCGGAGCGGCTCATCAAATTGGCCACCTTTGCGGTGCCAACTCTGGAGCGCGACAAGGCCTGGCTCGAGCCACCCGCTGAGGTAACAGTGGAAGCGATCGACTTCGGACGGAATTTCCAGGCCACTGTTACCCGCTTCACCCTTGTCGTTCCCGTAGACGGCGACTCCTCGATGTTCGGGATGAGAGCCAGCCGTTTCTCCGGCGGCACGACTCTGGGAGAGATCGACAGATCGACCAGCACTTTGCGGCTGCACTGCGATAACCCGGCAAACGCTGCTCAGGCCAAGGCGTACTTTGATCAGCTGCTCGAACAGATCGAGCAGCAGCTTGGGTGGACGCGAGCCGACATCCAAGCTCATAACCAGCAGATGGCGAGGCAACTCTCCGCAGCGATCGCCCAGCGGCGAGCGAAGTTCCTGAAGGATCGGGACCTGCACGCCAGTATCGGCTACCCGATCATGAAACGGCCGGATGCCGACAGCTACAGCGTTCCGCTGAAGCGGAGGAAGATAACTCCGGACCGCCCCGAACGCCCCTCTAGACACCCGAACGCATACATCCCTGAGCCCGCCATCAATGATGCCGACTACGAAGCGGTCCTGGCGGTTCTCCGGAACGCCCGCAATGCTCTGGAACGCAGCCCTGGCATGAGCGCCAAGCTGGACGAGGAGGAAACGCGCGATCTCCTGCTCGTCATGTTGAATGCCCAGTTCGAAGGCAAGGCCGCGGGGGAGGTCTTCAACTGCACTGGCAAAACCGACATCCTCGTCCGCGAGGGCGACCGGAACGTCTTCATCGGTGAATGCAAGATCTTTGACCCGAAAAACAAGCAGAGCGTCCAGCATGTCGTTACCAGCGCTCTTGACCAGCTTCTGGACTACCTCGTCTGGCGTGACACCAAGGCAGCGCTCCTGCTGTTCATCCGCGATGCGAACGTCTCCGGCGTCGTTGGTAAGGCGCTCGCCACTATCAGCAGCCACCCCAATCACAAGAGGCCAGGCAAGATCCACAGCGAAGAGCGGCACGACTTCGTCCTGCACGCCAATGGCGACCCGAGCCGGGAGGTCCACCTCGCCTTCCTGCCATTCCTGATAGGCAGCAGGAGCGCGTAGAGAACTACCGCGAATCGGGCGAGGCTCAGAGCATATTGGCCGACTGTCGCAGATCGATGACGGACAACACGCCCGGAGACCAGCCTTACCTTCAGCTGGAGGACAGTGGAGAATGACACGAAATCGGACGTCTGGTCCAAAAATTGTCCAGATAAACACTCAAGAAGCCACCACGCGTGTGCGGGGCCGACCTAGTTGGTTAAGTCCTGCCGCAAGGTGACATCGGACGATCCCGCGTGTGTGCGGACGCGTACCGGCGACGAAACCGAGTCAGAATTCTTTCGGATCACTCTCGCGCGCGGGGACGACGTGGGCATGCCAGTTGTGCTTCCACGGGACGCCGGACCACCCCCGCGTGCGGGGACGACTCCGGCGCGGCTCTGCCTCCCCTGTGCCCTCACCGGACCACCCCCGCGTGTGCGGGGACGACACGGATACAGGGACTGCGGTGAGCCGATCGGGCGGACCACCCCCGCCAGGTTCATGGTCCAGGAACGCCTACCTCCGCGACCTGGTCCTCCTCCCGCACCGTGTGCACGCCTCCGGCGCGGTAGACTCAGCCACCGCGGGTGGCCGCACGTTCTTCCTCGACCCAGTACTCGGCCTGACCATATAGCCCGGCCTTCAGGACAGGAGAGACGATGCCGTCGTTCGACCTCCGGTATGAACCGTGGATACCGGTCCGGTACGTGCAGGGCGCCAGCGGCCCGCCCTAGGGTTCTCGGATCAGTTCCTCCGCGCACATGAGATCGCCGACATCGCGATGCCAGTACCTCCTGCCGCATCGGGGCTGTGGCGGATCTTGTACCTGATGACGGCGCGAATTACAGGGCTCGACAGCCTGGATCGCTGGGAGAGATACGGTCCGTGGAAGGCGGCGCGGAACCAGGCTTTCACCGGCGGCTACTTCGAAGAAAACGCTGTCGAAGAGTACCTGAACAAATACGCTGACCGGTTCGACCTCTTTGACGCCGCCCAACCATGGCTGCAGGACCCGCGTCTAGCCGCGCAGTGCCCTAGCAGGACCAGCCTGAACAAGCTGGTAGTGGGACGCGCCACGGGCAACAACCCGGTGTGGCTCAGCCACGTGACCGATTCGGCGCCGCAGACAGTCCGGTCCCATGAGGCCGCATGGAACCTGCTGACGTGGCTTTACTACGGCCCCAGCGGGCAAATCACACCGCGGTCTGTCCGGGGCCAGAAGGAATCGAACGTGACCGCGGGACCGCTGCGTTCTCGCATATCCTTCCTCCCGCTCGGCCGCTCCGTGTACGAGTCGCTGATAGCGGGGCTGGTGCACCCCGGACGTTACGACGAGGGCGCAGATCCCGATCAGGCGCCATGGGAGGCCGGTGCCCTGCCCGACCCGCTCGGAATCCCGCCTTGCCCATCCGGTCTCAGCGGCCCGCTGACTAGCCGGTTCCGGCATGCTGTCCTGCTCGGCTCGTCCCCCGACGGCCGCACGGTAACCGATGCCTGGATTACCTGGGCGTGGCGTCAGCCGTCTGCCGAGATCTCCGATCCTTACCTGATCTACGACACGGCCAAGGACCGAGCGGGGATGCGCGCGCGAAGTGCCAGGCTCGACCGAGCGGTCTGGCGGGACCTGGATGCGCTGCTGATGGAGGACACCGGCTCAGGGACATCGCGGCGCCCCGCCGTTTTCACCACCTTGCTCGACGCACCACAGGACGTGCTGGACGCGCTGCGGGTCCGGGCCATCGGCTTTGACCAAGACGGGCAAGGTCGTCGACAAGCAGTGGTTCACCGCCACCACGCCGCCCGTGCTCACGCTTGGCCACCGAGACGAGTACCGGTACGGCCACGACATGAAGGTCACGCGGGAAGCCGCCGAACGAGTCGGCCAGGACCTGCGGAAGGCGCTGCGACGAGCATGGGCGGCGATCGACGGTACTGATGGCCCGTGGGAGACGCGAGGGATGACCCGGTACTGGGCCGGAGCCGAGGACCTGTTCTGGCAGATGCTCGACGGTAACGACTTCGGCTTCCCGAACAACCGGTTCATCCGCGTCGCGACCCGTGCCTTCGACGAGGTGACCGGCCAGCACGAGCTGCGCGGTCCCCGCGTGGTGCGCGCCGTGGAGAAAGCCCGAGGCGGGATCTTCGCCTCGTGGGACCGCAACGAACCAGGACCTGGGGAGGCCGAAAGTGCCTGACAGCGACCCGATCTTGCAGAAAGCCCACGAGCTGGTGCGCGACGTCCGGCAGCTGATCGCCGCCAGCCCGGCCGCCAGGGCCGCGTTGCGGCACAGTCTCGGTCTTGGCCCGGACGACGTGGCGCTGGACGTGCACCGGATCGTCACGCGGCACCTGCCGCCGGTGCGCAAGGACGACGCGACCGAGCATGCGTTCTATGCCGTGACCGCCTACATGGCCGCGCAGTCGCGGGAGGCCCGCGATGACGAAGCCGCACGCAGCGGAGCAAACGGCTCGGCTCACCGCCGCAACCTGGGTGATTCACTGGCCCACGCCGTGCATGACAAGGGCCTGAACGAGAAGACCATCGAGGCGCGGTTGCAACTCCTGGCCAGGCAGGATCTAGCCGGACTACACCGTCAGCTTCCCCGGCTCATCCTCTACCTGCGCGGCAAGCGGATCGGGATTGATTGGGCGGTCCTCGTCAGGGACCTCGCCCGCTGGGGTCATCACCCGAAGCAAGTAGCGAAGGAATGGATGCAGTCCTACTACCGCACCAGCGACCGGCTGACCACGCAGAACAGACCACGCGAGGCAGCGGCCGCGACAACCGAAGGGAACTCGGAGAAGTGAGCACACCGCTGTACCTAGATATCCATGCACTGCAGTCTGTGTCTATCCAGCGGAGAACGAGCAGCGATACTTGATCAGGACCGCCGGGAAGCGGCGCCGGAGCATCTTCGACTCCGACGGCCTCCAGCTTGTCCGCTTCACCGCCCAAGAACCGTCAAAAAACCGCACGTCGCGAAGTGTCGTCCCCGCACCCGCGGGGGTGGTCCGTGCCCTCCGGCACGGCCGCCCGCTCTCCTACCGTCGTCCCCGCACCCGCAGGGGTGGTCCGCTCGGGAGATCCGCGCTGTGGAGGGACACGCCTTCGTCCCCGCACCCGCGGGGGTGGTCCGAGTCGGCGGTCCCGCCGAGCCCTTTCAGCGTGGTCGTCCCCGCACCCGCGGGGGGTCCGGTGCCGGAACGGGTGACCCCGGATTTCACCGCGTCGTCCCCGCACCCGCGGGGGTGGTCCGATCAAACGCGAGCGTCATGAGGCCGTGCCTCAGTCGTCCCCGCACCCGCGACGGTCGTCCGATCAGCGACCTGCTCTTGTCCGGCGAGCTGCGGTTATCCCCGTACACGCGGGGGTACTGAGGATCGCACCGATGCCATGTCACGCGGCCGACCTGCGGATCTGCTGGGCAAGCAGATTGAGCTCGGCATTCGAGCCCCGTATCCCAGCGGCGCGTAGCGTCCGGCGGGAGACACGTTGCCCCGCAGCGATCAGCTCACCGGCGGCTACCGTTGCTTGGTGGAGCCGCTGGCCGATCGACTCGCCGTCGTCTGCAATACCGTCGTCAGATTGGCCAGGCACTTTGATACAAAGCTGATCAGCCTCGTCACCCTCACCAGCGCTGTCGCGTGCCTCATCGCAACGCTTCTCTCCGAAGTCAACATCCGGCTGCCATCCGGGTTTGCGGTCGCGGACCAGGACCGCAGTCTCAGCGGTCCTGGTCTCCTGGTTCTCGTCCACAGCAACGGCGTCCGCGCGCAGCATGTGGGCCAAGGCGGTCCCCGCGCCGAGGACCATCACCGGCAGCGACGACACCAGCGTAGTCACGGACCATGGGGCGCGGGTGACGTGCGCCTCTTGCAAGAGGTGGTAGGCGATCTGCCCTGTCGCCCCGAGGACCAGCGCGGAAATCGCGGACCACCGCGCGAAC
>DASRFJ010000018.1:0-58284 GCA_035651595.1 Streptosporangiaceae bacterium | reverse complement strand
AGAACCTGTTCTGGTTCTACGGCCATCCGGTGGTCTACGTGATGTTCTTCCCGTTCGTCGGCTGCGTCGCCGAGGCGCTGGCCACGTTCTCCGGCCGGCGGTTCTTCGGCTACGAGGGCACCGTGCTGTCCCTGCTGGTGTTCGCGACCGGCTCGATGGCGGTATGGGGGCACCACCTGTTCCCCAGCGGCCAGGAGACCAACGACTACTTCTCGGCGACCTCGATCTTCCTGGCCATACCGGCGGGCGTCGAGTACTTCGGCTTCCTCGCCACGCTCATCGGCGGCAGGCTCAGGTACACCACCTCGATGCTGTTCGCGCTCGCGTTCATCCCGCAGTTCCTCGTCGGCGGGCTGACCGGCATCCTGGTCGCCAACCCGGCGATCGACTACCAGGTCAACAACAGCTACTTCGTGCTCGGGCACTTCCACTACACGCTGTTCGCCGGGAGCGTGTTCGGCTTCTTCGCCGGCTTCTACCTGTGGTTCCCCAAGGCCACCGGCATCATGCTGAACGAGCGGCTCGGCAAGCTGCACTTCGCCGGGATGGTGATCGGCGCGAACACCACGTTCATCCCGTTCTTCATCCTCGGCTACAACGGCATGCCGCGCTGGATGGCGACCTATCCGGCCGGCGCCGGGTTCACCACGCTGAGCTTGATCTCCAGCATCGGCGCCGGGATCATCGGGCTGTCCATGCTCGTGCTCGTGTGGAACGTCTACACCTCCGCGCGGGCTCGCGTTCCGGCGCCGCCCGACCCGTGGCAGGCGCACACGCTGGAATGGGCCACCTCCTCGCCGCCGCCGCGGTTCAACTTCGACCTGGCGCACCCGGTGCCCAAGGTGCGCGGCTACGCTCCGCTGCTCGACGCGCGGGAAGGAACCGGATTATGGGGCGCTCGGTCAACGTCGTGGTCCTGTGGGGCGCATTCAACGCGGTGCTCGCTGGTGTGTTCCTCGGGTTCACGCTCGGGCGCGGCGCCATCTTCCCCGTGCTGGTGTACGCGGCCGCCGTGCTGCTGGTTTTCGTCCTCGCGGCACTGCTGTGGGCGGGGCGGCGACGCGGACCATGGCAGTACCGGCTGCGGGTCCGCGCGCATCCCGGCGCGGCGGTGGCGCTCGCCGCCGCGGTCGCCGTGTTCTGGCTGGGGCTGGCGTTCGGCGGCTGGGTGTCGATGATGGCCGTCGTGCCGCTTGCCGTCGCTGTCCTGCTGGAAGCCGCCGCCCGGCGGGGATAGCCGGGGTTCCTCGGGGGTCCACAGGAAGACTGCGGCGAGGGCCACCGCCAGCGCGGTCATGATCAGGTCGCCGCCGGCGACCATGATCAGCCCGCCCGCCTGGCGCCCGGGCTGGAGCATCAGCGCCGCGCCCACGCCGGTATCCGCCGGCATGGCGGCGAGGAGCATCAGGTACCGGCCGAACGGCGGGATCTTCCAGCGCAACGGCTCCGATCCGATCACCGGCAGGAAGTACAGGTACCCGATCACCAGGTACAGTGCGTGTTCGGCATCGTGCAGCGCCGCGTTTTCCAGCACGAGGTCGCGCAGCGGCGTCAGGTGGGTCACGGCCACCACGGCCACGTACCAGCACACCGTGAACGGCGGCCAGGTGAGGGCGGCGGCGACCCGCGACCGGACCGCTTTTTTTACCCAGGTGTGCACCGGGTTGCGGGTCGCGTGCAGCAGCAGCGTGACCGGACGGCCGTACACCAGCAGCGGCGGCGCCACCATGATCAGCAGCAGGTGCTGCACCATGTGCACGGCGAAAACCTCGTCGTAGCCGCCGATGCCGCTCTGCGTGGCGACCGCGATGACGCCGAGCGCGCTGGCGAACGAAAGCGTGCGGCCGGCTGGCCACGGGCGGGCCGGATGCCGGCGCCGCACGGTCGCGACGCCGGCCAGGTAGGCCGCTGCCAGCGCGATCAGCAGAAAGCTCACGAATGGCGCGAACTGCCAGGTACTGACCACCGCGGTGGCGGTAGGCGGCGAGAGCGCGGACACGCCTGACCGGCCGCCCGCCGCCCGGCCGCATAATCCACCGCGCCGCCGGAACTTTACCGGCATGAGTGGCTTCAAGAACTTCATCATGCGCGGGAACCTCGTTCAGCTGGCCGTGGCCGTGGTGATCGGCACACAGTTCAGCGACCTGGTCAAGCAGTTCGTGGCCTCGTTCGTCAACCCGCTGATCGCGCTGGCCGGCGGCACACCGGACTTCTCGCACCTGGTGTTCCGGGCCGGCCACGCGAAGTTCACCTACGGCTCGTTCCTGACCGCCGCGCTGTCGTTCCTTGTCGCGGCCCTGGTGGTCTACTACGCGATGGTCATGCCGGTCACCTGGCTGCTGGGCCTGTTCGAGCGGAACCAGGCCGCGACCACCAGGGACTGCCCTGAGTGCACGATGAGCATCCCGATCGCCGCCCGGCGCTGCCCCGAGTGCACGGCGGAGATCGTGGCCGGCACCGAACAGCCGCTAGCCGTCGGCTGACCGGGTCACGCGTTCGGCTTCCGCGTTGATCTCGCCGCCGAACATGACCGCTATCCCGGTCAGGTACATCCAGAAGATCAAGATGGCCACGCCGGCGAACGCGCCGTAGGTCTTGCCATAGTTGCCGAACTTGGCCACGTAGAAGGAGAAGCCGACCGAGGCGGCCACGAAGATCGCCGAACCGAGCAGGCCGCCGGGGCTGATCCACCGCCAGCGGGGCGTTTCCCTGTTCGGCGCAAGGTAGTAGTACACCGAGAACAGCAGCGAGACGGCGATGACCGCGACCACCCAGCGGACCACGGTCCAGACCACGACGAACGCGGTCCCGGCGACCGGCACATGCGTCTGGACGGCCGACCCGACGGGCGCGCCGAACACGATCAGCGCGGCCGCGACCCCGCCGAACACCAGCGTGGCCAGCATCAGCGGGAGCGCGTACAGCCGCTTGACGAGGAACTTGCGGTCGGCCGGGACCTCGTAGACGATGTCCATGCCGGTCTGGAGCGCCGCCATCCCGCCCGAGGCGCCCCACAGGCCGACGGCCACGCCGATGATCAGCGCGGTCAGCGATCCGTTCGCCGGCCTGCTGGCGGCCGACTGGACAGCCTCACTGAACACCCCCGACGCTCCCGGCGGGAGCGCTTCGCCCGCTCCGTGCACGAGCCGCTGTACCGAACCGGCGCCCAGACGCAGCAGGCTGGTCAGGCCGAGCAAGGCGATCAGCATCGGGAACAGGGCCAGGAACCAGTGGTAAGCCAGGCTGCCCGCGGCCAGCGTGCACCGATCCGCCTTGAACTTCTTGACGGCACGCTTGAGGACGTCCTGCCAGCCAGCCTTTCCCAGCTCCAGGGGCGTGCCAGGGTCCGCGGGCGCCGCCTCCTCATGGGACATGATCGGCCTCCTTACCTCTAGACTTGCGTCCCTCCATTACACTGGCGGGCGGTCTTCAGTGTGCGAGCTGAAGGGAGTGCTTGTGGCCGCCGCTACCGGAGCCGCCGAGGTCGGCCCGCGCGGTCACGTTGTCCAGTTCTACCGCAGGGACGAGGAGCTGGCTGACCAGGCCGGCGCCTATCTGGCCGGGGCCCTCCACGACGACGGGGTCGCGATTTCGATCGCGACAAGGGAGCACCGGCAGGCGTTCGAGGCCCGGCTGGCCGCCGCGGGAGTCGACGTCCCGGCGGCGCGGGCCCGCGGGGATTACCTGGCGGTGGACGCCGAGGAGCTGTTGCCGCGGCTCATGACCACCGGCAGGCCGGACGCCGCCAGCTTCAATGGCGTGGCCTGCTCGCTGATCGAGGAACCCGCCGCACACGGGCGAAGCGTCCGCGTCTACGGCGAGCTTGTCGCGGTCCTGTGGGACGCCGGCCTGATGACCGCCGCCGTCGAGCTGGAAGAGATGTGGGTCGGCCTCGGGCGGCAGTTCCCGTTCGCGCTGTGGTGCGGTTACCGGACAGAGCCGTCCGCCGGTGACCTGATGGCGGCGGGAATCGCCGAAGTATGCCGGTTGCACGGCGAGATCGTCGGATACCGACCGCCCGGCGCCGAGGCCCGGGTTGGGGAGCTGAGCAGGGACTTCGCCTGGTCGCTTGACTCGATCGGCCCGGCGAGGCGCTTTGTGGTGGCCGCGCTGGAGGCCGGCGGGCACGGCGTCGTCGCCGACGACGCGGCGCTGGTGGTCACCGAGTTCGCCGTCAACGCAGTCCTCCACGCCCGGTCGCCTTTCACGGTGACGATAACGCCCGGCGAGGACCGGGTCCGGATCGGTGTCCGCGACTGTGCCGCGCTGCCCGGGTCAGGCAACGGGCAGGTACTGCCCGTCGCGCCATTGCACGGCCTCAGCGCTGTGGCGGCGATGGCGGTCCGGTGGGGTGCCACGCCCACCGGATCGGGTAAGGACGTGTGGGCGGAACTGCCGCGGTAATGACGGTGCGTGCGTCCGCCGCACGCTCGCATAGAGCGCCGCGAGGCGGGACTGGTCGATCCGGCCCTCCTCGACCGCCTCGATGATGACGCAGCAGCGGATGCAGCCAGCGGCGAACGCGAGCACTTCGGCTGGATCGCGGCTGAGCCGTGACAGGTCCGCGACGATGATCGCATCGTGCCGGTCGCTGGTCAGGTAACCGGTGAGCCGGTTCAGCGCGGTGCCGGGCCGGTGGGTGCCGGGCAGCCCGATGTCGACGTAGATCGCCGGTGGCGGCCAGCCGAGCATGCGCGCGGCGTTCTGCACGGTCCGCACCTGGTCAAGGACGTGCGGATCGCTTGCGCTCCGCGCGCCCACCACGCGGACATATGCGGCTGGACGAAGCGGGGGATACATCGTGCCGCCTCGCTACCCTCCGGCGGCGCGCTAAACCCGCTGTTTTCCTCGCTGGACGTAGGATCCGGGGACATGACAGGGGACATCTCGCTGCGGACCGCACGCGCAGCCGACTACGACCGCATTATCGCCGTGGTCGACGACTGGTGGGGACGCCCGGTCCAGCGCGCGCTGCCGAGGCTGTTCCTCGACCACTTCCACGACACGAGCTTCGTCGCGGAGGGCGCCGGCGGCGAACTCGCCGGGTTCCTGGTCGGGTTCTGCTCGCCAAGTCAGCGTGACTGCGCCTATATCCAATTCGTGGGTGTAGCACCGCAGGAGCGGCGGAGCGGACTGGCCAGACTGTTGTATCAGTCGTTCTTCGGACTAGCGGTGAAGGATGGCCGCCGCGTCGTCCGCGCGGTCACCGCGCCGGTCAACAGCCGGTCGATCGCGTTCCACCGCGCGATGGGATTCACCGTCACCGGCCCCGTCGACGGATACGACGGCCCGTCTTCGGCGAAAATGCTCTTCGAGCGACGCCTCGAGTAGCTGTGCTTTGGGCGGCATCGCCCGGCCGCGCCCTGCCGCGCCTGCCGCGCCTGCCGCGCCGGGTGCGCCGAGTGTGCCGGGTGCGCGGCATCACCAAGCCCGCCGGCAACGTGGATGTGCCGGCCTGGCCGTCTGCGGCACCCTGCCCGATAGCTGCTGGGGCTGGCGTGCATCAGGTGGCTGGCGGTGCGCCAGCGCACTCCCTGGCGCTGTTCGAGGTTTTATCCACTATCGGCGGGCCCACGACGTGCGCTCACTGTCGGCGGGCCCAACAACGTGCGCTCACCGCCTGTCTCCCGGTCCGGCCGTGATAGCGCAGCCCACACCCCTGTACCAGGACATCTGACCCATTTCGGGCAGGCCGGCGGGCGGGCTGGATTTTGGCGGACCGTTACCCCCCGATCCGGGTAGGTAACGGTCCGCAATGATTCCAACGTTACCGGGGTTAGAGCTCGCGGAGCGCGGGGAGCAGGTCGCTGGCCGCCCACTCGAAGAAGCCGTGCTGGCGGTCGGCACCGACCTGCACCAGCGCGACGTGGGTGAAGCCGGCGTCCAGGTACTGCTTGACCGCTTTGACGTACTGCCCGAGGTCCGGGCCGCAGGGGACGAGTTCGGCGATGTCGTCCTCGGTGACGTGCTCGGTGGCGGCCTCGAACGCGCGCGGGTCCGGTAGTTCCGCCATCACGTGCCAGCCGGGTAGCGCCCAGCGCCACAAGCGCCGCGCCTGCTGGCGTGCGGCCGCCTCGTCCGGCCCGTAGCAGATCGCGAGCTGGCCGTACTTGGGCTTGCCGGTGCCGCCGCGGTCCTCGAACTGCCGGACCAGGTCGGCGGACGGCTCGACGGTGATCATCGCGTCCGCGTGCTCGGCGGCGAGGCTGACCGAATCGGGGCCGGAGACGGCGATGCCGATCGGCGGCGGCTGGTCCGGCAGGTCGTACAGTTTGGCGCGTTCCACCGTGAAGTGCCTGCCCGAGTAGTTCACGTAGTCGCCGGTGAACAGCTCCCGGATGATCTCGACGGCCTCGGTGAGGCGCTCCTGGCGCACCCGCGCGACGGGCCAGCCACAGCCGGTGACGTGTTCGTTGAGGTTCTCTCCGGCGCCGAGCCCGAGGGTGAACCTGCCGCTGCACAGGACACCGACGGTGGCCGCCTGCTGGGCCACGACGGCCGGATGGTAACGGAACGTGGGGCAGGTCACGAACGTCATCAGCGGCAGCCGCTGGGTCGCCTGCGCCGCCGCGCCCAGCACGGCCCAGGTGTTGGGCGAGTGGCCTTGTTCCTCGATCCAGGGGAAATAGTGATCCGACATGACGGAGAAGTCGAAACCGGCCATCTCCGCCGCTACCAGGTCGGTGACCAGCTGCTTGGCCGGCGTCTGCTCCCCCATCGCGGTGTATCCGAAGGCAGTCATGGCGGCCGGCTACCCAGGTGTGTCCCGGTAAACGCCTACAGTTGGCGGCGTACGCCCGGCTCCCTGCTGGCGTGCTGGATCTGGTGGCCGAGGTCGCCCTCCACCGAGATCCTGGCCGTCCCGCGCCGTCCCAGCGGCAGCACGGTGCGACGGCTGCCCTCTTCCAGCAGCAGCGCCAAGCCGCCGTAGAGCGCGAACACGGCGAGCGGGACGCCCAGCCAGCCGGCCGCCTTCTCCGTCGCGGCAATGCCACTGGCCTCGTAGACGCCGGTGAGCGCGAACCGGCAGCTTCCGAGCAGCAGCAGGACGGCGAACAGCGGTTTCGCCGGCACCGAGGCCGCGGTCATGAGCAGCATCACCGGTGTCAGCGTCAGCAGGAAGATGGCCAGCGAAGCGCTCAAGGCACCCGGCGGCCCGCCGAGTACGGTGATCGCGATCGCCGCCCACGCGGCGCTGAGCAGAGTCAGCCCGGTCGCCGCGCCGTGATCCCTGGCGAGAAACGCGAACATCCCGGAAATCAGCTCCAGCGGCACCACGAACGCCAGGACCATGATCATCAGCTGCTTGCCGTCGGTAACCGGTGCCCAGTGCAGCTCCGTCGCGCTGAGCAGCACGGTTCCGCTGCCGAACGCGAAGAACCCCAAAGGTAGGCTGCTCGCCACGGGACGCAGCATGATCCGGACCGCGTCGTGGGGCATCACTTCTGACTCAGTTTCAGTGGACATCGCAGTCGGCTTACCGGTCGAGGCGCCGTCAAACACCGGCGGTTTCGCATTCGGGGCTGTGGGTAGCGGCTGCCGCGTCTGAAGCACGGCGGATTCCGGACGGAGGAGCTCATGAAGGCAGTTGTCTACAAGGCACCGTTCCAGGTCGCTGTCGAGGAAGTGCCTGAGCCGCGGATCGAGGCGCCCGGCGACGCGATCATCAAGGTGACGACCACGAACATATGCGGTTCGGATCTGCACATGTACGAGGGCCGGACCAGTGTCGAACAGGGCAAGATCCTCGGCCACGAGAACATGGGGATCGTCGCGGAAACCGGACCGGGCGTCACCTGGTTCCGGCCGGGCGACCGGGTGAGCGTGCCGTTCAACGTCTCGTGCGGCACCTGCCGGAACTGCGTGTCCGGCTGGACCTCGTTCTGCCTGCGGGCCAATCCGGTCGAGGGCGTGGACGGCGGTGCCTACGGCTACGCGCAGATGGGCCCCTATGACGGCGGGCAGGCCGAGTACCTGCGCGTGCCCTTCGCGGACTTCAACCTGCTGCCGTTGCCGCCGGGGGAGGAGTTCGAGCTTGACTTCACCATGCTGTCCGACATCTTCCCGACCGGGTATCACGGTGCCGTGCTGGCCGGGGTGAGCCCGGGGGACACGGTAGCGGTGTTCGGCGCCGGGCCGGTCGGACTGCTCGCGGCGCACAGCGCGCGGCTCCGCGGTGCTTCGCGGGTGTTCGTGGTCGACATGCACGCGGACCGGCTGATCCTGGCCGAGCGGTTCGGGGCCACGCCGGTCGACATCTCGGCCGCGGACCCGGTCGAGCACATCCTCGACGCTACCGGCGGGCTGGGCGTGGACTGCGGCATCGAGGCGGTCGGCTACCAAGCGCACGACCCGGACGGCAACGAGCACGCGGAAATGGTGATGGACTGGCTGGTCCAATGTGTCCGGTCCACCGGTGGCCTGGGCATCGTCGGCGTCTACATGCCGCAGGATCCCGGCGCGGCGGACGAGGGCGCCAAGGACGGGCGGATCGGGTTCGACTTCGGCAAGCTGTTCCAGAAGGGCCTGCGGCTCGGCACCGGCCAGTGCCCGGTCAAGCGGTACAACGAGCACCTGCGCGACTTGATCATCGCCGGTCAGGCTCAGCCATCGCTGCTGGTCTCGCATGAGCTGCCGCTGGAGCAGGCGCCTGAGGCGTACGAGAACTTCGACCGGCGGACCGGCGGATTCACCAAGGTCATCCTGCACCCAGCGGGCGCGGCGGCATGACCGACACGCTCCGGCTCACCGTTCTCGGCACCGGATATCTCGGTACCGTGCACGCGGCGTGCATTGCTGGCGCGAGCGCTCGGTCACGATCCACGGATCGGCAGCGCATGGCTCCAGCCGGGGCTCGGGTTCGGCGGCGGCTGCCTGCCGAAAGACATCCGGGCGTTCGGCAAGCGCGCCGCCGAGCTCGGCGTCGCCGAAGCCGCGACACTCCTGCGCGCAGTGGACGCGATCAACACCGGACGGCGAGACCGGATGGTAGAGCTGGCACGGGAACTCGCCGGCGGCCACTTGGCAGATGCCCGGGTCGGCGTGCTCGGCCTCGCCTTCAAGCCGGAGACGGACGATATCAGGGATTCCCCGGCGATGGCGGTCGCCGCGGAACTGGCCCGGGCGGGCGCGGCGGTCACCGCCTACGATCCCGCCGCCATGGACCGGGCCAGGCAGAAGTGCCCGCAGCTCGGCTACGCGGCGACCGCGCTCGACGCCGCCCGTGGCGCGGATGTGCTGCTGATCCTCACCGAGTGGCCCGAGTTCACCGCCGCTGACCCGGATGAATTCGGCGCTGTGGCGGGCCGGCGCGTCGTGGCCGACGGCCGTCACGCGCTCGACCCGCGCACGTGGGTAGCGGCAGGGTGGACCTATCGCGCGCTTGGCCGCCCCGAGAGCGCGACCGCGACCACCGGGCCGCCAGCGCTCAGCGGCACGTAACAGCGGTCATGAGCGTCCCGGTCACCGTCGTGATCGCGACGCGGACAGAATGGCCGACGGCGCGAGGGGGCGCGGCCATCAGCTGTCCGCCGATCAGTTCGCGTCGGCGGCCAAGGAAGCGCAGCAGTTCGCCGACGCGATGTCCAGCGCGTCCGGCCGGTGCCCATCCGCACGGGCGGAGACCACTGCCTGCACGGCGTCACCATCTGGCATGGGCCGCTTTTCCAGGTCCCACAGCAGCAGGTCCACGCCGGAAGCGTACTGGCCGGTCAGATGACGCCGCGCGGCGTCGACCATCTCCGGTGCGGGCGCCGGCGGCTCCATCGGGGTGCCCTCGTCACATGTCACGGCGGCGACGTGCTGGTCGTGCTGGTCGCGCTGATCGTCATCAGCCGGTCGGCGCCGTTCAGCTCAAGGAGCCTGGCCACCGGCCGCTGCGGACGCAGCAGGATCAGATGCCCGTCCCGTTCGTGCAATGTCCTGGCCGCCAGCAGCAGCTCCCGGACCGACGCCGAGTCGGCGTAGCGCAATCCCGATACGTCGATCGTCAGTTGCCGTACCCCACTGGCGAGCTGAGCATCGATCAGTTCGCGCAGGCGCCCGGCGGAGGCAAGGTCCGCCTCACCGGACAGCATGATTGATCACCGGCCCGGATCCCGCGGCCGCGATGGATGCGGTCAGCAGGTCCTGACTCATCAGTTCAGGCTTACCGGGGCGGACAGCGCTGACGAGGCGGGTCGCGCGGCGCTGACAGACGGGCGCCAGGTCGTGGCGGCGGGTCGCGGGTCCGCGGCTTCGGCCAGGCTGCGGAAGCAGGGTATGAGGCGGTACAGGCCGGTCAGGGCTATGATCCGGGCGACTGGGCCGTCGGCGGGCAGGACCAGCCGAAGCTGGCCGCCCTCGGCCACGACCCGGCGGTGCGCTCTGACCAGCACGGTGAGGCCGGCGGAATCACAGAACAGGGTTCCCGTCAGGTCGGCCACGAGCACCGTTTGCAGGTGACCGGCGGCCCGGAGCAATGCCACCCTTAGCTGCTCCGCGGTGGTGACATCGATCTCGGCTGGCGCGGCCACCACGGCCACGCCACCGGACATCGAAGAATGTTGGGTATCAGGCACCGGGACCCCCTCTCGCGAGAAAGCGTGCCTCCGGGAGGAACCAGGTTGATCTGCCGGCATGCCAACAGCAGCCCGGAATTCCCGGGCGGCTGACTCGACAACCGTTACTGCCATGATACCGCTTGTAATTGGGGGGCTAGCCCCGGCCGCTGCCCGGTGGCCGCCACGACCGCGTGGTAGCGTCGGGACCATGGACCCGGGCTCTGCCGACGCGCAGCCGGCGGACGGTGCTCGCCTGGAGGCCATGCGACAGGAATTCGACGCACAGGCGCGAAGATTCGAGCAGGCCAAGGCGCGCTTGCAGGCGACCATGGACAAGAGCCACGAGGCCAGGTCGCAGCGGGAACTGCTGCACGATTCCGCGTTCGCCAGGCTTCAGGCCAGGCTGGACAGCATGCCCGTGATCGAGCAGGCCAAAGGCATCTTGATGGCCCAGAACCGGTGCGGACCCGGCGAGGCGTTCGACCTCCTGCGGCGGGCATCTCAGCGCGCCAACGTCAAGGTCAGCGTCCTGGCCCAGCAGATGGTCGAGCAGATCGCTGCCGAGTCGCGGACCTCGCAGGCATCGCGGCGCCGCTGACGTCGAGGAGGCGCGCGTGGGCAGCGTGGTAGTGGTCGGCGGATCAGCCGGGAGCCATCCGGCGCTGTTGCGTATGGTGACTGAGCTGCCCGCGGACCTGCCCGCGGCGGTACTGGTGGTGATCCACATCGGCGCCGAGGCCGACAGCCGCCTGCCGCAGATCCTGCGCCGGAAGGGGCGGCTGCCCGCGACTCATGCCACCGACGGCGCGCCGCTGCGCGAGGCGGAGATACTAGTCGCGCCGCCGGATTTTCATCTGATGGTGGACGACGGCAAGGTACGGCTCAGCCGCGGGCCCCGGGTGAACCGGGTCCGGCCGGCGGTGGATCTGCTATTCGAGACGGCGGCGCGATCCGCTGGTCCGCTGGTGACCGCCGTGGTGTTGTCCGGGATGCTCGATGACGGCGCGGTCGGCGCGGCTCATGTGGCCGAAGCCGGCGGCCAGGTGCTGGTCGAGGTCCCGGATGAGGCACCGCACGGCTCGATGCCCAAGGCCGCTCTGGCCGCGGCCCCGGGTGCGCTGGCTGTCCCTGCCGCCGAGCTTGCGGCGGCAGTGACGCGGGCGGTTCGCCGGTCTGCCCAGCTAGAGCGGGAGGTTCACGATTTGCAACGCGAGAGTGCCGTGACGAGGATGGCTGACAGCAGTGATCCAGGCTTCCTGGCGGGCGGTGAGACCCGGCTGACCCGCCTGGCTTGCCCGGAGTGTGGTGGCGGCATGGCTGAGGTCTCGCTGCCGTCGATCTCCTATTTCCGTTGCCACGTAGGCCACCAGTTCGCGCCGCGGACGCTGGCCGCGGCGCAGGCCGAGGCGGCGGAGGCCAAGCTGTGGAGCGCGGTGGCGGCCCTCGACGAGCACGCCGTGGTCCTGCGCCATCTCGCCGAGCATGAACCCCGCGGAGCCCGAGCACGTCAGCGACGCGCGGGAGATCGCCGAACTCGCCGACACCATCGGGCGTATCTGGGGCGCGATGACGTTGAACCCAAGGACGTTCGGATGAAAGATCTTGATTTATCCAAACGGACGGTGGTTCATGTGCCGCTGCCAGCCGCTACCTCCACGGGGGCGGCCGCCGCGTGATAGGCGGTCGGGAACACCCGGAGCAGCTTGTCCAGGCCGGTCATCTCCAGCACCCGGAACACCGGGCCGCCGGGCGGCGCGACGATCCGGAGCTGACCGTTGCGGGCCGCGACCCGCCGCTGCACAGACAGCAGCCGGATGAGCGCCCAGTGGCCGCAGAACACGGTCGCGGTGAAGTCCGCGACGACCACCTCCGCATCGCCGGTGACGGCCGCGTAAAAGCTGGTCGTAGGCCTGGGCGGCGCTGCGGTCGTCGACGTCGGCGGGTAGTGCCACGACGACCGCCGTGCGGGATGCTGCCGGATCTGGCATGCGTACCGCCTCCCTCGGATTATGGCCCGGGGAGAACGGAACAGGTAAGCACGCAGCATGCAGGCAGACGGCCGCCGGATCACCGGACCCGGCTGGCTCGTCAACCGTGGACATCACGCTAATACGCCGTACGGCAGCCGTCTATAGCTCAGCCGTGCGGGCGGAACAGCGCACGCACGCAGCCCTCTCGTTCGAGTGAGTCGCTCGCCCTACCCAGGCGACCCGGGGGGCGACCCGTTTACCGTCGCGTTCGCTGGAAAGCGAAGCACCACCACAACAAGGGAGGCGCGATGCCTGACATCTTCGACGTCCTCGCGGCGGATCACCAGGAAGTGAAGCAGATGCTGGCCCGGCTCCAGAAGAGCCGGCCCCGGCGCGGCGCGAGTGACGACGCGCTGGCCAAGCGGAAGGAGCAGGTCGAACAGCTGATCATCGAGGAGTCCAAGCACGAGGCGCTGGAGGAGATGTACTTCTGGCCGGCCGTGCGGGACAAACTGCCCGACGGCGACGAACTCGCGGACACCGCGACCGGGCAGGAGCAGGAAGCCAAGCAGGTGCTGAACAAGCTGTCCAAGCTGGACGCAGGCGATGCCAAGTTCGAGAAGCTCCTCGCCGAGTTCACCGAGTCCGGGCGCGAGCACATCGAGTTCGAGGAGACCCAGGTCTGGCCCAAGCTGCGCAAGGCGCTGTCCAAGAAGGAAGCCAGCGAGATCGGCACGAAGGTCCGCGACGGCAAGGAGACGGCGCCGACCCGGCCGCACCCCGCCACGCCACCGCGTCCCGGGGTGCTGAAGAGCGCCGGACCGGCGGTAGCGGCGGCGGACAAGGCGCGCGACGCGGCAACCGGGCGGGGCAAGGCCAACGGCCAGGTCAAGGCCAATGGCCAGACCAGGGCCGAGCTGTACCAGGAAGCCCGCAAGCTCGGCATCGAAGGCCGTTCCGCGATGAACAAGGACGAACTCGCCCGACGTGTCACCGCCGCCCGGCGCAAGTAAACCATGGGGGAGATGCCGACGGTGACAACGCTCGATGCGGTCACCGAACTGGCGCGGAAGCACCCGCGTTTGTTCGTCCGCTGGTCCCGGGGGCCTGACCTGGACGCTCCCGGGACCAGCGCCGATGACTTGACCGGTATCCGGCTGCCGGGGCTGTCGGCCAGCCCGCTGTCCGTCGAGCCGTGGTGGGGGGACCGGCCGCTGCGGCTGTGGATCGCCCGGCGCCTGTACGACTACAGCCATCTGGAGCACGAGAAGGGCCCGGGCGTGCGGCCGTGGCTGCTCGAGGGGCACGAGCGGGGACGGGGACCGGACAACGAGCCGCTGGTGGCATGCGACCGCCCCGTTGCGTGGATCGGCGGCGACGTGATCAACGAGGCGGCACGCGTGATGGACGACCAGAACGGTCAGTGGGGCCCGCTACGACGTCTAGCGGAGGGGTTATTCGTTCAGTTCGTTCAGCCGGCGGCTGGCCGAACGGCCGAGCGCGGTCAGCGCCCGGAACAGCTTGGCGTTGAACGCAGGCGGCATGTCCTTGCCCGCGGCGACGTGCCGCGGCTGCCCGGCCGGGTCCGGCAGCAGCGCCGACATCACGTGCATCAACCTGGCGGTCAGGCCGGGAAACAGGCCCGCGCCGCGAGCGGCGACCTGCGCGGCCGGGGTCAGGATGACCTCGCTCTGCCGGGTACGCATCGCCGACACGATCCGCCGCGCCGCCCGGCTGGCGTCCATCGACACCAGCGGGAGGCTCGCGCCCAAGGCGAACCAGGTGAACTCCTTGTCCTGTTGCCCGGTGAACAGCGCCTGCACGTGCGAGCCGGTTCGCATCAGGCCGGGCACCGCTGTGGTCACCGTCACCGGCCCCGTGCCTAGCTCGGCGCGTAGTCCCTCCGACAGCGCCACCGCGGCGAACTTGGCCATCGAGTACGGCAGCAGGTGCGGCACGCTGACCTTGCCGCCAATCGACGTGACGTTGACGATCCGGCCGTGGCCTTGCTCGCGCATCACCGGAAGGGCGGCCAGTGCGATGCGGGCCGGCGCCAGGGCCATGACGCGCATCGCGGACTCGTAGTCGCTCTCGCGGGTGTTCTCGACCGGCCCCACCTGGATGATCCCGGCGTTGTTGACGACGATGTCGAGGCGGCCAAAGCTTGCCATCGCCATGTCGATCAGCAGCTGTGGCGCCGTATCCGCGGTGATGTCGCAGCCGACGGCCATAACCTCGGCGCCCTCCGATCTCAGGTCCTCGGCCGCCCGATCGAGTTCGGCCGCGTCGCGGGCGCAGATGACCAGACGGCACGACTGGCGGGCGAGTTCCCGCGCGAGCTCCAGGCCCAGCCCGCGCGATGCGCCGGTCACGATCGCGACCTCCCCGGCGATGTCGTCCGGCGCGGAAAGCAGTGCTCTCATCGGAATCCTCTCAGTCGGCCCGCATGTCAGTCGGCCTGCGTGTCAGTCGGCCTGTGTGGCCTGCGTGTCCTGTGTGGCCTGCTCCGCCGTCTGCGCCACGGTCCTGGCCGCGTCACGGGCCGTCTCCACCGGGAACAGCGGCGGGACGTCCCGCATCAGCCGCAGGCCGGCCACCGTCGTCGCCCCCGCGGCCAGGCCGAATCCCGCGGTGGCCGTGCCCGCGGCCGCCGTCGGCGACAGCACCTTCTCCAGGAGCCGCAGGCTCAGCCGGAATGACGCCGCGACGGAAAGCACGCCGAGAAGCCCGCCGGCGCCAAGCAGCGCGAACGCCGGCAGGCCTCCCTTGAGGTTCGCCAGCACTTCCCGCTGCGCCGCGGCGATCTCGTGCCGGACAAGAGCACGCGAGTGGTCGGACAGTTCGTTCAGCGCGCCGGCCACGCCGGCCTGCGCCTGTCGCGGTGCTTCGGTCATGTGCACCACCTCGGCTCTCTGAGTTCGGCAGGATGTGCCCGCTCGCTGCTACCCACAGCCGTCCGCCGCTAACCGCATCCCGCGCTCCCGGTCCGCATCCCGCGCTCCCGGTCCGCACCCCGCGCTCCCGGTCCGCATCCCGCGCTGCCCCCCGCATCCCGCGCTGCCCGCCCGCACCCAAGGCGCTGCCCGTCCGCATCCAAGGCGCACATCACGACATTTCCCCATTCGGGGCGCGCAGACAGGCGCGCCGGAGTCTCGCGGACCCCTGCCCCCTCCGGATCGGACCCTTGTCGGCCAGTTTCGCGCCTGCGTTTCCGGCGTGCCGGGGTCGGTTGCCGTGCTGGCTGCCCGCAATGCCCCGGTTGTTCCAGCGCGGCCTTGCCGTTCGGCGGCCTGCGCGGGCTCCGGGATACGCTCGAGAATTATTGCGGACACTTACCCCCCCGGATCGGTAGGGTAACTGTCCGCAATGATCCGGCCCGCTCGCTCTCGCGCCTCGAATATGCGGGTATGCCCAAGTTCGAGCGTGGGTGGCTGCCTATCGCAGCCGCGCCGTGCGACACGCCGTGAGCGCACGTCGTCCCGGAACGCCTACATTTTGCATCCTTTCATGGGGCCCCGGTGGCCGCGACGGATCGTCTACTCGAATAAACAAACTAGCTTCTATACCCGGTAGGGGTATATAGTTCATGATCACGAAGGGTTTTGTGGCCTATAGCACGTACAACCCTTCGTGATCATGCAACGAGCGGCGCGAACCGGCGGAACAAGGCTCCGCATAGCAGGACAAACAAGACCGCATACCCCCCTGTATCGACGGCCGCCCCTCGACGCCTCACCCTGGACGATCCGCGGAACGCCCGCTCACTCGAACCAGCGACCGAAAACACGCCTGCGATGCTTGGTGACAGTTGCGGAGATAGCGTGCAAATCGGGCAATCGCGCCCAGTGGATCGGGCGGAACGGGCGGGTCAGGACGTGCCGGGGTCGCCGGCCACGGCACCGGTCCCGGCCACGGCGCCGGCCACGGCACCGGTCCCGGCCGCCGCGGCGCGTTCGGCAAGGCGCTGCCGCTGCGGAACCACGGTGTACTTGGGGTCGTCGGCCGAGGCCAGCCCGGCATGGAAGATGCCCCACCTGGTGGCCGCCGACGCGGCGAGCAGCGCCACGCCCGAGGTGGCGGCGACGGTCCGGCTGCGCCCGCTGAGCGCCGCCCCCGCGGCGCCGAGCGCGGCGAGGAGCTTCCCGGCCTTGACGTACCTGCCGCCCCGGCCTTCGGAATACGGTTCGGCCACCATGCCGATCCGGTGTTCCATCCGCTCCAGCGCGGCCGACTCCATCGCCGCGCCGAGCAGCGCCAGATTGCGGGCCGGCGCGGTCTCGGCGGGTCCGCCCGCCGGCGCCACGGCGGCCAGCAGGCCGAGCCCGCCGGCCGCCATCGCGCCGGAACCGGTGAACAAGAACGGCATCTCCGGGTACCCGTCGTGCCAGGCCGGCACCGCCGTGTCGCTGATCAGCGCGGCGGTGTAGGCCGCGACGCCGGGGCCGAGGAGGGCGGCCCCGGCGGTCGCGGCAGCGCCGAGTCGTGGCAGGCGCCCGGTCAGCGCGCTCCACGCCGCCGTGCCTGCCGCCGGCACGTAGCCGGCCAGCAGCCACGAACCCACACTCATCGGCGAGGTCACCTTGAACACCCGGAGCATGTTGAGGAAGCGGGCAGGGCGGCCCAGATCGTGGATGAGCGCGACCATGGACAGCGCGCCGCCGGCGAACGCGCCGGTCTTGGCGATCCGGCCCAGCACCGGACGGCCAGTGAGCTGGGCACCGGCGGCGAGCAGCGACGAGCCGCCGGCCAGGCCGCCAAGGAACAGGTACCCGGGGATGTCCGGCGATGCCCAGACCGGCTTGTTGAGGATCGGCTTGCCGTAATACGAGGTGAACTCCGCCCGCGGCACCATGTTTTGCTCGACCCGGCGCTTGCCGCGCCAGCGCTGGGCGGTCATCGGGCGGCCCTTCCGAACGCGGCCCCGGCGAAGGCGGCGAAGGCGGCGCCGGCCATGCAGGCGGCTGCGGCGCCTACGTGGCGCCACATGGACGGGAGGTCCCGGGTGGTGACCACCGGATCGGGCGGCAGGCCGTACACCTCCGGCTCGTCGAGCAGCAGGAAGAACGCGCCGTCGCCGCCGACACCGTCGTTCGGGTCCGCCCCGTACAGCCGGGCGTCGGCAACGCCCGCCTCCACCAACTCAGCGACCCGCCCCTCGGCCCGCCCTCGCAACTCGTCCAGCTGCCCGAACTGGATCGAATCCGTCGGGCACGCCTTCGCGCAGGCCGGCTCCATACCGGAACCGAGCCGGTCGTAGCACATCGTGCATTTCCACGCCCGGCCGTCTCCGCGACGCTGGTCGATCACCCCGTACGGGCATGCGGGGATGCAGTACCCGCACCCGTTGCAGATGTCCTCCTGCACGACCACGGTGCCGAACTCCGTACGGAACAGCGACCCAGTAGGGCAGACGTCCAGGCAGGCGGCGTGCGTGCAGTGCTTGCACACGTCGGACGACATCAGCCAGCGGAGGTCACCGCCGGACTCGGAAGGACGGCGCTCCTCGATGAACGCCACGTGCCGCCAGGTGTCAGCCCCGAGCCCGACCGTGTTGTCGTAGGACATGCCGGACAGCGACAACCCGTCCTCCGGCACGTGGTTCCACTCCTTGCACGCCACCTCGCACGCCTTACACCCGATGCAGACCGAAGTATCGGTGAAGAACCCCATCCGCGGCGGCGCGTCCGGATAGCTGTCGAGCATGTCGAGGAGGTTCACTGCTCGGTTCCTGTCTGTGAAGTGATACCGGCCCGCCGCTGGTACTCCCGCACCAGCGCCAAGCGACCAGGTCCGCCCGGCCGCCGGCCCGGCCTGATGTCGCAGGCGAAGGCCTTGACCTCCTGGATGTGCGAGTTCGGATCCAGGCTGACCGAGGCCAGGTCGTTGGCCGCGTCGCCCGTACTGAGGCCGTTCGGCCCCCAGTGGTACGGGATGCCCACCTGGTGCAGGACCCGGCCGTGCACGGTCAGCGGAGCAATCCGCTCGGTGACCAGCACCCGCGCCTCCACGGCGTTCCGCGCGGTCACGATCGTGGCCCAGCCGAGGTGCTCCAGCCCGCGCTCCACAGCAAGCTCCGGCGACACCTCGCAGAAGAACTCCGGCTGAAGTTCGGCCAGATACGGCAGCCAGCGGGACATGCCGCCGGCGGTGTGGTGCTCGGTGAGCCGGTAGGTGGTCGCGACAAACGGGAACACGTCCGAACCGGGCTCCGTCCCACTGGGCTGGAACCGGTTGTCCGGATGCTTGAACGGCGCCACCTGCCGGGCCGGGTTGCGCTGCTGGCCGTAGAGCAGGTTCGGGAACGGGGAGTCCTGCGGCTCGTAATGCGCGGGCAGCGGACCGTCCAGCAGGCCGGACGGTACATACAGCCATGCCTTGCCGTCCGCCTGCATGACGAACGGGTCGATGCCGGTCAGCGCCTCGGCCCCGGTCGCGCCGTCCGGCGGCCGGTAGTGCGGTGACTTGCCGGCCGGGAAGTCCGGGATGTCGTGCCCGGTCCACTGCCCGGCCGACTCATCCCACCACACCAGCGCCTTGCGCTCGCTCCACGGCTTGCCGTCCGGATCGGCGGACGCGCGGTTGTAGATGATGCGCCGGTTGGCCGGCCAGGCCCAGCCCCACTCGTTCGCGATCCAGTTCTGTTCCTTGGCCGGCTTGCGGCGCGCGGCCTGGTTGACGTTCTGGGCGTATACCCCGCAGTAAATCCAGCAGCCACAGGCCGTGGAACCGTCGTCGTTAAGCTGCTCATACGAAGCCAAGGGACTGCCGTCAGCGCCCCAGCCATTGATCTCGGCGAGCACCGCCTCTGCCGCCGGCTCGGCGATCGCGCCGTGAACGGGATAATCCCAGGTCAGGTCCAGGATCGGGCGGTCCATCTCGTCGGCAGACCCGGCCAGCTTCGAACGGATCTTGCGGCCCAGGTGGTAGGCGAACCACAGCTCGCTGCGCGCGTCCCCGGCCGGTTCCACCGCCTGGTGATGCCATTGCAGCATCCGCTGGGTGTTGGTGAACGACCCGTCCTTCTCGGTGTGCGCGGCGGCCGGCATGAAGAACACCTCGGTCCCGATCTCCGAAGTGCGCAGCTCGCCGGTCTCGATCTCCGGCCCGTCCAGCCACCAGGTCGCCGACTCGATCAGCGAGAAGTCGCGCACTACCAGCCAGTCAAGCGAGGCCATGCCGAGCCGCTGGAGCTTCGCGTTCGCGGACCCGACCGCGGGGTTTTCGCCCAGCAGGAAGTAGCCCTTGCAGTCACCGGCCAGCTGGGCCATCACGGTCTCGTACGTGCTGTGGCTGCCGGTCAGTCGCGGCAGGTAGTCGAAACAGAAGTCGTTGTCCGGGGTGGCGGCCGGGCCCCAGTACGCCTTCAGCAGGCTGACCAGGTAGGACCGCATGTTCGCCCAGTAGCCCTTGTCGGTGCCCTCCGCCTCGACGAATGCGTCGAGGTCCTCGTTCGAGTGCGCGTGCGGCATCGGTATGTAGCCGGGCAGCAGGTTGAACAGCGTGGGGATGTCGGTCGAGCCCTGGATCGACGCGTGCCCGCGCAGCGCCATGATGCCGCCGCCGGGACGGCCGATGTTGCCGAGCAGCGTCTGGAGGATGGCGGCGGTGCGGATGTACTGCACCCCGACCGTGTGCTGGGTCCAGCCGACGCTGTACACGAACGCGGTCGTCCGGTCGCGGCCGGAATTCTCGGTCACCGCCCGGCAGACCCGGTCGAACGTCGCGGCCGGCACGCCGCAGATCTGCTCCACCATCTCCGGGGTGTACCGGGAGAAATGCCGCTTCAGGATCTGGAACACGCAGCGCGGGTGCTCCAGGGTCGGGTCGGTGTTCGGCGAGGGCACGTGCGCGCCGCCGGACCCGTGCGCCTCACCGCGTCCGGCCTGGCGGATCTCGTACAGCTTGTCGCGCTCACCGGACGCGGCCTGTACCTCGGTACCCTCGTAATGCCAGGCCTGCACGTCGTAGCTGCGCTTCTCGGGGTCGAAGCCGGAGAACAGGCCGTCGAGGTCCTCGGTGTCCGCGAAGTCCTCGCTGATGACCGTCGCCGCGTTGGTGTAGTTCACCACATAGTCGCGGAAGTGCTTGTCGTTCGTCAGCACGTAGTTGACGATCCCGCCGAGGAACGCGATGTCGGAGCCCGCCCGCAGCGGCACGTGCAGGTCGGCCATGGCGCTGGTCCTGGTGAACCGCGGGTCGACGTGGATGATCGTCGCGCCGCGCGCCTTGGCCTCCATCACCCACTGGAAGCCCACCGGGTGACATTCGGCCATGTTGGAGCCCTCGATGACGATGCAGTCGGAGTTCTGCAGGTCCTGCTGCATCGTGGTGGCGCCGCCGCGGCCGAAGCTGGTCCCCAGACTGGGGACGGTGGAGGAGTGTCAAATACGCGCCTGGTTCTCGATCTGGATGGCGCCGAGCGCGGTGAACAGCTTCTTGAGCAGGTAGTTCTCTTCGTTGTCCAGCGTCGCGCCGCCGAGGCTGGCGAAGCCGAGCGTCCGCCGGGTCCGCTTGTCGTCGACCTCCCACTGCCACCCCTGGCGCCTGGTCTTGATGACCCGGTCCGCGATCATGTCCATCGCCGTGTCGAGGTCAAGATCTACCCAATCTTTGGCATAACGACCTCGGTACTTCACCCGGTACTCGCGGGCGGATCCGGTGGTGAGCTGGAGGGAGGCGGAACCCTTGGGGCACAGCCTCCCCCTGGATACCGGCGAATCCGGGTCGCCCTCGATCTGGGTGACGGACTGCCCCGACACGTACACGTTCTGGCCGCAGCCCACCGCGCAGTACGGGCAGATCGACTTGACGACCTTGGTGGCGTCGCGGGTGCGCGGTGTGAGGCCGGCGCTGACCTGGCTCTTGGCGGCCGCGCCGCGACCGAGCGGGTCCTTGCCGGTGAGCTGCCGGTAGACCGGCCAGCCTTCGATCCAGGTCCTCATTCCTTGCCCTATTCCTTGCACTCACGATCGGCAGGGCGGGGACACCTCCCCATCAGGTACCGTGTCCCCGCTGTCGGAAGACCCGCTGCCCGTCCCGTCGCCCGCCAAACCAGCCACCGCCGGCGCCACCACTGGCCTGCATCACCATCTTCCGGCGGGGACGCTCGCCGCCGGCGCCGCGGGCCGGACGAAACGGGCGAACCAGTCCAGCGTCTCGGTGAGTCCCTGCTGCCAGGAGATCCGCGGCTCGAAGCCGAGCGCGGACCGGGCGAGGCTGAGGTCGGGGCACCGGCTCATCGGGTCGTCCTCCGGCCGCGGCACGTACCTGATGCGCGAGGACGACTTCGCCAGGGCAATGATCCTGGCGGCAATCTCGTTCACTGTCGCCTCGTCCGGGTTGCCGATGTTGACCGGGCCGGCCAGGTCGCTGGCCGCGAGCAGCAGCAGCCCGTGGACGGTGTCGCTGACGTGGCACAGCGACCGGGTCTGGCTGCCGTCGCCGGTGACGGTGAGCGGCTCGCCGCGCAGCGCCTGGCAGGCGAACGTGGGCACCATCCGGCCGTCGTCGGCTCGCATGCCCGGACCGTAGCTGTTGAAGATCCGCGCGATCGCGGCGTCGACGCGTCCGGTACTTGAGTATGCGGCGGTCATCGCCTCGGCGAATCGCTTCGCCTCGTCATAGACACTGCGCGGCCCGACCGGGTTCACATGGCCCCAGTAGGTCTCCGGCTGCGGGGTCTGTTCCGGGTCGCCGTACACCTCGGAGGTGGAGGCCAGGACGAACCGGGCACCGGCCCGTTCCGCGAACCTGAGCGCGTGCCGGGTGCCGAGGCTGCCTGCCTCCAGCGTCTGCATCGGGAAGCGGCCGTAGGCCGTCGGGGACGCGGGAGACGCCAGGTGCAGGACGAGGTCGACATCACCGGCCACGTCGAACGGCACCGTCACATCGCAGTTCCGGTACTCGAAGCCGGGCCACGAATGCAATCGCTTGACCAGCTCGGTGCTGCCGGTCAGCAGGTTGTCCAGGCAGACGACCGCGGTGCCTGCCTCGAGCAGCCGCCGGCAGACGTGCGCGCCCACGAACCCGGCGCCTCCCGTCACGACCGCGCGGCGGAACACTCTCGTCATCGTCACGTCGCCTCCGCGGGGTTTCATCGTGGCGCCCGCTACCCGGCCGGCCTGACCCCAAACGGCGGCGGCTACCTTACCCGGTTCCAGAACCGCAACTGGGCGCACCTGGCGAGGAAATCGGCAGGTGAGCTCTGGTCGAGGGCGATGAAGCCGTCGTCGAGCGGATCCGCCAGGCCGCACGCCTGGAACAGCGGCAGCACGTCAGCGGTATAGCCGATGAACTTCGCGTGCGCGTAGGCGTCGGTGACGAAGTCCCTCGCCGCCGGGACCGAGGCCAGCTCGGCCGCGCCGTCCTTCGAGGCGAGGATGGCCACGGCGTCGTAGAGCACCGAGGGCGCGCCGTCGATCTGCTGGCCAGCCGGTATCCGGGTGCCGTTCCCGGTGTCGATACCGCTGATGGCTGGGGCGACGAGCTCGGTCGTCACGTGCTGCTCGGCGGCGGCCGTGCGCAGGTGCTCGAGCGCCGCCGCGTCCGTCCCGTCGGTGACCAGCACGCCGAGCTTGCGGCCGGCGAAGCTGTCCGGGCCGTTGGCGATGATGCTGAGCGCGGGCGAGGGCGGCAGGTCGGTCACCGGCTCCCTGGCCGGGGTGAGGCGTTCCGGCAGCCCGTCGAGGCCGAGCCCGGCCGCGACGCCGGCCGCCAGGTCTTCGTGGACGTTGCGCAGCCCGGCCACCATCCGCTGGCGGATTTCCGCCCGTTCGCACTTGCTCAGCTCGAAGACGAACGCGTCGATCACGTGCCGTCGCTCGATCTCGGTCTGGCTGACGAAGAACTGCCGTGCCTGGCTGTAGTGGTCCGCGAAGCTCGCCGCCCGCAGCCGCCGTTTCGGGCCGGCCGTCGCACCGTCCGGGTACGTCGTGAAGCCGGCCGCCGGGTCCTCGCGCGGGCCGCCCTCGGCGCCCCACGAGTTCGGCTCGTAGTTGACCCTGGTCACCGGGTTCAGCGTGGTCGTCATGTGGCCGTCCTGCTGGAACATGGCGACCGGGCAGCGGGGCGCGTTGACCGGCAGCTGCATGAAGTTCGGGCTGCCGAGGCGCTTGAGCTGGGTGTCAAGGTAGGAGAAGTTGCGGCCCTGAAGCAGCGGGTCGTCGGTGAAGTCGATGCCGGGCACGATGTTCTGCGTGCAGAACGCCACCTGCTCGGTCTCGGCGAAGAAGTTGTCCACCACGCGGTCGAGGACCAGCCTGCCCACCCGGCGGATCGGCACCTCTTCCTCGGGAATGATCTTGGTGGGGTCGAGGACGTCGAAGCCGAACCGGTCGGCGAACTCGTCGTCGAACAGCTGGAGCCCGAGTTCCCACTCGGGGAACTCGCCGCTGCTGATGGCGTCCCACAGGTCCCGGCGGTGGAAGTCGGGATCGGCGCCGTTGATCTTGATCGCCTCGTTCCACACCACCGACTGCATGCCCTGCTTCGGCTTCCAGTGGAATTTCACGAATGTCGATTTCCCCGCGGTGGTCACCAGCCGGAAGGTATGTACCCCGAAACCTTCCATAAAGCGGAACGAGCGGGGGATTGCGCGATCGGACATGATCCACAGCAGCATGTGGGCGGATTCCGGCATCAGCGAGACGAAGTCCCAGAAATTGTCATGGGCGGTCTGCGCCTGCGGGAATCCCCGGTCCGGTTCCTGCTTGGCCGCGTGCACCACGTCGGGGAACTTCATCGCGTCCTGGATGAAGAAGACCGGGATGTTGTTGCCGACCAGATCCCAGTTGCCTTCCCTGGTGTAGAGCTTGACCGCGAACCCGCGCACGTCTCGTGCCAGGTCGAAGGAGCCCTTGTTGCCGGCCACCGTGGAGAACCGGACGAATGCCTCGGTCCGGCGGCCCGCCTCGGCGAACAGGTCCGCCCGGGTAAGGTCGGTGAGCGGTTCGTAATTCTCGAAGTACCCGTGTGCCCCGAACCCGCGGGCGTGCACCACCCGCTCCGGTATCCGCTCGTGGTCGAAGTGGAACAGCTTCTCCCGGAAGTGGAAATCCTCGAGCACGGCGGGCCCGCGCTCCCCGGCCCGTAGCGTGTTCTGGTCGTCGCCGACCACCACGCCCTGTTGCGTGGTCAGCCTGGCCTGGCCTTCGCCGGCGATCTGATGGGTCTCACCGCCGTTCCCGCGGTGCTTGCTTGTGTCGTCGATGTGAGTCATCTGGCGCCGCTACCCATCCCGGCGGAGTTATGCGTCCCGCCGGGAGGGAGCGACTTGCCGGTCAATCGCCGCGGCCCGTCACCGCGTCCCTGGCCTTGTCGGCCGCCGCCGCGGCGGGGCCGGTGGCCTTGAGCACGCCGGGAGACGGCGGCGTGTGCGGATGCGGCCGCGTCGGCGCGTTCTTCTTCGCCGCCGCGAGCTTGCTGCCGAGTTCGTCGGCCGCCGACGCGCTCAGTGCCGTCCGCAGGCCAGGCCAGACCTGGTTCTCCTCGAACGCGATGTGCTCCACCGCGGCCGCGGTGAACGTGCTGAGCAGCTGCTCGAACTCCGAATCGCTGGCATCCAGCTTGTCGAGCTTGTTCAGCACCTCCTTGGCCTCCTGCTCCTGGCCGGTCGCTTCGTCCGCCAGCCGGTCACCGTCCGTGAGATGTTCGCGCACGGCGGGCCAGAAGTGCATCTCCTCGACGGCCTCGTGCCGCGACTCCTCGATGATCAGTTGCTCCGCCATGCGCTTGCGGAGCAGCAGCTGATCGTCGCTCGCGCCGGTCGCCCTGGTCGGGCCCGTTTCGAGCTCGGCCAGCATGCGCCTGACCTCCTGATGGTCCTCGCTGAGGACATCGAATACGTTCCCCATCCGTCCTCCATTCATCGGATCCGTCGTCGCTCCCCAGCGGCGGCCAAGCCAAACCTCGGGCGTTTCCGGCCCGGCGGCGAGGGCAGCGGTAAAACCACCATGGAGCACATCGTCAAGGCTTTGCGGCCCGCCGCCCTGGTCGTGGCGGCCGCCGTCGTGTTCGCGCTCGGCACCGCGTTCCTCATCGCGGCCGACGGGACGCTGGCGCCGTCAAGCATGGGCGCCTCGAGCGACCTGGCCCAGGCGGCCAGGTGGCTCCAGTTCCTGGCCGCGCTGGTCGCGCTGGCCGCGGTCTGCTGGGCCGGCTGGGAACTGGTGCAGCGCAGCGAATGGATCGGCGGGTTCGAGCTGGCCGCCGCGGCGCCGGGCACGTTGATGATCATGATCGGGCTGCTGGCCAGCGCCGCCTCGAACGGCGCCGATCCAGCGGCGGCCGTGATCGTGGCGGTGGGCATCGGCGCCTGGGCGCTGCTGGTGCTCAGCCGGGCGGCCCGCACCTCGCTGGCCGAACAGTCCGCCCGTGCGGTCACCAGGAAACCGCAGGCCGAGCTGTGGCTCGCCGCGGCGGTCGGGCTGCTCGTCCTGGCGATCGGTTACGGCTTCACCTCCGCCGGCGGGAGCCGCGGGCCCGGCATCGCGGCCGGCATCCTCGAGGCGGCGGGGATCGGGATACTGGCCGGGTCGCTCGTCGCGGCCAGGGAGCGCGGATACGTGCGCACTCGCCCCGTGCCCAGCGTGCTCGCCGGTCTCGCCCTGCTGGCCATATCGTTCCTGGCCGCCGCCATCGTCGCGGGCCTGGCGCCGGCGACGCTCACCGCGCTCGGCGCGGGCCTGGCGGTCGCCGCCGCCATCGAGCTGGCCGCCGTCGTGGTGCTCGGCCTGGCCGCCTGGACCCGGGTCCGGGAGCTGTACCCGTAATGGTCCCGCCCGCCGGGTTCCGCGACAGCTGGCGGACGGTGCGGGGGCTGCGCCTGCACGCGCTCGAGTCGGTGTCGTCGCCGTCGCCGCCGTCGGCGTCGGCGTCGCCGTCGCCCGCCGTGGCCCTGCTGCCCGGACTGGTGACCGCCAGCCGCTCGATGGTGCCGCTGGCGCGTGCGCTGACCGCCAAGGGCATCCAGGTGCGGATTCTGGACCCGCCTGGCTTCGGCTACAGTGACAAGCCCCGGCGATCGCTATCGGTCGGCGAACAGGCGGCACTGGTCGCGGAATGGCTGGCCGCGAGCTACGGCGCACCAGTCCAGCTGCTCGGCAATTCGTTCGGCACGCAGGTCGTCGCCGCCGTCGCCGCCGGCCATCCGCATGCCGTGGCGCGGCTGATCCTGCTCAGCCCCACGATGTCGCCCTATGCCCGGCGGCGGCTGCGCTGGCTGGCGACGCTGCCCGCGCCTGAAACGCCCTTCTCCCCGCGACGGGAGTCCCGGTGGCGCGTCCGGCTCCTTGGCCGCGTGCATCGTGCCCTCGGCGATCAGCCGTCCCTCCGGGTCCTCAACGTTGCCGAGTACTGCTGCGCCAGCCTGCCGCGTGCGATCGGCACCCTGCGCATGGCGGCGCGGGACCCGATCGACCGGGCGCTGCCGCGGATCGGTGCACCCGTGCTTGTCATCCGGGCCGAGCACGATCGCCTGTCGTCACCGGACTGGGCCGGACGGCTCGCCGCGCTGGCGCCCGACGGCCAGGTCGCGCACCTGCCCGGGGCCGGTCACGATGTCTTCCACCGGGCCCCGGACACGGTGGCCGCCGTGGCCGCGCCGTTCCTGGTTTCGGGGGCTGGATCCCAGGTAGCACGATCGGAATGAAGGACGCTGAGCGCTCGTGGTAAGCGCCGGACGCGCCGTGGCCGAGTTCGACTCAGCCAGCGCGATGATGCGGGTGCTGGGAGCCGCGCTGAACGGGCACGAGGCGCCCGTGCTCGCGCTGTTCCCGCCGCGGGCAGGCCGGCTGCTCGAGCCCTCCGTCGACTGGCTGGTGGGCCGGATCGAGCGCCTGCCCGAATCAGCGCTGGCGGCCATCTACCGCCAGTCGGGCCGGATGGACGCGGTCACCGCCAGGCGCGTCGGCGAGGTCCGCGCGGACCAGCTCGCTTCCTGGGTGGTCCAGCACTATCCGCGGCGGCGCTATCCGGTCGTGTTCATCGGGTCGTCGAACGGTGCGCTGACCCATCTGGCCGCCGCGCTCGGCGCGCCGTGGCTGCCGCAGACGCTGCTGCTCGCCGTCAAGACGGGCGGCCTGGACCCGGACGAGCCGGCCGCGGACATGCGGGCGATGAGCCCGGCCGGGCAGCGGTTCCTCGCGGCAAATCCCGGCATGGCGCTCCATCACATGCACGACCCCGTCCAGGACCGGCTGATGATCGCGGGGATGGCCTACTTCCGGGTCAAGTTCCGCCAGCTGCCCGCGCCGTACCGTGCCTTCCTGGCCGAATGCCTTGAACCCGGCGGCACGGTCGTCGTGGTCGACTGCACGCGCACGTGGCCGGTGACCACCGTCGGCGACCGGCATGTGTTCCAGTTCGGCGCGCTGGGCGGAGCCACCGAGCGCGAGTTCCAGCACGGCAGTTCCCGGGTCGTCGAGTTCCTCCGCCGGCAGGGCGCGCGCCGGGACAGGTGGCAGCCGCCCGTCGCCGATCAGCAGAGCCCGGAGGCGGAATGGGGCTTCGCGGAGCCGCTCGCCACCGACATCGACGCCCTCGCCGGCGAACTGGGGCTGACGGTGGAACGGCTGCGCTTCGGCGAGCCGGAGGACACCAGCCCGCTGATCGCGGAGCTGTTCCGCCACTGGTACGCGGACCAGGGCCTGCCGTCGAGCCGGCTACTCGTCAGCTCGTTCCTGCTCATGGACCCCATGCTGACCATACGCACCAGGTCGGTGCCGTACTGGGCGCTGTTCGGCACTCAGCCGTCGCTGGACCGGCTCACTGGCTACCTGTCGGGCACGAGCGCCTACGACGACATCCGGCTGACCGTCTTCCCGCACGGCGCGCATTCCATCGGCCTGCCCACCGCGGAGCAGTGGCGGGCCGCGACTGGGTACGCCAGCCGGCATGGCGAGCTCGTCGCGGTGGACCCGGACCGCTATCCCCGGCATTTCCGTGCCCTTACCGGCTTCCATCATGAGCTGCGCGGTCTGCCCCGCGCGCCCGCGGCGCCGCCGCTCACCTGGGATGCCGCTCGCCGCTACCTGGCCAGCCACGCGACGTCCCACAACGCGACGTTCGGCGCGGAGTCGGACCGCGACCCGGCACGGTAAGGAGTCCTGGCGGTGCTCCTCGATGTCCGCCTCGACGCGTTCCTCGAACGGCTTCAGCTGGTCGTAGAGCTTCTTCGGCGGGACTGGCTTACCCTGTTCGCCCGGCTCGCCCACCAGCCATGGCGCGGCTTCCACCGCGGTCCGCCACGCGGCCTCGGCCGCGTCGCCTTCTGGCTCCGGTTCCGGCGGCCTGCCGATCGGCTCTATCTGGTCCAGGTAGACGTTGGTGTACCTGCCGCGGGTCTCCTCGTGGTACACCAGCCGGACCCGCTGGCCCTGCAGCCGCTTCGCGCGCTCCCCGATGTCCTCGCGGAACGTGCTGTACTCGGCACCGTTGTCGTCCTTGGTGACATACCGGACGTTGCCGTTCCGCGTCTCCACGGTGCGGACCTCGGACAGCGTAACTTCTGCCTGCATCGCGATCAGTGGTTACGCAGCGCCTTGACCAGTTCCGACTTGTTCATGGCGGACCGGCCCTTGATGCCGATCTCCTTCGCCTTCTTGACCAAGTCCTGCTTGGTCCACTCGTTATAGGACGGGCTCTTGCCGCCCTTGCGGCCCACGCTCTTGGATGAGGAGCCCGCGCTCGCGTTCGCGATTCGCGCGGACTTCTCCTTGCTTTCGCCCTTCTCCCGAAGCTTGCGGTAGGTCTTCTCGTCCTTGATCTGCGCCTTTGGCATGGCCTCTCCCCTTGTATCGCTATGCTTTGCCTTCACCTTGCCGACGTCGACCAGCCCAAACCTCGGGGGCGCATAGCGGGCGGGCGGCCGGGTAGCCGCCGCGCATGGCGAAAACCGGATGCAACCTGGCACAGCAGCTGATCGCCGCGCACCTGGTTGCGGGCGAGATGCGGGCGGGCACCGAGATCGCGCTTTCGGTCGATCAGACCCTGACCCAGGACGCAACCGGGACGCTGGTCATGCTGGAGCTGGAAGCGCTAGGCCTGGATCGCGTGACGACCGAGGTCTCGGTCCAGTACGTCGACCACAACCTGCTCCAGGCGGACAGCAAGAACCCGGACGATCACCTGTTCCTCCGCTCCGCCTGCCGGCGCTTCGGGCTGTGGTACTCCAAGCCGGGCAACGGCGTCTCGCACCCCGTGCACATGCAGCGGTTCGGCATCCCCGGCAAGGTCCTCGCGGGCTCCGACAGCCATACCTGCGCGGCCGGCTCCCTGGGCATGCTGGCGGTCGGCACCGGCGGCCTCGACGTGGCGATGGCGATGGCGGGGGAGCCGCTGTACCTGCGGATGCCGGAGATCTGGGGCGTCGAGCTCACCGGCAGCCTGCCCGACTGGGTATCGGCGAAGGACGTCGTGCTGGAGATGCTCCGGCGGCACGGCGTCAAGGGTGGCGTCAACCGGATCATCGAGTACCACGGCGACGGCCTGTCCGGGCTGACCGCGATGGACCGGCACGTCATCGCGAACATGGGCGCCGAACTCGGCGCGACCACCACCGTGTTCCCGGCGGACGAGGCGGTGCGCGAGTTCCTGTGCACCGAGGAGCGCGAGCAGGACTACAGAGAGCTTCGCGCCGAGCCGGGGGCCGGCTACGACGTCACCGACCGCATCGACCTGTCCGCGCTCGAGCCGCTGATCGCCAGACCGTCCAGCCCGGGCAACGTGGTCCCGGTCCGTGAGGCGGCCGGCGAGCCGGTCTTCCAGGTCGTGGTCGGCTCGTCGGCCAACCCCGGACTGCGCGACTTCGCGATCGTCGCGGAGATCGTCAAGGGACGGCAGAGCCAGGACCAGGTCTCGTTCGACATCAACCCCACGTCGCGGCAGATCCTCGCCGACCTGACCGCCGGCGGATGGCTGCTCGACCTGATAGCGGCGGGTGCCCGGATCCACCAGTCCGGCTGCCTGGGCTGCATCGGGATGGGTCAGGCGCCGGCCACCGGACGCAACAGCCTGCGCACCGTCCCGCGGAACTTCCCCGGCCGGTCCGGTGCGGCGGAGGACTCGGTCTGGCTGTGCTCGCCGGAGACCGCCGCGGCCGCGGCGCTGACCGGCGAGATCACCGACCCGCGGGACCTCGGGATGGCCTATCCGCGGCTCGCGCTGCCCCAGCGCACGCACGTCACGACCTCGATGCTCGTCCCCCCGCTCCCTGTCGCGCAGGCGCGGGAACAGGACCTGGTCAAGGGCCCGAACATCGCGTCCATGCCGGATTTCGACCCACTGCCCGACCGCCTTGAGGGGCCGGTCGAGCTCAAGGCCGGCGACAACGTCTCCACCGACGAGATCCTCCCGGCGGGCGCCGAAGTGCTGCCGCTGCGCAGCAACATCCCGGCGATCTCCGCGTACGTGTTCCGCCAGATCGACCCCGAGTACGCGAGCCGCGCCGACGGACCGCACGTCGTGGTGGCCGGCGAGAACTACGGTCAGGGGTCCTCCCGCGAGCACGCGGTCATCGCGCCCCGGTACCTCGGCCTGCGCGTGGTCATCGCGAAGTCGTTCGCCCGCATCCACTTCCAGAACCTGGCGAACTTCGGCATTCTCCCGCTCCGGTTCGCCGATCCGGACGACTACGACACCATCGACCGGGGCGACCTCGTGACGTTCGACGACCTGCGCGGCCAGCTAGCCACGGGAGAGCCATCCGTAACGGCCACCAGCCACGGCCGCGACATACACCTACTTCACGACCTGTCCGAACGCCAGGTCGCCATGGTCCTAGCAGGCGGCCGCATCCCCCACGCCCGCCACACCTAAAGCGCCACACGAAGCCCCGCCCCGCCCGCGTCCGCCCCGCCCACGCCAGCCCCGCCACCCCGCGCCCACCCGCGTCGTGCACCCGCGCCACCCCAGCCCACCCGCACCTCGCCCGCGCCACCCACCCCGTGCCACCCAACCCGCGCCCCACCCGCGCCAGCCCGCCCGCGCCAGCCGTGCCACCCAACCCCGCGCCCCACCCGCGCCAGCCCAACCGCACCAGCTCAACCCACGCCCATGTCACGATATTTGGGCTTATGCCGGGCGCACCGTCAGGTGCGCCAGATTATTGCGGGCGGTTACCCCGTGCTGGCGAATTGCGCGCGCGTGTCGTGCCGGTTGTCGGCAGGCTGCCGGGCCTGGCCGCGCGCCGTCTGTGCCTGGAGTGCGGTGTGCGGCTACCGGGATAGGAGCGCACCGGCAGTCCCGCCAGCAACGTAGAAGATTACCCCTTCGTGGAGGATCGACCCCCGTACGCGAGGGCCGCGTTACCACAAAGGGAAAAACCGCCACGTTAACCGAGGCCCATCGAGCCTGCCGCTGACCCACCGGGCAGCTAGCGATCGGGGCACGCCCCGGAACAAGCCAGCAGAATCCGAACCGGCAGGGTAACTGTCCGCATAATTTCAGGATTGCCTCGCCGGGTCAGCCCGTGCAGCGGAAGAGCAAGGCCATATCGCGACAAACCCAGATATATCCCTTCTGCTCCGCGAAGCCCTTTCTAGCATCGAAATAGATTTTAAAATCGGCGATTCCTAACGGCAGTGGCGCATCTACCCGTGTTAATATTCGAGTAATGAACAGAGATCGTGCAAGACCTCGAAAGAACTCGGGTGGACGGCCGGGAGAGCAGCCCCGGCGCGACCTCCCCGGTCTCGCCCTGGCCGCCCAGCTCACCAAGGCGGCCGGGCCCGGCCGGCGGTACGCCGGGCAGGACGACGCCGAGGTGGTGGTCGCGGCCGGGCGGTGGGATGCCATCGAGTCCTGGATCTACGCCCAGAAGCTCGCCGCCGCCCGGGAACTGGTGCGGCGCCGTCCTGCCGCCGGGGCGGTGACCCGGATCCCGGGCGCAGTGCCGTCGGTGTGGCGCAAGGACCTGGGTGCCGAGATTGCCTGCGAGCTGGCCGTGACGACGCACGCGGCGGAGACGCTGACGGGCTTGGCGGTGGTGCTGGAGACTCGGCTGCCGCTGACCGCCGCCGCCCTCGACGCCGGGATACTGAACGCCTCGAAAGCGCGGCTGATAGCGGATGAAACCGCCGTCCTGACCGACGAGCAGGCCGGGCAGGCCGAGGCCGAGATTGCGGATAAGTGGGCAGGCCAGACGTGGTCGCGGATCCGTGACCTGATCACCCGCGCCGTCGTCAACGCCGACCCCGAGGCCGCCATCAAGCGCCGCGAGCAGGCCGAGCGGGAAGAGGCCCGGGTCCGGTTCTTCCGCGAGCACGCCGGCACCTGCGGCCTCGCCGGGTACAGCCTGCCGCCCGACGAGGCCCTCAAGGCCAGCCAGGGCATCAACGGGCGGGCTCGCGCCTACCGCGCCTGGGGTATCGAGGGCACAATGGAGCAGCTCCGCGTGCTCGCCTTCCTGGATCTCCTGACCGGCCGCGACGCCCGCACCTGCCAGCCGAAGGGCGCCCCCGCCAAGAGCCGGAAGGCCAAGCCCGGCACGCCGCACGGCGACGGCCGCCGCGGCCGCGGCACCGGCGGCGCCGGGCGGGGCACGGACACAGCCGGCCAGGACGGGGACGCAGCCGGCCAGGACGGGGACGCAGCCGGCCGGGCAAGTGACGCCACGGGGCGGGACGAGGACGACTGGGACAGCCTGCTCAGCAACGGCCCGGCCGACGACGGCCTGGCGGAGGACGGTGCGCAGGCCTGGGACGACGCGGACGACCGTGACCAGACCGCGCAGGACACGACTGCCCGCGACGACGCCCGGGACGAGACCGCCCGGGACGAGGACCGGGACAACGACGGAAACGAGGACCGGGGCGACGACGCCCGAGACCTCGAGGACCGGGGCGACGACGGTGACGAGGACGACCAGGACGACGACGGCCAGGACGGCGACGGGCAGGACGGCGACGGGAACGGCGGGAACGGCGGGAACGGCCAGGACGGCCAGGACGGCGGGGACGGCAGGGACGGCGGGAACGGCCGCGGGCCGGCCGGGCCGGGCGGCGCGGGGCGCGACGAGGGCCTGGCCGCCAACGTGGACCTGGTCATCCCGCTGGCCGACCTGACCCGGTACGCGCAGCGGGCCGGGCACGCTCCCGCCCTCGGCGCCCTCGACCCCGACCTCGCCCGCCGCCTGGCCGGGCAGGCCGCCCGCAACCCCGCCAGTAGTTTCCGGATCATCGTCACCGACCGGAACGGCCGGGCAATCGGGTTCGGGCAAGCCGGGAAACGAAGACCCGAGGCGGCTCCGCCGCCCAGCCCCAGCCGGAAACAGGCCGCAGACCCGCCGGACAGGGCAGCCATGCCCCCGGCCCGGTTCACCCCGGCCCGGTTCACCCCAGCCGGGGACGGACCGGACGGCGGAGACGGGCCGGACGGCGGGTACGGGACCTGGCGCCTGGAGATCGGCGGCAGCCTGCGCACTGTCCGCCTCCACCCGATCCAGACCAGCGGGGCATGCGATCACCGCTACGAGTCGGCCGGGTATCAGCCCGGGCCGGTGCTCCGCGGGATGGTCCAGGTCCGCGACGGGGAGTGCATGTTCCCCGGCTGCGGCCGCCCCGCAAGCGGCAGCGACTGGGAGCACGCCGAGCCCTGGCCCGCCGGCCGGAGCTGCGCGTGCAACGGCGGCATCCAGTGCCACCACCACAACCTGCTCAAGCAAGACCCCCGCTGGACAGTCCGGCAGAACCCGGACGGATCCCGCGCCTGGACCACCCCGGCCGGCCTCACCTACACCAAGAACACCAAGGAATACCCCACCTGAAAGCGCGGGCCGAGCCGACGCGTAATTCGGTTGCGCTGAACGTCTGGCGTCCGTACATTGCCGGGTACCCAGGAGCCGGCTACGGAGGTACACAGATTTATGACCATGGCCATCCACGCTGCTGCGTCATCCGCGCGATCCGCCTGAGACTGATCCGTCTTCCCCTGCCCGGCACCGGGTAAGGCAAGCAGGCACGACGGGGGTATTCCCCGGGGCCTTCGCGCGCGACGCCGCGGCTGCAGCGCTCAATCGTCGCAGCTTCGCGTGGAGGGTCTTTTGTCATGCCTGTTTTCCCTGGCGAGCGCCGTGTTCCGGCGCGCCCGGTCCGTCCTTCGTTCCGTGATCCGCGTTTCGCGTTCTTGCTGGCAGGCCAGTCGGTCAGCTGGGTCGGCAGCTGGGCGGCGGCCATTGTCCTGTGGGGGTTCGCCGCTTACCATTTCGGCGCCGGCCCGGAAGCCATCTCGGTCACGGCGCTGTGCTGGTCGGGTCCGCCCGTGGTGCTCACCGCGTTCACCGGCGGCCTCACCGACCGGTTCGGACCGCGGACCATGCTGATCACCGGCTACCTGTGCTCCGCCGCCACATCGCTCGGGATGGCCACCGCGGGATCGCTGGTGTTCCTGGACGTCATGGCGGCCGCCTGCGGTGCCGCCCGGGCACTGTGCAGTCCGGCGAGCAGCGCGCTCCCGGCGCGGGTCGTAGCGCCCGATGATCTGCTCGCCGCGAACTCGCTGCTCGGGGTCACCGCCTCGATCGGGCAGGTGGCGGGCCCGCTGGCGGCCAGCGTGCTCATGGCGGCCGCGGGGTTCCGCACGGCGTTCGTCGCCGACGCCGTCACGTACCTGGTGAGTGTCCTGGTGGTGCTCCCGCTCCCGGTTCTCCCGCTGCCGGACGAGCCGCACGAGGCCGGGGCGGGCCCGGCCGGCGGGGTGTCACGGTTGCGCAAGGTAACGGCGGGTGCGACGGTAGTGGCCCAGGATCCGGGATTGCGCCGCGTCGCGCTGGCCCGGATGGGGGTCATCTTCACGTCCGGGGCGTTCCTTGTCGTCGAGCCGCTGTATGTCCGGCGCGTACTGGACCGGCCGCCGTCCCAGTTCGCGCTGTTCGAGGCCGCGATCGGGATCGGGGCGATCGTCACCGGCCTGGCGCTCCCGGTCATTCGCCGGCGCCTGCGGACAACCCAGCCGACAACCCTGCCGACGATCCGGCCGACGATCCGGCCGGCGGTACGGCTCCTTGCCGCGGGCGCGATCAGCTACGGGCTGGCGGCGGCCTTGTACACAGGCACGCCGTGGCTTCGGGTCGCCTACCTCGGCGCGTTCGCCTGGGGCACCGGCGGCACGGTGTTCTACGCGGTCGCCGCTACCACCCTGCAGCGGCTCGCCCCCGCTGGGACGCTCGGACGAGCCGCGGGCGTGATCTCCACTGCCGAATCCGCGGCCGAGAGCGCCAGCATGCCGGCCGCGGGCGCGCTCGTGGCGGTCACCGGCCTCCGGGCGGGCGCGCTCACGCTGGCCGCGGTGGCCGTCGCGGCCGGGGCGGCATGCCTCCCGTGTCGCCGCCCAGGCATCGCGCGACCAGACGGCTCGCGGCGCTTGACCGCAGTGACGGGACCAAGCAGTGATGCCGTTATGCCTTCCAAAGAGCCTGATATTTGATATACCATCCGGCCAACCGGACAGACATCCGAGTCAGACGGTATCGGATCAGACGGTATGGGAGGGATCGCGTGGACTTGCGGCTGGACGGGAAGGTCGCGTTCGTCACCGGCGCGAGCAAGGGCATCGGGCGTGCGGTCGCCGAACACCTCGCGAAAGAGGGAGCCGACGTCGTCATCACCGCGCGGAACGCCGGCCCGCTCGAGGAAACCGCCGCGAAGATCGCGGCGGAAACCGGGCAGACGATCATCGCGATGGCCGGCGACATGAGCGTCACCGACGAGGTCAACCGCTGCGTCAAAACGGCCCTCGACCGGTTCGGGAAGATCGACATCCTGGTCACCTGCGCCGGCAGCTCCCCCGGCGGCCTGCTCGAGGACCTGACCGAAGAGCAGTGGATGTCCAGCCTGAACTTGAAGTTCATGGGATATGTCCGGTCGGTTCGTGCTGTTATACCGCACATGCGGGAACGCGGCGAGGGTGCCATCGTACTGGTCGTCGGCAACGACGGCCTGAAGCCGAGCTACTGGGAGATGACCGCGGGCGTGGCGAACGCGGCGGACATCAACTTCGCGTCCTCGGTGGCCGAACAGTACGGCCGGTACGGCGTCCGGATCAACACGGTGAACCCGGGGCCGGTGAACACCGACCGCTGGGACACGCTGGAGAAGGCACTCGCCCGGGACAAACGCGTCAGCCAGGACCGCGCGCACGAACTGGCCACGCGTTCCATCCCGTTCGGCCGGATCTGCGAGCCGGACGAGGTCGCGGCGCTCGTCACCTTCCTCGCCTCGCCGCTGGCGAGCTTCATCAACGGCGCGCACATCCCGGTCGATGGCGCGCAGCGCAAAGCGATCATGGACCAGTGAGGGGAGCACCCAGCCATGGCTGACAGCGTGATGCAGATAGAGACGAACGGCATCAACGTCATCGGCGAGGAGGAACGCAAGGGCCAGCCCCGGGACCTGTTCTGGCCCTGGTTCGCGGCGAACATCTCGGTGCTCGGGCTTTCCTATGGCTCGTTCGTGCTGGGGTTCGGCATCTCGTTCTGGCAGGCGCTCGTGGTGGGCGTCGTCGGCATCGTGCTGTCGTTCCTGGCCTGCGGCTTCATCGCGCTCGGCGGCAAACGCGGGTCGGCGCCCACGATGGTGCTCAGCCGGGCAGCCTTCGGCGTGCGCGGCAACGGGCTGCCGACCGTGGTCTCGTGGATGCTGACCGTGGGCTGGGAGACCGTGCTGGTCATCCTCGCCACGCTGGCCAGCGCCACCGTGTTCGGTCGGCTGGGCTGGGGCGGTGGTGACGCCACCAAGGCCATCGCGCTCATCCTGGTCGTCGCGCTGACCGTGTTCGGCGGCGTGATGGGCTTCGACCTGATCATGCGCCTCCAGACCTGGATCACGGTGGTCACCGGCGTGTTCACGGTGGTGTTCATCGCGCTGGTGGCGGACAAGATCCACTGGCACACGGTGTCCGCGATCAAGGGCGGCTCGACTCAGGAGCTCATCGGCGCGCTGGTATTCATGATGACGGGCTTCGGGCTCGGCTGGGTGAACTGCGCCGCGGACTACTCGCGCTACCTGCCGCGCCGGGCGTCGAGCACCGGAGTGGTCTGGTGGACGACGTTCGCGTCGACGATCGCGCCGGTGTTCCTGCTGGTGTTCGGCCTGCTGCTGGCCGGTTCCTCCACGTCGCTGAGCACCGCGATCGGGAAGGACCCGGTCGGGGCGCTGGCGACGCTGCTGCCCACCTGGTTCCTGGTGCCGTTCGCCATCGTGGCCATCCTCGGCCTGATCGGCGGCTCGGTGCTGGACATCTACTCCTCCGGCCTGGCCATGCTGACGCTCGGCGTGCGGGTGCCGCGCTTCGTGGCCGCGCTGATCGACGGCACGGTGATGACCGGCGGCAGCATTTACGTGGTGTTCTTCGCGGACAACTTCGTCGGCCAGTTCGAGGGGTTTCTGATCACCCTCGGCGTGCCGATCGCCGCCTGGTGCGGCGTCATGCTCGCCGACATCGCGCTACGCCGTCACGACTACGCGGAGCGGGATCTGTTCACCGTGCGCGGCCGGTACGGCGACATCCGGTGGGCGCCGGTCATCACGGTGGTGGTGGGCACCGTGCTCGGCTGGGGCCTGGTGACGAACTCCGCGGCGGGGTGGCTGAACTGGCAGGGGTACTTCCTGGCGCCGTTCGGCCTCGGCGGCAAGACCGGAGCCTGGGCATTCGCCAACCTCGGCGTGCTCATCGCTCTGGCCATCGGCTTCGTCGCCACCTGGGCACTCAGCCGGGCCACCGTGCGCGCCCAGGAATCGGTGCTGGTGCCCGTCCCCGCCAAGGCGTAGCTCAATGGCTTTGATATTGCCACTTCAAATAGTAAACGCTCAGTAACTGTTCGTCATGACCCCAGAATGGGGGTCATGACATTACAGTCGTCTTAAATGTAAATTAGCCAGAGTAACGAAAAGGGCCGAGGACGGGTACTTCCTGACTCCCGCACCGCGTAGGGGGGGAATAGCGGCTAAGGAGGCGGAGGGAGGTGCCCGTCCTCGACGGCTCGATGATACAACTCCAATTTAGTGGACGCGGCGCGACCTGCGCGTGCGTATTTTTCTCGCACGCGCCCGAGGTATTGCTTGACAGTCTCGTCACTAATAGTCATCTTCCGCGCGACTGATTTCATCGGCATTCCAGTCGCATAGAGCTGGAGCGCGCGTGTCTCTTGCTGGCTGAGAACCGGCCTGTCAGCGTCGTCGTCGGTCGCGAAGATGTAGGCAAGGCTCGGCGAAATCCAGTCCCTGCCTGCGGCGACCTCTTTAATCGCGGCCCGTATCTGCGTCGTCTGCTCGTTCTTCACCGCGTAGCCGAGCGCGCCGGCGCGCATCGCGGCCCGGACGGCGACCGGCTTGTCGGAGGCCGAGAGCACGAGCACCGCCGGGCCCGCGGCAAGGATGTCGGCTACGTTCCGTTCAACACTGGTCCCGTCATTAAGATCAAGATCGAGCAGAACGACATGGGCTTGACGTCCGGGTCCCGCGAGCAGCGCACCCACGGTCGCCGCGGTCGCGACGACGCGAATGTCGCCCTCAGCTGCCATAACCCAGGCCGCGAAGCTGTCCAGAATGATCGGATGATCATCGACGGCCGCGATGTCAATGACGGCGGTCACGAAGCACCCCCTTTCCACTTTTCCACGTCATTTCCAGCAACGCCGTTCCGGTCTCGCCGGCCGTGAGAACCGCACGCCATCGCGCCGCGGCCGGGACGTCTCGCGCCACGTCGGGAAGGCTCCCGGCCGGCCCCGCGAACGTCAGGTAGAGCTCGACGTCGTCGCCCGGCGCGAGCACGGTCAGCGTGATCTGCTGCGGCGGGAGCCCGCTGAGCACGGCCTCCACCGTTGCCACGACCGCGCGCGCGACCTGCGGTATCTGGGCCCCCGGATCGCCGATCACCCGCGTGTCCACCAGCAGCCCGCGTGCCCTCCCCGCCGTCAGCGCGGGTTCGAGCGCGGCCATCAGGCCGCCGGTGACCGGGGCGCGGTCGGTCAGCGAGTGCCGCAGTGCCGACGCGTGCTGGGCACACCGCTGCCGTACGCCGTCGGCCGCGGGGCTAAGCGTGCCGTCCGCGATCGCGCGCAACAGCGGCAAGGCTTCGGCTTCGAGGAGGGCGAGCCGGTGCCTTCGGTCCTCCTGAACGGCGGCGGCCGCGGCCTGCTCGGCCTCGGACCTGCTCGCGAGCAAGGCGCGGCGCGCCGCGATGCGGGTGTGCAGGGCGATGGTCGGCCGCAACGCGGCGAACGCGCACAAACTGGCGACGAGGATGTACCCTGCCGCCTCGAGCTGGGTCAGGCTCAACCGGTTCGCGCCGATGGCGTGCACGAGCAGCGCGGCGTGCGACGCGAACACGCTCAGCGCTCCCGGCACCCAGACCCAGGGCGGATTGCTGAGCGTGACCAGGGCGAGCAGCCAGGCCGTGCCCAGGACGGCAAGGTCGACCCGGCCGATGGCAAGGTGCGGCCGGTGCTCCCAGCCGATGACGGCCACCACGGCGAGCGCGATCAGGATCGCCGCGGCCGACTCGCTTTTCGTGAGGCCGTCCGTCCGCAGCCGCGGCACGAGCCAGAGTCCGACCGGGAACATGGCGAGCCAGACGGCCACCGCCACCGCGGGCTGGCGGTAGGCATGGAGGTTGGCCAGCACCTGGATCAGCGCGGCGAGCGGGAAGATCGACGCCAGCACGCCGACCATGCGCAGCAGCGCGAACTCGGTGGTGTCCCGCACCACCCCGTGGTGGTGGCTCACCATGGCCGGACCTCGTGATCCGCGGGCCACAGCAGACGCACTGTGGTCCCTTTCCCGGGCGCCGACCAGATCGAGGCTTGACCGCCGCAATCGGCGGTGCGTTCTGTGATGGAGCGCCGCAGGCCGAGCCGCAGCGGGTCTGTGTGCGCGAGGTCGAAGCCGGCGCCCTGGTCGCGGACGGTCACCTCGACCGGGCTGGCCGTCCGCTGCTCGGCGAGGTCGACCTCGACCCAGGCTTCCCTGGACCCCGAGTGGGTGTCGACGTTCGTGAGCGCCTCGCGCGCGGCGTTGGCGAGCGCGGTGACGACGGACGCGGGGACGCGACGGGTCCGGTCGCCGGCGATATTCACGTGGACGGTCATGCCACGGGCGCGCATCTCCCCGGCCACGGCGTGCACGTTTCCGGCGAGGTCCGGGTCCTTAGGCTCGGGCTCCGGCTCGCCGGGCCGAGGCGCGCCGAGCGCGGCCTCGATCAGCGTCACGTCGTGCCGGCAGCGGTTCACCATCTCGGCGACGTCATCACCGCCTGCCCGGGCCAGCGCCGTCAGCGTGTTGAGGACCGTGTCATGCACCAGGCGCTCGTGCTCACGGCGTTCGATGTTCCGCGACAGTACGACGTACTGCTCGCTGGCCGCCCGGTCGGCCAGGTCCAGGGCGGCGTCGGCCGCCGCGGCCCTGGCATAGAGCTGCCGCCGGCCGAAGGTGTGCACGCCAGCGACCGTCACCAGCAAGATCGCCGTCGCCGTCGTGGTCCTGGTCTGGGTGCCGGCGATCTGCCACGCACCGATCCAGTACGCCACCGGCGAGGCGAGCGCCACGGGCAGCGAGAACGCGGCCGGCGCGTACCACGCGGGGACCATGAGCTGGCTCGACAGGCTGATGACCAGCCAGCTGAACGCGCGGTCACCGATGCCGGACGCCACGGCCGCCTGAGCGCTGAGCGCGAGCATGACGTAAACGGCGGAATCCAGGCAGGCGAAAAACGGCGCGGGCGATCGTCGCCGCAGATAAACGACCGCGACCAACCCCCATGCCATGGCGACGACGGGAGCCACCAAGCGCGATGAATTGGCGGTATAGAATGGCTGCCAGATTGTTACCTGAATCGCCGTGTACACGACTCCCGCACAGCGCACAAGCGACGCAAGGCGCGCGATCACCGACCTCAGGGTTGTCATCGCGGGCCCAATCGGTACGGGACCCGAGTCGCCGGTGACCCCCCACCGCGGCAGGTAATCCGTCGGCCGCATGCACCGATAATAGGCCCAGGCGCGGAACCGCATGCCCACCTTCGCCATTTGCGCCGACCGCATTGTTTGATCTAATTCCCGGACGAAGCATCGGGCCCGTTGCCGCGCTTGCTTGCGTGGCCGCGCGCTTCCTGTGCCTGGAGTGCAGTGTGCGGCTACCGGGACAGGAGCGCACGGCAGGTCCGCCAACAACGTGGACGATTTCCCCTTGTGGTAGATCGACCCTCGTAACCAAGGGTCCCGTTACCACGAAGGGAAAATCCGCCACGTTAACCGACGCCGATCGAGCCTGTAGCTGACCCGCCGGGCGGCCGGTGATCCGGGCACGGCCTGGAAAAGCCAGCAGGATCCGCGCGGGCGGAGTCCGAAGCGTAATGACATACCCCTTCTGCGCCTGATTGCGAAGATTTACGCTGTCGCCATGGATCCGGCACGATGGCGGCGCAAGCAGCGGCACCGCGTCCAGCTCATGAGCGGCTTCGCCGTGATCACCCTCGGCGCGCTCGGCGCGGTCGCCTGGATCATCTTCCAGATGGGCAAGCTGCCGACCGCCGACAAGCTGGCGGCGGCCACCGCCGAGACGCCGGCCTCGATCTCCGACACCGCTACCGGCCTGTCCTACAAGATCCTGAACTCACCGTGGCGCGACGGCTGCCCGATGCGCAACAACCCGCTGACCTGGACCAGCGGTGAGGGCGCACCGGACGGCCAGGTGCACGTCGGCGGGCATGCCATCCCTTGGTCCGCGAACGCGTGCGCCGGCCTGCTCCCGCAACAACTCCAGGACAAGAAGCTGTCCACCGAGGCCGCCAACGCCGCGGCCGCGATCGACACGGACAAGGCGCTGCACCACGCGCGCAGCACGACCAGCAGCCACGCCACGAAGATCGGCGGCCAGCAAGCCTGGGAGATCCGGCTCAAGGTCACCTACCCGGGCGAGCACCTGGCGTGGACCAGCGAGGTTGCCGCCGTGGTGGTCGTCGACCGCGCCACGGGCCAGGCCCCCGTCGTGTTCTATGTCTCCGTGCCGGGCAATCTCGGCGCCACCAGCGTGACGGACCTGCTCAGCTCGCTTCGGTGATGCTGACGTCCCCGCCGTCGCTGTTCACGGTGATCCTGTCTTGGGCCCCGTCGGCCGAAGACGGGATGTGCTGACTGCCGCCATCGGTGTGGACGTCGTAGAGGTAGTGATGCCCGGGGAGCGTCAGCTGGACGTTGCCGCCATACGAGTCGATCTCCAAGCCGCCCGGAACCTTGGTGAACGTCATCGTCACGTCGCCGCCGTACGACCGGACGGTCCCGCCGGCCGGAGAAGTCACCGCCTGAATGTTGATGTTCCCGCCGTCGGTGTCCAGCAGCACCGGCGCGTCGAGCGTGTTCACGGTCACGTCACCGCCGTAGCTTTTCACCTGTATCTGCGAGCCGGTCAGCGTGCCGGCGTTCAGGTTCCCGCCTGCCAGGTCCAGCGTCAGCATCCCGGTGTAGCTCGCCATCGACACGTCACCGCCGGCGGTGTCCAGGGACAACGACGCCTGTGACGGCACGACCAGGGTCCCGTTCAGCGTGCAGTCGCCGACCCCGATGTCGCAGCGGTACCCGACCCGCCAGCCGGTGGCCGTCCGGCTTGTCGTGACCGACGGGCGGATCAGGTTGTACTTGGCAATGCCGGTCAGCTTGCCGTTGCTGACACCGGCCTGCTGCCGCACCGTCACGTTGCCGTCTATCTGCGCGGTCAGCTGCTTGCCCGCGACCGGGATCGTGACGTTGACCGGGAAGCTCTCCATATCCAGCAAGGCGACGAGGGTGAGGCTGAGCCAGCCGATCATCGCCAGCACGATCGGCACGCCGATCGTCAGCGCCGCCACGCGCCCTGGCGTCATGTGCAGCCGGCCGCTGGCAATCCCGCCAGCACCGCCGGCACCGCCGGAGCCCGCACCGGATCCGCCCGAACTCTCAATCGCGAGGTAACTCACGTCCGCTCACCCCGTCCCTAGGTAGCGCAGCACGGCGAGCACGCGGCGGTTCCCGCGATCGTCGCCCGGCGCGAGGCCAAGTTTGGTGAAGATGTTGTTGATGTGCTTTTCCACGGCACCGCCGCCCACGACCAGCGACTGCGCGATGGCCGCGTTCGAGCGGCCCTCGGCCATCAGCGCGAGCACCTCGCGCTCGCGCGGTGTCAGGTCGCCGATCGGATGCCGGCTGCGGGCGAGCAACTGCGCGACCACCTCGGGGTCGAGCGCGCTCCCCCCGGCCGCGACCCGGCGCAGCGCGTCGAGGAACTCGGTGACGTCCGCCACCCGGTCCTTGAGCAGGTAGCCGACGCCGTGCGGGCGCCCGGAGATCAGCTCGGTGGCGTACCGCTCCTCCACCCACTGCGACAGCACCAGCACCCCGATCGAAGGCCACCGGTCCCGCACCACCAGCGCGGCCCGCAGGCCCTCGTCGGTGAACGTCGGCGGCATCCGCACGTCCGCGACCACCACATCCGGCGTGGCGTCGGCGACCGCTCGCAGCAGACCCTCGCCGTCCCCGGCCGTGCCGGCGACCTCGATTCCCTCGTCGGTGAGCAGCCTGATCAGGCCCTCGCGCAGCAGCACGGAGTCTTCGGCGATGACTACCCGCATGGCAGCTCCACCGCGATGATCGTGGGCCCGCCGGACGGCGACTCGACGGTCAGCGTGCCGTCCACCCCGGCGGCCCGGTCGGCCAGTCCACGCAGCCCGGCGCCGGCCGGCGAGGCCCCGCCGATTCCGTCGTCGCTGATCATGACCGTGAGCGTGCCCGGGTAGCCGTGGCCCTCGACGACCACCTTGGCGTGGCTGGCGCGGGAATGCTTGGCGATGTTGGTCAGCGCCTCGGCCACCACGAAGTACGCGACCGCCTCGATCGAGGCCTTCGGCCGCACCGGCACGTCGACGTGCAGGTCCACCGGCACCGGGCACAGCGCGACGAGGCCGGACAGCGCCGCGTCGAGGCCGCGGTCGGTCAGCACCGGCGGGTGCACGCCGCGGACCAGGTTCCGCAGTTCGGTGAGCGCCTCCTTGGCCTGGGCGTGCGCCTGATCCACGAGCATCCGCGCGGAATCCAGGTCGTCGGCGAACTTCGCCTTGGCCCGGCCCAGTTCCATGGCCAGCGCCACCAGCCGCTGCTGCGCCCCGTCGTGCAGGTCGCGCTCGATGCGCTGGCGCTCGGCCTCCGCGGCGTCCACCACCCGCTCCCGGCTGATCTCCAGCTCGGCGATCCTGGCCACCAGATCGGGCGGCGGCCCGAGCGCGTACCTGGCGACGATCGAGTCGGCGACAGCCAGGCCACGCGTGACCTGCGCCGCCGCGATCAGCAGCAGGACCCCGCCCGCGCACACCCCCGCCAGCGCGGCCGTCCCGTGCAGCATCGCGCCGCCGATGTGCGCCCCGCCACCCGGCAGGAACCGGTTGTAGAACGGCAGCGACACCATGACGAGCCCGACGGTCCACGCCACCATGCTGATCACCATCATCGCCAGGCTGACCGGGAACCGCAGCAGCGCATACCCCGTCTCGAGCCAGGTGGCCCGGTTGGAGAGCGTCTGCCGCCGAGGGACGACCCCCCACCGGAAACCGGGCCTGGCCGACGCGGGCCAGGTCGGGATCCGCACCCCGAGCAGCCCGAACCTGGCGCGCTCGACATGCGCGAACCCGCTGGTGAACCGCAGCGTACAGCCGAGCACGGGCAGGCCCGCCAGCGCCAGCGGGATCAGGCCGACGCCGAACGCCAGGCCGGCGACGGCCACGAAGAACGCCATGGTGCCGAGAAAGAACCCGGTCAGGTGGTGAATCATGGCGAGCCAGGTGCGCGCCGACACCAGGTCGCGGATCAGGAACATGCCACTGACGCTATGGCATGCGGTGACGGCCCGCACATATCCCGGCCCCCCGCAACCGGGGTAGGGCTAGCCCTACCCGTACGGCCGGCGCTCGCGCGGGGGAAATCCCGCACGTTGTCCGGGTCGGGACCTAACCTCCACGCCACATTAACCTTACTCGAATATAACGAAATTCCGTACATGTCAACCTATTGCCACGACGTGCGAATTGATTATCATGGGGCAAGATCCATGGGGGGTCATCGCAAGCTTCTCCTGGAGCCGCCGCCGTGGCAGACGACCCCATCGCCCTCATCGGAATGGCCTGCCGATTTCCTCCCGATATCGATACACCGGAGCAATTCTGGCATTTTCTCGCGGCGGGCCGCGATGCGGTGCGCGAGGTTCCCCCGGGACGCTGGGATCCCTATCTGGACGGCGATCCGGCGACGGCGGCGACCGTCAGGGCGGCCACCAGATTCGGTGCGTTTCGCGATGACATCGCCGGCTTCGACGCCGCGTTCTTCGGTATTTCGCCACGCGAAGCGACAAGCCTGGATCCGCAGCAGCGCATTTTTCTTGAAATTTCATGGGAAGCTCTTGAAAATGCCGGAATTCCGCCGCGGTCATTGCGCGGCACCGGCACCGCCGTTTTTGCCGCGGCCAACTCTCACGATTATGGTGACCGCCTGATGACGGATCTGCCGCGGCTGGAACCGTGGGCGGTGAACGGGAGCTACGCGTTCGGCATCGCGAACCGGGTCTCGTACACGCTCGACACGCACGGCCCGAGCATGGCGGTGGATACCGCGTGCGCGGGCTCGCTGACCGCCCTGCATCTGGCCTGCCAGCACCTGTGGCGCGGCGAAACCGACCTGGCGATCGCCGGCGGGGTGAACGTGATGGCCGCGCCGGGAATCCTGATCGCGCTCGACGCGTCCGGCGCGACCGCACCGGACGGGCGGAGCAAGGCGTTCGACAAGGCGGCCGACGGTTACGGGCGCGGCGAGGGCGCGGGCGTGGTCGTGCTGAAACGGCTGGCGGACGCCCGCCGGGACGGAGACCGGGTGCTGGCCGTGATCCTCGGCGGCGGGATCTGCCACGACGGCTCCGGCGACGGCATGATGGCGCCGAACGGCGCGGCCCAGGAGAGCATGCTCCGCCAGGTCTACGCCCGCTCCGGTGTCCATCCCGGCTCGATCGGTTATGTCGAGACGCACGGCACCGGCACGCCGGCCGGCGACGCGGCCGAGGCGGCGGCACTGGCCAGGTTCTTCGGCGCGGGACGGGCGGAGGACCGGCCGTGCCTGATCGGTTCCGTGAAGCCGAACATCGGTCACCTCGAGGCCGCGGCGGGCATCGCCGGGCTGATCAAGACCGTGCTGGCGCTGCGGCACGGCAGCCTCCCGCCGAGCCTGCACGGCGAACTGACCCCAGCGGTGGACTGGGACCGGGCCGGTCTCGAAGTCGTACCGGCGCTGACCGCCTGGCCGGACTCCGGCGGGCCGCGCCGGGCCGGCATCTCCAGCTTCGGCGCCGGCGGCACGATCAGCCACGTCATCGTCGAGGAAGGCGACGCTGAGCCGGTGCCCGAGCCGGCGCCCGCCGCCAGCCGCCCTCGGCTGTTCCCGCTCTCCTCGATGTCCCCCGAGGGCGTGACCGCCCAGGCCGCGCGGCTAGCTGGCTGGCTGGACGAGCACCCGGAGACCTCTCTTGCGGGCGTGGCCGCGACGCTGTCCCGGCACCGATCACACCTGTCGTTCCGCCGCACTGTGGTCGCATCGAGCGCCGCCGAGCTGACAGCGCGGCTGCGGCAGGCTGTCTCTGCGGCGTCGCCTGCCGTGCCGGCCGGCGGCGAGGACCTCGCCGACCCGGTGTGGGTGTTCTCCGGCCACGGCGCCCAGTGGACCGGCATGGGCCGCGAGCTGCTGGATGCCGAGCCGGTGTTTCAGCGCACGATGAAAGATCTAGAACCTGTCTTCATAACGACAATCGGCTTCTCACCGGTCACCGCGATTCGCGAGGGCGGCTGGACGGACGTGGCGCGGGTCCAGGCGATGACGTTCGCGATGCAAGTCGCCCTCGCGGACGTGTGGCGGGACCGCGGCGTCGAGCCGGCGGCGATCGCCGGGCATTCGGTCGGCGAGATCTCCGCCGCGGTGGTCGCGGGTGCGCTCGATCGCGACGAGGCGGCCGCGTTCGCCTGCCGCCGCGCGGCGATCATCGGGCGCGCCGCTGGCCTGGGCGGGATGGCGATGGCGGGCCTGTCCTTCGGCGAGGCGACGCGCCGGCTCGCCGGCCGCACCGACGTGGTGCCGGCCATCGACGCGTCCCCGTCGTGGACGGTGATCTCGGGCAGCGTGACCGGCCTGGCCGAGGTTACGGCGGGCTGGGCGGCCGACGGCGTGGTGATCCGCCGGGTGGACACCGACGTGCCGTTCCACAGCGGATACATGGATCCGTTGCTGGCCGACGTGGCGGCCGCGGCGGACGTGCTCACCGTGCGGGCACCGCGAGTGCCGCTGTACAGCACGGTCACCGCCGACCCGCGATCGGCGGCGCCGCGGAACGGTGCGTACTGGGCGGCGATGCTGCGTGAGCCGGTACGGTTCACCGCGGCGATCGAGACCGCGGCGAACGACGGGCACCGGATCTTCACCGAGATCTCCGCACACCCGATCGTCACGCACTCCATCGGCGACATCCTCGGCCCGGACGTGGCGGTCGGCTACAGCCTGCGGCGCGGCGAACCGGAACTCGCGACGCTGCTGGCCGGCATCGGCGCGCTGCACGACGCCGGCGGGCGCGTCGACTGGGCCAGGCTCTGCCCGGACGGACCGCTGACCGACCTGCCCGCCACGGCGTGGCAGCACCGGCGCCACTGGCCGGAACCCGCGGCCGGCCGGCCCGGCGGCGGCCTCGGTGGCGGCGGCCACGACCCGCGCGGCCACACGCTGCTCGGCGAGATGGCCGTGGTGAGCACCGCGCCGCCGACCCGGGTGTGGCAGACCCACCTGGACACCGCGTCCCGGCCGTATCCGGGGAGCCACCCGGTACGCGGCGTGGAAATTGTGCCGGCCGCCGTGCTGCTGTGGACGTTCCTCGCCGCCGCGGGCGCGGAAACCGGGCTGCGCGACGTGCTGCTCCGGATACCTGTCGCCGTGCGGACGCCGCGCCAGGTTCAGGTCATCGCCCAGGATGGCATGCTCCGGCTGGCCAGCCGCGAGGCCGAAGACGACGAGTGGCTGACCCATTGCACGGCGGTCACCGACCGCTCAGCCCAACCTGCCCCGCCGGATCCGGTTACGGAGTGGACCGCCGCGAGCTGGGAGGCGCTCGCCGGGAAACTTCGCCAGCGTGGCGTCGGCGGCTACGGGTTCGACTGGCACGTTGCCGAGCTGCGGCAATCCCCTGGTCGCCTGGAGTGCGAGCTGTTCACCGCGGCGGAGACGAGCTGGGCGCCGCTCCTGGACGGCGCGCTGACCGTCACCTCCGCGCTGCTGCCCGACGATCGGCTGCGCATGCCGGCCCGGATCGCCGCGGTGACCGTCCACGGCACGCCGCCCGAGGCCGCGCTGGTCCACGCCGTCAACCGCAACGGCCGGGTCGACCTGACAATCCGCGGGCCGGGCGGCTCGGCCGACGTGCTCGGCCTGGAATTCGGGCTCGTCGACGGCACACCGGGTACCGTCACCCCGCCCCGCCTGCTGGTTCATGAACTCGCGTGGCGTCCGCTGCCGACCCGGTCCCGGCCCGCACTGACCGGACCGGCGATCATCATCGGGCACGGCGGCGACGAGGGTTATGTCGCCGCGCTGTCCCGGGCCGGCGTCCGCTGCATCCGGGCCGCTTCCGCCGAGCGAGCCGCGGAAACGGCCAGGACCACGGCCGGTGCCCTGGTCGTCCTGCTCCCCCGGCATCAGCCGGACGCCACCCGCGGCGGCGGCAACGCCGCCAACGCCGCCAGTGCCGTCGCGGCGGCCGCGGAACGCAACGCCTGGTCGCTCATCCGCACCGCTCAGGTTCTCGCCGCGCTGTCTGACCCGCCGCGGCTGTGCTGCGTGACCACGGCCGGCGACCTGTGCCACGCGGCGCTGCGCGGGGTCGCCCGGATCGCCGCCGGGGAGCTGCCCGGCCTGTGGGGCGGCCTGATCGAAGTGGATCAGGAACTGGCCGGAACCCTCGCCGCCGGACCGCTGCTGCGCGACCTGCTGGCCAGGGTCGCCGCGGATGCGGCCGAGGGCAGCGCGGAGGACCTGGTGGCGGTGTCCCCCGGCGGCACGTTCGTGCCGCGCCTGGTCGCCGCGGAGCGGGACCCGGTCCAGCCGGAGCTCACGCCGCGGCCCGACGGCACCTACCTGATCACCGGCGGCCTGGGCGCGCTGGGCCTGGAGGTGGCTCGCTGGCTGGCCAGCCGCGGCGCCCGGCGGCTCGTGCTGGCTGCCCGCCGCGGGCTGCCGCCGCGCCGGGAATGGAGCCGGAGCGAGGATCCGCGGCTGACCGCGGTCCGCGCCATCGAGCAGCTCGGCGCCTCGGTGACCGTCATGCCCGCCGACATCGCCGACGCCGCGCACGTCTCGTCCGCGCTCGGCAGGCTGGACCTGCCGGCGGTGCGCGGCGTCGTTCACTCCGCGGGCGTGCTCCGCGACGCCCGCCTCGCGGTGACGACCAGAGGCCAGCTCGCGGACGTGATGCGGCCCAAGGTGCACGGGGCGATGGTGCTGCACGAGCTGTTCCCGCCGGGCACGCTCGACTTCCTCGTGCTGTTCTCCTCGTCCGGCCAGTTCGCGCGCGTCACCGGCCAGGCGGGTTACGCCGCGGCGAACTCGTTCCTCGACGCGCTGGCGGAAACCCGGCCGGACACGATCAGCCTGGGCTGGATGGCCTGGCAGGGGCTCGGCATGGGCGGCGGCAACATCGCCGGGATGGCCGAGGCGAACGCGCGCGGTCTGGACGGGATCACGGCGGAGGAGGCGCTGGCCGCGTGGCGCTACGCGGAACGGCTCGGCAGCGGCTACTTCGCGATCGCCCGCGCCGTCCCCTCCCGCGCCCGGCCCCCGGTGCTCAGCGAGTTGCTCGCCGGAGCCGGTGACGCCGACGGATCGGCAGCCGGCCAGCCCGCCACCACTCCCGAGGAACTGGCCGAAGACCTCCGCACCCAGGTCGCGGCCGAGCTGCGGATGAGTCCGGCGGACGTCGGACTTGGCCGGCCGCTGCCTGAGCTGGGTGTCGACTCGGTCCTGCTGGTGACCCTCCGGGCCCGGCTGCTGCGCAGGTACGGTGTCGACCTGCCGCAGACGATCTTGTGGAACCAGCCGACCATCCGCGCGCTCGCGGCGCACCTCAGCGAAACCCTGGAGCAGCAGTGACGACGACAAGCCTGGACCCGGTCGAGCGGCTCGCGGCCCAGTTCGACCACCACGACCCGGAATTCACCCCGGACGTGGCGCGGGAGGTGCACACCAGGATCCGGGATAATTCGGTGATCGCCTATTCGGCGGCGCACGGCGGCATGTGGATCTTCTCGCACTACCGGCACGTCAAGACCGCGATGAGGGACCACCGGACGTTCAGCAACGGGTCCGGGGTGTTCTTCCCGCGGGCGCCGGGCACGCCGCGGTTCGCGCCGCTCGACTTCGATCAGCCCGAGCACACCACGTACCGCACGCTGATGAAGCCCCCGTTCGCGCACCAGCAGGTGCCGCGGCTGACCCGCCGGGTCGCCGAGATCACCGCGGAGCTGGTCCAGCCGATCGTCGCCCGCGGACATGGCGACTTCGCCGTCGAGCTGGCGACTCCGCTGACGCTGCGCGCGATCGCGATGGCGGTGGGCCTCACCGACGACGCGCAGCGACAGATCAGGGCGCTCACCAGCAACCTGTGGGAACACCTGCCCAAGGACCGGGATCCGCGGCGGTTCTGGCCGCAGTTCGCGGCGATGCTGTCCGCGGAGATCACCAGGGCGCGGCGGCAGCCGGGCGACGATTACCTGTCCCGGCTGGTCCGCCGGTCCTTCGACGGCCGTCCGATCACCGACGACGAGCTGCACTCGATCCTGGTCGCGTACTGCATCGGCGGGCACCAGTCCAGCATGAACACGATCAGCCACATGCTGTGCCACTTGGCGCGCGCTCCCTGGATCCAGGCCGCGCTGAAGGACGACCCGTCGCTGATCCCGGCGGCGGTCGACGAGGCGATGCGCTTGTGGACGCCGAATGACCACCTCACCCGGGTGACCACCCGCGAGGTGACCCTGGATGGCGTCACGATCCCGGCCGGCGCCCGGATCATGTTGCTGATCGGCGCCGCCAACCGGGACCCGGACGTGTTCGGCGAACCCGAGGAGTTCCGGCTCGACCGCGAACTCGGCGTGCACCTCGAGTTCGGCTTCGGCATCCACTTCTGCATCGGCGCGCCGCTCGCCAAGATCGAGTTCGCGGCCGTTCTTCAGGAGCTGGCCAGGCATCCGCGGTACCGGCTGGACGGCGAGCCGCGGCGCTACTTCGAGAACGGGCACCACATCACGTTCGGCGCGCTGCCCGTCCGGTTCGGCGAGGCGGGCGCCGATGTACGGTGAGCCGTCCATCGCCCGGGTGTACAACCACTGGCTGGGCGGCACCGACACGTCCGAGGCCGACCGCGAGGCCGCCGAACTCGCCGTCGCCGCCCATCCAGGGCTGCTGACCGACGCCCGCGCCAACCGCGCGTTCGCGCTGCGCGTCGTCAGCTTCCTGGCCGGCGAGGTGGGGATCAGGCAGTTCCTTGACATCGGCAGCGGCATACCGTTCCGGGCCGGCACGCACGACGTCGCCCAGGCGCACCAGCCGCGCGCCCGCGTGATCTACGTCGACAACGACCCGGTGGTCGCCGCCCGGCACCGGTCGCGGCGGCAGTCCGCGGTCAGCCGCTTCGTCGCCGCCGATCTCCGCGACCCGGACCGGATCCTCGCCGAGGCCGGCGAACTGCTCGACTTCACCGAGCCGGTCGCGATCCTGCTGGTGGCGATTCTGCACCTGATCCCCGACAGCGACGACCCGTACGGCGTCGTCGGCCAGCTGACCAGCGCGGCCGCGCCGGACAGCTACCTGGCCCTGTCCCATGTGCCCAGCGACCTTCAGCCGGCCGCGATGACCGAGCTGGGCTCGCGGCTGAACGCGGTGCTCCCCACGCGAAGCACCTACCGCACCCACGCCCAGGTGGCACGGTTCTTCGACGGCATGGACCTGGTCCCGCCTGGCTTGGTACCGGTCCAGCGCTGGCGCCCCGACGACCCGGAGGACGCCGTCCACGACGTCGCCGTCTGGGGCGGCGTGGCCCGCAGGCCCTAGCCGGCCGCTTGCTCGGCGACGGTTTCCGCCCCGGTGACGGTTTCGGCCGTCGCCTCCGCCGCCGCCTCGGCCGCCACCTCGGCCGCCACCTCTGCCGCGGGGCGGGTTCGCTCGCCCCACCGGGCAACGGCGGGCGCGGCGAGGCCGAGCAACGCGAACCACGCGCCGAGCAGCACCAGGCCGAGCCGGCCGCCGCTCAGCACGAGGCCGACCAGTACCAAGGGGGACAGCGCCTGCCCGGCGAAGTTGCCGGTGCTGACCAGGCCCTGGTACTGGCCCTGCGCGTGCGGGGGTGCCAGCCCGAAGTCGAGCGCGTAGATGCCAGAGGAGTGCAACAGCTCCCCGTAGGTGTGCAGCACGGCGGCGCCGGCCAGCAGCAGCAGCGCCGCCCAGGCGGGAATGCCGGTCGCCAGGCCCATCGCCGAGCAGCTGACCAGGAAGATCACCCCGGCCCGGCGGTACGCGGCGCCGCCCTGCCTGATGGTCTGCACGGTCTTGCCGACGCGCACCTGGAACAGCACCACCATGGCCGTGTTGATGATCACGAACGCGGAGACCGTCCATCGCGGCGCGTTCGTGTGGAACACGACCCACACCGGCAGCAGCAGGACCAGGACCAGGTACTGCATGTACATCGCGCCGGACAGCACCGCGTAGACCAGGAACGGCCGGTCTCGCACGGCGGCCAGCGGCGATTCCTTGTGCGCGCCCGGCAGCGGCTCGTACTTGGGCAGCCGGCTCAGCAGCGCGAACCCGGCCAGGCAGCTCACCGCGTTCCCCAGGAACAGCGCCCGGTACGCGTTCACGGTATTGAGCTGGATCGCGATACCGCAGGTGGCCACGCCGAGCGACATGCCCAGGTTGAGCACCGCGGCCGCCCGGGAGCGGAACGTGGTCGCGTCGGTACCGCCGACCCGCCGCAGCAGCGCCACGCTTGCGGTGGCCGAGGCGGTCAGCGCGGACCCGTCCACGGTCGCGACGATGAGGTAGCTGACGAAGTTGTGCGCCAGGAACACGTAGCTCGCTGCCGCCACGCCGAGCACGACCAGGGACAGCCGGAACACATCACGCGGCCCGCGCCGGTCGGCCAGCCGGCCGATCGGCATGGCGGCCAGCAGGCCCACGAGTCCCGCGATCGTCAAGGCCAGGCCGGAACGCGTCGCCGACAGGTGCACGACCTTGATCGCGTACAGCGTCATGGCGGTGGCGATCAGCCCAGTCCCGTAGACATTGATCAGCGCGGCCAGCAGGTACATCCGCTGATCGCGCGACTCGGGAACAAGGGACCTCAGAGTGTGTCCAGGCTTCAGCCTCGGCATCGTCACCTCGTTCCGCGAGTCACTGCTACGGGCAATCGCACGGGCGCCTTCCTGACGGTGGCACCTGCTCCCAGGCGGCGCATCTCCCCGATTGCGCTGCACCAGGTCCACCCCGGATCATGGCAACGATCATCGCCCGAGTTCGCGGCGGATGTCGCGGGCCTCGGCGGCAGCGGCGGCGGCCTCGGCTTCTCGTGAGCTGACCTTGCCAAGGTACGTTGCCAGCTCGTCGAGCGCGCCGGCGAGGGACGGCAGGTAGCTCGCCGGCATGTCGAAGGCGTCCAGCCGGTATCTGCTGACGGTCGCTTCGCTGGCGCGTATCGCGGCTTCGGACGCGGTTCGCGACTCATCCGGGCGTCCGGCGACCAGCAGCTGGAACGCCATGGTGTCGAGCTCGTCGGCCGGCCAGTGGCGACCGTCCGCGGATCCCCCCATGTACGCACGTCGGCTGGCGGCCTCCAGGCGCCTGATCTTCGCCTCGGCGTCTCGCGGCGGCGGATCCGGCTCGTCGGCGAGCCGGCCTGCGGTCTGGGCCGCTTCGAGTGCCTCGGCGGTATCGCCCAGTTTCCACAAGAGCAAGGCCAGACGCCGCAGCTCGGCCAGCGGAGGGCAGGCGAGCCTCGCGGCCGGGTCGTCGTCGGCCACGGCGCGGTAGATGCCGACGGCCTGCTGGATGGCGTCCAGTTTGCCCGGCCTGCCGAGCCGGCTGAGCAGGTCCGCGAGCTGGATCAACGCGGTGGCCAGAGATGCGCTGTACCCGGCGGCGTCGTCCGGCGCCGATTCCGCCAGCGCGCGGTACGCGCCGGCGGCATCGGTGAGCGCCGCGATCGCCTCGTCGGGAAGGCCGGCCTGCTCGAGCGGTCCGGCGAGGTCGAGTAGCCTCCCGGCGTGGCCCGGTTCGGCTTGGACGAGTACGCGGTATATCTGAGCCGCGCTGCTGAACGCGCGGCCGGCGTCGCCGGGCCGGTGCAGGTGCCGGAACAACTGGGCCATCCGGATGAGCGAGTCGGCGTGCGCCGCTGTGGTGGTGTCGGCCTCGGACAGCACCAGGTCTCGGTACACGTCGGCCATCGCATCCGTGGCATCGGACAGCTCCCGGGCGCGCGCCCTGCTGCCGGACGACAGCTCGATCCAGTTCGCGAGCCGCCACTCGAACCTCCGCCGGTCCGCGGCCGGGCACTGGCCGTAGACCTCTGCGGCCTCCGTCATGACCCCGAAGGCCTCGTAGGCCAGCCCGGCGTACGCCAGGGAGCGCGCGAAGCGTTCCAGCGACTCCGCCAGGCTCAGCGGTGCCGCATACCCCGATGCTGCCATCTGGCGAGTGATCGCGGTGATCTCGCCGCGAACCGTGATCTCCTCGTCCCGGCGCCGCAGCCCGGCCAGCGCCGACGCCTGATCGTCGAGGGCCATAAGCAAGTGCGGACCGAACGCGGCAAGGTTCTGCTCGGCGAGCGCACGGTAGTCGCCGGCACGCCGCCGGTGCACCGCCAGGTCCCGTAGGGGCGGAAGTATTTCCAGGCCGGCTTCGTCGGCGGAACGGAGCAGCCACGGCAGCACGTCTTCCCAGCCGATCTGGTTGATGAGGTACCAGTCCTTGAGCGCGAGCTGGACGCGGATATGCCGGAACTGGAAAACGGCGCCGACGAGCTGGAAAACACCACGGCGTTCGGCGTCGGTCAGGAACGTCATCGGCCGCCAGGGAAGCCTGCCGGTGATCGCCAGCCAGAAGCGGGCATCGGTGTAGGAGCTTGACGCGAATCCAGTGAGGCCACCGAGGACCAGCATCGTGGCGGTACTGACGAACGCGAAAAGCGCGTACGTCGTGGTGACCTCCGGGCCGCAGAACAGCGCCAGCGTGACCCCGAACAGGATCCGCCGGGACGCTGTCGTGGTGATGGCCGCCAGCCTGTCTTCGCGCAACGACTGCCGCGGCGTGGTCGCCCCGACGACGTCGATCTCCGCCACGAACAGGCGCGGCACGGTGTATACGGTGAGCCCCGCCGCGAGCACCAGCAGCACCAGCCAGGTCCTGCGTGCCGTGAAGAAGTCACCGATGGTGCCGGCTCGGCCCCAGTAGCCCATCGCCATCAGCGCTACCACGGACAGGACAACTACGTTCACCGCGACGGTGATCGCCAGGCTGACCGGGAGCCCCGCCCGCACCCTGAGCCGGCGCGGCCGGCGGGGACTGTCCGAGCTGGTGTAGCCGGCCAGGAGTGGCAGCGCGACGAGAACGAATACCAAGAAATAGTGGGACGGAAACGCCAGGATGTGCCGCAGGCCGTCGTTGATGGTCGTGAAGGCCGCGCCGCGGGTCCTGGCCGGCGCCACGTCTATCGCCTGGCGGACCGTCGGCCAGACGTACCTGCCCAAGGGGCCGTCGAGAAAGAGCTGCCGGAACGGCAGGTGCCCGACGTACGTGCCACGGCGCCAGTTGCCCGCGTAGCCGAGTATCGTCGTGATCTGGTGCCACAGCACTATCCAGAGCACGAGCGCCCTGATGGCCACGCCACCGAACCGCAAGCCGCCCGCGGCCGCGGTGAAGTGCCACCAGGCCACGCTCTTGTCGTGGGTCTCGACATCATCCCGCGACGACTCCGCGGACCTGCGGGCACGCGATCGCTCCCGCCGCGTGCTCGGCCGCCTTGCCCTGAGCGCGCGATCCTCGGCGAGGAACCCCAGCCAGCGCTGGGCCTGGCTCGCCGTCGGCTCCAGCCGTCCCGGCAGCAGCGACAAGAGCTGCCCCTCGGCTGGGTAGACGGCTGGCACGAACTCGCTCAGCAGGCGTGACTCGATGGCCCGCTGACGGGCAAACCGATGCCGGTCGGCCAGCTCATCGGGATCCCGGTCGGCGCGCCCGTAGACCTCCCACGTCAGCCACAGCATCAGCGGGTTCCCCAGTGCCCGCGCGAGCGGGCCGTCCGGCTCAGCGGCCAGCCGATCTCGGACGGCGGTCCAGTGGCCTTCCGGGTCGGGTCCGAGGTAGCTCTCAATATCGTTGCGGGACAGCGGCACAAGCTCGATCACCACGGCCCGGGCCACCGGAGCGCCGGGTTCCGCACGGGTGGCCGCGAGGTACTCCTCGCGCCGGCAGGTGACGACCAGCGGCTGGGTCCAGCCGTAGCGATTGACCGCCAGCGTCGCCGCGGGCAGTTCCGCACTCCCCACCTCGTCCAGGCCGTCAAGTACCGGCAGCACCTTCAGCCGGTCGATGAGAACCTGCGCGCGGGTGACGACCTGGCGCCCGTCGATGACCTTGCGCCCGAGATCGGGATCGACACGGGCTAGCTGACCCGACATCCAGTCGAAGAGCGTAACCTCCGCTGGATTCCAGCCCACCATGGAGAAGATGACCGGGACCGGATCGTCGCTGGCCCGGTGGGTCAGCAGGCTACGCGCGAGTTCATTGGCCAGCACGCTTTTGCCCGCGCCCGCCTCGCCAAGCACCACGAGCCGCTGCTCAGGCAGGCCGCGGAAGAACTCGATCACGTCATGGAACGTCCCGGTCCGCCCGTCGCCGGCTCCCGTGACCGCGGATTCCCAGCGGACCCGCATCGGCAGCCGGTCGTAGATGCTCACCCCCGGCAGCGCCGCCTCGGTGCGGCCCTGAGCCCGCAGCGCAGCGGCGAGATCGGCCAGATCGCTGGCTATCTGCTCGTCCCTGACCCTGGGCGTCGGCAGCCAGAGCGCGAACCGGCCCGCCGCGATTGCCAACGGCACCACCGCCACCAGCGCGGCCAGGACGAAGGATGCTATCTCACTGAACTTGGCAGACCACTCGAAGCCATGCCGGGCCAGGAACGTGGTCAGCCACGCCGCCGCACCCATCGCCAGCCCGACGAAGAGCAGCACGTAAAGCCACCACCGACGACGCGCAGTGCTCACAGGGCAATAATGATCAGGTTTGGTTACAAAAAGGCTAGAGTTTTAGTTCCGCCACGGCTTCGTTCATCATTACTCGCCTCTATTGTGTGCGGGAAGGGCCGGATTTCCGGTCTTTCCCGCACACGATCAGCTAGTTGCCCAGCGCCTGGTCGAGTTTCGCCACGATAACCTGGAAACCGGCCCTCATCTCCTGCTGGAGACTGTCCACCTTCTGGTCGACCTGATCGACTCGGTACTCAACTCTCGTGGCCCGGTCCTCGAGGCGGGTGAGCATTCGGGTGTGCTCACCTTGGGTGGTGGCCAGTGCCTGAAGCAGGCTGGTATTGGCGTCGACCTTGAGGTTCAGCTCCGCCAGGTCCTTGTCCATCATGGCTCGCAGCCGTGCCTCCTCTCCCACCTTCTTCTCCAGCGCGGCAAGCCGACCGTTGTCGCAC
>DASRFJ010000017.1:0-31023 GCA_035651595.1 Streptosporangiaceae bacterium | reverse complement strand
AGTGCATCACCGGGTCGGGAAGCTTGAGGCAGCAGCAGAGACTGGCGGGCCGCAGCAGGCGATCGCGGGTCCGTGAGAGGGACACGGCGCGGACCCGGCGATCCAGTTCCTGCGGAGCCGTCACGCGTTCGCGGTGTGCCTGCACATCGGCCGCCATCTGCGGTGGTGATTACTCACCGCATCTGGCTGCCGGGCTGGCTCCTCCGTCGCCTCTCCCCCGCGGATGCCCCCGCTGGTCCGTCTCCGTCGCCCGGTTCTCCGCAATGTCTAGACCTTCAGGCACCTGTGTTTGCTCCGTGTTTGCTCGGATGCCTCGGAACGCGCCGGCACGGGCCGGTACAGGACGGCACTGAATCTCCCCGTGACTGCGTGTCTCCGCACGTCGCATTATGAGCAGCAGCTAGCAGCGCTGGAAATGCGAACAGAGCAGCGGACTCTTAATCCGCGGGTTCGGGGTTTGAGTCCCTGGCGGCGCACCCGTACTGACCTGGGCTTCTACCCCGTTACTGCATGAAGCGGGAAGCCAGCAGGATGATGCCGTGGTTTAGCCGGCGAAAATACGTTGACCTGCTGAGGTGGAGCTTGTTGGCGACATGCTCGTGCCCGCCGCGGCGGGACAGGTAGTAGTCGGCAAGGACATGGCCGGCGTCCGCGTCGGCTGGCGTGTCGCTGGATCGGAGATCCTCGATGGCGAGAAGCAGCGATGTCCGCAGGTCCTCGGCCGTCGTCAGGTCCAGCCAGGCGAGCAGGGGGTTAGCGCTTAGCCGGGCCGGATTGTGGATGTCCCGCAGTGCCTGGCGCACCTGGGCGGCGATCCGCTGCTCGTTCGGGCCGGCCTCGGGGTAGCGGTCGGCCAGGCAGAGCCTGTCCAGCCAGGCCGGCACCTGGTCCGGCGCGAAGTTCTGGCCATAGATCTCGTTCTGGCGTCCGCAATGGTACAAGTCGTCCCTGGTGGCGCCGTGGTGAACGAATCCGAGGCTCCGGGCAAGCTTCTGGTAGGCCGGCCACGGGGTCGAGACCAGTACCCGGCCATGCTGGAAGCTCCGCAGGAGGAGGTCACGAAGCAGAGCCGCGTGCGCCGCCTCCTGGCCCTCGTCGCTGATCGCCAGGCCGATCAGCAGCCCTGGTCGTTTCCCGCCCGCGAGCGTCTCCGCGTGCTGCTGGAGCAGCATCTGCGTCACGTCCTGCGCCTGGTCGCCCGCAGGCAGCATGTTCACCATCGCGACCGGGCGCCCGTCGCCGTCGATGGCAAGCTGGAACCCGTTCGGGGTGCTGCCCAGCCATGCGTCCAGCATCACTTCGCACTTCGCCTCGCTGAGACCACCGCGTCGCGCCCACCGGTGCAAGAGCCGGGCGATATCCTCCTCGTCGCCTGCCTGTGCGGGCCGGACGGCGGGAGACCGCGCTGATGAGGGGAACAGCGTGTTGCGTACGGTGCGGTTGCCGGTCAGGAATATCAGCTGCATGGCGATGCGAACCGCGGCTGGGTCGTCCGCCGTAGTGGCGGCCAGCAGACGACGGCGGCGCGCCGCGGCCTTTGTCAGCAAGGCCTGATGAGCGAGCGGCATGCGCCACCGGTAGGCAAGGTCGATCAGGACCCGGTACGGTTCTTCGACGATCAGCCCGTGCACCGACCGCGTGGTGATGCTCAGTCCGCTCAGCGCAGGAAACGCGGATGCGCCGAGGCTGATCAGCAGTTCTTCATCCGCCTCCCCGACCACGGCGAGCGTCATTAAAGCGTCCGCGTCCTGTTCGGTGAAATGCTCGCGCTCCAGCCGCCGCAAGATCTCGTCGACGACCGGACCTGCCACTGCCCCCGACACGGTGGCCGGCGTGCCGCGAGCTACCGTCCGGCACAGGCAGTCAGCGATCAACGGGATACCGCCGGACAGCGTGATCGCCAGCTCCGGTGTGGCCGCATCGCTGCCCGGGTACCGGGCGGCCAGTTGCCTGATCATGCGGTCGGACCAGCGCGGCAACGTCATGGTGACCAAGCCGCGGGCGCTCCCGGCCCACCCTGCCAGAGATAGCAGCGGCACCCGGCTGGCGGCAACGACTGGCACCCCCGCCCGCACCGATCCGGCCAGGGCGAGAACCTCACGGGCCGCCGCGGAATCGACATCGTCGATGACGAACGCGAGCCGCCCGCTGCCGGCCAGCATGACCGCGCGGCATCTGGCACCGGCCACCGCTGGCAGGTCCGCGGCTTCGACGACCTCGCCGAGCTGGTCAAGCAATGTGGTTTTGCCGATCCCAAGCGGGCCCACCACATTGACCAGGGTCGCCGGGCGGAGAAGCCGCTGGAGCCGGCCCAGCGTGGCGGCGCGCACCTCCATCACCACCACCTCCGCAGCGGACAGGATTGAAACTTTTTTGAAACTACATCCGGCCAGAAATCACGTCCACTGGACTCATGTGGCGTCATCCCGCCGCACAACCCAGAACAGGAGTCATCCATGGGCTTGAGACCTCTGACCATGCTGCTCGCCACCGCGGCCGTCACCGCCGCCGCTCTCGCCACTGGGACGTCGGCGTCGGCCGCTACCTCGCCGCCCGATCATGGCTTCCCGTGCAGCGGTTACGGCACGGGATCCACGCTCCAGGCAGCACAGCTCGCGGCCCGGCAGGACTTCATCGGGAACGAAACGGTCGGGCAGCTCATCTATACCAACGGCCAGTTCCCGGACGGGAGCTGGTGGGCCGAGATCACCGGCGACTGCGTCTTCCAGCGTTAGCCGCTAGACCGGTCCGGGTGCCGGTTCGAGCCGGCGCCCGGACTCGGCACCGTCAACCGCAGCCGGTACGCGGAGTGTCCCTCGACCTGCACCTGGCCCGCGCTGACCAGCGTGCCCAACCGGAGTTCGCTGCGGATGCCGCTGGGCGATGGCACGTTGACGCCGAGCCGCGCCGTGCTCCCGATCAGCGCCGCCGACTCTGTACCGGTCGTAGCGGTGCGCGCGGCGTAGTCGAGGATCGTGACGGTGGCGTTCTGCGTGACGCGGCTGGTGTTCCCTCGGTTCGCATGACTCGTTTCATAATCTGATCACGAAGGGTTTTACGTCCCATAGGATCCTGGTGGCTTATTCAGGGTCCTGCGGCGAGGCGACCGGCGCTCGCAGGCGGCCCGCTGGCGGCGAAAATCTCGAACAAAGTGGCGGATTACCCCTTTGTGGCGGGCTGACCCTCGTTTTCAAAGGTCAGTCCACCACGATAGGGAAATCCACCACATTGATGCAGAGCCAGGCGGCGCGCTGGCGCATCGCCAGCCCCATGCCGCACGCCAGCTCCAGTCGCCATCAGGGGCTGCCGGCAGATGGCCGGGCCGGCACATCCGAAGCCCAGGAGAATACGCCACCAGGATCTTATAGCCCATACAACCCTTCGTGATCATGGTTAGCGGGCGTGGCCCGGCGGCGGTGAGCACGAGCGAGGCGATGTCGGTGTGGCGCGTGACGGGGGAGGGGGCGAGCGGGGACAGGCCAGGGCCGCGACCGGCCGCCCAGGCGGTGACGACCTCGGGTTCGCGGCCGCCGTGGCCGCCGCCGTCGAGGTGGCCGTGGTCGGTGACGGCGACGATCGTCCAGGTGTGCGCGTCGGGGCGGATGCGCACCGCGGTCACCAGCCGACCGAGCCGCCGGTCGGCCGCGCTGGCCGCCACCCGGTATGCGGTCCCCGCACCCGCGGTGTGGCCGGTGATGTCGACCGCGCCCAGGTAGACGAAGGACAGGTCCGGCGCCTGCTCGGCGAGCACCTGCTCGGCGAGCACGGTCACGGCTTCGTCGGCGCGGTCCCAGGCGGCGGCGCTGTGCTCGTCGTCCGGCGCGACGAACTCGCGGCGGGTCACCTCGGCGAACAGCGGGCCGCCGTCCTCGGCCAGCGCTAGCGGCGGCCAGCCGCTGACCGCGAGGAACGTGGACAGGCCGGCCCGGGTCGCGCGGGTGAGGAAGTCCGGGTGTTCGGCCAGGCGGTGGCCGGTGAAGTCGTTTCCCATGATCGCGTGCTCGGCGACCGTGACGCCGGTCGCGATCGTCGCCCAGCACGGGCCCGACCAGGTGGGCGTCTGCTCGTCGACCATGACCGGCGTCAGGAACCCCGCCGCCCCGAGGTCCCGCAGGCACGGTGTCAGCTCGGCGGTCACATGGTCGTGCCGCAGGCCGTCGATGCCGATGACGAGCGCGTGCAGCCGCATGGCTAAACCCGCCTGGTGTCCACGCCGGCCTTCTCGAACTCGGCGACCGCGGCGTCCGCGGCGCTCGTGTCGGTGATCAGGACGTCGACGTCGCTGATGGGACAGATGCGGGCGAATGCCCGGTGGCCCAGCTTGGAGCTGTCCGCGACGACCACCACCTGACGCGCCCGTGCGGCCATCATCGCGTTGATGCCGGCCTCGCCCTCGTTGTCGGCGCTCGCGCCGTACGCCGGGTCGATGCCGTTCACGCCGAGGATGGCCATGTCCAGCGTGAGGTTCTCCAGCGTCTGCTGGGCGAGCGGACCGATCAGCTCGTAGGACTGCGGGCGCGCGACACCGCCGGTCATCACGATCTTGACCTGTGGCCGGACCGTCAGCTCGTTGGCGATGTTGACCGCGTTGGTGACGATCGTGACGGCAGGCTCGCCATCCATGATCTGGAGGCTGCCGCGGGCGGTGATCGCGCGGGCGACCTCGGTGGAAGTGGTTCCGCCGGTCAGCCCCAGGATCGTGCCGCGCCTGACCAGGGCCGCCGCCGCGGCGCCGATCCGCTGCTTCTCGTCCACATTCTTCGACGTTTTGTACCGCAGCGGGAGGTCGTAGGACACCGAGTTGGAGACCGCGCCGCCCCTTGTCCTGGTCAGCAGTTGCTGCTGGGCCAGGTGGTCGAAGTCGCGGCGGATCGTGGCCGCGGAGACGCCCAGCTCGACGGCGACCTCGTCGATGTCGAGCTTGCCACGCTGGGTGAGCAGCTCGAGCAGGCCGGTCAGCCGGGTGTACTTGTCCGTCATGGGGCAGATTCCCGGGCGAGCAGGGCCGCGCCTGCCAGGCCGGCCCGCATGCCGTGCGCGGCGCGGGCGAGCGCCGGCGTCGGCTGCACGCAGACCCGGTCGGCCAGCAGCGCGGCCAGCGGCGTGAGCAGGAAGTCGCCGCTCTGCGCGAGCCCGCCGCCGATCACGATCCGTTCCGGCGCCATCAGCGAGGTGAGCACGACCAGTCCGTCGGCGAGCGCGGACACGGCGTCCTCCCAGACCTTCCGCGCGCGCTCGTCATGCTGGGTCGCGAGCTCGACGTCTCGGGCACCGGACACGGCCGAACCGGTGACCGCCGCGTAGGCACGGGTGATCGCACCCGCCGAGCCGATGGCCTCCATGCAGCCGCGCGCCCCGCAGCCGCACACGGGCCCGTCCGGCCGCACCACCACGTGCCCGATCTCGCCGGGCTGGCGCGAGCCGCTGCCGCGCAGCAACTGGCCGCTGGACACCAGCGCCGCGGAGATCCCGGTGCCGATGGCGACGAACGCCATGTCGGAGCAGCCGCTCCCGGCTCCGGTCTGCCACTCGGCCCAGCCGGCGCACGTGACGTCGTGGTCGATCGCCACCGGAATGCCCCAGGCCCGTTCCAGCAGTTCCCCCGCGGGCAGGTCCGTCCAGCCGATGTTCGAGCTGTAGACGGCCATCCGCCGGTCCCGGTCGACGATGCCAGGCAGGATCACGCCGGCGCTCACCACCGGGGCCTTGGCTTCCGCGCTCAGCTTCGCGCCTAGGGAAGCGGTCGCGTCGATCGCCGCCGCGCCCTTGGGCGTGGGGGCCGAGCCCTTGGCCACGACGGCACCGGACGGATCGGCGACCTCGGCCTTGATGGTGGTGCCGCCCACATCGACGGCGAGCACGAACGTCACGGATTAAGGATGACGGATCGTTCCAGATGCCGTGGACTCCCGGGGTCCATTCCCAGGTCACGGGCACGCAGGAGGCAGGTGAGGTGGACCCGGACGAGTTCGGCCATCGGGTCGTTTCTCGTGTGCTCCAGATGTGCCCCGGTGGCGGCCACGTCCCGCTCGAAGCCCTTGACGAGTGGCCCGAACGCCCAGACCGCGCGCCCCGGCTCCGCGATCGCGACCGGTCCGTGCCGGTACTCGGTGGCCTGGTACGCCTCGGCCCAGGACTGGGTGGATTCACGCAGCTTGAGCGCGGCCTCCTCGGCCAGCGCCGCGCCCAGCCCCATGCCCACGAACGTGATCTGTCCGGCGGCGCGCACCGTTTTTAGGTCGGTCGCCGGCTGTGCCAGAACCGCCCGCGCCTGCGCGATGACCGGCGTCAGGTCCTCGCCCAGGTGAGCGCGGAGCAGGGCGAGCGCGGACGTGGCGAACCGGGTCTGCACCACGGACCGTTCGTCGAACTCCGTCAGCCCGATGACGTCGGCCAGCTTGTACACCGGCGTGCCCTCCGTTGCGGTGATCACGGTCACCGGGGCCTTGCCCTGGATTTGCTCCAGGGCCTGGAGCACCTCGGTGGTCGTTCCCGACCGGGTGATCGCGATCACCCGGTGGTAGCCGCGCTGAAGCCTGGCCTCGCTGGCGGGCCACGCGTCAGTGATCCCGAAGCCGAGGCTTTCCCGCAGGTAGGCGTACGCGCGGGCGATGTACAGGGAGGTGCCGCAGCCGATCACCGCGACCCGCTCGCCGGAGGCGGGCAGTACGTCGCGATGCTGCCCGGCGGCTCCGGCGGCCGCCAGCCAGCAGTCGGGCTGGGACCGTATCTCGGCTTCGAGAACTGATGCAGGCATGATCAGATAATGTCCTGAGTTGCTCATTTATGCAACTTGCGGCGTATGTATTGGCAGGTTCGATCAAGTTTTGCTTGGTGAGCTGTCAGATCGTTGGTACCACATCGCGGGCTGTCCGCACCACGGCCGCTAACGCGGCTTCCATGACTGTGCGGACCGCGACGCGCGCGACCCGCTTGTGCTCGTGGAGGTCGACGACGCCGGTGCCATCATCGGGTCGGTGTTCGGCACGTTCGACGGGCGACGGGGCTTCGGTCGCCGTTACCAGGCGTGCTCCTGGCGTTGTCGGGATGTCCCTGTCCCGCTGCGCCCGCCGAGCGAGCAGCCCGCGCTCTCTTCCGTTTCGCTTCCACATCCGCCCGCGCTCCGCTTCCACGTCCACCCCCGCCCCGCGCCTGCTTACGCGCGGCCAAACCGAACATTTGGCTCGTTCCGGGCGGGGCGGCGGGAGGACCGGATTATTGCGGACAGTTACCCTCCCAGTTGTAGGCGTTCCAGAACAAAGTGTGTCCGCGGCGCGTCGCGCGACCTGGCTGTGATAATGGCTGCCGGGCCGATGAACCGGACATCTAGCTATATTTCGGATGCTGCTGCGGTCCGCTGGATTATTGCGGACACTTACCCTCCCGGTTTGGGGGGGTAACTGTCCGCAATGATTTCCGGCCGGCTCCCGGGGTCCGCGGAGGCTCCGAAACAGCGGATCATACCGGCACGAACAGGGCATCGGCGCGCACCCAGCACAGGCGGATGCCTCGACACGCCGGAAACACACCTTAATTTGGATCGCTCACAAATGGGCAGGTAAGTGTCCGCAATAATTCCGGAGCAACGGTCAATAGGTGGCCGAGGTGAGCGGATCGTCCTCTGGTGCCGGCCGGCGTCGCGGCGGGACAGGCGCCCGCAGGTCGATTTCCCGGAGGATCGGCGCAATCATGGCATCGAAAGCCGCAGGTCCGTACTTGCGACGCATGTCCCGAAGCACGCCCTTTCCGCTGGCCTCGCCGACGAGCTCCTTCAGGATGCGGTAGTCGACCACGTCGCCGTCGACCAGCCGGTCGTAGGCCGACTGTGCAATCGACGCAACCGCCGGGTGGGCGGCCGACTCGCTCAGGAACATCAGCGTCGCGTCCTTGAGGTCCATGCCGGGAGTCTACGGGTGGAGATGGGTTGAGCCGGGCATCTCCACCCGAGGTCAAGCCGTCGGCCGGCGCGCTGGCGGGGGGCCGGAACCTAGCGTTGGTACATAACCGCACCTCGCTTAGGGAGCTCGAAGTGGACACCAGCGTCCTGATCCTCAACCTCGTCATCCTCGGCCTGATCCTGATCTCCGACCTTGGCACCCGAAAGGTCGGGCCGCTGCGGCTGATCCGCCCGGCCATAGCCGCCGCCGTTGTCGTCCCGATGTACTTCAAGGGCGCCGCCACTTCCGGAAATGGCCTGCTGCTTGAGGTCGGCGCCGCCGCCGCCGGACTGGTGCTGGGTCTGCTGGCCGCCGCGACCATGCGGGTCACGGCCGACCGTGAGTCTGGCAAGGTCGTGTCGCACGCCGGTGCCGGGTACGCGGCGATCTGGGTGGCGGTGCTCGGTGGCCGGCTGTTCTTCGACTACGGCAGCAAGCACCTGTTCACCGCCCAGCTCGTGCACTGGGGCATGACCAACCAGATCACCGTCGGTGCCCTGACCGACGCGCTGATCTTCTTCTCGATCGCGATGCTGCTCGGCCGTACCGGCTCCCTGGCCGTCCGCGCCGCCGCCCGGTCGCGTGCCGTCCCGGCCAGCGGCCGCCGTGCCTACGCTGCCTGACCCGCTCAGATACGAAGCGCCTCGCCGTCACGGCGGGGCGCTTCGTCATGCCCGTAACGGATTAATCGCGCCCGCCGAACTGCCAGCTGTGCACCTCGATGCCGGCATAGCGGTCCGGGGTCAAGATGGCGCGCGCAGTCGTGTGGTCAGGCGCCCGGACCAGCGCCGCCGTACCCAGCCAGGCGGTGCCGTCATCGGACAGCAGTGGTCCGTACGCGATCAGCTCGTCCTGGCCAGCCGGCACGGCGAGGTCGGCGGCTGACCCCGTGCCCAGGCCGAGCACCAGATACCGGTTGCCGCCGTAGCGGCCGCCGGAGAAGTCCCACATGGTGCGGCCCAGAAGGTTGCGCCACCGGCGAAGCAGCACATCCCGGTACACGCCAGCCTGGTAGTTCGGCTCGTCGAAGGCGAACGCACGGGCCGCGGCAGGGCCGGACAGCCTGAGGATATGCACGCTGCCGGTGGGTGTGTCGCCATCGGCGGCCAGGGTCGGGCCGCGGGCGATCATCTCCTCCGCGAAGCGGTCCATGTAGGACCAGTGCGCTTCCAGCAGTTCCTCGCGCAACGCCCCAGAGCCGGGCCGGTCGCGGTGATAGCAGAAGAACTCCATGCCCGTTGTCACGATCGTCAAGCCTAGACACGGGCTCGGTAGAGTCGTCCGCGAGGCGCGTCGGTCACGAAAGGACCAGCATGGACGTACCGCCGAAGCTACTCAACAACGATCCCGACGGGTTCGCCTGGGGTGTCTGGCATGATCGCACGCCTCGGCTGCTCGCCCAGCTCCGTGCGGGCCACGCGTACGGACCGGAGCAGCGCGCGGCCCTCGACGCGCTGTGGCATGAGGTCTCGTCCGGGCGCATCGAACCGCTCCCCGCCGATGCCCACGACGCGGATAAGTGGGCGTCATGGGGAGAGGGCAACTTCGGCAAGTTCTGGTCCGACGCTCCTTATCTGTGGTCGGAGTCGTACTTCTACCGGCGGCTGCTGCACGCCGTGGACTTCTTCGCCCATGGTCCGTGGTACTTCGTCGACCCGTTCGCCTTCCTCAAGGATGCCGAGCTGCGCACCAGCGCCAGCGAGGCCATACTCGCGGCCCACGGTGAGCTCGCGGACAGGCCGCCGGCCGAGCAGGGCCAGCTGAAGCTGCTCGCGGCACTCTGGGGGAATCGCGCCGACCTCGGCTTCCGCATCGGCGAGGCCGGGACCTCGGTGCACGAGGCACGCGCGGGCCTGGTCGCCGACCAGAGCGCCGAACTGTGGGCGGCGCTCGACCAACCCGGCAAGGTCATCGTGGTCGCGGACAACGCGGGGCAGGAACTGCTGGCCGATCTCATCTTCGCCGACCACCTGCTGACGGCGGTCGGCGCGGAGCGCGTCCTGCTGCACGTAAAGCCGTACCCGTACTTCGTGTCCGACGCGACCACGGCCGACGTGGCCGCCTGCGTCGACCGCCTCGGGCGCACCGAGGTGACCGCGGACGTGGCGAGCCGCCTCAAGGCGGCTGCCGCGGCCGGCCGGTTCCGGCTGCGTACGCACGAGTTCTACGCAGCGCCGCTGCCGTTCGACGCGATGCCGCCGGACCTGGCGGAGGAGTTCGCCCGCGCTTCGCTGACCGTCATGAAGGGTGACCTCAACTACCGGCGGCTGACCGGCGACCGCGCCTGGCCGCCGGTCACGCCGTTCGGCGAGGTGGTGGCGTATTTCCCCGGCCCGCTGGCCGCGCTGCGGACGCTAAAGTCCGACGTGGTCGTGGGCATCAGCCCAGCGAAGGTCGCCGAGCTGGACGCGGCGAGCCCATCGTGGCGGACCGATGGCTCGCACGCACTCATCCAGGTGAGAGCCAACCGCAGGTCCTGACGGCTTTGCCGCCCAAGTGGCGGAAAAATGTCCCCCTATGCGCCAAATGTTCCGCCATTTCGACGGCAAAGGTTAGCTGACGGGCGGCGGGGTGGGGCCAGGGTGCCGGGTGACGGCGAGAGCGCCGGGTGGGGGCTGCGCCACGGCATAATCCGGTGACGAGCAGTCCGGCGCGGGCCGCGGTGATCGCGGACGCGGCGGCGCGGTCGGCCACGCCTTCGTCGATGGGCTCGCCGGTGATGAACATCCGGTAGTAGAACGGCGCGCCCATCAGCCGGATGACCTCGACGGTGTCCGTACCAGGCGGCAGTTCGCCGCGCGCCACCCCGCGCTCGGCGATGACCGCGGCCTGGGCCGTGCGGCCCGCGAAGAACTCGGTCAGCGTCTGCCGCGCTTCGGGGATGTGCTCGGCCGCGGCGACCACCGCGCCGATGACCGAACGGATGGCCGGATCGCGGTAGAGCGTGAGGATGCCGTGCGCCAGGCCGCGCAGGTCCGCGGTGACGTTGCCGGTGTCGGGCAGCGGGATCCTGGTGTTGCTCAGGTCCTTCATCAGGTCGAGTACCAGGCCTTCGATGCTGCCCCAGCGCCGGTAGACCGTGGTCTTCGCCACCCCGGCGCGCACCGCCACCTGCTCGACGGTCAGGTCGCGGTAGCGGGTCTCGCTCAGCGCCGCCAGCAGCGCGGCCAGTACCGACTCCCGCACTCGTGCGGTCCGCCCTCCGGGCCGGAGGGTTCCTGGCTGCGGAGCCACCTGCCGCCTCCAAAGCGATAACAAAACCCGAGTTGCATTAAGCGAACCCCAGGTGCTAGCGTCTAGCCTAATGCAACTCCAGACCCGTTTAGATGTCATGGAGCTTAGCACGCCGGGTCGGTCCGGCCGCCATCTGCGGGGGCAATGGCGCGCCGGACCGTTACGCGGTTCTTACGTACCGCCCCTGGGTCGAACCTCCGCAGAGCCGTACTCGTAGTCAAAGGTGAGTAACACGCCGTGCCAGGCGGCGGCCTTCAGCATGCCAGATTACGAGGAGGCCCCAGCCGTGAGGTCAGAACCGCAGCACGCCAAGCCCGAAGCGCCCGCCCGGCGGATGTCTCGGCGGATATCCCGCCGCTGGGTCGTCATCGCCCTGATCACCGCGGCGGTAGCGGTGCTCGCACCGGGCATCAGCTACGCCACCGCCAGCCAGAATGGCCCCGCCCTGGCCTCGTGCAGGGGAGTGCGGCCGGTGACGTTCCCGGCGTCCGGGTTCATCACCGACCCCGGTCGCACCCAGGGCGGTCACACCTGGTGGCGCCACGAGGCGAACGGCAGCATCTGCATCGGCACGGTCGTGGAGTTCGTCCAGTACACCGCCACGGCGACGAAGACCTGGCGGGTGACCGCCTTCTGGTCGCAGCACCCGGACGGGCAGGTGGTCGCGAGCGGGACGTTCACGCTCAACCGCGGCTGGTACCTGTCCCTGTTCCGCGTGCGCGAGGCTTTCCCGGGGCTGACGCGAGTGTGCATCACCGCATCCGACTCATTCGGCGCGTCCTGCCTGAGGTTTAGCTAACCTCGCTAGGGTCGGCCCATGAGCTTCCTGGACATCTCCCCGACCACGTTGGCAGATCTCCTGGGCCGTGAGCAGGTCATGGACATCGGCATCCGGCCGCTGTGGTCGGCCATGCCGCGAGTCGCCGGGCCCGCGTTCACCGTGCGCTGCCCGGCGGGCGACAACCTGATGCTGCACGCCGCCATCTACCGCGCGGAGCCCGGCTCGGTGGTCGTCGTCGAGGCGGGCGACGTGGACTATGCGGTGGCGGGCGGGAACGTCTGTGCCGTGGCCCAGCGCCGGGGGATCGCCGCGTTCGTGGTCGACGGCGTGATCCGCGACCTCGCCGAAGCCCGGGAGATGGGCTTCCCCGTCTTCGCGCGGGGCGTCATTCCCATCCCCGGGACCAAGGCGACGGTCGCGCCGCTCAACGAGCCGGTCCGGTGCGGCGGGGTCACGGTCCGGGCAGGCGACATCGTGGTCGCCGACGAGGAGGGCGTGGTCGTCACCCCGAGTGCCCGCGCGGCGGACGTGCTCAAGGACGCCCAGGCCAAGCAGGCGAAGGAGGCCAGTGAGTCACTCGGCGCGTGGCAGGCTGCGCACCGCGCGAGGATCGAGCAGATCCTCGCGGACCACGGGTTCGCCGGATAACCCCAGCCCGCGGGCATGCTATTGTCCGGCCTGATGGCAACGCAGCGAGAGTATCAGCGCTCCGGCGTCGACTACGAGGTCTTGGACCGGGTCAAGCGCGAGGCCATCTCGCTCGCGTCGGCCACCGCTCCGCTGGCCGCGCTGTCCGGCGCCACCGAATTCCCCGGCTCGCGCGGAAGCTCGGCGCACGTCATGCGGATCGGCGACCTGACGCTGGCCACGGTCGTCGAGGGCCTCGGCACCAAGTCGATCATCGCGGATCAGTATCTCCAGCTCACCGGCGTGAGCCGGTACGCGGACATCGCGCAGGACGCGGTCGCGGCGATCGTCAACGATGTGATCTCGGTCGGCGCGGTTCCGGTCAGCGTCACCGCCTACTTCGCGACCGGGGACGCTGCCTGGTACGGGGACGAGCGTAAGTCCCTGGAACTGCTGCGCGGCTGGCGGGCGGCGTGCGAGGCGGCGGGCGCGGTCTGGGGCGGCGGGGAATCCCCGGCGCTGCCCGGCCTGCTCGCACCGGATGCCATCGAGCTGGCCGGCAGCGCGCTCGGCCTGGTACCGCCGGGACGCGAGCCCGTGCTGGGCGGCGAGATCGCCGAAGGCGACGCGATAGTCCTGTTGCACAGCACCGGCCTGCACGCGAACGGTGCCTCGCTGGCCAGGCTCGTCGCGAAAGCGCAGCCCGAAGGCCTGACGGCACACTTGCCCAGCGGCCGCGACTTCGGCGGCGCGCTGCTCGACCCGGCGCCGCTGTACGCGGCCTTCGTGCGGGCGCTGCTGGCCACCCCCGTCGTGCCGACGTTCATGAACGCGATCACCGGGCACGGCTTCCTGAAGATCATGCGCACCCCGCTGCCGGCCCGCTACGTGATCACCAGCCTGCCTCCGGTTCCCGAGGTCCTGGAATTTATCGTCGCCGACCGCGGGATGTCACCGGCCGAGGCGTACGGCACGCTCAACATGGGTGCGGGCTACGTCGTGGTCGTTCCGCCGGGAAGCGCCGCGGAGACGGTCCGGGTCGCCCAGGACACCGGCTACCGGGCGCTCGTCGCCGGCCACGTCGAGGCGGGCCCCCGCTCGCTGGTGATCCCGGAGCTTGACGTGTCGTTCGCCGACGAGGACATGCGGCTCAGCTGAGCCTTGCACGGGCTAGGGCAGCTCGACGTCCTGAGAGTGCACCACCGAGTACCAGTCGGTGGCCTCGTCGCGCATCGACCGGCTGATGGCCAGCGCTGCCCGCTGGAGACCGTCGAGGTCCCGCGCGCTGAGCAGGCTCTCGTGCGCATGGCCGAGCGAGGCGGCGAACAACCTGGACCGCTCGGCGTGCCTGGTGTAGTCCCGCTGTGCGGCGTAACTGGAGAGCGCGCCGGCCACCGCCGGGATGGCGATCGCCAGGAAGTCCCACAACGTGAACGGCCGCGCGGCGGTGCCGCCGACGCCCAGGCTGTGCAGCAGGGCGGCCACCGTGCTGATCCCGAACAGCGCGACTGACAGCCTGAGGAAGTACCCGCTGCGCTTGCGGAACCTGGCGCTCGTGAACGCGTGATATTCCTGCTGCGGCTTGAGCCATCCCTCGTACAGCGCGCCCACGAGCAGGCTGACGTCTGGCGGGGGCTCGTACCTGGGCCGGGTCAGCCAGACCTCGTTGGCGGCACGCTCGGTCCACCGGACCTCGTCGCTCTCCTGGCCGCTGACGGCGGCCGCTGCGGTCACCACCGTCACGATCCCGGTGAGCCCGAGGAACGTCTGAGACCGGAGCTGTTCGGCCAGGTACCGGGCAGAAATCCAGCGGGTGCGCCAGTCGGCGCGGCGGATCACCGCGTACAAGACGGTGAGCACGGCCAGGACGCCGAACTCGAACCAGGCGATCCACTGCCGCTCCGGGCTGAACACGACCTGCGCGGCGACGATCAGCACCGCGAGCGGAGCCAGGATGTACTGGAGGCGGTTCGCCAGGCGGAAGACGCGCTGCCGCCGGACCGCCACCTTGTCCGCGCGGATGTAGTAGCCGTGGATGTGGTCCACCATCGGCAGCGCGGCGGCGAGCCACGGCCGGGTCCGCGCCAGGTCGCGCACCGGCGGCGGATCCACCACGTCGCTCGCCCGCACCGGTTCTTCGTTGTATCGTTTCAGCCGCCCCATGTTCCCAGGGGTCAGCGGCAAGGTGCCCGCCACCCGCTCCGGCAGCCGGTCCGTGTCGAGCCACGCGCGGTCCTTCGTGACCCGGATGAGCACGACCGGGCGGCGCCAGCGCTCCGCGTATTCCAGGATTTCGGCGGTGCCGCCGCGACCGCTGGACGGCTCCCCGTCCCAGATGATGATCATGACGTCGCTGCGGTCCACCACCGCGCGGCCCGCGAGTTCGTACGCGTGATCCCGGGACGTGACCGGTCGCACCACGTCGTAGCGGTCGTCCCGTGCCAGCAGTCGCTTGAAGTCCGCCTTAGATTCCGCGGACTCGAAGTCATCGAGGTAGACATCCTCGGCCAGCGGCAGCACGACCTCCAGCCGCGCGCCATCGCGCGCGAGGACTTGGTCCGAGACGAGCCGGTCGGCGCCTTCGGCCAGCGAGGACACGGCGGTGAGCGGGATGCCGGACCGGACCGCGAGCTTTTGCGTGATGTAGTCAATCGCTTTGGCGATCTCGCTGGACAGACCGGGCAGGTCGGCGGTGACGCGCGGTGGGCGGTGGCCGGAAACCCCGATTCGCAGCCGCAGCGCGATCCCCGTCGGCACCGCGGACTCGCCATTCGGCACCCCGCTGTCCTCCATAGCGACAACAATGACGCATAGCGACGTGCGCGACTACTGAATGGTCGAACCGTCGCCCATTCGTTGTGACTGAAGTTGCGCGAGTGACTGAGAGGGGCTCTGCGCGGCGCTCGGAAATGATTGCGGACACTTACCCCCCCAGATCGGGGGGGTAAGTGTCCGCAATGATCTGGGCCGCCCGCTCTCCCGCCTCGAATATGCCGGTATGTCCGGGTTTGAGGTCGGAGGTTCGAGCGCCATGAGCGCACGTTGTGTCGGAAACGCCGGACGGCCGAAAAGGCCGCCCGCGCCTCCTTTCACAAAAGCTACCGGCGGAAGATCGTCACGTGCGTGCCGGTGAAGCTGGCGTGCGCCTGCTGCCACCACCACTGGCCGCCCCAGAACGCAGCGCCGTTCACGGTCACCCGGACCGAGTGCCGCCACCACGGCTGGCCCGAGAACCGCGCCGTCACGACGACGGTCACCGACTTGGTCTGCCACGCGGCGACCGTGCCGAGGTGCCAGGTGACCGTGCCCCCGTTGACGAAGCAGCCGTGTACCCAGCCCCAGCTGCACCACCGCGCGCGCAGCTGCGCCGGCAACGAGATCTGCGCCGTGGTGTTGACCGCCGCGGCCGGGCCGTCGTTGCGCATCACCAGGGTGCAGCTGCCGGACTGGCCGGACAGCATGTACCGCGGGCAGACCAGCTGCGTGGTGAGGTGCGCCTGCTGGTGCGCCGGCGACACGGTGACCGTGAACGGCCCGGCGCCCGCCGACCCGGCCGAACTGGACGCGATCACCGAGTAGGTGAACGAGCGGACCCACCACGGGATCTGGCCGTACACCTCCCCGTTCCAGTTCAGGATGTGCAGCCAGCTCGGTGCGCCCGGTGCCAGCGCGTATCCAGGCACGGGGGTGCCGGCGGCCGTGAACGAGTACTTGTAGAAGCTGCCGGGCGCCGCGCTCAGCGGCGGGCTGTCGGCCGTCCAGACGGGGGCACCGCCGATCTCGATCGGATACCTGGCGCTGACCGACGACGCGAACCCGTTCTGCCCGGCGAAGCTGGCGGTCAGGTTGTACGAGCCGTCGCTCAGGTTCTTGATGAAACAGGATCCGGTGCTCACCAGGCCTGAGCTCTGGTCAAGCTTCGCGTCACACCATCGGCTAGTCGCCGGCCCCGTCGACACAATGACGTCACCGGTGGGGGCCGAAGACCCGCTCTGCGCGGTCACCGACACCGTGACCTTCACCGTCGAAACGTCCGTCGAACTGTTCCACTGCGTGCTGGCCGTGATGCTCGTCGCGGTGTTCACCGGCGCGCCGATATCAGCAAAGGCAGTGCCCGGAGTGAGCAAGACGGTCCCCGCCAAGCCCCCAGCCATCATCGCGGCAGCCGCGAGACCGGCCGTACGGCGACGAGGGCGCACGGTACTTACCAGCTTGTGCATACAAAACCCTTCCACCCGTTGAAAGAAGCAGAACATGCTCTACGTCATATACGCCGTTCGCCCCTAAAACGTTGCTTCTCTTCGGGTGCGCGCACCATAGGATCGCGGCATGCCCCCGGAACGCCGAGGTGACCATTTCATCGTCTGCGGCGACGGGCCGTTGGCGTTCCGCATCACCGAGGAGCTGACCACCAGATACGGGGAGCGGGTGACCGTCATCCTCCCCTCCCGCCAGCGCAATCATGGCCCGCAGATCAGCGCGCTGCCGCGGGTCCACGTGCTGGAGCACCCGGAGCTGAACGCCGAGGCGTTCACCGAAGCGGGCGTGCAGCGAGCCCGTGCGCTGGCCGTGGTGTGGCAGGACGACGTCGGCAATTTCCACGCCGGCCTGCGCGCCACCGAGCTGAACCCGGCCCTGCGGCTGGTGCTCGCCATCTACAACAGACGGCTCGGCGACCATATCCGGCAGCTGTTTCCCGACTGCACGGTGCTGTCCGGCACCGCGATGTCCGCGCCGTCGTTCGTCGCCGCCGCGCTCGGCGAGCCGGCCCCCAGCCACGTCCGGGTCCAGCGGCGCACGCTGTACGTGGCGCGCCGCGACGCCGTGGACCGCAGTCACGTGCTGTGCGGCCTGGCCGGGCCGACCGACGACCCGGCGGCGCCCCGGCTGCTCCCGCCCGGCACCGAAGCCGCGGACCTGGTACTCGCGGTGGCGGACGGCACGCCGCGCAATCCGCTGACCCGCAGCCGCGATCCGCTGCGCGCCGCCGGGGCCATGCTCCGCCGCCTGGTCTGGCACAAGTTCGGCATGGTCTTCACCGCGTTGCTGCTGGTCATCGTCGTCGGCTTCGCGCTGCTGTTCCAGAAGTACTCGGCCAGCAACGCGTGGTACCTCACGCTGATGGACCTGACCGGCTCCGCGCTGACCAGCCCGAAGGACAGCGGCGCGGAGAAGACGTCGCAGGTCCTGCTGACGTTCGACGGGATGGCGTTCATCCCGGTGATAACCGCGCTCGTAGTGGGTGCCCGGCTGACCGGCTCGGTACGCCGCGCGCCGCGCCCGCCCGGCGACCACATCATCGTGGTCGGCCTCGGCAACGTCGGCACCAGCGTGATCGGGCAGCTGCACGACCTGGGCTTTGATGTGGTGTGCATCGACAACAACCCGGACGCGGCCGGCATCGCGCTGGCCCGCCAGCTCGGCCTGCCGGTGGTGGTCGGCGACGCGTTCCGGGAGGAGACGCTGCGCAAGGCGAACCTCGAGACGTGCATGGCGCTGGTGTCGGTGACCAGCTCGGACATCGTGAACCTGGAGACGGCGCTGAACGCCAGGGCGCTGCGCGACGACATGCGCATCGTGCTCCGGCTGGCCAATGACGACCTCGCCGAGCGGCTCCAGAAGACGATCGGCAACACGATCTCGCGCAGCGTGCCGTACCTGGCCGCGCCGGCGTTCGCCGCCGCCATGCTGGAGCACCAGGTGCTGCGCACGATCGCGGTCGGCCGGCACGTGCTGCTGATCGCCGACGTGCTGGTCGGCGACCAGGCCGGGCTGGCGGCAAGCTTCATCTCCGCCACCGAGGAGGACGGCCAGGCGCGCGTGCTCGCGCTCCAGGTCAGCGGCGCCGCCGGGCTTGACTGGCACCCGCACCACGGCTATCTGCTGGCCCGGGGTGACCGGCTGATCGTGCTCGCCACCCGTACCGGTCTCAAACGATTTATCTCATAACGACATCAGTGCTTGTGGCCCATATTCTGGCGGCCATGAACCGTACCGAACGCAGGGAGTTCGTCCGTACGCACCGGACGTGTGTCTTCGGATATAACCGGAAGGACGACGGGCCGGCGATGACCGTCGTGTACTACGTCATGGACGGCGACGACTTGCTGATCTCCACGATGCTGGCCCGGTCCAAGGCGCGCGCGGTGCAGCGTAATCCGAAGGTCAGCGTCTGCGTCCTCGACGAGCGGTGGCCGCTCACCTACGTCCAGGTGTACGGCGACGCCCGGATCGAGGAGGACTTCGGGCAGGCGGTTGACGTACTGCGGCGGGTCATCAATCTGATGGCCGGCGCGGAGGTCTCCACCACCAAGCAAACCGAGATCGAGCAGATGGCGCGCGAGGAGAACCGGGTCGTGATTCGCGTCACACCGTACGCCACGTTCGCGACACCGCCGCGGCACGTCTACCAGGCGGACGACATCGACACGCTCACCCACTTCACCAGCAGCTCCCAGCCGTGGTAACCACCCGCATCGCACCAGCTCAGCTCGCGATTGCCCCCGTTTTCGCCAGCTCGGCCTCCGCGCCCGTCCCGTCGTGTCAATCGCGCAGTTGAGCCCACTAGAGCGTGTCAATGTGTGAGCATCTCTGTACCCAGAAGAGTCGAAATCAGGCAGTATAACGGCTTACGCAGCGTTTGTTCTAAATTCTTGAAACTTGTACCACCTGTCCTGAAATGTCTATTAAGCTCCCCCGAGTCAGGCGCTCCGAAGGCTCGTCGCAGGCGGGTAGTCCGCTAGCCACTTACGGCGAGCCTTCTCGGTGAGCGCGATCTGCTCGGGAAGGAAGCCCTTGGGCTGCCATCGGAAACCATCACGCATCCGGCGTACCAGTCGCCGGGTGGCGATCGCCGCGCCCACTGCGGCCGGCATCGCGGCGGCAGTCTGCCTGTCGCCGCAGGCGTTCGCGAGCACCTCGGCGCCCAGCGTGCCCGGGGTCGGCTCTTATCAGGCGGGCGCCCCCTACGCGGAGCTCACGCCGGTGGCGTGGCCCACCGCACAGCTCGACGTGAAGTCGGCGCCGTTCGCCAAGGCGACGGCGAAGCCGAAGACCAACCCGACGGTGTGGTACACCGTCAAGTCGGGCGACACCCTGTCCAGCATCGCCGGCCGGTTCTACCACAACTCGGCAGCATGGACGGCGATCTACTGGGCGAACAAGAGCCAGATCTCGTCGGCGGACATGATCCAGCCAGGCCAGCGCCTGCGCATTCCGCCGAAGCCGGCGCACATCCCCGCGGCTCCCGCGGCGCCGGCGCCCGTCACCACGACGGTGACCCAGCCCGTGGCGGCGCAGGCGAGCACGCCGGTCGCCGCGCCGGCGCAGGCCACCAGCTATTCGGGCAGCAGCTCGTTCCAGCAGTGCGTGATCTCGCGGGAGTCTGGCGGCAATTCGCAGGTCATGAACTCGAGCGGGCACTACGGCCTGTACCAGTTCAGCGCCTCCACCTGGGCGGCGTACGGAGGCAACCCGGCCGACTTCGGCAACGCCTCGGTCTCGGAGCAGAACCGGGTGTTCAACAACGCGATCGCCGCTGGCGGCCAGAGCAACTGGGCACCGTACGACGGCTGCTGACCGTCCCGGCCGCAAGAACACGTTGACGCCGCGGCGTGCGGCGAGCACCTCTCAGCCGAGAAGCTCTTCGCGCGCCGCGGCGAACGCGTCCGCGGCGACCTCCAGGTCCACGCGGGTATGCGCGGCCGACAGCTGCGTCCGGATCCTGGCCTTGCCGACCGGGACCACCGGATAGCTGAAGCCGATCACGTACACACCTTTGCCGAGCAGCACGTCGGCCATCCGGCTCGCCAGTGCGGCGTCGCCGATCATGACCGGCACGATCGGATGGTCGCCGGGCAGGATGTCGAAGCCGAGTTCCGTCATCCGGCTGCGGAACCACGCCGTGTTGTCGCGTAGCCGGGCGCGTAGCTCGGCGCCCTCGGCTTCGGAGCTCAGCAGGTCGAGCACGGCCAGCGAGCCGCCCACCACCGCGGGCGCCACCGTGTTGGAGAACAGGTACGGACGGGAGCGCTGCCGGAGCAGCTCGACGATCTCCGCGCGGCCGCTGGTGTATCCGCCGCTGGCCCCGCCCAGCGCCTTGCCCAGCGTCCCGGTCACCACGTCCACCCGGTCAGTCACGCCGAACAGCTCAGGCGTGCCCCGGCCGGTCGGGCCGGTGAAGCCCACCGCGTGCGAGTCGTCCACCATGACCATCGCGTCGTACCGGTCGGCCAGCTCGCAGATGGCGTCCAGCGGCGCGACGTACCCGTCCATGGAGAAGACGCCGTCGGTGGCGATCAGCCGGCGCCTGCTGTCGCGGCAGTCCTGGAGCCGCGCCTCGAGATCGGCCATGTCCCGGTTCTTGTACCGCAGCCGCCGCGCCTTGCACAGCCGGACCCCGTCGATGATCGAGGCGTGGTTGAGCTCGTCGCTGATCACCGCGTCCTGATCGCCGAGCAGCGTCTCGAACAGGCCGCCGTTGGCGTCGAAGCAGGAAGAGTACAAGATCGTGTCCGCGGTGCCGAGGAACGCGGAGATCCGCTGCTCCAGCTCCTTGTGCGCGTCCTGGGTGCCGCAGATGAAGCGCACGCTCGCCAGGCCGTAGCCCCACCGGTCGATCGCCTCCTTGGCGGCGGCGATGATCCGCGGGTCGTCGGCAAGGCCGAGGTAGTTGTTGGCGCAGAAGTTGAGCACCTCGGCCCCGTCGCTCACCTCTATGCGGGAACCTTGCGGGCTCTCGATGATCCGCTCGGCCTTGTACAACCCGTCCGCGCGGATCTTGTCGATCTCGCCCTGGATCTCCTGCTTAACGTCCGCGAACACGCTGCCGGCCTCCTAGCCCCAGGTGAGAACTACCTTGCCGCACTCCCCGCTGCGTACCGTGGCGAATGCCTGCTCAAACTCCTCGGCGGCGAACCGGTGCGTGATGACCGGCGAGATGTCCAGGCCGGACTGGGTCAGCACGGACATCTCGTACCAGGTCTCGAACATCTGCCGGCCGTAGATGCCCTTGATCGTGATCATGTTCGTCACCAGGTGCGCCCAGTCGATGCCGAATTCCTCGGCCGGCAGCCCCAGCAGGGCCACCTTGCCGCCGTGGGTCATCGAGCCGAGCATCTCCCGCAGCGCGGCCGGCTTGCCGGACATCTCGAGCCCGACGTCGAAGCCCTCGCGCATGCCGAGTTCGCGCATGGCTTCGGCCACCGTGGTCCGGGACACGTCGGCGGCGAGCGTGACGCCGATCCGCTTGGCCAGGTCCAGCCGGTATGGCGAGACGTCGGTGACGACCACGTACCGCGCCCCGGCGTGCCGGGCCACGATGGCGGCCATCAGCCCGATCGGCCCGGCCCCGGTGATGAGCACATCCTCGCCGAGGATCGAGAATGTCAGCGCAGTGTGCACGGCGTTGCCGAACGGGTCGAAGATGGCCGCAACATCGAGGTCGATGTCCGCGGGGTGCCGCCAGACGTTCGTGGCCGGCAGCGCGATGTATTCGGCGAACGCGCCCGGGTGGTTGACGCCCACTCCCTTGGTGCGTGCGCACTGGACCCGGCGGCCCGCCATGCAGTTGCGGCACCGGCCGCACACCAGGTGGCCCTCGCCGCTGACGATGTCGCCGACGCTCAGCTCGTGGACGTCGGATCCGGCCTCGACCACCTCGCCGACGAATTCGTGGCCGATGATCTGCGGCACGGGCACGTTGGCCTGCGCCCACCCGTCCCAGGCATAGATGTGCAGGTCGGTGCCGCATACGCCGGTCCTGAGCACCCGGATCAGCACGTCGTCCCGCCCGATCGCCGGGACCGTCATGTCCGTCATCACGAGCCCAGGCGCCGCCTGGGCCTTGACCAGTGCCTTCACGAAACCGACCCTACCGCCATGCGATGATGCTGGCGTGACCTTCTCGTTGCGGCGGGCTGCTCTCGCTCGCGGAGGAGCGGGCGTACGCTGCACCGAGACCCACCGCGACGAGCAGCGCGGCTTCCGCCGGGTTTTCTTCAGCAAAGCTGCCGGTGGCACGGTCCCAGAGGTTGAGCCGAGGTCGTTATGCCTAACTGCGTGGCTTTTTGACGGAGCGGCGCAGGGACAGCCGGGTAAGCGCGAGCAGGAAGGCCAAGCCCAGCGCGAGCAGCCCGATGACCTGCGCGGTCATGACCGGCATGCCGAGCGGGAGCAGCGAAAGCTTCGTCGGCGGATCGGCGTTCGGCTGCTTGCGGCCGTTCGCGCCGTTCGCGCCGGCCGGCGGGCTCGGCGACGCCGAGGGGCCGATCCGGGGGAACAGGTTTGCCGCGTTGCCGACCCCGAGCACCGAGCTGCCGACGCCGCTCAGGTCGGGGACGTTCAGGTCGGGGGCCTGGGCGAGGCCGAACGAGCCCGAACCGACCGGGCCCAGCGGGGCCGTGCTGTGAACGTGCCGGGCCGGCGGGGTGGAGGCCGCCGCGGAGGAGGAGTGTTTCGTCGTCGGCGCGGCGGTCACCTGGGCTGTTTCGGACACGGACAGCGGGCCGGTGAGCTTGGCCGTGGCGGGGAGGGCGGTTGCCGTCAGCGTCACCTGGCTGACCGATGTCGCCGATGCGGCGACCGGGACCTGGGCCTGGAGGGAAACGGGCTGGCCGGTGGGCACCGGCATCGTGCACTCGACCGGTGGGGACTTGGCCGCGGGCTTGCAGACCGCGCCGTCCTGGGTGGTGAACGCCGGGGTGACGCTGGCCTGGAGTTCGACGGTCACGGTGTCGGGGGGCGTCCAGTTCTTGCTCGACACCTGGACGGTAAACGTCCCGGTCTGGCCGCGCTGGATGCTGCTGGCCGGCTGGGTGACGCTGATGCACAGCTCTGGGGTCGGGGCGGGGCTTGGGCTAGGGGACGAACTCGCCGCCGGCGCCGCGAGGAACGCGCTGAGAGTCGCTGTGCTTGCCTGGGCGGAGCTGGGTTTCGCGGAGCTGGAGTCGGGCGTGGCCGAGGTCTTGCTCGTGGCGGGGGACTGCGCTGGGGCGTCGGACGACGCCGCGTTGCTGGCCGGTGACGATGACGCGGGAGTCGTGGGCGGCGCGGGGGTCGTCGGGGTCTGGGTCGGGGTGCCAGGCGAGGAGGCCGCCACCGGCACGCAATTGCTCTTGGTCGCCGGGCTTGCCGCGCGGGTCGTAGGCGCCGCGTTAGCGACGCCCTGGGTCCCCAGTATTCCCAGCGCGAGCAGGACACCCCCGCTCACCGCGCCTGCCGCCATCGCTCGTATGTGCACGAAACACATGAAGATTGTCCCGTCTGTCCTGCTCGTCAGGTCAACCGCGCGTACTCCGATGCCGGGACGACCAGAAGCCGCTGGTTTCGGTCCCACTAAGTCTTATCCGTTACAACGTCAGTTATACCTGTGGTGTGTCCGTGACATGGTCGCCGCGGCCAGGCCACATGGTCCATGGCTATGGCTTGTCAGCAATTGTTACTACTTAACGTAGTTTAAATACTACTTAGGGTTGTCAACCTTTTGGACCACTTAAGCGTCGTCCCAATGGGAAGGGACCGGCATTTCTTTTTTGGGGGGCGCACCGCAAACCGGAAGGTAACTTCATGCACAGAATCAAGAAGGCGCTGGCAGCGGGTGGCGCCGCGTTGGCGGTGACGGGCGGAGCCATTGCGCTCGCCGGACCGGCTAACGCTGCTACGACCCTCACTTTGACGCTCAGTTCGAGCCCGGACGCAAGTGCCACGATCAACTCCGCCGGAGACCTCCTCCTCAAGGTCGGATCGAGCAGTTCGACCTTCGCCGAAGGATCAGTCGCCAACGTGCCGACCGCGGCGCCTAGCACGGCGCCGGCTTTCGTGACGGACAATTACAGCTCGGGCTCGCCGCGCTGGGTTATTAGTCTTTCGGGTGGCGACGGACTTATTGGCTACCCGGCCAATGCTGGTCTCGGTTTTGATAACTGGCAGGTCACCAGCCCTGCCTCGGGTGACTGCCACGTTGCCTCGGGCTTCGTGACCTATGCGGCGGCGCTGGCGGCCATTCCCAACGGGTGTGGCGGTAATGTGACCGCGGCAAGTATCAAGGCGGATAGTGGCCAGGCCTCCGGGACCACCGACACGATCACGAATATCAGCTACGCCGGCATGACGCTGGCGGACGTCGTGACCGTGACCGCCCCGAGCGACCAGACCAACACGGTCGGGACCGCCATCACCACGCTGACCATCAAGGCGTCGTCCAACACCGGCTCCGCGATCACCAACTTCACGGCGACGGGCCTGCCGGACGGGCTTTCAATCGACGCGACCAAGGGTGACATCACCGGCACGCCCACCAAGGCCGGGGTTTTCTCGGTCAAGGTGACCGCGACCGACGCGGCAACCACACAGGGCTCGGCGAGCTTCAAGTGGACCATCAATTCGAGCGGTCCTTCGGCGATCTACACCGGTCCGGTCCACCTCGTGCGGATGGGGCTGTGCCTCGATGACCGCCTGAACGGCAGCGGCAACGGCTCCGTCGTGCAGGTCTGGCGCTGCAACGGCCAGCCCACTCAGGTATGGCAGGTCGAGAACAACGGCACCATCGAGCACAACGGGCTGTGCCTGGACGCCAAGGGCTTCGGGACCAAGAGCGGGACGAAGGTTCAGCTCTGGGCCTGCACCGGTGGCGCCAACCAGAAGTGGGACGCCTCCAAGGGCTTCCGCATCCGCTACGCCAACCCCAATGCGGCGAACGAGGTACTGGATGACACCGCGTTCGGCGGCAGCGGCACGCAGCAGGAGATCTACACGAATAACGGCGGGAACAACCAGATATGGGCCACGTTCTAAGCCCTAACCTGGCGGTACTCGCTCGGTGCGCCTGGTAGCTCAGCTCGGTTCCGGGGCCTGGTTCGCTTTGCGGCCAGGCCCCGGGCCAGGCCTCGGTCCGCGGCGGCCGTTCTCCGGCGGCGGGCTGGGCGATCGCGGGGGTCGCGTCGAGGCGGCGGCGCGACCCACACCAGAAGTACGCTAAGCTCTTCGTGCGTTGGACAACTGAAGACAGGCCCCGTTAGCTCAGTCGGCAGAGCGTCTCCATGGTAAGTATCTAGCTCGAAACGCTGTGCTGACCTGCGGGAATGCAGCTGGGATTTGGACGCTGTGCGGGCAATTAGACGCTCTGAATCTGGGCTGGAAAAGATCTTGAGTTTGTGGCCGAGGTCACAAACGCGACTCCCCCCGGGGTTGATCTCGGAGGGAGTCGACTGCTTTCCGGCGAGGCTTAGCTCGCTCGGCGGGAGGCTACAGACCTCTTGGCGAGCTGGAGCATGTAGGCACGCTTCGCGTGTTCGGCGCGGCGGTGGCGTTCGTCAGGCGGAAGCTTGCCATCGGGGTCTACCTCCTTCTCGAATCGCTTCAGGAACGCTTCGCGCGCTGGGCGGGTACGTCCGCTTCGGTCGTCTGTGCGGCTCCACGAGATCTCCGCGGCGATCTGCTTGTTGATGTCTTTAGCCATGGGGCATCACCTCCCTTCTTGGTCACGGTGCGTGCTTGTCTCTGCGTTTGTCTCAGCGGGCGTGTTCGCGCGTTTACGTGCAGACGCGCGCGCGAGACGCGAGACGAGACAAACTGTGAGACGATTACTCATCGTGAGCCTCGCCGTTGGTGGTGGCGTGCCAGCGGCCACGGCTGACCTGGACGGCGCGGCCTGTATCGGCAAGTTGGCGGAGGTACCGGTACAGGGTCGGTCGGGTCATGCCCGTGACGCGCATCAGCTCACCGATATCGATACCGTCTGCGGGAGCGGTGCGGAGGGCTAGCAACAGCGCATCTTCGGCGCTCGCGGTTGTGCACCCGTCGGCGCTTGAGGATGGCCTCTCGGGGAGACTGAAGCGGGGGCCGTGGCTCGCGGCCTGGATCGCACGGCTTGAGACATCGTCCAGTTCGGGTCGGGTGCCGGCGTATCTAGCGGCGGTCTGGGCTACTGCCTCATCGGTGACCAGGTACGCGCGGGCTCGCTTGGCGGAGTCGTTCTCGGGTGAGGAGATCAGGAACTTACCGGGCGCGTTGAGGGTGTGGGCGTGCCAGCCAGCGTTGAGCATGCCTTGCCCGAGGATGAGGTCAACGTCCCTGCGCTCACGCACCCGGAAGCAGATCCGGATATCCATCTGCGAGCGCACCGCGCCTTGTCCCATGACCTTCTGCGTTGGCCGCTGGGTTGCCGCCATCAAGGTGACCGCGACAGCGCGGCCAAGCCGGGCGATGGAGTCGGCATAGCTCAAAGCGTCGGGAGCCTGCTCGGACAGTTCCGCGTATTCATCGATGATGATCACGAGCGCGGGCATGTCCGGTGATGGTTCCCAGGTGCGCCGGCCGGTTGCGGTGAGGTATTCGGCGCGGGCGAGCAGCACGGCGACGGCGTCGGCCAGGAGTGCCGTTGCCTGCTCGGGGGTCGTGGCCAATCGGGCGATGCACGATGACCATGGGTCGAGTTCCATTCCCTTCTTGAGGTCGATGGCCCAGATGACCACGTCGCGGCAGGCGGCGAGGTTGCCCATGAGCACGTTGAGCCATCCGCTCTTGCCGGCGCCCGTGGTACCGCCCACCAGTACGCGGCGGCGAAGTAGCAGGACACGGCAGGCTTCGGCGTCCTCGAATGGTCCGAAATCGATCGGCTGCTTGATTGACGTCACGGATGGACCAGGCCAGGGAATGGCGTCGGCGTGCGGGTCGATGTCCAGTACGCGCAACTCGCATCGGTTGGCCAGGTCGTCAGGTGTCGGGTAGACGCGGACAGCGCCGCGAACGGTGCCGAGTCCGGATTCCAGGGCCGGTATCCTCGCGGTCACGTCGGCGATGGTCTGGCCGCGTGCGAGGCGGAATCGTGCCCGCCATCCCCACACGTCCACCGCGGCGGACATGACCTGTGAGCCGACGAGTCCCACGGCCCTGGCGATGTCTGGCCAGGCTTCCAGCGTCCGCTCAACGCGGACCTTGGCGCGCCTGCGCCGGTTTGCCCACCAGGGCACCGACAGAAGCAGCGTGCCGATGGCTAGCGCCTGCGGAAGCGGTGACACGATCGGGCCGAGGGCCGTGGCGGCAGCAGTCCACGCGCCAACCGCGAGCGCGACCGTGGCCGCGTACAGGCGTTCGAGTAGTGCGTGGAGCTTCATCCTTGCGCCGAATCCGACCAGCGCCCATGCGGCAACGGCTGTAATGCCGAGGAGGAGAGCCCACCAGTGCGGGGGTGCAGCGTGCAGCCACAACGCCACACCGAGGACGACGGAGGTCCAGCTTAGAGGGGCGAGTTCGGAGCGGTACCGCCATGCTGAGCGGAGCAGCAAGACGGCTACGGTCTCGGGGAAGTCGTCGCCACCGTTGACAACCATCATGGGTTGCATGCCGCTGCGGCGAATCTGCCGGGCGTACCTGCGCATTCTGCGGTGGCTCTTTGTCATGCGCGCCTCCGCGATGTCTGAGAGAGCACGCCTTGTGCGGCCAGCTCGTCGCGGATGTACCACAGGGGGTCGGCTTCCCCTTCGGAATGCGCGGCGAGTGTGGCGCGTACGGCTGCGAGCAGATCAGCGAGGTCACGGTGTATCTCCTTGAGTTCGTCGGAAAGCTTGGTGACCTCACTCACCAAGACATGGGTGTCGGCAAGAGCGGCTTGAAGGTGCCGCCAGACCTCCGAGAGCGTTGGCATGTCGGACGAGAAGCCGGCGATGATCTGGCGAGCGGTGTCGTTGCGGGAAATGATCGCTGAGATATCGATGTTCGTGTTTGAAACCGAGTCGGGCACTAGGCATCACTCCTTTTCATGGCTTGGTAAGCCGCTGGACGAGTCCGCTAAGGAAGTTGTTGATCTCCGGTCCCGCCGAAGTCGCGGCGAGAAGGACACCGAAGGCAACGCAGGCGAGCAATTGCCAGATCCGCAGGCCCATATAGCGCCATGCGACATACACCACTCCTCCGACTAGGACCCAGAGCGGGATTGATACGGTCATGGTGATAACTTCCTTCCGGTGAGTGCGCGCGCGGTGCTTCGGTGGCTTCGCCATGCCTTGCGCCGGTACCAGCGGCCACGGGCGCTGCATTTGCGGCACCGTAGCTTTGAGCGAGGAGTTGGCGCACCGCATATGCAGGTGCCGGTCCGTTGCTTCTGCATTTAACGCTCACTCCTTTCGTTCTCGCTCTGATCAGCGGATCGGATGCCGACGCCCAGAACGCGACGGGTGATAGCCTCCACGTGGGTGGACGGCTTAGCGGCGAGGCAAGTAGCGCGATCGCCTTTGCGGATTCCGAGGACGATTAGCGCAAGGCCGCCGATTGCCGTACCGCACAGGAACGTCGCAGAGGCGAGAATGAAGACAGTCACTGGTCAGCCTTCCTTCGCGTACTGGCCGGGATGGCCACGGCCTTGTACTCGACAGGGCCGAATGAACGGCGAGTCGTGTAGTGGCCACCGGAAGCGGTGGCGTCATTAGTAGGTGCCCCGATTCGCGTGGCGATCGCGTAGACTTCCGCGCGCATCTCGGAATCTGAGCCGTCTGGAAAGACCATCAGGTCTGCCCAGCGTGGTGCCGGAACGTCTGGGTGCTCTGACAAGAAATCAGCGACCGCGCGCAATCCCTTGATCAGATCACTGCGTTCCGAGGCGTTGGCATAAGCCATTGGGCATCACTCCCTTTGTTGTCCCGTTGCGGGAACTCTTGTGACCGGGAATTTAGGTCGATGGAAGGGAGCAACCAATAACGCGGTGATATATCACTGTGAGATGAGTGCTGATGAACTGCGCGGATAGGCAGACGTAGCTAGGGTCGATGCAGCCAGAGTGGGGAAGCCTCGCACTATGCTTGACTGTGGTGTTACGACGTGACGATCAACTAGGCCGTGCTTGGCGTAGGTCAACAGCACTGCCGCTCAGAGGCGAGCAACCAAGGGAACGGGAAGCACGCCATGGCCGCAGGCTTGGAGCTGAGCGAGTCGCGTGCGCGCGAGCTGCTCATGGAGGCGTGCGCGGTTGCGGGTTACGACCCGGCGAACGCGCGCCTCTTGCGCATCGGCTCCAACGCGGTGTTCCGCCTAGCGGTGCCGGTTGTGGTCCGGATTTCGCGGCCCAACACGGATATCGACCAAGCGCGCAGGACCGTAGCTGTTGCGCGGTGGCTGGAGAGCGCTGATTATCCTGCCGTAAGGCTAGCATCCGGAGAGATTGACCAGCCCATCGTTATCGATCGGCATGGCATAACTTTCTGGCACGCTGTATCGCTAGATGGCGACGAGTATGCGAGCGTCGGTGAGGTCGCCGAAGTCTTCGCGAAACTGCACAGTCTCACCGCGCCAGACTCCTTGCTATTGCCACCTCTTGCACCTTTCCAGAATGCTTCAGAGCGGATCGCGTCGAACGACTGGCTGAACAGTGAAGACCGGAATTTCTTGACGGAAACGCTCGCCGACCTGCGGAGCCTGTATGCCAGCCTGAGCTTTGTATTGCCACCGGGGGTCATCCATGGTGATGCGAGTGTGGGCAATGTATTGCATGACTTCCGCGATAAAGCGGTAGTGATCGACCTTGACGGGTTCGCCATCGGACCTAGAGAGTGGGATGTAGCGCTCACGGCGATCTATTATGACAGCTTCGGCTGGCACACGCGGGAAGAGTACGAGACGTTCGTTCGGGTATACGGGTTCGACATCATGCAATGGGCTGGGTATCCGGCCATGCGTGCTATCCGTGAGTTCCTGATGGTTACCTGGGTCATTCAGAAGGCAAACGAAAGTGAGTGGGCCGCTGGGGAAGCCCGTAAGCGCATCAAGGCACTTCGCACGGGAGCGAGCCGCAAAGACTGGGAGCCGTCCTAGTCAGAGCCCTTATCTGGACGGCAGGCGATCCGCCACAAGCGTGACGCTCTTGCCTGCTCGCTGAACTCGACGGCGAGGGTGGTGTTGGCCGCGCGGGTCAGGTGCTGGCGGAACTCGCGCAGGTAGTTGATGCATCGAGCCGACCGTATCTGCTCGCCAGCGGCAAGTGCCCTGAGCGCTACGTTGCATGCCTGCTCTAGGTCGCCTGCCGCGAGCTGTGCATCCGCCAACACCATAGCGACGAAGAAATCGCTGCGGACGAACGTGGCGTTGCTGCCCTCGGGTAGGCAACTTTGTGCGTACTGCGTGGCGTTGGCGACTCGACCTAGATCACGCAGGCAATGCCCGAACTCCGCGGACAACTCGGTTTCGTCAACGTACTGAAACCACGACGGGTCGTCCGCGGGGTTCCGCCGCTCGAATTCCTGTACCGCGTGGGCAAGTGCCAGGTCACAACCTCGTTTGTCCCCGAGCCGGGCAAGCGCACGCGCCTCCATCAAATGGAAATGCGCGGTGAGCGTAGGGGTGGCGATCTGGGAAGTTCCCGTCCGCGCGGCGCGTGCAAGCGTGGCCGCCTCGCCGAACCGGCCGATGTGCGTGGCTTGATGGCTCATCGCGTCCAGGATGCTTGCGCCGAGGAGC
>DASRFJ010000016.1:0-1143 GCA_035651595.1 Streptosporangiaceae bacterium | reverse complement strand
CTGGTCTACCAGGACACCGTCCGCGACGTGCGGATAGCAGTCGGCCAGGCGGTCACCCAGGCCCTGGCGGCGCCGCTCGGCCTGGTCCTGGACAGCGCCCGCTGGCTGGTCAACGACATCACCGCCCGCTACCGGCAGCTGTTCACCGACCTGCTCGACCGCGAAACCGCCCGCAACGGCGGCACACCCGTACCGCTCCCCCGCCTGCTCACGATCGCGGCACCCCACTGGGACACCGGCAGCCGGGGAGAGATCGCCACCGCGAGCGTGGCCGAGCTACAGCGGCGCTGGCTGCACGTGCTCGGTCCGCCGCGCTCGGCCAGCCAGCACCAGGTCAGCGCCGAGGAAATCGCCGCCAGGGCCGCTGAATGCTTCCCCGCGCGGCCGGCCCCCTGGGGCGGCGCCCGGCAGCACTCACCGGACATCATGATCGCCGCCGCGTCTCCCGACGACATAAAGCGTGGCGACTTCCTGCTGGTCCTCGGCGAGATCCACCTGGCCATCAACACCTTGAACCAGCGGCTGTTCGTCGAGCAGCACCCCGACCCGGACCGCCTCATCGCCGCCGATCGGGCCGACCGCGGCCCGCAGCGGATCGTCCACATCGAGGCGAAGGACTATCCGAACGTGACATCCCGCACCAACCCACCCCCAGCCCTGGTCGGGCCAGGACTGCGCTACTGGTCTTACGCCGTCGCTGATTCCATCGAACCGCCGGAGTCGGACACGGTCCTGCCCGCCGCCGCGATGACCGTCGTGCGGCGCGGCGGCGACCTGGTCGTCCGGGTCCAGCCCGACGGCACCGAGCTGGACTTCTTCGAAGTCATCGGGGACCTGATGTGCGGCGTCATGATCAACGCGTTCCAGCCGGCCGCGCCGGCCGTACACCGGCCGCGGGTCACGATCGGCAAGCTGGTGCTCAGCCGGGAGCAGTGGACCTTCCAGGTCACCGGCTCGGCGTGGGCGTTCGTCAAAGACGAGCAGGAACGCTTCTGCCTGGCGCGCCGCTGGCGCCTGGACCACGGCCTGCCCGAGCAGGTCTTCTACCGGGTCCCGGTCGAGCTCAAGCCCACCGCCGCCGACTTCCGCAGCCTGGTGCTGGTCAACCTGCTCGCCAAGCACATCCGCCAGACCCACGCCGCA
>DASRFJ010000015.1:0-26653 GCA_035651595.1 Streptosporangiaceae bacterium | reverse complement strand
TCGCGCGCGGGGTGTGGGCGGGGTTAGGGGAGGGTTAGGCGGGTGGGGAGGGATAGAAAATCGGCGATGTCGGCGGTTTCGCGTTCTAGGGCTTGGCGGGTGGCGGGGGTTAGCGGGGCGAATGGGGTGACGGTGAGTTCGGCGCGGGTGGGGGTGCGGCGGAGTTGCCAGGTGCCGGCGGCGCGGCCGTTGATGAGGACGGCGGAGCGGACGACCCCGCCGCCGGGGTGGACGAACGCGCGGAAGTCTTCGGGCACGGCGTGCTCGCGGGTGCGCCAGCCGAGCAGGTACTCGTCGTACGCGGGGATCAGGCGGACCGGGAGTTCGGCGGGAGCGGGGGCAGCAGCGGGGGCGGGGGCGGCTGGCACGGACTCCCATGCGGACGCGATCTCGCCGAGCGGGAGGCCGGACCACGCGGCCAGGTCCGCGGGCTCGCATGGGTCGTGTGCGGCGCGGTAGCGGGCGATCAGCGTGCGGATCGCCGCGGCTCGTTCGGCGGAGGTGGTGCTGACCCGCAACGGCGCGCCCAGCCAGTCCGCGGCGTGCGCGTAGGTCGGCTTGCCGCCTTGTTCGGGGCCGAGGACGACAAGGCCACGGCCGGCCGCCAGCATCGCCGCGTGCACGATGCCCTGGCCGGTGACCGCCAGGCCCTTCGCGCCGAGCCGGTCGCCGAGTTCCGCCTTGGTCAGCGGCCCCTGGCCGGCCAGCACCGCGTCCACTACCGAGACGACCGCGTCGGCGGCGGCCGGCGTGCCCAGCTCGCGCAGCCGCCGGACCGACCCGGCGGGCGCGGGCTTCACCAGCGGATACAGCCAGAAGAGGTCGTCGGCGACGACCAGGTGCAGCGTGCCGCGCGGTCCCCAGCAGCGCACCAGCTTCCGGTCCGCCCGCGCCCGGGTCACGTCCCCGGCGCTCATCCCGGGCAGCCGGGCCCGCAGCGCCAGCGGAAACGCCGAAGGATCCTGAGCCTGGACGGCCAGCAGATGCCGGACCAGCCCGGTCAGGCCGCCCACGCCGGTCACGCCGTCCAGGCCCGGCGGCCGGTCCAGCCGCTGGGCGAGGAACCGCCTAACCACGCATCGCGGACAGGACGATCGCCGGGAGCGCGGACCAGCGCGGCCGGGCGGCGAACTCGGCGAGCAGACGTCCGGTGGTCGCCGCCGTCTTGCTGGTGACGAACCACGGCGGCCGCGGCGAGAGCGACATCTCGCCGCCGATCACCGATCGGGGCGCGGGTCGGAACGGTCCGCGCACCACCGTACGTTCGGGCCGGGAAAGCAACAGTGAGTTGTGTACCACGCCGACGCCGCTGCCTACCTCAGCCAGCGTGTGACCTGGGTAGGCGCCCCAGGTCGCGGGCGCGGTGAGGAAGCCGACGGCGGTCCAGCAGTTGACCGCGACCGTGCCGTAACGCAGCGCGGCGATCGCCTCGTCCAGCGCCGGGCCGAGCGCCGAGATCGTGCGCGGGTCCGCGATCAGGTTCACGCCGAGCGTGCCGGCGAACCGGTCGTTCGCGGCCTCGACCGCGGCGCTGAGGAAATTCGTGCCTTCACCGGGCAGCTCGAGGACGCCGAGCACCGGGGCGAAGTATTCGGTGGTGAGCGCGTCGGGGTTCTGGCCGACGTCCGGGATCAGCAGCCGGTCGCCGATCATCTCGCTGTCCGGGTACTCCGCGCGGGCACGTGCCTCGCGCTCGTCGCTGCCTGGATAGTACGCGGGGCGCGCCGGGGCCTGCGCGAACACGGCACGCAGCTGGGCGAGGAACGCGTCCTTCTGCGGCCAGTCCGAGCTGACGATCACGTCCTGGGTGGCGATGCAGTTGTAACCGCCGTTCTGCAGCCGCTGGGTCGCCACGTGTTCGGCCTGGAACCGCAGGTCGGCGTCGGACCAGCGGCCCGGAACGACGATAACCGGGGACACGCCGCCTAGTTCGCTGGTCACCGGCTTGTCGAGGAGCGGGGTGCCAGCTTGCTTGCGTTCGGCGGCCTCGGGGCCGGTGCCCCAGACGATCGCGTCGTGGGTCAGCGCGCTGCCGGTCATGTGCACGTGCGCCACCATCGGGTGGTGCACCAGATAGCCGCCGACGTCGGCGCCGCCGGTGACGATGCGGACCGCACCCAAGTCGATCAGCGGCTTCAGCGCCGCGGTGAACGCGTCGAGCATGCCGTCGGTGATCGGGTTGAGCTTGAGGACCACCACGCGGTTGTTCGCGTACAGCTCGTACAGCACGTCCAGGATGGGGATCGACGTGATGTTGCCGGCGCCGAGCACCACGCCGATGCCGCCGGTGTCCCCCGGGTGCTTGAGGCCCAGGCCCGCCTCGGCGCGCATCCTCGTGGCGTCCACGCCGGTGCGCATCCAGACCTCGGCGGTGAAGCCGCTGAGCAGCAGCCGGTCGAACATGTCGTGCGGCAGGACCTTCACCGTGACGCGTCCGCCGGGGGCGGTGCCCAGCGGGTAGCCGTCCACCGGGCTGCGGCCAGCCTCGACCGCGGAGACGGTCCTGATCAGCGCCGCGACCGCGGTCAGCACGCCGTACGGGCCGGACAGCCACTCCTCGCCCAGCAGCTGGCTGCCGTCCGGCAGGCGCTTGTAGGCGGCCGCCGCGCGCACCCAGTCGCCCGCGGCAGCGGCGGTTGCCTGGTGCACCCGCTCCAGCAGGCGACGGCGGTCGGCCAGGGTGGCGGACGCCCAGGCCTTCTCCCCCGCGGCAAGCTCGTCGAGGACGGTATCCAGGTGGTCCATAGTGTCGTCCTCTCGCGTCCGAGTCAGTTACTCGCCAGTATCGCGCGGACCGCCGTCGGCGGTCCAGCGGCCCGCGAGCACGTCGCCGAGCAGGTCGGGCCGGTCGGTCACGATGGCGTCCGCGCCCAGCTCGATCAGCTCGGCCATCCGCGCTGGGTCGTTCACCGTCCAGACCGCGATCCGCAGGCCGGCGTCGTGCGCGGCGGCGACCAGCGCCGCGGTGGCCATCGGATCCGGCGGCGAGAGCCAGGCCGCGCCGATGTCCCGTGCGGCCGCCGGCAGGCCGCGCTCCGCGTAGTCCGCGGGGTCCAGGCCAGCCAGCCACGCGGAGCCCGGCGCCCAGGTCAGCGCCTCGACCAGCGCGACCCGGGGCACGTCGGGTGCCAGCTCCGCCGCGACGCGCAGCACCCGCCAGTCGAAGCCGAGGATTCTCGCGCGCGCGGTGAGCCGGTGCCTGGCCAGCGTCTCGACCGCCGAAGAGGTCAGCGCGCGGACGTCGGCGTCTGGCCAGGACGGATTGGACTTGAGCTCCACGGCAAGCGTGACGGAAGCGGCACTGACCAGCGAGCACACCTCGTCGAGCGTTGGCACCGCCGTGCCGGGAATCGCCGTGAACGTGTCCTCGTACGGCGCCGGCGGCCGGCGGTCACCGGCGTCGAGCGTCGCGATCTGCTTGAGCGTGAGCGCCCGCCAGGGCTTGCCGACGTAGGGGAACAGCGGGTCGCCGCTGACCGCGGGACCGGTGTCCAGGATCGTCGTCGCGTCGACGACCAGGTCGTGCGCCAGGATCAGGCCGCCGTCGGCGGTGAGCGTGACGTCGAACTCGATCGCGTCGACGCCCAGGCTCAGGGCATGGGCAAGACCGGGCAGTGTGTTCTCCGGACGAAGCGCGCGGGCACCGCGATGTCCGTGATTCTCCGGCACGCCACGGACCCTACCAGGATCGATAGTTACGAATCTGTGATGGGTCCTTTGATCACTGGTGGCCCCCGTCCGGTCTCCTACTTCTGACAGCAGCAACGGGCGGACAAGTGCACAGCGGAAGCCTCGGGAACTTCACGGCCGTCGTCGCGATCGGCCGGAACACCGGACGGGCGTTCAACGGCATCCAGTCGCCGACCGCCTGAAGGTGGCGCAGGCCAGCGTCGGCTACGGCACCCAGCCGCTCCAGCAGATCGCGTCCGACGGAGCCGGCGGGCTCTGGCTGCCGATGCCGGGCGTGGGCGGGCAGAAATCCTTCCTGCTGCACTACGCGAACGGCACGCTGACCAAGGCAACGTTGCCCGTGTCGGCAAGCATGATCAACATTGACGCTATCGCGCACGTCCCCGGCACCCGCGACGTGCTGGCCTGCGGATACACGCACGCGTCCGGCAACCACGGCAACGCCGTGGTCGCCGTGCTCCTGGCGTACGGAAGCTGACGGGTCGGGCCTGCGACCCGGTCGGCGTTGTTGTGTGCGCCCGCCGTGCAGGTTGCCGGAAATATCCGGTTTGTCGTGATATGCCGCTTGCTTTGCTTGGCTCGCGCCGTCCTTGGAGGGCGATCCGAAATGATTGCGGACACTTACCCCCCCGGATCGGGGGGGTAAGTGTCCGCAATCATCTGGGGCGCCTGACGAGGCGCCCGAAGTAACACCAAATATCCGGATACTGGCCGCGGACTGGACGACCGCTTGACGGGTCTGGCCTGAGCCTGCCGGCAGGCGGCGGGCAGAACGTCACAAACCGGTAGGCAGCGGTTCGCACACGATGACGCCAGCGTGACTGCTGCGCCCGGCGGGAGCGTGGATACTTGTGTCCGGCTAGCCGCACACAACGATCCACGATCCTTCGGCCCCGCGAACAAACCCCCAAAACTGCTGCGATGAGCGGTTATAACATCACATAACGTATAACGCCACCCTGGGTTTGCTCGCCACCTGTAACCGGGCTACGTTCACGGCATGGCAGCTGACGAGCGGAAGCACGTGATCGCGATCGGCGGCGGCATGCTGATGCCTGAGGGGCGCGTGCCGCTGCATCTTGACTACGCGCTGCGGCTGACCGGTAAGCGCGAGCCCAGGATCTGCGTGCTGAATACCGCCGCCGGCGACGATCCCCGGTGGGCGATGCTGATGTATGACCGGTTCGCCGGACACCCGGCGCGGGTCAGCCACCTCGCCTTGTTCCCGATGCCGAACGTCGCCGATCCGGCGGACTTGCTGCTGTCCCAGGACGCGATCTTCGTCGGCGGCGGCAGTGTGGCGAACATGCTGGCGGTGTGGCGGGTGCACGGGCTCGACGTGATCATGCGCAAGGCATGGCACGACGGGATCGTGCTGTCCGGGTCCAGCGCGGGCGGCATCTGCTGGTTCGAGGGAGGAACCACAGATTCGTTCGGCCGTGAGCTCCGCCCGTTCACCGACGGACTCGGGCTGCTGAGCGGGAGTTACTGCCCGCACTACAACTCCGAGCCAGGACGGCGCCCGCTGTACCACAAGCTGATCGCGGACGGCACGCTGCCCGCCGGGCTCGCCTGCGACGACGGGGTGGGTGCCCATTTCGTCGACCAGGAGCTCGCCGAGGTCGTCGCGGACCGGCCGGGCTCCGCCGCGTACCGCGTCGGCGGAGCCGCTTACCAGGTCGGCGCGGGGGTCGCCGAGACCCGCCTCGAAGCCCGCTTCCTCGGGAAGCCTCCGAGGGAGGCTCCTCGGGAAGGCTCCGAGGGAGGCTCCGACGGAGCCTCACCCTAGCGGCTGACCTGGAATTCCGACTCCCGGGCGACGACACCTGGCACACCCGCCCCGTACCCTGGGGCGGTGCACGGACTCTACGCCTGGCTGCGTCGCAACCCGGAGCTGGCAGACGGCGTGCTGGCGCTGCTCGTTCTCGGCGCGGGCTCCGCCTTCGTCCCGGGGACCTGGGCACGGAACCCGGCGCTGCTGCCGGTCATGCTGCTGCTCGGCGTGCCCGTCATCTTCCGCCGGGCGAAGCCGGTGGCCGCGTTCGCCACGGTGATCGTCGTCGGCCTGCTCCAGCTTCTCGTTTCCCCGCTGCCGACCGGCGGCGATATCGCGGTCATGGTGCTGCTGTACACCCTCGCCGCCAGGCGGCCGCGGCGGGAATCCCTGCTTGGCCTGGCCGCCTGCCTGGTCGGCGCCGGCGTGGCGTGCGTGCGGTGGGGCGTGTTCCACCACGGCAAACCCGTCACGGAGCTCATCGTCGCGGCGCTGCTCAGCGCGATGCCGCTGGTCGCCTGGCTGCTGGGCGACTCGGTGCGCTGGCGGCGCGGGTACTACGCCGCCCTCGAGGAGCGCGCGACGCGGCTGGAGCGCGAGCGAGACGCGTTCGCGCAGGTCGCGGCCGCCGCCGAGCGCGCCAGGATCGCCCGGGAGATGCACGACGTGGTGGCGCATCACGTCAGCGTCATGGTGGTGCAGGCCGACGGCGCCGCGTTCGCGCTGGACCGCTCGCCGGACCGGGCGCGGGAGGCGATCGGCGCGATCAGCCAGACCGGACGGCAGGCGCTGAGCGAGATGCGCCGGCTGCTCGGAGTCCTGCGGGCGCCAGACAGCAACGGCGGCGCCGCGCTTGAGCCCATGCCCGGGGTCGCGGACATCGACGAGCTGATCTCCCAGACCAGCGCGGGCGGCATGGCCGTCTCGCTCACCGTCGAGGGCGAGCCCCGCCCGCTGCCAGGCGGCCCCGACCTGGCCGCCTACCGGGTCGTGCAGGAGTCGCTGACCAACGTGCGCAAGCACGCGGGCCCGCTGGCCAACGTCGACGTGACGCTGAGCTATCGCAGCGCGGGGCTGGCCGTGCGGGTGACCGACGACGGGCGCGGGGCGGCAGCCCAGGAAACCAACGGTCACGGGCTCACCGGCATGCGGGAGCGCCTCGCGCTCTACGGCGGCACGGTGAACGCCGGGCCGCGGCCCGGCGGCGGCTACCAGGTAACCGCCTGGCTGCCCGTGAGCGACCTAGCGGCTCAAGACCCAGGGGCCGCCGCGTGATCAGGATCGGGCTGGTCGATGACCAGGAACTGGTGCGCACCGGCTTCCGCATGGTGCTGGAGGCCCAGCCGGACATGACCGTGGTCGGCGAGGCCGGCGACGGGCACGGCGCCGTCACGCTCGCGCACGGCAACCACCCGAAACCCGACGTGATCGTGATGGACGTCCGCATGCCGCGCATGGACGGCGTCGCCGCGACCCGCGAAATATGCCGCACCGGCGACCGGCCGAAGGTCCTCATGCTCACCACCTTCGATCTCGATGAGTACGCGTTCGCCGCGCTCAAGGCGGGTGCCAGCGGATTCCTGCTCAAGGACGTCCCACCGCACGAGCTGCTGTTCGCCATCAGGTGCGTCCACGAGGGCGACGCCGTCGTCGCCCCGTCCACGACCAGGCGTCTCATCGACCGCTTCGCCCCCATGCTCCCCGCGGACAACGCCGGCGACCAGCCCGCGGATCTCGCGAACCTGACCGAACGCGAGCGGGAAGTCCTCGTCCAGGTGGCCACGGGGCTGTCCAATGCGGAGATCAGCGAGCGGCTGTTCGTGTCCGAGGCGACGATCAAGACCCACGTCGGCCGCGTTCTCGCCAAGCTCGGCCTGCGCGACCGGGTGCAGGCCGTCGTCCTCGCCTACGAGACGGGCCTGGTCAAGCCGCGTAACCCCTGAGGCGGACGGATAGATCAGATCCCAGGGTGACGCCTGAGACACAACGGCCCCAGTACCGTCCCGCTCCATGACCACTAACGTTGCTGTCAGGGCCGTCGGCCTCGTCAAGGTGTACGGCTCGGGAGAGACCGGCGTCCATGCGCTGGACGGCGTGGACGTCGCGTTCGGCCACGGCGAGTTCACCGCGATCATGGGCCCGTCCGGGTCCGGCAAGTCGACGCTGATGCACTGCCTGGCCGGCCTCGACACGCCGACCTCCGGCCAGATCCACATCGGCGAAACGGAGATCTCGGGCCTGTCCGACAAGGAACTGACTCTGCTCAGGCGCCGCCGGATCGGTTTCGTGTTCCAGTCGTTCAACCTGCTGCCCGCGCTGACCGCCGAGCAGAACATCCGGCTGCCCCTCGACCTGGCCGGCCGCAAGCCGGACCCGACGCTGTGGCATCGGGTGATCACGCGGCTGGACCTCGCCGACCGGCTCAGCCACCGCCCGAATCAGCTGTCCGGAGGGCAGCAGCAGCGCGTCGCCTGCGCTCGCGCGCTGATCACCAGGCCGGACGTCATCTTCGCGGACGAGCCGACCGGCAATCTCGACTCCGCCGCGGGCGCCGCCATCCTCAGCTTCCTCCGCACGTCGGTCCGCGAGCTCCGCCAGACCGTGATCATGGTGACCCACGATCCGGCCGCGGCCTGCTACGCGGACCGGGTGGTGTTCCTGGCCGACGGCCTGGTCACCGGCGAACTGCGCCATCCGACGCCGCAGGCCGTGCTCGACCGGCTCGGCCAGGCGGCGGTGCAAGCTCAGACGGCGGTGCTCCATGCTTAACACGATCCTCGCCGGACTCCGCTACCGGAAGGCCAGGCTGCTGTTCTCCTCGGTCGCCATCGCGCTCGGCGTCGCGTTCGTCGCCGGGACGCTGCTGCTGAACGCGTCGATGAGCGCGTCCTACTACGCGGGCTTCGCCGTCGGGGCGAAGAACGTCAGCGCGCTGGTCGCCTCCCCCAAGTCCGGTAACCCGCCGGGCGACTACGGCGGGCAGACCGTCCCCGTCCGGCTGCTCCAGGCGGTCCGCGCCACCAGGGGCGTCGCCGCCGCCGACGGACGGGTGATCGGCCCGGCGGCGATCCTCGGCGCCGACGGGAAGGTCACCGGGAACGGGTATGGCGTGAACGTGACCAGCGACCCCGCGTTGAGCGGGTTCACGCTGGTGACCGGGCAACTGCCTGCCGCCGCCGACCAGGTCGATGTCGACAAATCGACCGCGGCCGACCAGCATTTCCGGCTCGGGCAGGCCGTCCGCGTCGTCACCGGGATCGGCGCGACCCAGGTGTTCTACCTGGCCGGCACCATCGACCTCGGGGTGAACCCGCAGATCGGCGACGCGGCGGTGCTGGCGTTCCAGACGCCGCAGGCGTTCCGCGTGACCGGCCAGTCCGGCTACGCGATGATCGTGGCCAGGGCGGCGCCCGGCGTCTCCCAGTCCGCGCTGGCGGCAGCGCTGAGCGCCCGCATGCGACCTCTCGAGGTCCAGACGGGCGCCATGTATGCCAGCGAGGAGGCGACCGCCGCGTCCCACGTGGGCGACGTGTTCGGCTATGGGCTGCTGGTCTTCGCGGGGATCTCGCTGGTCGTCGCGTGCATCGTCATCTACAACACGTTCGGTATCCTGATCGCGCAGCGGTCCAGGGAGTTCGCGCTGCTGCGCTGCGTCGGCGCCAGCCGCCGCCAGGTATTCCGCGCGATGATCGCCGAAGCCGCGGCCACCGGACTCGCCGCCGCCGCGACCGGGATCGTGCTGGGCATCGCGCTGAGCGCCGGGATGCTGCGGCTGGTCAAGACTTCGCCGCCGCTGGTGCTCCAGCCGTCGGCGCTGCTCATCGCCGCGTGCACCGGCCTGGTGGTCACCGTAGGCGCGGCGCTGGTGCCGGCCCGGGCGGCCACCCGCATCGCCCCGGTGGCCGCGGCGGCCGGGGCGGGCACCGAGACGCTCACCCGCCGCGCCGGCCGGATCGGCTTCGCCGCGGTCATCGGCGCGCTCGGCCTGCTGCTCACCGCGTTCGGCATGGGGGCGCGGATGCCGGCCGGGATGCTGGTGATCGCGGCGGGCGGCTGCGTGTTCTTCCTGGCCGTGCTCGCCATCGGGCCGCTGTTCACGCCGCCGATGATCTCGCTGCTCGCCTGGCTGCCGCGAAAGGCGCTGACCAGGCACGCCGCAACGTTGTCGCTGGCCACCGCCAATGCCCGACGGAATCCGCACCGGGTTGCCGCCACCACCGCGGCGCTGACCATCGGCATCACGCTGATGACCCTGTTCACCGTCGTGTTCTCGTCCATCCAGGCCTCCGCCGACGACGCGATCGCGGGCCATTTCCCGTTCGACTTCATCGTGTCGGCGAACGGATTCCAGAAGGTGCCGCCGAGCGCCGTCGCGGCCGTGCGCCGCGCGCCCGGGCTCAGCGTCGTGGCGGCGGAGTACGAACAGCTCGCGACCGTCGGCAGCCAGCAGGACCTGGTCGGCGCGTTCGACCACGACGCGCTCGGCGTCGCGGTCAAGCCAGCCATGCTCGCGGGTTCGCTGACCGCCGTCGGCCCGGGCACCGCCGCCGCCGACTCCGGCCGCGTCGGCCGGGTCATCACCGTGATCACACCCGACGCGGGACGGCTTCGGCTGCGCATCGTCGCCGTGTACAGCTCGCAGACGTACCACACGCCGATCCCGTCGGTGCTGATCTCGTCCGCCGACTTCGTCCGCGGCTTCCGCCCGACCGGACCGGACCGGGTGGTCATCGACGCGGCCCGCGGGGTGAGCACCGGGGCGTCGCGCGCGGCGGTCGCCGCCGCGATCGGCAGCGACCCGCTGCTGAAGATGACCACGTTCGCCGACTACAAGTCGTCGCTGGACAGCCAAGTCAACACGATCCTCGAAGTGGTTGCCGGACTGGTCGCGCTCGCCATCATCATCGCGCTCACCGGCATCTCCAGCACGCTGACGCTCTCGGTGATCGAGCGCACCAGAGAATCCGCGCTGCTGCGCGCGCTCGGGCTGACCGGCGGCCAGCTCCGCCGGATGCTGCTGTCCGAAGCGGTGCTGATGGGCCTGCTCGCGGCCGTACTCGGCGGGGCCCTCGGCATCGGGTTCGGCGCGGCCCTGCTGGCCGCGTTCCGTCACTCGGGCGGTCTCGGCGTGCTGTCCGTGCCGATTGTGCGGCTGGTCCTGTACGGCGCGGCCGCCGGCCTGGTCTCGGCCGCCGCGGCAGTGCTGCCCGCGCGCCGCGCCGCTCGCACCTCGGTGATAACCCCGTTGACCTCATAACGACCTATCTTTCTCTATCCGCGGATGGAGAAACGGTTCCATTCGCGGGCCGATGCTGGCGGCTTCGCCCGCTGACAGCATCGGGGTCATGGAAGATGTGGTGACCGTGCGAGGTCTGCGCAAGGCGTACGGAAACAGGGTGGTGGTGGACGGTCTGGACCTCGACGTCCCCGCCGGTGAGATGGTCGGCCTGATCGGCGCCAACGGCGCCGGCAAGACGACGACGGTGGAGTGCGTCCAGGGGCTGCGCAGGCCGGACGCGGGCACGCTGCGGGTGCTGGGTTTCGACCCGGTCACCCAGGCAGCCCGGCTGCGCCCGCACGTGGGCAGCCAGCTCCAGGAGTCGGGGCTGCCAGACCGGCTGCGGGTGGCGGAGGCGGTGTCGCTGTTCGGCACCGCCCACGGTGCCGACGGCGCGTCGTTGCTGGATCAGTTCGGGCTCGGTTCGCGCCGGCGCTCGGCATTCGCGACGCTCAGCGGGGGCGAGCGCCAGCGGCTGTTCCTCGTGCTGGCGCTGCTGAACAAGCCGCGGCTGGTGATCCTGGACGAGCTGACCACCGGCCTGGACCCGGCCGCGCGCCGGGGTGTGTGGGCCGCGGTCCGGCAGTTGCACGAGGGCGGCACCACGGTGCTGCTCGTGACGCACGAGGTGGACGAGGCCGAGGCGCTGTGCGACCGGGTTGTCGTGCTGCGCGACGGACGGGTGCTGGACGCGGGAGCGCCGGCGGACCTGGTGCGCCGGCATGCCGGCGGGGCCGTGATCCGGTTCAGCGCGCCGGACCCGCCCGCGGGGCTGCTGGACCAGGTGCGCCGGCTTGACGGCGTGTGCTCGGTGGAGCGGGACGGATCGCGGGTCACCGTGCGCGGCGACCGGCGGATCGTCGCGCACGTCGGGGCGGTGCTGGTCCGCTGGGAGTGCGTGCCTGGCGACATGTCCGTCCAGGTGCCGTCGCTGGAGGACGCGACGATCGAGCTGATCGGAGGAGAATCATGACGTGGCGGCTCATCCGCGCCGAGCTGAGGCTGATGCGGCGCGACCCGCTGGTGCTGACGTTCGTGTTCGTGTTCCCGGTGGTGACCATGCTGATCATCGGCGGGGCCTTCGGCACCAGGCCGGACCGGGCGTTCGAGTACACCGATCCGGCGCACTGGTACGTGGCCTCGTACCTGACGGTGGTGATCGGCGCGATCGGCTTGGTGATGGTGCCGGTGCACCTGGCCTCGTACCGGGAGCGCGGCGTGCTGCGCCGGTTCGCGGTCGCGGGCTTCCCGCGCTGGTCGTTTGCTCTCTCGGAGTTGTTTGTCGGGCTCGTCACCACGGTCGTGGCATCCGCACTGCTGCTCGCGGTGGCGGCGCCGGTGTACGGGCTGCCCGCGATGCACTCGGCATGGCGCGTGTGCCTGTCGCTGGCCGTCGGTGCGGTGTGCTTCATCGGGCTTGGCGTGCTGCTCGGTTCGGTGCTGCCGTCCGCGCGGTCGGCGCAGGCGGTCGGGTTGCTGCTGTTCTTCCCCTCGTTCCTGCTCGGCTCCGGCGGTCCGCCGCCGCACGTGATGGGCGCCGCGGTGCGGGCGGTCGCCAGGCCGCTGCCGCTGACGCTGCTGACCGACGCGGTGCGCTCGCCGTGGCTGGGGATCGGCACCGCGGGCGGTTCGCTGCTCGCGCTCGCCGCGGTGACCGCGCTGGTCGGCGCCGTGGCGGCACGGCTCGCCGTGCTGTGACGGTCCAGCGGCCGTTTCGTAGAATCCGCCTCATGACCGATGACGCCAGCCCGGCCCGGCCCCTGCCGGCCCGGGCTGGCGCCGTGGCGGCGGTGGCCATATTCGCGGCGGTCACCGCGCTCGGCGTCGGGCTGGGCCGGATCCAGGGAGATCAGCTCCCGCTGCCGGTCACGTTGCTCGCCGCCGTGGTCGCGACCGGTGCCGCCGCGCTGCTCGCGACCGGGGCTCCGGCGCCGTCCGGCGGGCTCGTGCCTGCTCTCGCCCGGCCGGTGGTGCCGTTGCTCGGGTATGCGGCGCTGGCCACCGCCGGGATCGCGGTGATCAGCGGCAACCGGTCGGCCAACCCGGTCTGCTTCACAATCTGCCTGCTGGCCGGCTGGTGCGCCCTGGTCGGCGGGCGCGGCGCCGGCCTGGTGTACTGGGCGCCCGTCATCGCCTGGTTCGCCGCCGAATGGATCTGGGTCAAACCAGACCCCGGCTGGGGCGCCTGGATAGCCGGGACCACGTTCACGCTCTGCGGCGGGCTGCTGATCCGGCACCAGCTCGAGCTGGTCGCACAGCTGCGCGCGGCCCAGGCCGGGCTGGCCGCCAAGGCCAGGGTGGAAGAGCGCAACCGCATCTCGCGTGACCTGCATGACGTCATCGCCCACACGCTGACGGTCTCGCTGCTGCACGTGATGAGCGCCCGGCTCGCGGTCGAGCATGACCCGGACGAGGCGGCGCGGGCGCTGGCCGAGGCCGAGCGGCTGGGCCGGGAGAGCCTCGACGAGGTCCGCCAGGTGGTCGGTATGCTGCGTGACCCTTCCGATGCCGCACAGCGGACTACCCCGCTGCCCGACGCGTCTGGGTTGCCGGAGCTGGTTGCCCGGTTCCGGGCCGCCGGGGCTTCGATCACGTTCTCCGCCGACGGGGACACCGGCCGGCTGCCGGCCACGATCGGCCTCGCGGTGTACCGGATACTCCAGGAGGCGCTGACCAACGTGATCAAACACGGCGCGGGCGCGCCGGCCACCGCCAGGCTGGCGGTGGCCGCCGGCACCGCGACGCTCACCGTGGACAGCCTCGGCGCGCCCGGCGCCGACGGCGCCGTGGGCCACGGCCTGCTCAGCATGCGCGAACGCGCGGAATCCGTCGGCGGCACCTGCGAGGCCGGCCCGAGCGGCGCCGGCTGGCTGGTCCGCGCCCGGTTCCCGCTCCCGGAGATCCGTTCGTGATCCGGGTGCTGATCGTCGACGACCAGGAGCTGGTCCGGGCCGGGCTGCGCGGCATCCTGCGCTCGCGGTTCGGCTTCGAGATCGCGGGCGAGTGCCCGGATGGCGGCGCCGTCCTCGCCGCGGTCGGTGAGCTGCGCCCGGACGTGGTACTGATGGACGTTCGGATGCCGCTTGTCGACGGGGTGGCGGCGACCCGCCAGCTGCGCACCCAGGCCGACGCGCCGCCGGTGCTGGCGCTCACCACGTTCGACGACGATGAGGTGCTGGCCGGCATGCTCCGGGCGGGCGCCGCGGGGTTCGTGCTCAAGGGCGCCCCCGCCGAAGACCTGCAGCGCGCGGTGCGCACAGTCGCCGAAAGCGGTGCCTGGCTCGACCCCGCGGTCACTGCGCGCGTGCTGGCCGCCTACCGCGCCGCCCCCGCGCCGCCCGCGGCCGCCAGCCCGGCGCTCGACTCGCTCACCGCCCGCGAACGCGAGGTGCTGATCCTGATCGGCGAAGGCAAGACCAACGCCGAGATCGCCGCGGAACTCTTCGTCAGCGAGGGCACGGTCAAGACGCACATCAACCACGTCTTCACCAAGCTCCAGCTCCGCGACCGCGCCGCCGCCGTGGTCTTCGCCTTCGACCACAACCTGGTCACCCGCGACCGATGACGTTCCGCAAGCCGCTCGCGGTCGATTAATGTGGCGGATTTCCCCTTCGTGGTAACGGAACCCCTGTTTACGAGGGTCGATCCCACACAAAGGGGAAATCGTCCACGTTGTTGACGGGATTGCCGGTGCGCTCCTGGATCCGGTTTGTCGTTACGCGCACATATGGGCAACGTATTGCCCATTCAGGGCGTCTTCTCAGTGGGAGCGGGGAATGCTGAGGGCCCGGCACCGGCCGGGCCCGCACCCACTGGAAGGGGGCCCATTCGTGGGTCGGAGATTCTCCGTCAGTCTGATGGTGTCAGCATCCCTCCTCGTCTCGGGGATGACAGCGGCGCTGACCACCGGCAGCGCCGCCGCCGTGACGGGACGGGTTACCGGGAGCGCCGCGGGTAACCCGTTCTGCAAGAACCTCGGCGTCAAGTACCAGGCAAGCGCCGGCGCCCAGGGATTCTGCTTCGGGATACAGCGCAACGGGGCGGCCGCGGTGCGGCTGGCCGCACCGCCGGCGTCGTCGAACGTCGACGCGGCGAACCTGGCCGAGGACGTGTCACCGAGCGGCGTCCGCGCGTACGGGCAGTCAGAAACATCGGTGGCCGCGACCGGCCAGTACGTGGTCGAGGCGTGGAACGACGCCACGTCATTCTTCTCCGCGTGCCCGTCGCCGTCGGCCAAGGAGGAGGGCACCGGGCTCGGGTTCTCCGTCAACGGCGGCAAGTCGTTCACCGATCTGGGCGGCTTGCCCAACTCGGACTGCGCGGACAACGTCTACGAAGGCGACCCGAGCGTGGCCGCCTACACGGTCGGCGGGAAAAGCTACTTCTACATCTCCAGCCTGTTCGACTCACCGACCGGCCTGGGCGGCTCGTTCATCGCGATGGACGCGTGCGCGGTGACCGGGTCCGGGGCCAGCGCGACGCTGAGCTGCGGGCAGCCGATCACGCTCGCCAGCAGCAGCGCCTGCCAGGTGATTGACGGCATCGGTCAGGTGTGCAATTTCCTCGACAAGGATTTCTTCACCATCGACCCGGCACGCGGCCGCCTCTACTCGACGTTTTCCGAGTTCAACGCCACGAGTGCGGGATCGCAGGTCGAGCTTGCCGCGTGCGACCTGGGCAACCCGGCGGGCGGCGCCGGACCGGCCGGCGGCACCCCCGCGGCGCCGGTCTGCGAGAACAACGGCACCGGCAACGCGCCGTACCTGATCATCCAGCAGCAAGACCCGAACGGCTGTGAGTACGAGGGCTCCTACCCGGCGGTCAGCACCGCTACCGGTGACGTCTATGCCGGTTATGAATTCAACTGGGGTACGAACCTGACCAACCTCGCGCCGTGTGCCAACGCGGCGACCAGCGACGTGCTGGTGCGGGTACCGCAAAGCTGCCTCACGCTGACGGCTCACGCCTCGTGCACCGGCCCGGCCGCCCGGCTGGCGGTACCGGTGGTTTCCCTGTCCGGCGCGTTCATCCCCGGGTACAACCGCTTCCCGGCCAGCGATTTCCCGCGGGTAGCGGTGAGCGGCAAGGCCGGCACGGTCAGCATGGTGTGGAACGACACCCGCGATCACCCGCTCGGTGACATCATGCTGCAGAGCTTCGCGCTCGGCTCGCTGGCACCGGTGCAGAGCGCTCCGGTGGTGCTCAACCCGGCAGCGGACGTGTCGAACTTCCTGCCGGCCCTGCGGGTCGCCGATGCCGCGGGCAACCTCGACGTGTCCTGGTATTCGCGGACGGACGCGAACTCGGCCGTCACGTCGGTGACGGCGGTGATCGGCGTCAAGCCGCGCGCTACCGCCACGCCGGCCTCGGCCACGACGATCACGACCGCGACGTCGGACTGGGACAATGACTCGTCCGACATCACGCCGAACTTCGGCGATTACACCGACAACGTGCTGGTGGCCACCGGCACGGCCCCCTATGTGGGCAGCACGCTGTACGTCGCGTGGAGCGACGGCCGACTCGGCCTGCCGCAGCCGTTCGAGGCGCACCTGACCGGGTGAGCCGATGGCGGGCTTGCGCGCTGGCGCGCAAGCCCGCCATGGGAGCCCCGTACCCCTGTCACGGGGCTCCCATGGGACGGAGTACGCAAATGCCGCGAGTAATACGTTTTGGATGTGACGTATCAGAAACAGCGAGCACCCCTCCGATTTGTTAAGGGCCAGTAACGGAACCTCGTCACCAGGAGGCGCGGGACATGACGGTAGCCGAGGCCGGTCATGCGTGACGATCCGTCCGTCATCGCACTGGTCGAGCGGGCGGTGAACAGCGATCAGAGCGCCTGGAACGACCTCGTCGAACGTTACGCACCGCTGGTCTGGGCAATCTGTACGCGCTACCGGCTGAACGACCCTGACATCGAGGATGTCGGGCAGACCGTGTGGCTGCTGCTGGTCGAGCATCTCGGGAAGCTCCGCGAGCCGGCCGCCCTGCCCGGCTGGCTGGTGACGACCACGCACCGGGAATGCCAGCGCGCGCTGACCGCGGCGCGCAAGACCGAGGGCGCGGGAGCGAAGCTGGACGACGCGCTGCTCATCGTGGATGGCACGGTGATCGAGCAGGAGATCCTGGCGGCCGAGCGGAACGCGGCGCTGCGCCAAGCACTCCGTGAGATTCCGCCCCGCTGCCAGCAACTGCTGACGATGCTGATCAGCGATCCACCCCGCTCGTATGCCGAGATCAGCGCCACGCTGCAGATCCCGATCGGGAGCATCGGTCCCCAGCGGGCCCGCTGCCTGGAACGTCTGCGCCGCACCGCCGCGCTCGCGGGGTTCAGCGCCGATGAGATGCGAGTCAACAGCACGGGAGGCGAGAAACGTGCGTAACGACTGGGATGACGAGCAGCTGCTGGCGGCACTGCGCGAATCGGTGCGGGCACGGCTGGCCGTTCCGCCGTGGTTCACGCAGACCGCCCGGAATTCCTATGCCTGGCTCGATATCGACGCCCAGCTCGCGCGGCTGACGTATGACTCCAGTGACGACCGTGACCTGGAAGCCACCCTGCGGGCAGTCAGCACGCGGTCGGAACCGGCGTCCATCCGCGCGCTCACGTTCACGTCGGCGCGGCTGGCCATCGAGCTTGAGGTCACCGCGGACTCCCTGATCGGGCAGATAGTCCCGCCGCGGCAGGGGACCCTGGAGCAGGAGACCAAGAGCGGCGAGACCGCCACCGTCTCGATCGACGAGATCGGCTGTTTCTATATTCAGCCGGTACCCGACGGCTCGTTCCGGCTGCGCTGCCGGACCGAAGACGGCGTCGACGTGGTGACGAACTGGTTCACCCTGTAGTAAGCGCGGTAACAAGCTACGCCGCGCCGAACGTGATCAGGGAGGCCGCCGTGGCGTGTCGCAGCGGGTCGCCGGTCACCTCGCGGCGCACGTCGCACATCGCCTCGGCGAGCGTGCGGCCGGCTCGCAGGTGCCGGTGCAGGCCGGTCATCACGGGCACGACGGCTTGGTCATTGAGCGGCAGGGTGGCGGCGATGATCCCGGCGGTGCCGAGCGGCAGCAGGCTGCTGACCAGGCCGAGCAGTTCGTCGGCCCCGGCCGGCGCCAGCGCGCCGGCCTCGCAGCTCGACAGGATCAGCCGGTAGGGCGCCCGCTTCAGCTGCTCGAAGTCGTAGACGGTCAGCGGCCCGTCATGCATGCGCAGCGAGGAGAACAGCGGGCTGTCCGCGCGGAAGACCCCGTGCGCGGCGACGTGCGCCAGCCACGCCCCGTCGAGTTCGTGCAGGACTTTCTCGGCGGTCGCCTCGGCGCCTGCCAGCACCGTGACGTCGTCGTACAGGCCGGCCACCACGGGCACCTCGGCCCCGTCCGAGGCGAGGCCAGGGCCGCGGGCCAGGGTAACGTTACGGCGCTCCGGCTCAGGGGCGGAGCGCGCTCGCATCCACGCCGCCGCGGACGGGGCGACGCTGACCACGCGATCGCGCAGGGCCGGCAGCAGCGCCCACGGGATCGAGTGCAGCTTGCCTGGTGGCACGATCACCACCGGTCCGTCGCCGAGCTTGCGGATCGCGGGGCCAAGCAGCGCCTGTTGCAGCCTGGGTCCGGCCGCGGCCAAAATGGCCAGCGCGCTGTCCGCGTCGTCTTCGGGCCGGCTGCGCGCGATACGGCGCAGCGCGAAGCGGGCGAAGTCCGCGGCCCGGATGGCGTCGGCCGCCTGCCCGGCGGTGTACTGCAGCACCTTGCCGCCGCCGCAAGCCAGCACGTACATGGTGCCGTCGACCTCGACGATCTCGATCAACCGCGCCGCGCCGAGTTCGTCGAGCAGGTCCGCGGGACTGAACGCGGCGCTTGACGAAGTGCCGCCGGGCGCGCGCAGCGTCCTGGCGCGCACCGTTCTTTCCAGCCGCCGCTGCACCCGCCGCATGGTCGTCGCGGGTCTCCCCTCGCTCTCCGCGTTCTCCAGTCGCCTCGTGACGGCGCGGAACGCGGCGAGGCTGCCGCGGAGTCCGGGATCGACGGCGGGACGGACGACGGGAACGGCCAGCGCGGTGGCCCGCCAGCGTTCGCTCCACGAGAGCATCAGGCGAGGCCGGCCCGCGCGCACCGCGTAGCGCTGTGCGAGCGTGGCCAGTTCCGCGCCGTGCGCGGTCGCCTGCGCCCGCAGCTCGGAGGCGCCGAAGCTCAGCCGGTGCTCGTCCAGCACGGCGAGCCCGTGACGGCAGGCGTGCAGCAGCCGGCGCGGGTTGCCGGCGGCCTGCGCCCGCAGCGCCTCGCTGAGCCAGCCCACGGCCCGCGACATCGGCGTCCCTCGGTGCCGGCTGTCCGCCGCGGCCACTAGGTGCAGGTCGGCCTCATCGGTGCGCCCGAGATCCAAGGCCAGGCGGCCGGCCAGCAGGTGCGCCTGCGCCGCGTCGCTCGCGCCGAGCGCGTCCAGCTTGATCGCGGCCCGGTCGGCCTCGCGCAGCAGCGCCGGCGATGCCGAGCCCGCCGCGAAGCGGGCCTCGACGAGCACTCGCGCCGCGAGCGCCTGCCATCGCGCGTTCTGCTGGGACCGGAACAGGCGGTATGCGCCCCGCGCCCTGTCCTGTGCGATCTGCGGCTGGGCCGCGGCCAGGGCGCAGTTGGCCGCCATCAGCAGCAGTTCGGCTCGCTCGGTGGCCCGGCCGCGAACCCGTTCCAGGTCGGCCACCGCGGCGTCCGCCTCGGCCAGTGCGTCGACGACCAGCCCGGCCGCCAGCAGCACCGCGCATCGGTCCACGCTGAGGTCCGGCGTCGGGACGCTCAGCGGCCGGTAACGCGAGGCCGCCATCTCCAGGTGAGACAGCGCCGCGGGGAGATCACCGGAGAAGAATGCCGCCAGCCCGCGGTTGTGGACCATGTCGATGGCTTCGAGTTCCTGCCCGGTCTCGGCGAACAAGCGCCCCGCGGTGGCGAAATCAGCGTCTGCCCGGCCGGTAATGCCCATCGCCAGGCAAATCAGCGTGCGCGCGTTGAGCGCACGGGCCGTCCACAGCGGGTCACCCGCCCGGCGCAGCGCGGTGACCGCACGGCGCGAGTCTTCCAGTGCGGCCGGATACCGGCCAAGCGTCCAGAGCATCAACCCGCGCCGGACCAGCACCCGTGCTGCCTGCGCGCCGCTGGACTGCTGCAGCGCCCGGTCCAGCGCCGCGAGTCCCGCCGTGGTCCGGCCAGCGAAGACGAGCGCCGCCCCGAGCGTGGCCAGCACATCGGCTTCGCGGCCGGCCTGGCCCGTCCGGCGCGCCATCCGCAGCGCTACCCGCAGTTCGCGGACCCCGGCCTCGACATCGCCGAACTCGCGCAGCACGATCCCCGCGGCCTGATGCGCTACCGACGACTCATAGTGGTCGGGTCGCCCGGCCAGCACGGCACGGGCCCTGGCCAGCGCCTCTCTTGGGCGGGACAAAGCCAGCGGAAGCAAGTCGTCGACATCGCGCGCGACGGGCGCGGTCGTCCGGGCACCCCCGGCCACGCAAACGATTGTAAGCGTCATCGTCTCGCCACATTGATGTATTAAGCAGACTTCCCGCCCCCTCCGTACTAGCGTCCGAGTCCGCGGGCTGCTGCGGGGTACGCTCGCGGGCTCGTGACCCATGAGTTCCGGGGATGGTCAGAACGTGCGGGAGGACGTCGTGCCAGGACAAAACGGCTCGGATCAGGATCTGAACCCGGTGGTGGCGGAGCAGGTCGACTTCATCATCGCCGCGTTCGGGAAGCTGGGGATCGCCGTCGGCGCCGTGCCCGCCGGCAACGGCGGGATCAGCTACATGTATGCCGAAGGCCACCTGGTCGTCCGGGAGGAGCATTGCGGACGGGTGCAGGAGATGCTGCCGCGGCCGTGCACGGCCGAACGCATCACCAACGGCATCATGCTGGTCCGGATGACCGAGGACGCGTCCGGCGGGCAGCCCACCGTGCCCGAGCTGCTGGGGCAGATCGATGCCGAGCTCGGCGAGGGGATCGCCACACCGAACCACGTGCTGACCGTGGCCAACGGGGTCGGTCGCCCCTGCCCGGCCACCGAGCCGCAGGAAGTGTATGACGACATCGAACCGAGCCCCTCGGTCGACGTGGACGGCAGCGGGGCGGGAGTGCTCGTCTTCGTCGCCGACACCGGCCTGCTCAACGGCGCCGCGGCCACCGCACCATGGCTGACTGGCGTCACGGGCGATCCGGATCCGCTGCCCAAGGCGCTGCCGGATGGTACGCAGCCGATCCCGCCGTACACGGGGCACGGCACGTTCGTGGCCGGCGTGGTCCGGTGCCTGGCGCCGCAGGCGGACGTCGTCGTCGCGAACATCTTCAACGTCGCGGGCAGCGGGCTGGAGACGGACTTCGTCCGCAAGCTCGACGCCGCGCTCGACCTCGGCGTGGACGTCTTCAACCTGTCGGTGACGTCGCCCACCAGGAATAACGTGCCGATGATGTCGCTCGCGGCCTGGCTCAAGCGCGTCGAGCAGTACAAGGGCGTGGTCTGCGTCGTCCCGGCGGGCAACAGCAACTCAAGGCTGCCCGAATGGCCTGCCGCTTTCCCCGGGACGGTCTCCGTCGGCGCGCTCGCGGCCGACCGGCACAGCCGTGCCGACTTCAGCAACTACGGCGGCTGGGTCGACGTGTACGCGCCGGGCAGGGGCCTCATCAACGCGTACGCCACCGGCACGTATACCTGCAAGGTGCCGCCCTACGCGGGACAGGAGCGGAAGTTCTACGGCATGGCCAGGTGGAGCGGCACGTCCTTCGCCACCCCCATCGTGACGGGCCTGATCGCGGCCCGGATGTCCCGCACCGGCGAGAACGGCCGGCAGGCCGCCGAGGCCCTGCTCGCCGAGGCGCACGAGCACGCCATCCCGGGCGTAGGCGCCGTCCTGCTCCCCCACCGCTGACCCGCTACTCCCCCGCGGTGCGGAACACGGGCCAGCACACTTCGGTGCGGTGGTCCCGCTCGTCCTGCGAGTGCGCCCAGCCCACCACGTAGTACTCGCGGATCGGACCCTCGACGCCGATCGCCCGTTCGGCCACCGCGGTGCCGAGGGCACCGTAGGTGCGGTCCACGTCGGCCGCCCCGCCCTCGTGCACCATGACCGCCACCTCGGTCGCCGGGATCTCCTGCCAGCGCACCGGGCCTGGCGGCAGCGCGGGCAGCATCGCGCCGTCCGGCACGAGGACGGGAAAGAACAGCGTGATCTCGCTCCGCTCCAGCTCGAAGTACGCGCTCGGGAACAGCGCGCCCGCGCTCCCCGCCATCGCGAGCCCGGTGGCGGCCAGCGCCGCGGTCAGCTGCGCGTAGGCGGCCGCGCCCCATTCGTGCGCGTCGGAGGCGTTCACGATCTCGGTAACTGCCAGGGCGGTCATCGCCGGGATCGTTCGGAGTTCGATCTTGGCGGGGGTGACCGGGCCAGCGAGCAGCGCTCGCAGCCCAGCCACCGAGGCCTTCGCCTGTTCCAGCTGCCGCTCCATCCGCTCCAGATGAGCGGCGATCTCTGCGTTCCTGGTCCCGACGTCCGGTGCGTGCAGCACCGCCCGGATCTGGTCCAGCGGCATGTTCAGGTCCCGCAGCCGCCGGATCACCTGGGCATCGGGCACCTGGGCGGTGGCGTACGACCGGTAGCCGGTGTCCGGGTCGATCGCGGCCGGCTCCAGCACGCCCATGTCGTGGTAGTGCCGCAGCGCCTTCACGCTCAGGTGGGTCATCCGGGAGAAATCGCCGATGGCCAGCAGAGTTGTCATGAGTTGAGTCCTAGCCGTTCCGCCTGGGCAGCGTCAAAACCATGGCCGCCATCGCGATCAGCAGGCCGATCATCTCGGCCAGGCTCCATCGGAACGACACCGCGTAGCCGCGGCCCACGAACCCGTAGAACACCACGCCGATCGTCGCGATCCCGATCGCGTTGCCGACCTGCTGGGAGGTGGCCAGCGCGCCGGACACCGAACCCGCGGTCCGCGCGTCCGCCTGGGACATGACCACGGTGGTGAGCGGCGTGATGCACAGGCCCTGGCCGGCGCCGCCCAGCAGCAGGCCCGGCACCAGCGCCAGCAGCGGGCCGCCGGTCCCCCAGTGCCAGACCGCCGCCATCAGCATCGCGTTGCCGACGGCGCACAGCAGCGCGCCGATGAGGATCACCCGGCGGCCATATCGCATGGTGAGCGCGGGGGCGCGGAACGAGGTGACCACGTAGCCGGCCGCCAGCAGGACGAACATCCCGCCGGCGCCGAGCGGGCTGAGCCCGCGTCCCAGCTGAAGGTACAGCGCGAGCACCAGGAAGCCCGCCACCTGCTGCGCGCAGAACAGCAACTGGACCGCCAGGCCGTTGCGGAACGCGGGGACCGCGAAGATGCCCGGGTCCATCAGCGGCTGCCGACCGCGCCGCGCCATCCCGCGCAGGTAGGCCGCGAACAGGCCGAACAGCACCGGCGACGCCGCCAGGCACGCCCACGACCAGGCGGGCCAGCTCTCCTGGCGACCCGTCACCAGCGGCAGCACGACCGCGACGAGCGCGGCGGTCAGCAGGGCGGCACCCGGCAGGTCGAGCCGCCCGGATTCGGCCGCACGGGACTCCGGCACCAGGCGGCGGATTACCGCCAGGGCGGCAAGCCCGATCGGCACGTTGATCCAGAACACGGTACGCCAGCCGAGACCGGCGATGTTGGCCTCGACCAGCGCCCCGCCGAGGAGCTGACCGCCGGTCGCGGCCACCGCCATCACGATGCCGTACACGCTGAACGCCGTCACCCGGTCACGGCCGGCGTAGGTCATGCCCATGATGGATAGCGTGTTCGGCCCCATCAGCGCGGCACCGAGGCCCTGGGCCAGCCGGGCGGCGATCAGGAACGCTGGATCGGGGGCGACGGCGCACAGCACCGAACTGGCGACGAACAGCGCCAGCCCCGCCGAGAACCACAGCCGGCGGCCGTAGCGGTCACCGAGGCGACCACCGAAGACGAGGAACGCCGCCATCGTGAGGCCGTAGCCGGCCACCACCCACTCGATGGCACCCGGGCTGGCCCCGAGGCTGTGCTGGATCGACGGCAGCGCGACGTTGACGACGAAGATGTCGAGGATGAAGACGAACGTGCCGCACATGATGACGGCCAGCGGTGCCCACTTGGTCCACGCGCTGACCCGCGGGTACAGGTCTGGTTTCTGACTCGTTACTGTCATGGCCACGAGCGTGCTGTCTCCCGTTACAGGAGAGTCAAGACGGTGACCGAGCCCGGATTCGGCGCAGGTGGCGGAGGCTAGGCTCGGACGCGTGGTGACGGAAGCTGATCTTGAGCTGGTCGACGGGCGGACGCTGCATTACTACGACACCCGCGAGGACGAGCCGGACGCCCGTGTGGCGGTCTTCTGGTGCCACGGCGCGCCCAGCGTGGGCCGTCCGCCTGAGCCGTTGTTTCCCGCCGCGGCCGAGAACGGCCTGCGCTGGGTGTCCTATGACCGGCCGGCCTATGGCGGCTCGAGCCCGAACCCCGGCCGGAACATCGCTTCCGCCGCCGCTGACGTGGCCGCGATCGCCGACGCGCTCGGCATCGGCCGCTTCGCGACGCTGGGTCACTCTGGCGGCGGGCCACACGCCCTGGCCTGCGGAGCGCTGCTGCCGGAACGCGTCATCGCGGTGGTCAGCATGTCCGCGCCGGCTCCGATTGACGCCGAGGACCTCGACTGGTTCGCTGGCTGGACCCGATCCGGGATGGCAGAGCAACATGCCGCGCTGGCCGGACGGGCCGCGCTGGAGGCCTATCTCGCGTCGGCCGAGCCCGACCCGGAAGCCTTCACGACGGACGACCTGGTTGCGCTCGCGGGCAGGTGGTCCTGGGTAGCCGACGTTTTCGGCCAGGCCGTGAAAAACGGCTACGAAGGAGTAGTGGACGACTCGCTGGCCGGCGCGCGGGAATGGGGATTCGCCCCAGCGGACGTCACTGTGCCCGTCCTCGTCATGCACGGCGCCAAGGACCGGATGGTACCCAGCGCCCACGGAAAATGGCTCGCGGCGCACTGTCCGGGAGCCGAGCTATTGCTTGTCCCGGACGCTAGCCACGTGACGGTGCTGGACTCGGGCCCCGCGGCTTTGGCATGGCTGCGTGACCGAGTGGCCGCTGATTCCGGCAAGCCCGAAGATGCACCTCCGCTGCGTGGCCTGAACCATGGATAGTTCCTAGGCCTGGCCCCGTTGGGAGACAAGCATGTCGCGACTGAACCCCGCGCAGGTACTTGCATTCCTACTACCCGAGGCCGGACCACGGCGCGTCTATGCCCTTTCTGTCCTGGTCGGAACGTTCGGTTTCGGGCTGGTCACGGCGGCCATGACGTTGTACGCGACCCGGGTTGTGCACCTGTCGCCGGTGAAGGCCGGGCTCGGTCTCAGCATCGCGGGCCTGGTTGGCCTGCTCGCGGCCATACCGATGGGCGATCTCGCTGACCGGCGCGGGCCGCGCGCGATGGTTCGCGGGGGCATGCTCGTGCAGAGCCTGTCCGCTGTCTGCTACCTGCTGGTGCACAACTTCGCGGCGTTCGTGATCGTCGCGACCATCGACATGCTGGCGATGAATGCCACCTTGGCCGCGGACGGGCCCCTGCTGCGAAGGGTCGGCGGCGAGGACGCGGCTGGCTACCGCGCCAGCACGCAGGCCTTGGCTAATGTGGGCATCGCACTCGGTGTCCTCTGCTGCGGTATCGCGGTGCAGCTCAACACCACCAATGCCTACCGGTCACTGTTCGCGGGCAACGCCGTAGCCATTCTCGCCTCCTTGACCATCCTGCGGCGGCTGCCGCGATACGAGCCGCTACCGCAACCGCCGGCCGGGCCGCGTTGGGGAGCGCTCACCGACCGCCCGTTCGTCGTCTACACCGTGCTGGGCGGCCTGCTGTTCATCCAGTTCTTCGTCATGTCGCTGCTGCTGCCCTTGTGGGTCGTCGACCACACACACGCACCGAGGTGGACCATCGCCCTGGCCGTGCTCGTCAATACCGGGCTCGTCGTGCTCTTTCAGGTCCGCGTCAGTAAGCGTGTCGAAACGCTGCGGGACGGCGGACGCGCCCTGCGCAAGGCCGGGATACTGTTCCTTGTCAGCTGCTCCGCGATAGGCCTGGCGGCCGGACTGCCGGCTTGGGCCGCGCTGCTCTTGCTGGTAGCAGCCGTCGCGGTCCACACATACGGTGAGCTATGGCACACCGCTGCCACGTTTGCGCTCGATTTCGGCCTGCCTCCGGAGCACGCCCAGGGGCAGTACCAGGGCCTGGTCGGAATAGGCCGCGGCGGCGGGCAGGCCGCGGCGCCGGTGCTCCTGGTTGGGGTGTGCCTGAGCCTCGGCCGGATCGGTTTCGTCGGGCTGGGAATCTGCTTCGGGTTGCTCGGTGCCGCGGGGCCGGCGCTCGCCCGGTGGGGGCAGCGTACCCGGCCCGCCGTACCGGAACCTGTCAGCGCCCAGTCCGTTCTCGAGCCGGACTGACCGCGATCGCGCCGGCCTACCGCGGGAGCTGCTCAGCGGCAGCGTCCAGCAGGCTGTCGATGCCCGCGACCGTCGGGATGACCAGAAAGTCCCTGAGGCTGATCTTGGTGCCGAGACGCTGCTCAATCCGTGCGATGAGCAAGGCGGCCAGCAGGGAGTGGCCGCCGAGGTCGAAGAAGCTGTCGTCGACCCCGGCCCGGTCGATGCCCAGGACCTGCGCGAACAGCTCGCACAAGATCTCCTCGCGCGGGGTCCGCGGTGCCCGCTGCCCGGCCTGCCCCTGGTATGCCGGGGCCGGCAGGGCACGCCGCTCCAGCTTCCCGTTGACCGTCAGCGGCAGTGCCTTGAGCACCACGACCGCCGCCGGGACCATGAACTCCGGCAGCACCCGCGCCACCCCGGCCCGCAGCGCCACCGGATCCACCGCCCCGTCTTCG
>DASRFJ010000014.1:0-41680 GCA_035651595.1 Streptosporangiaceae bacterium | reverse complement strand
TACCCGCCTGGCTGGCAGCGCCGCCCAGTCTGAGACCTCTTTATATGGCATAACGACAGTGGTATCTCCCGTCCTCGTGCCGCCTCCCCCAGTCTCGCTCATCCAACCCGCGCTGTCGCCCCGCCGCGCCTGCCGGGTGCGCGCAGCCTGTGCCTGGAGTGCAGCGTGTGGCTACCGGGACAGGAGCCCACCCGCAGTCCGTCAGCAACGTGGAAGATTTCCCCTTCGTGGAAGACCAGCCCTCGTGAACAGGGGTCCCGCTACCACAAAGGGGAAAACCACCACGCTATCGAGGCCCATCAAGCCAGCCGCCGGCCCACCGGGCAGCCAGCGACCCGGGCAAACCCCGGAATAAGCCAACGAGGTCCGATCCCGGGGGGGTAACTGTCCGCGAGGATTTTCAAGCACCTCTCGGAGCCCTTAACAACGCGGGAGTTCTGCGCTCCTGCCCTTTCAGCCCGTCTAGTAACACTGGTTGCGCGCAAGCGCCGGCCGGTCAGCCGAGGCGGAGGGTGAGGGCTCGCGGCAGCAGGACGGGGCTGCGCGTGAACACGCCGTTGATGTAGTTGAATTCGGTGCCGCTGAAGACCTCGCCGTCGTTGTGCTCTGCGGTCAGCCTGATGATCGACTCGCTGTCGGTGCCCAGCCGCGCCGCGAGCGCGTGCAGCGGTTCCGGGTCCGCCGCGTGATGCGCGTGCCCGGTCTGCCAGGACAGCGTGTGCCAGTGGCCGTCCGCGTCCTTGCGCTGGTAGTGCAGCACCATGTCGTCCGGCATGGGCACGTTGTCGGCGGCGAAGACCGTGTTGACATAGGCGGCGAGCGCGGGGACGAACTGGCCGTTGGCGCTGGCCTCGGCGGTCGCCCGCAGCACCGGGGCCGGGCTGGTGCCATGACGGGCGGCGAACGTGGCCAGGCTTGTGGTCCCGTCGGTGACCGCGGAACCCGTCGCCGCCGCCGCGCGGATGGCCACCGCGCGCCGCAAGATCTCGGCCCGCTGGCTGGACCGGACATGGCGGGGCGGGACGTCGGGGCACGAGTGACCGCCCCAGGCCGCGCCGCCCATGGAGTGCACGCCGTAACCTTCCTGGCCGGGGCCGTCGCTCACCTGGAGCGGGAAGTCGCCGAAGGCGGCGAGTGCGTCGACCACCTGAGCCGACGCGGTGAGCTGGGCGTCGGTCAGCGGGATGTCCGGGTCGCCGCTGTCCGCGTGCTCGATGGAGTACCAGTTCGGGTTGCCTTCCGCTTCGGCCCACGCCATCCAGCCGTTGACCGGGCCGAACTGGTGGATGTGGCCGCCCTGGTCGATCCCGAAGTGCGCCGATGCCTGGAAGCCGGGATCGTTGAAGGCGGCGATGGTGCCCGGCAGGTTGCCCACCATGGTGTGCATAACGACGCCCATGATGCCCTTCGGCACCGACATGGCGCCCGCCGTCCCGTTCGGGCACGGGAACGGGCTGTTGTAGCTGATGCTCGCCGGGCCGCGCAGCCGCCCGCCGGAGTCGATCCGCAGTCGCTGAGTCATACCGCTGGGGCGTGACATTCCGTTCCATGGAACGGGTTGGAACGCGGTGAGGGTCAAGCGACCTGAAAGGCGGGAATTCATGATCCTCAGCGACCTCGGCCCGGAGCTGCACGATCTCGCGGTCGCCATCGGCCTCCTCGACGCGGACGGCAGCCTGCACACCGCCTGGTTCGCTGACCCGCTCGGGCAGTCCGGCGCGCTGTTCCGCGATCCGGCCCGGCGCGCGGCGCTGAGCGACCTGATCGATCTGCTGGCGCCGGCCGATCAGGCAGAGTCGGACGGCACAGAAACCTGGCACTCGCTGGCCGGCGCGGGGACGGCGCACGAGGTTTTCCTCACCCGCCGCGCGGTGGCCGGCGGCGGGCTCGCCCTGGGCCTGGCGGTGCGGGGCGGCACGGCGGCGCCGGGTGTCGCGCTCACCCTTGCTCTCGGCCTGGTCCAAGCCGACGACGACGGCCTGCACTCCGTCGTCGGCTCGCACGACAGCCCGGTGCGCGTGCGCGCTGACGTTGCCGTCGATCCCGCCGCGGGTGCCGGTTTCGACGGCCTGGTGATCGAGGCCGATCTCGCACCGGCCGATGCCACCGACCCGGTCACGCTCCGGATCGGCGTGCACAACCTGCGCGTCGGCGACCAGGTGCTCGACACCATGTTCCTCGATCCGGGGCAGCTGGGCCGCGACGTCGTGCCGCTGATTCAGAACCTCCTGCAAGACCGGCTGCGGCCGGTCGCGCTCGATCCGGACACACCAGCTCAGCTGAGCGCGCTGGCCGACCACCTGCTGCCGCTGGCCGGGCTCGGCAGCGACGTCCCGCGGCTGCCGGTCGAGCGGATCGGCATCGACAAGTCCGTGGTCGCCGACTGGTTCGCGGCCGTGCTCGACGCGCCCGCGGGGTGGCTTGGTCACCTGGCCGGGCTGCTCGGCTCGGGCGCCGCGCCGTCCGGCACGGGCACCGAGGCGGATCCGTGGCGGATACCGCTGGCCGCCCTGGATGACGACGGCGGCATCGAGCTGACCCTCGGCACCCGCACCACGGCAGCCGGCCGCGAGGTGCTGGCCGGGTTCGCCCTGCACCTGACCGGCCCCGCCGGGATCGCCCTCGACGCGCGCGCGGTGCTGATCGCGCTGCCGCTGAGCGGGCCGGGCACCGCGCGGGCGGTGCCGTCCGCGACCGTCGTGATCCGCGCGCCCGGTGACCCCGCCGCCACGCTGGTCGACGGCGACGAGCTGCGAGTGGGGTTCGCGCAGGCGGGCCTGACCTGGGACGGCGCCACGCTGCGGCCGGTCCTCGAGTTGGGCCAGGTGGTGTTCGAGGGCTCCGCGCACGACCTGATCGACCTGTCCAACGTGGACAGCGTGCGGGCCGCGGCGGCGCAAGCCGCCCGGGACGCGATCGTCGCCGCCATCGGCGCGGACGGACCGGGCGGGCACCTTTCCGTGCTCGCCGGGCTGGCCCCGCCGGCCGGGGAGGACGGCGCACCGGTGGCCGACCTGGTCGCCCTGCTGTCGGCGCCGACCAGGGAACTGGCCCGGGTGCACCGGGCACGGCTGCTTGATCCCGCGCACTCCTGGGCGGCCATGCTCGGCGAACTGGCCGGCCTGCTGGGCCTGCCCGGCACGGTGGCTGGCAGCGGCACGCCGGCTGACCCGTGGCATGTCGCGGTCGCGCAGGCCGCGCCGCTCGCCCTCGAGCTGGCCGCGTGGACCGACGCGGGGCCGGTGCTGCATCTCGGCCTGCGCGTCACCGCGGGCGCCACAGCCGGCCCGGCCACGATCGCGGCCACCGGTCTTTGCGAGGTCGTCCGGCTCACCTTCCCGGACTCGGGCCCGGTGACCAGCAAGCTGCTCGGGCAGCAATCGGCGCACCTCTCGGTGACCGGTCCGTTCACCCTGGCTCCCGTCCAGGGCATCGGCCTGTCGCTCCAGGGTCTCGACGCCGGGTTCGACTGGAGCGCCGGTCAGCCGCTGACGCCGATGGTCGAGCTGACCGGACTCACCCTGCACGCGGACGGTACCGACGTGACGATTCCCGCGCTCCAGGTGCCGCCCGGCGCCGGCTTCGACGCGGGCCAGCCCGACCTCGGACTCGGGGTCGACGCCGCCGTGCTCGACCGGGTGGCCCGCGCGCTGCTGGCCCGGCTGTGGTGGTCGGCGGCGGGTGACGACGCGTTCGCGGCCAGCGCGCTGCTCGGGCTGCACGACGGGCTTGCCGGCCTGCCGTCGGACTGGCCGGTGCCCGAACTTGGACCCGGCGGCCTCGGCGGATTGCTGGCCGACCCGCTCGGTGCGTTGCGTGACTGGCTCGGCCAGGTCACCTTGACCGTGTCGCAGGACGACGGCGTTCCGTTCGTCGTCACCGCGCTCACCCAGCTGCGCCGCCTGACCAGCGCCAGCGCCGACGCAGGCGGCGACGACACCGGCCTGGAAGGCGCGGGCAGCTATGCCGAGCCGTGGCGGGTGGATCTCGGCGGGCCGGGCGGCTCGCCCGGTGCCGCCCAGCTGCTGGTGTGGCTGGAGCCGGACGGGCCGACCGCCGGCTGGGCGGCCAGCGGCGCGCAGCAGGCGATCTACCAGGGCACGCCGGAGCTGCTGCTCGCCGCGATGAGCAACATCGGCCAGCAGGTTCCCGCGCTGCGCGGGCTGTTCGGGGGTCCGCAGGGGACGTCGGCACCGGACCGGCTGACCGACGCACTGGCCGCGATGCTGCGCCGCTGCTCGGACGGCGACGGCGTGCTGCCGTTCCGCGCGCAGTTCCCCGACGACCCGGCCTGGACGCTGGCCGGCACGTCCGTCGACGCCGCGCACCAGCGCCTGCCCGAGCACCCGGACGCGGTCGCGCAGACGCTGGCCCAGCTCGACACCTGGGTTCCCGGGCCGGAGCGGTCCGTGCTGCTCATCGGCCCGCCGTTCGCCGGCCAGGCATCCTGGCAGCCGCTGCTGGCCGCCGCCGAGGCGGCGCAGCCCGGCTCGACGTCGGACGCGGCGCACTTCGACCTGCGCACCCCGCCCCGGCCCGACCTGGCGGACTTGACCTCGGTCACCGTCGCGGCGAACTGGTACACCGCGGATCTGGCCGACCCGGGCGGCGACCTCGGCGCCGTCGTCGACCAGGTCGCCGCCGTGGTCGGCCGCATCCGGCAGCTTCGCGCCGGCGCTCCCGTGGTGCTGGTTGCCCACTCGACGGCCGGCCTTGCCGCGCGTGCCTTCGCCGCGGCCAATCCCGCCCAGGTGGCCGGCCTGATCACGATCGGCACCCCGCACGGCGTCGCGGACCTCACCGTGCTCGACGACGCGACACAGACCGACGCGGTCCGCCTGGCCGCCCGGCTGCTCGACGCCGCACAGGCCACCGCGCCCATGCGGGACGTGGCCGATCTGCTCCTGGCGGTCGCCGAGGGATGGCAGGGGACCGGCACGCTGCCCACGCGGGTGAGCTTTCCGCGGGAGCGCTTCACCGGCGACACGAGTCACGACACCGGTGGGGTGCCCGCCCTGGCCATCGCCGGCCTGCTCGCGGACGACCCCGCCACCGTGCTGGGCGCCGCGCTGACGGCCGTCCTCACCCCCGCCGACGGCTCCGCGCCGCCGCCCAGTGCTAGCGGGGTCGGCGGTGCCGACGGGCACCTCGGGGTCGGCCTGCGCGTCGGCCTGGCCGCCGCGGCCGCCAACCCCGGCGACGTGTCGGTCGACGCCGGCCTGCGGGTCGACGTGACCAGGGTGCCGCTCAGCGCGCCGCCCGCCCCGCTCCCTGACCTGGCCACGCGGACCCGGGTCGAGATCCGGGTGGACCGCCGCGACGGCTGGCTGGTCGACCCGCCCGACGGGCAAGGGGTCCGGCTGCGGCGCGCGGAGCTGGGCGTCACGGTCGAGTCCGGCTCGGGCGCCCAGCCGGTCAGCGCGGACGCGACGTTCTTCGACGCCGGCATCGACTCCCCCACCGCTGCCGTGCTCACCCTGGGCGACACCGGCGCCGACCGGCTGCTGTCCGCCGTGGCCGGCGCGCTGAGCACGGCCGGACCCGGCGGCACGGCCGTCGTGGACGCCCTGCTTGCGCTCGGCGTGGCGGCTCAGGACGGCTCGGACACCGCGGTCGTGCTGGCCGACGCCGTGCAGCGGCTGCGCACCGACCCGGGCGGCTACCTCGGCCCCCGGCTGCGCACCGCACTGGACAGCACGCCCGGCCAGCTGGGTCTCCAGGGGCCGCCCGGCGGACCGTGGACGGCCGTCAACCCGACGGCGCCGCTAACGTTCGAGCTGGCCACCGACCGGCTGACCGTTCAGCTGACCGAGCTTGACCTGGCCGGCGCCCAGCTCAGCACCGGTATCGTCCGCCTGTTCGGCAACGGCACGGCCCAGCGGACGCTGGCCCTGACCACGGGCACCGCCGCGCTGCGGTTCGACCCCGCCACCGGGACACTCGTGCTGAGCACAGATCTCGGCGACCCGGTGACCCTGCTGCCCGCGCCGGGCGCCGCGGCCGGAGGCCCAGGCCAATCCAGCACCGCGGCGCTGGCGGGCCGCCTCGCGCCGCTGCTGCTCGAGCTCATGCTCACCTCGGTGGGTGCCGCCGCGCTCGGCGACCGGCTCGGACCCGGCTGGACGCTCGGCCCGCTGGCCGAACTGCTCACCCACCCCGGCCGGGTGCTGGGTCCGCTGCTCGACGGCGACCGGATCGGCGGCCTGCTCCAGGCGGTGTCCGGGCTGCTCGGCGCCGCGCCAGCTGCCGGGACCGGCCTTGCCCTGCCCGGCGGGCTGGTGCTGAGCGCGGCCGGCCACCCGGGGCAGCTGTCGCTGCGGACCGGGTCGCCGTTCGTGGTGCCCGGCAGCAGTGCTGGCGGGGTCGGCGGTGCCGACGGGGGCGGGCCGTCCGGCTCGCTCGCCGCGGAACTCGACGTCGCGCTGGGCAGCACCTCGGGTGCTCCCGACGTGTCCGCCGCCGTCAACCTCACCGTGCCGCTCGGCGGCACGTGGGGCGCGATCTCGCTGGCCATGGGGTACGCCGACGGAACGCTGTCCCTTGCCATCTCGCCGACCTCGGCGGCAGGGGCAGCGCTGGCCCCGATCGTGCTGCTGCCCAGGTTCGGCGGCCTCGGCCCGCTGGCCGCCGACGCAGCCGCGGCCCTGCTGCCCGCAGTGCTCGACGCGCTCGCGGCGCGCCAGCCCGAACCGCCGCCGCAGCTGGCCGTGGCGGTGCTCGCGGTCGCGGACGCGATCGGCGTCCACGGCGGCTCCGGCGATCCTTCGTTCGCCGCGCACACCGACCAGCTCCGGGTACTCGCCGGGTCCGGCGGGCTCGCGGCGCTGGCCGCCACCGGCCTGCCCGCCGCCGTCGCGCAGCTCTGGCAGGTCGCCGGGCTGCCCGGCACGGTGACCCAGGCCACGGACGGCGTGACCGTCCAGGCCAGCGCCGGACCGGTCACGGCCACGGTCGAGGCGGATTGGGGGGCCACGCCCGCGGTGCGGCTGCGGATCGACGGGCTCGCCGCCGGGCCGATCTCGTTCGACCCGCTCGTGGTCGGGGTCGCCAGCGGAGCCGGTGTGTCCGGCGCGACGGTCACCGGCCAGCTGACCGCCGCCGTCGCGCTGCCGTCCGCCGCGGAACAGCTGCTCGGCCTGCACCTGGCCCCGGCGTTGCGGATCGAGGCGGACGCCGGGCTCACGGTGACCGCGCTGCCGCTCGGCACCGCCGGTGCCGGCCTCATCCAGGCCGGCCTGCTGCCCGCTCCCGGGCTGACGCTGGGCACGGGCGGGATCGCGGCGTTGCTCGAGCAGCTCATCATGCCGCTGGCCGCCCAGGTGAGCGTCGACCATCTCGATCTGGCCACCGCACTGTTCGCGGGCGGCCCCACGGTGGCCGACGTGCTGCGTTCCGCCGGGATCCTCGACGCGAGCGCACCCCGCCTGGTGGTCCCGCTCCCGCCCGCCGGCCAGCTCGCCGCCCGGCTGCTTGCCGCGCTCGCCGCGACGGGCGTGACCGTGCCCGTCGGCGCCGGCCTCGCCCTCCAGCTGCTCACCGACCAGTCGCGGTTCGGCCTCGGCCTGACCGGCACCGCCACGCTGGCCGACGGCGACATCGACGTGTCACTGCGGGCCGGCGAGCCCGCGCCGACCTGGCTGCCCGATCCCGCGCCGGCGCTGCGCCTGCTGCTGGTCGAGAACGGTACCTGGCAGCTGCGGCCGGAACTGCGCCTGGCGCCGCTCGGCATCCGTCTCGGCGGTACCGGCGGGGATCTGCTGGACACCACGGACGTGCACCTGGGCGCGGTGACCGGCTATCTGTGGGCGACGATGGACCTGGACGGCGGGTTCACCATGAGCGACATCGGCGGCGCCCTCGACGTCGACGATCTGGGTCTCCCGCTCGGGGCCGTGACCAGCGGGAACGGCGCGGCCAACCCGGTCGCGGGGAGCCTGCTCGACTCAGGGCAGGCTAGCGGAGGCGACCAGCAGGGGGTGCTGCCCGGCGTGTCGCTGGTCGCCGCCCGCCGCCCGGGCAGCGACTTCGCGCTGCTGCGCCGGGACGGCGACACCTGGGTGCCGTTCACCGCCGACCCGCTGTGGCTCCCGGTGAACCGCGCCTTCGGCCCGCTCAGCGTCGGCCAGATCGGCGTCGCGTACCTACCGGCACCGGCAGGCAGCGGTCAGCCGGGCACCGCGGATATCTTCCTCGACGGCGGCGTCCAGGTCGGGCCGTTGTCCATCGCGGCGAACGAACTCGGCGTCTCGATCCCGCTCGGCGAACTCGACCAGCCGGGCGCGTGGCCGCTGGACCTGGCCGGCCTCGCGGTGGCGTTCAGCAGCGACTCGGTGTCGCTGGCCGGCGGCCTGGTCAAGCGCGACGGACCGCCGGTCGACTACGCCGGCACGCTCACCGTCGAGGTAGCGGGCCGGACGTTCACCGCGGTCGGCGCTTACTCTCGCCCCGCCGATCAGCAGGGCGGCTTCACCTCGCTGTTCGTCTTCGCCGGCCTGCCCACGGTGCTCGGCGGCCCGCCGTACATGTTCGTCACCGGACTCGGCGCCGGCGGCGGGTACGACCGTCGCCTCGTGCCGCCCGCCCAGGTCACCGACGTCGAGCAGTTCCCTTTGGTCACCGCCATCGACCAAGGGAACAACGGGGACCCGATGGGGACACTCGAGCTGCTCGGCGACGCGATGGTCCCGCAGCGGGGCGGCTACTGGCTGGCGGCGGGCATCCGGTTCACCTCGTTCGCCTTCGTCCACTCGGTCGCGGTCGCGTACGCGTCCCTCGACCGGGGCGCCGAGATCGGCCTGCTGGGCGTGTCCCGGGCGGCGATCCCGCCGCCGGACGCCGGCCCGGGCTCGCTCGAGCTGGCCTCGGTCGAGCTGGCGCTCAAGGCGCGGTTCTCCACCACGGACGGCGTGCTGTCCGTCCAGTCGCAGCTCACCGACAACTCCTGGCTGCTCAGTCGCGACTGCCAGCTCACCGGCGGGTTCGCGTTCTTCATGTGGTTCCACCAGGACCAGTTCGTGCTGACGCTTGGCGGCTACCACCCGGCGTTCGTCCGGCCGCCGCAGTTCCCGGTGGTCCCGCGGCTCGGCTTCCACTGGGCGGTCAGCGACGCCATCGTGGTCAAGGGCGAGACGTACTTCGCGCTGACCAGCGGCTGCGTCATGGCCGGCGGCCGGCTCGAGGTCTCCTACAACAAGGCGGGGATCTACGCCTCGTTCACCGCCTACGCCGACTTCCTCATCGCCTGGGATCCGTTCCACTACGACGTCATGGTGGGCGTCTCGGTGACCGCCGGGTTCCGGCTGCGGGTGTGCTTCTTCGTCTGCGTCACCATCGACGTCTCGGTGACGATAGGCGCCTCGGTCCATTTGCTCGGGCCGCCGCTGCACGGCCAGGTCACCGTCGACCTCGAGGTGGCCAGCGTCACGATCGGATTCGGACCAAGCCCGCACGCGCCGCTGCCCTTCCTCGACTGGGCCGCGTTCCGCGACAAGTACGTGGTGTCCGGTGCCCCCGACGGCAGCGCGTTGTCCGTGCACGCCAGCATCGGCCTGATCCCGCCGGACGCGGTTCCGGTGGCCGCCATCCAGCCGCAGGGCGCACCCGGCTCCCCGGGCAACCCATGGCGCCTCACCGGGACCTTCGCCCTGCGCACCGAGACACGCGCCGCGGCCACCGCGTTCTCGGTGAACGGTGCGCCCGTCCCGTTCCTGCTGACCGACGGTGTTCATCCGGTGCCTGCCGCGCTCGACCTCGCCCCGATGAACGTGGCCCACGTCTCCGCCGTGCACGACCTGAGCCTGCACTTGGTCGCGAACTCCCAGCCAGCCGACATGTCCCGGCTCGACGTCGAGCCGGTGGTCGGTCACGTGCCGGCCGCGGTGTGGCAGATCACCGACGGGCAGGCCGCGTCGGCCGCGGTCATCCCGGTGCTGACCGGGCTCACCATCACCGGCAGCCCAGCGGTCGCCAGTGACGGTGGCAGGCCGCCGATTTCGCTCGAAGTCACCGACGTCAACCCGAACCCGGTGCCGATCGGGCTGCTCACGCCGCCCGCCTCAGCGGCCGGAGCGGTCGCGCCCGCCCCTGCGGCCGCTCCGGCGCCTGCTCCCGCCGCGGCCGTGGCACCGGTTCCGGCGCCGGTCCCGGCACCGGTGCCGCGCCCGCTCGCCGTCCTGCACACCCCGCATCACGCCGACCGCCCCGGAACGCCGCCGACGAAGGCCGCCTACACCGGCCACGTCCGGAACGGCGCCGGAACGGACGGCGACCTCGCCGCCGGCATCGAGCTGGCGCCGGGCGTCCTGCGGGTCTGGGACCTGCCCGCCGCCGCGGACCGCGGCCAGTGGCTGGTGTCGGGAGCGGGCGCGGCGCGGGTCGTCTTCCTCGACCGGGCCGGCCATCCGCTGCTCGATCACGAGATCGCGCCCGGCGACGGAGCGACGGTGACCGCGCCGTCCGGCGCCGCGCGCGTCGTCGTCGGCGCGCTGGGACGGCCGGCGGACGCCCTTCGGTTCGAGCCAGCGCCGGGTGCCGTCTCGCTGCGGGCGGCACCGCCCGGCCGGTCCCCGGTGTGCGGCTGGCAGTCCGGCACCGCGCTCGCCCAGGTGGCACCCGCGGCCCTGCTGGCCCGCGGCGCGACCGTGCACCTGGCCGCGCCGCTGGTCACCCGGCGGAACGGACGGCGGACCAGCCAGGCCCTGATCCTCGCGGCGACCGCGCTGGCGGGCCAGCCGTCGAGCACCACGTGCCTGCCCGCGTCGGCCGGCCTGATCCTCGTCGTCGTGGACGGGCCGAGGCCCGAGGTGAGCGTGACCGATGCCACGGTGGGCGAACCGGTGTTGATCCCGAACGGCCAGCGCTTGAACCTGCTGTACCCGGTCATCGCCAGGGAGCCAGGCCGCGAGCTGATCCGCGTGCGGGTCGCGGCAGGCCCGGACGCCGAACTGGCCGGGGTGCTTGGCCTGCCGGGGAGCGAGGACCAATGGGTTCCCGTGCTCGGCGAGCGCCGGCACCTGGTGCCCGAAGGGCCCGTATCCCCGCACGGCCAGGTGACCATCCGACACCAGATCCCGACGAACTGCGGAGGGCCGTCATGACCGACCAGACCGTGGCCCCAGGCCAGATGCGGCTGTACGACGAGGTGCGGCCCGCGCTGCCGGACGGCCTGTACCGGCTGACCGCCTCGACGACGCTCAGCCGCCCCGACTTCGCCGTGAGCAGCGTGGACGGGTACTTCCTCGTGGACGGTCCGCGCTTCGCGCTGCCGGCCAGCGACGTGGCGGGCGTGTACCCCCCGGCGGACGCCCAGGGTGCGTTCGCCGATGTGCTGCCGCAGATCGTGCTCGGCCGCCGGACGCTGCCGTGGGAGCGCGACCTCGACCCAGGCCATGTCATCGCGCCGGTGCCGGACCCCCTGCCGCTGTCACCGACCGGCGTGCCGTGGCTCGGGTTGCTGCTGTTCGTCGACGACCCGGCCCGCCGCGAGGTGACGGTGCTGCCCGATCCGGTCCCGCTGAGCAGCGTGGTGCCCGATTCGATCCGCGGCCAGATGGGACTCGACGGCACCGACCCGGCGGTGCGCGCCATCGAGGTCGACGCGCCGCTGCTGCGGCAGGTGGCGCCCAGCAAGGACGAGGTGCGCCTGCTCAGCCACGTCCGCCAGGTCAACCTCGACGACCGGGAACTCGCGGCCGGCGACAGCGACGGCTGGTTCGCGGTCGTGCAGGCCAACCGCCTGCCCGTGCCCGGGCTGCGGCACCGCGCCTGCCTGGTGAGCCTGGAACAGCGGTCGGACGTGATCTTCCCCGCCGGCCCGCAGAACAGGCAGCAGTTGCCGGTATCGGCGCCGCAGCGGCTGGTGCTGCTGTACAGCTGGACGTTCACCGCCGCGCTGGCCGGGGGGACGTTCCGCGAGCTGGCCGGTGCGCTCAACCCCGGCCTGCTAGGTGTCGGCGTCCCCGGTATCACCGGCACCGGACACCGGCCGGTGACGCTGCACGACCGCACCGGCAACGACCAGCAGACCGAGTACCGCGGCCCGATGACCGCCACGCCGACGGTCCGCGACCCGCTCGGGCCGTACCACGCGGCGGACCAGGCGCTGACGGTCATCCCGGAGACCGGCGCCACAGATATCTCCTACGCCGCCGCCTTCGAGGTGGGCCGGCTCCTCGGTGCGGCCGACGGCCGGCTCGCCCAGGAGCTCATGGGATGGCGGCGCGAGGCCTACCAGGCCGCGGCGCGGCAGAGCGTGGCGGACACGGTGTGGAACGACGTGCCCGCCATCACCACCCCGCCGGCGGCCGCGGTGGCCACCGGGATGACCGGCCCGGTGGCGCTCACCATGGTCGAACGCGCGGGAGCCGGCGCCGGCCAGTCCGCCGACCTCACCCTTGCCCAGGCGGTCAGTGCCGCCCCGGGCCTCACCCCGCGGTCGCTGGCCGCGGCGTGGAACCTCAGCCCCGGCGACGCCGAACGGCTGCTGACCGCCCCGGAGAAGGAGGCACGATGAGGGATCCGTGGATCTCAGAGCCGGACGCGCTGCGCGAGCGGATGTCCAACCCCGTCCAGGTGACCGCGGACGAGCCGCAGGCGGCGCTGCCGCCGTACGCCACGTCGTTCCTGGCGCACCTGCGGCTGCTCACCGGCGTGCCGTTTCAGTACCTGATACCGGACGCCGCGATGCTGCCCGAGGAGTCCATCCGCTTCTTCCACGTCGACCGGTCCTGGACCGACCGGCTGGTCGACGGGGTGCTGACGGTCGGCGAGGTGGGTTCGCGCGAGCAGGCCCACCACCACGCCGCCGGGCCGGCGCTCGCCGCGCTGCTCGACTCGCTCGAGCCGACCGTCCGCCCGGCGCAGCGCGGCCTCCCGCCCGTCCAGCCGGCCGCGCCCGCGGACCCGGCCATCACCGGGTTCCTGCTGCGCTCCGCGCTGGTCTCCGGCTGGCCGCAGATGGAAGTGCGGGCCTTCCGGAACTCGGTCAAGCTGACCCTGCTCCGCCTCGAGCGGCTCTCCGCTGGCGTGCTGATCGCGCTGTTCGCCGGCGTCCCCGACCGGGTCGAGCTGGAGGAGCCGCATCACGGGATGCAGCTCGGCGTGCTCGACGACGGCACCGGCATGCTCACCGTCGACGCGCGGCGACCGGACGGCACGGCATCCGGCACGTCGTTCCAGGTCGCGGTCCGCGCCACCGACCCCGGGCTGCGGGTGCTGGAGATCGCCGCGCTGCGCCAGGAGATCATCGCCCGCGCCGACCCCGCGCTCCCCCCGCAGACCGGCAGCGCCGAGCTGGCCATCGAGCTGATGCGGCCGCCCTGGAAAGAGATCTTCGCCGACCAGGCCGCCACCCCGGCCGTGGCGGAGCCGGCCCGGGCGCGTGTGCTGATCGGAGAGCCGTCATGACCGTCGACATCGACCCGTCGCTCGGGCGCATCCCGCGGGTCCTGGTCCCGGTAGAACTCGACGGGCTGGTACTGCGGGCGGACCAGGCCGGCTTCGCGGACTGCCGGATGTCCGAACCGGATCCCGCGGGCGGCCTCCAGGACCTGCTGCCCGCGCCGTTCACCGACCTGGCCGCGCCACGGCCGCGCGGCGTGTACCTGCACTGGGCGGTGCCCGACGCGCTCACCCGCGGGCAGCCGACGCAGCCGCCCGCCGCCGACGGCACCGCGCCGGTGGCCGACCTGCCGCCGATCCCCGACCGCTGGCTGGTCGTCCGCCTCGCGCTCGGCAGCACGCCGGATCACCGGCAGGTGCGCGCCTGGGTGCTGGAAAGCGGCGGCCCGCAGCCGGTGGTGAGCGACCTGGCATCCTGGCACGAATCTGGCACCCGCGCGGCGCCCGGCCGCGAGCTCACCGCGCTGGGCGGCGGCGACCTGGCCTGGGCGGCGTACTACGACAACGTCGTGGACCGGCTCGGCTTCTACGACCCGCTCGACGACGGCGCCCAGGGGCCGCTCGGCTACCTCGTGTGCGGCTGGTTCGCCGACAGCGGACTCGACCCGCTGGCCGGCCCGGCGATCACCTCGGTGGCCGGCTTCTACGCCAAGCTGGCCGATCTGGGCTGGTCGCTCCCGCCGGGCGAACTGGAGGAAGACGTCCTGGCGGCGCGCGCCGCCGGCCGCGGCCCGATAGTGACCGACGGCTCGTGGTGGCCGCAAGGCATGCTGCTGCACGGGTCGGTGGTGGGCATCGGCTGGCCCGGCGCGGACTTTCCTGGCACCGAGGACGGCCTGCTCGGCATCGGCCAGGGCGGGCCGCCGGATCCGGCGCAGACCCGCGTGGCGTTCGGCGCGACGATGACCGACGCGCTCGGCGCGCTCATGGTCGGCTTCCTCGCCGCCGCCGAGGGCGTGCCGGATGACATCGCGCAGACCGAGGACCGGATGCTGGAGGCGTTCCAGCTCGGCGTGCTGAACGAGATCGACCAGCCCGACGGGCGCGTCCGGCTGGATTCCAGGCTGCACGCCGACGGCTTCCAGGCGATAGCAGCCGGCCAGCAGGCGAGCCAGCTGACCGGCGACGCCGACCCGGTCCAGCGTTCGCAGCCCAGGTTCTTCACGCCCGGTGAGCCCGCCGTTGTCATCCAGGGGCTGCGCCGGTCGCTCAAGCACGGCGGTGACGGGCGCTTCAGCCAGGACGGCACGCTGGTCTGCCGGCTGAGCGGATTCACCGTCACCTCGCTCAGTGCGCAGGTAGGGAACGGCACGCAGCGGGCGGAGGTGACCGCCGGCCAGGTGCTCGACGCGCCGTTCGCCGGCGTTCCCGACCTGCCCGCCGACTGCGCCGACCTAGTCGGCGAGACGGTACTGCTCGATCCGGGTTCGGCCAGTGCCGCGGCACTGCTGACCCTGCCCGCACTGGGCGGCGCCACCACCGCGGACGCCCTGACCCTGAACTTCATGGCCGAGCAGACCGTATGGTGGGCGCTGCGCGACCCGCTGGTGAACGCGGCCGCGCTGCTCGCCCACTCCGGCATCGCCGGCACGCTGCCCTCACCGCTCGCCGTCACGCCGCCGGCCGCGGCCTGGGCGCCACGGCACCTCGACTGGGCGGTGGAGATCTTCCGTACTCCGCTGTCCGGGTGGACGCTGGGCGACCTCGACTTCTCCCCCGACAACGCCGCGGGGGTGGACACCACGCTCGGGCACGGGACCGTCGTGTCCGGCCGGACGCTGCTGACCGGCGGGATCGCCCAGCGGGCCGCGCAGGCCGGCGAGGCCGCGATCGAGCTGGCCAGCGTGGGCGGCTCGTCCGGCCTCGGCCAGGACAGCAGCGACATCTTCGTGCTCGCCGACGACGGCGCGGCGGCTGGCGGCCAGGCGCTGAACAGCGGCACCGAGACGATCGCCCAAGCGCTGATCGCGGCCCTGCGCGGCATGGACGTCATGGGCGGGACGCTGGACGGGATCCACGCACGGCTCCGGAACGAGCCGATCGGCCAGTGGGTGGGCGCGTCGCCGCCGCCCGCCCCGGCGCCGTCCCCGGACGCACCGGGTCTGATCTCCGGGCTGCTCCGGCCCGTGCGGATGCGCCTGGTGGACACCTTCGGCCAGGTCGTCGACCTGCTCGGGTCGAGCGCGGCGCGGCCGGCCGACGGCACCGCCGCCCTTGCTTCCCGCCTGGTGGCGGCGCCCGGCGTGCCCGGCGCGGTCGCGCTCAACCCTCGCTACGCCGCCCCGGCCCGGGTGCTGCTGCGTTTCACCGACGCGACCGGTGGCGCTCAGCCGCCCGCGGACCTGGCCGGAACCGACGAGTCAGTCCGTCCGGTGTGCGGGTACCTGCTGCCCGATCACCTCGACGGCGCGCTGGAGGTGTTCGATGCCACGGGCACGGCGCTCGGCACCCTGCGCCCGGCACCCGACGGCAGCGGCCGGGCGGTGTGGGAGCGGCCACCCGGGCAGGCCACCGGCGCCGGCCAGCCGCCGTCGGCGACGATCGCCGACCCGACCCTGGCTGCCGTCGCCGACGGCCTGGTGCGCTGGGGCGAGCACGACGCCGGCCAGGACACGGGCGAGAGCGCGCTGGCCGCCCTGCTGCGCCTGATCGACTCCACGCTGTGGAGCACCGACCCGTTCGGCCATGCCGGCGACGAGCACATGTCGCTGCTCACCGGCCATCCGATCGTCGTGCTGCGGGCCATGCTCCGGCTGGACGTCAACGATCCGCTGGGCCCGCAGGACATCCTCAGCACGCCGGTGCCGGTCCGGCTCGGCGCGCTGGCTCAGTGGCAAGACGGCCTGCTCGGCTTCTACGTCGGGGACGACCTGACTCAGGTGCACCCATCCGGGACCGGTGCCGCGGCCCTCGCCCGCCCGGTTGGCCCAGGACAGGGCTATCTGGGGCCGGCCGGGCAGCTCGCGGCGTATCACCAGTCGTTCGCCGCCGACCTGCGACCGGGCCAGCGGCCCGCCACCCCGGTGACCCATCCGTACGTCGCGGCGGACGCCACGATCCCGGTGTGGCCGGAGCAGGCCGTCCCGCTCACCCTGCTCGTCGTACCGCACGCGGTGGCGCACGCCACCTCGGGCCTGCTGCCCCGTAAGGACATCGGCGTGCGCCGGCAGTGGGTGGCCGACGCCCTGGCGAAGATCGCCCCTACCTTCCGGTTCGGGCCGGTGCTCGTCGACCCCCGCACGATCCGGATGCCGCTCCCGACCGACCTGGGCGGCACCTGGACCTGGAACCACCGCGCCGACGTATCGGACTGGGCCGCCCAGCCGGTCGTGAACGCCGCTGGCAGCGCCCTGCTCACCACCGACGTGGTCGAGGCGGAGGAAGGCTGGCTGACCCTGCACCCGGAACCGGAGACATCCTGATGAGCTTCCTCGACCAGATCGTCGACCTGCTGCCGCTGGCGGCGGTCAAGCCGCTGATTTCGCCGGAGCGCAACATCGTCCTGATCCCGGCCAGCCCGCCCGCTACCCGGTTCGGCGCGGCGCTGCACGACAGCGCGGGCCCGCCGGGCGGCGGCAGCCCGCCGCAGCGAGTGCTGGCGGTCCTGGGCCCAGGCGCCACCTTCGCCGGTATCGCCGATACGTTGCTGCCGCTGTACGCGATGGCGAGCATCAACGGCGCGCCCGCGGCGCTGACCCGCGACGAGCTGGCGCGTGCCATCGTCGGCTACGCCAAGGACTACCTGGCGGCGGACAAGGGATGGCAGTTCCACACGGTGGGTGTGCTGCTGCCGCTGCCGATCGAGATCGACCCGGGCAGCAAAGCCTGGGTCATCGACGCCAGCATCGTCCGGACGCTGGCGCTGACGTTCAACGCCGGCTGGCGAAAGCGGCTGTCGACCCCGCCCGGTGCCCTGCCCGTGCCCGACGCACTCGACATCGAGGCCGGCGCCGCCTCGCTGGTCAAGGGCGCCGCGGCGGCCCCACTGGTACAGCAGTTGCTGACCGAGTCGATGCGCAACCCGTCGCAGCAGGTGCTGGAGTTCCTGGCGGTGCTGCGCGTCCTCGACGGCATCGGCGGGGGGCCGGGCGTGCCGGGCCAGGCGGCGACCGGGGTGCTGGCCGCGGTCACCGGCACGACTCCCGACCAGCTGTCCGTGCTGGCCGCGACCACCGCCGGCAACGGGCTGCTACGCCGGTTCGCCGCGCTGCTCAGCACTTCCCCGCCGGGCGCCGATCCGACGCTGCTCGGGCAGGCCAGGACCAGCCTCGCCAACGCGCTCCGGCCCGGCGGGACCCCGGTCGTCCCCCAGGATGTGCCGGAGACCGCCGGCCAGCTGGGCGGTATCCACCGGCTCGTCCTCGGCCGCGACGTGGCTGTCGGTCCGTCGGAGCCGGAACGGCTGGACGGCGTGCGGTACACCGGGCCGGCGTTCGCCGGCCAGGTGGACCTGCATGCGTATCTCAAGGCGGACGCCGCCAACCTCAATCCGGCGGCGAATCCCGATATGCCCTCGCTGCTCGTCCTGCTCGACGGCCGCCCGTCGGGCGGGCGCCTCGACAGCGTCCGGGCACGCGGCGGCGACCTGGTGACAGCCGGTCTGGACCACTGGGGCGCCACGGACGGCACCGGGCTGCCGGCCCTGCTGTTCGCCTACAAGAACGCCGCGCCGGACGAGTTCGACCTGTTCTTCGCCGTGCACAACCTCGACGTGCGGCCCGGGCCGGCCGGCGGGCCCGCGTTCCAGTTCCGGATCATCGGCTCCGACGGCAGCAGCACCGTGCCGGACGCCGCGACGCTGCGGGACTTCTTCGGCGCCACGACCGACGCGCAGGGCGCGGTCACGTTCAGCTCGGACTGGGCGGCCAGGTTCCGGCTGCCCGCCCTGGTGTCGGCGGCGTACCGGCGCGCGCAGGTGGCCCAGGCGACCGCCGGACTGGCCGGTGCCGTCGATCCGCTCGCCCTGATCGTCGCGTCGGTCCCGCCGTTCCCGGCCACCGTCTATCCGCCCGTCAGCGACACGAGCAACGACCTCAAGACCAATCTCTCGCGCACGATGAACAGCGTCATCCTCCAGGCAGCCAGGCTGGGCGCGCACGACGCCGACACGCTGACGGCGGCGGTGGTGAACCTGGCCGGGGCGGCACCGGCGTACGCCGGGTTCCGGGACGACGACACGTTCTACGCGGCGAGCCTGGCGAAGATCATGCCGATGTACGCGGCCTATGAACTCAAGTCCCGGATCCAGCAGGTGATGGGCAAGGTCAGGGCGGCCGGGCTGACCCCGGATCCGCTGACGGTCTTCCAGGTGATCCGCGACGTCTGGGGTCCCCTGGTCTGCCGCGTCTTCCCCGACTTTCCCAAACTTGACGTGCGGAATCCGGGCCGGTTCCCGGCGCTGAAGGACATGTTCACGATCGGCGCGGACGGCACGGTCAGCTTCATCAAGGGTCCGGTCACCCCGGAGGCCTTCGCCGCCGCGCGGGGGGCGCCGGTAGCGGGCACGTTGTTCCTGGACTGGATGAGGGGCATGATCCTCTGGTCCGACGACGCCGCGGCGGGCCGGACGATCAGCAAGATCCAGTACCCGTACATCAACGGCCTGCTGCGGGCGGGCGGCTTCTACGACCAGAAAACCCAGCGCGGTCTCTGGATCTCCGGGAACTACGCGAGCGCGGACTGGCAGCCGGGCACCGACGTGATGACGCTGAGCGATCGCGGAACGCAGCACTACAAGAGCACCACGAACTTCGTGGCCAATGCGCGCCAGGTCGCGCAGCTGCTCGCCCTGGCCGCGACGGGCCAGCTGCTCGCGGGCGACGCTGCCACCCGCAAGGCACTCTGCGACGAGATGATCCTGCTGATGCAGAAGGACTGGATCGTCACCCGGACCCCCACCATCGTCCGGGACGGCCCGAACATCTCGGGTGGCCCAGGCACCGACACCTTCTTCGGCAACGCGATCGGGCTCGCCCACGGCGACACGATCAGCTCGAAGATCGGCATCGGCAATGCGCAACCCCGCACGAACCGGGTGGGTATCCACGACTGCGCGATCGTCAACCGCACCGTGGCCGCGGACACGTTCCGCTACGTCGCGGTCGTCCTCGGCGGATTCCAGGACGGGATCGAAGCCGGTGCGTGGGATTCCGCCGCCACCGCGGCGGACGCCGCCATCCGCTCCTGACCCGAATCGAGACAACTCATGGAGCTGAACACAATGACCCTTCCCCCAGAGCTCGTCGTCGTCGCGCACGCGGACGCGCGGCTGCGGATGAACGGTGCCCGGGTCCGCTCCGCGGCCGACGGGGCCGCGGAGCTGGAGAAGGCGCTGGCCGAGACCGGCACCGAGCTGACGCCGATGTTCGGGCCGGACGAGGAGCACATCCTCGCCGCGCGGCGCGCCTCCGCGTGGGACCTGCCGGACTTGTCCGTCTACTACCACGCGGCGGTAACCGGCGATCACCACGCCGTGGCGGCCAGGCTCGCCGAGGTCCCGGCCGTCGCCGGCGCCTTCGTCAAGCCGCCGCCCGCGATCGACGCGCGGACGACACCCGGCCTCGCGAGCCCGGCGGCGTCCCCGGCCGCGGCCACCGCCGACCTGACCGGGCACCAGGGCTACCTGCTGAACGCGCCGGGCGGCATCGGGGCGAACAGCGTGCGCGCCCAACCAGGCGGCACCGGCGGCGGCATCCAGCTGATCAACGTCGGCGGGGCCTGGCGGCTCACCCACGAGGACCTCGCGGGCAACGTCGGCGGCGTCGTCGGCGGCCAGCCAATCGACGCGGTCAGCTTCCGCAACCACGGCACTGCCGTGCTCGGCGTCGTCCGGGCCACGCAGAACGCGTTCGGCATGACCGGGATCGCGCCCGGCTGCCTGGTCAACCAAGTGGCGACGTTCGGTCTCGGCACGGCCGCGGCGATCAGGCTCGCCGCCGACACGCTCCAGCAGCGGGGCGGCATCATCCTCATCGAGTGGCAGCGGCCGGGCCCGGCGGCGACCGGCGTCGGCTCGGCGGGCTTCCTGCCGCTGGAGTGGTGGCCGGACGACTTCGCGGCGATCGCGTACGCCACCGGGAAGGGCATGATCGTCATCGAGCCCGCGGGCAACGGATCGGTCTCGCTGGACGACCCGCTGTACAACACGCCCGCCCCCGGCTTCCCGGTGACCTGGCGCAACCCGTTCAACCGGGCCAACGCGGACTGCGGCGCGATCCTCGTCGGGGCCGGCGCCCCGCCGCCCGGCGCGAACAGCACCGTGCCCGACCGGTCCCGGCTGCCGTTCTCCAACACCGGCGCCTCGATCGACGTGCAGGGCTGGGGGGCCGGCATCGCCACGCTGGGCTATGGCGACCTCCAGGGCGGCGACAGCGAGGACGTCTGGTACACGGCGACCTTCGGCGGCACGTCGGGGGCGGCCGCCATGGTGGCCGGGGTGGTCGCCACCCTGCAAGGGCTCCAGCTCGCGCGGGCGAAAAACCCGCCGCTGACGCCGGGCGACGTACGCGGCCTGCTGCGGCAGACGGGGTCACCTCAGCAGGATGGACCGGACGGACCGGCCGCGGACCATCCGATCGGCTCGCGCCCCGATCTGGTGGCCCTCGTGGGGCACCTGGCCCCGGGCAAGGACGAGAGCAAGGACCACAAGGACGGCAAGGACGAGGGTAAGGACAGCAAGGACAACAAGGACGAGAACAAGGACACGAAGGACGGGACACACAAGGACCTGCATGACAAGGCGCCCATCGATGATCGCGTGCGGCCTGGCATCCCGCTCGGCCCGGGCACGTCCGCGGCCTTCATCGAGCCGCGGCGGTCCGCCGAGCAGGTCCGCCACTTCATCGCGGCCGAGCTGCGGCCCACCATGTCCGCGGCCGCGTTGCTGCACGAACCCGACCTCCGCGGCCGCGACGCCGCCGAGCTCGCCGACGAGTTGCGGCCCCAGAACGCCGCACCGGTGGTGTGACGATGTGGCTGATCGTCGCGCAAGACGGTGACGCAGACGCCCGGTGGCTGGCCGGCCGGCTACGCGCCCGGGCGAACCGGCGGGTCGAGCTGATCGAGGCCGGGGAGCTGGTGCACGACTGCCGCTGGGAGCACCGGATCGGTACCACGGTCACCGCGTCCCGGCTCGCCCTGGGTAGCGGGACGGTGATCGACTGTGGCGAGGTAGACGGCGTGCTGAACCGGCTCAGCTGGCTGACCGCCGAGGGGTTCGAGGGCGCGCCGCGCCGCGATCGCGACTACGCCAGCAGCGAGCTGTTTGCCCTGGGCATGAGCTGGCTGGAGAGCATGGGCCCGCGGGTGCTCAACCAGCCCGCCGGCTTCAGCCTCGACGGCTCGTGGCGGACATCCGCCCACTGGCGCGCGCTGGCCAGCTCGGTCGGCCTGCCGGTCGTGCCCTACGACAGCGACCACCCCGACGACGGCCCCCACGAGGCCGGCCGGACTGTTCTGGTCGTCGACGGCCGGGTGATCGGCTCCCCGGCCACCCCGCACGATGATCGGCTGGTCGCCCTTCAGCGCGCCTGCGGCCTCGACATCGTCGAGGTCTGCTTCGGTCCCGGCGGTGCCGTATCCGGCGTCTCGTTTCTGCCAGCGCTGCGGCGGTACGGGCAAGCCTGCGTCCGGGCAGTGCTTGCCGCGCTGCCTCGGCGAGCCGTTCTGAAGCCTGCGGGTTTGTCATGATCTTGCTAGCCGGGATCCGGACCGAGCCCCCGCTTGCCCGGATGGCTGCCGAGCTGGCCGGGCTGAACGCGCCCGTCGCGTGGTTCGACCAGCGGCAGGCCGCCGGCAACGCCTGCCGCTTCCAGATCGACGGCGACGGCGTGCGGGGCACACTCCGCGTGGACGGACAGACGCTTCGCCTCGAGGACGTGGACGCGGTTTACACCCGGCTTATGGACGACCGTTTCCTGCCTGAGCTGCGGGGACTGCCCGCGGATGCCGCCGAGCGCGCGGCCTGCCGGCGCCTGCACGACACCGTGATGACCTGGCTGGAACTGACGCAGGGACGGGTGGTGAACCGGATAAGTGCCATGGCCTCCAACAGCTCCAAGCCCTACCAGGCCCAGGCGATCAGGGCGGTCGGCTTCGACGTGCCGGAGACCCTCGTCACCAACGAACCGGACCTGGTGCGCGACTTCGTGGCCGAGCACGGCCGGGTCATCTACAAGTCGGTCAGCGGCACCAGGTCGATCGTCCGGGAGGTGGACGACGACGCGCTCGCGCGGCTGCACGACATCCGGTGGTGCCCCGTGCAGTTCCAGGCCTATGTCGACGGCATCGACGTCCGGGTGCACGTGATCGGCCGCCAGGTCTTCGCGACCCAGGTCAGCTCCGGGGTGACGGACTACCGGTATGCCGCCAGGGACAGCGGCATCCCGGCCCGGCTGGAACCGGCCCGCCTGTCCGAGGTCATCGAGCAGCGCTGCGTCGACCTGACCGAGCGGCTCGGACTGCGGTTCAGCGGCATCGACCTCCGCATCACGACCGACGGTCGCGCCGTCTGCTTCGAGGCCAACCCATGCCCGGGTTACACCTACTACGAGGGTCACACCGGCCAGCCCATCGCCCGCGCCGTGGCCCGCTATCTCGCCGGGCTCGCGGCCTGATGCCGCTAGGCGGGCCAGTACGAGCAGCGGACGCCGGTGCGGACGCGCCCGCGCAGGTTCTCGCCGATGACCGCGTCCGCCTCGGCGATCCGGTCGATGGCCCGCCGGATCGCCTTGCCGACCGCGATCCGCGCCCGCTCCGGGTCGTCGGTGAAGCGGCGGACGCGGTCGCCGAGGCCACTGGCGCCGGACAGCGCGGCGATCAGCCAGTCCTGCTCGGCGCGGGCCTCGGCGACCCGCCGCGTGTCGCCGCGTGCCGTCAGCTCGTCGATGTCCGTGCGGAGCTGGGACAGGCGGCGCCGGTACTCCCTGATGGCGGTCTGGTCCAGCACCGGCTGGCTGGAACCGCTGTCCTTGACGACGGCCTCCACGCCCGCCACGAGGTCGATCGCGGGAATGTCCTGCTTCGGGTTCGCGATCAGCACCGCCAGGTGCAGCAGGCCGATGCAGTGCTCGACCAGCACGCTCCGGCCGCCGAGCGCGACCCGCCAGCCGCGGCCCTGCCTGCGGCATTCCATCGCCGCGCCAGGCTCGACGCGCCGCGCGAGCGCTTCGGCGTACCGCTGCCTGGACATCGTGACCGCGGGCCAGTGCCCGATCGCGAGGTTGCGGTCGATGGCCGTCCGCAGATGCTCGGCCGCCCGGTCAACGTCGCCGGTGGTCAGGAACGCCGTGCCGAGCGCGTGCTGCACCGAACCGAAGCAGGCGATACCGAGGCTCGCCATCATCGGCAGGTGGCCGAACGGGCTGAGCAGTTCGTACGCCCTGGCGGCGGTGTCCGCGTCGCCCAGCAGGTAAGCGGCCTCCACCACGCCGTTCATCGTCACCAGCCAGGTGCTCGACCGCGGCAGCTCCGCCAGATCACGACCGGCCAGCCGGGCCAGCGCGCTCGCGGCCTTGCCGCGCTCTCCCGCCACCGCCGCCGCCACCGCCAGCGCGGCGAAGTACGAGCTGTCGACCGCGCTGAGGGACGGCGAATGCGCCATCTGCTCGAGCATCGGCAGCAGTTCGGCCAGCCTCCCCTGGTACCAGCGGATTGCGACGAGCTGGCCGCCCCGCCATCCCTCCGCGTCGATGTCGCCGGCCGCCACGCCGCGCTGCGCGCACGCGGCCATCAGCGTCTCGGCGTCCGCGAGGCGGCCCGCCCTGATGGCGAGCATGACATCGATCGCGCTGACGCCGAACCCGACGGCGAGGTGGTCGCGTTCGGCCAGCAGGTCGCGCACCTCACCGAGGCTGCGTTCGGCATGCGGGTCGGCGTCGAGGAACATGTCGACCGTCCGCCAGTACGTGCCCATCAGCAGGTCACCGCGGCCGCGCGTGCGGAAGCTCTCCGCGATCAGCTCCCCGGCCAGCCGTCGCCGCAGCCCGCCGTGGTCCGGGCCGAGGACGCAATGATGCGCCAGGCTGAGCGCCGCCGCCCGGGCCACGGGATCGTCCGCGCGGGTGGCCTCGTCGAGGGCGGACAAGATCGCCACGTGCGAACCATTACGGTAGTCCTTCTCACCCGCCAGCCTGACCCGGAGCCGCAGCGCTTCGGGCGACCGCGGATCGACGAGGGAGAGCGCGTGCTGGAGCCGGGCCAGCAGCCGTTCGGCCGCCGCTGCCGTCCGGTACTCATGCACCCACAGCCCCGCGAGCCCGACGGCGGCGCTCGCAAGTGCGTGCACATCGCCCGACCTCTCCGCCGCCCGGTACGCCTGCTCGAACCAGCCGCGGCTCGCGCGCAGATCGCCGTCGAGGTCCAGCGCGCGCCGGCCCCGCGCGAGCAGCCGCTCGACCAGACCCGCCCGCCCGTGGCCGCTCAACGTGCCGCCGCTCGCTGTGGCGCCGCTCGCTGTGGCGCCGCCGCTCGCCATGGCGCCGACTGCCATGTTGTCGGCTGCCTTGGCGGCGCTCGCCACGGTGCCGACTGCCACTGTGCCGGCCGCTACGGTGCCGGCCGTCATGGTGCCGGCCGGCCGCCGGTTACGGCCGGCCGCGTTGACGAACCGCTGCCCGTTCCGCCGCCTGACCGCACTGCCGCTATACCTGTACATGGTCCCCGCCCCTATAAGTCCCGCCCTGCGCAGTCGCGCGGGCCCGCCCCGACGCGTTTCTCCCGAATTGCGCTAACTGTGCCCCCGGCCACTGAAACCTGGCTGATGCGGCACTGAAACGCACCCTCCCCGCCAGGTCAGGGCTCGACCGCCCACCCCACGAACTGGACATCTACCCATATTTCGGGCGGGCCCGCGGGTCCGCCAGATTATTGCGGACACCTACCCCCCCGGATTGGGGGGGTAAGTGTCCGCAATAATTTTCGAGCGCCACGCCGAGCCCGCGTAGACCGCCGAACGGCAGCGGCGCGCTGGAACAAAACGGGGCACTGCGGGCAGCCAGCACATGCAGCCGAGCCCCCTGCACGCCGGACCCTCTGGGCGCGGGCTATTGACAAAAAATTATTTTACGTAAAGACTGGTTTTTGCCATGAGGGACGTCGTATACCTTGACCAGATCGAGCAGGCCGAGGCCTTGCTCAAGCCGCAGCGGATCGAAGTGCTGCGGCGGCTCGCCGAGCCCAGCTCGTGCACCGAGGTGGCGGCCGGGCTCGACCAGACCCCGCAGCGGGTCTACTACCACGTGCGGCGGCTGCTGGAGGCCGGCCTGGTGCGCCAGGTGGCCGAGCGCCGGGTGCGCGGGATCCACGAGGGGATCTACCAGGCGGCCGGCCGGTCCTACTGGCTGTCCCCGGGTCTGGTGGGCCGGATCGGGCTGCGCCAGACCCGCGACCGGCTCAGCCTGGGTTACCTGGTCGACCTGATGGAGGACGTCCAGGCGGACGTCGCCGCGCTTGATCTCACCCGGCCGGACCTGCCCTCGATCGGCGTGTCCGGAGACATCCGGGTCCGCCCGGAGCAGCGCAAGGCGTTCCTCGACGAGCTGCAGCAGACGCTGCAGTACCTGTTCAGCCGCTACGGCGGTGCCGAGGGCGACGCGTTCCGCTTGGCCGTCGCCTGTTACCCGAAGGGAGATCCCGATGACCGAGCCTGACCTGCGCTTGCGCGCCGTCGTTCCGGCCGCACCGAAGGTTGTGTACGAGGCGCTGACCGACCCGGCCGCGCTGCGGGTGTGGCTGGCCGAGCACGCCGCCGTCGACCTGCCCGGCACGTACGAGTTCTGGGGCCGCTTCACACCGGATGGCGCTGAACCGCACCAGCGCGTGCTGCATGTGGACGAGCGCACGATCCGGTTCGCCTGGACCGTCGACGGTGTCGAGTCCACGGTGCAGTTCGAGCTGGCCGAGGACGAAGGCGGCACGCTGGTGACGCTGAGCCAGAGCGACCTGCCGAGTTTCGCGGAGGTACTGGCCGACGCGGCCGGAGCCCGTGGAGCGCTTCAGACGTTCTGGTCGCTGGCGATCGCCAACCTGGCGGACTATCTGGCTGGCCGTGAGCTGACGCCGAAGTGCGACTTCACGTCGAGTGAATTGCATGCTTCGGTCCTGATCGACGCCGCACCGGAGGCGGTGTTCGACTCGATGACCCAGCCGGAGCAGTTCTGCCGGTGGTTTGGCGCCAACGTAGACATCGAGCCCTATGTGGGCGGTCGCTTCGCGATGGGCGGGTTCGAGCTGGACCCAGGCGGCGCCAAGTTCGTCGACTTCGAGCCTGGCCGCAAGGCTACGCTGCGGTTCGCCGACGGCATGACCGACAGCTGGGAGCTGGCGGGCTCGGAAGGCAAAACCCGGCTCACCGTGGTACAGAGCGGATTCGACCCCGCGAACCCGCCATATGCCGGCTGGACCGGCTGGCTGGGCGGTCTCGCCGCGCTACGGCGCTATCACGAACTCCCGCAGTGGCGCTCGATCTGGCGCCAGGTCGAGATCGCCGGGGTGCCCGAGGCGATGTTCAGTATCGACCAGTGAAATCAACTTGAACCGTGCCCGGCTCCGGTCCGTTAATAGTAGGAAGTGGGGATTAACGGGGTGGAGTTCTCGTGCGAGTACGGTTGCTGGGGCCGGTGGATGTCGTCACGGACGGGGAGCCGCGGGTAGTCAGCGGTGCACGGCGGAAAGCGGTGCTGGCCACGCTCGCGCTGCACGACCGCGAGGTGGTCAGCGTCGCCCGTCTGGTGGATGTGGTGTGGGGCGAGGCAGCGCCGCCGAACGCGACGAACTCGCTTCAGGCCCACGTCTCCTACCTGCGCGGTGTCCTGGAAGACAAGGCCGCGATCCGTGCGCATCCACCTGGTTATGTCTACGACCTCGGAGCCGAGAGCACCGACGTGCAGGTCGCGGAGCGGCTCCTTCGGCAAGGCACGAAATCAGGCGATCCGGTCCACGGCGCCCGGCAACTGGCGGACGCGCTGGCGTTGTGGCGCGGCGAGGCTCTGGCGGACCTATCCGACCTCCCCGGCCTTGAGGATCAGGCCAGACGCCTGGACTCCCTGTACCTGCAGGTCAAGCGCGCTCTGGCCGATGCCAGGCTGGCGGCCGGCGAACATGTGCAGGTGGTGCCCGGCCTGGAGGAGATGGCGGCCGAGTACCCGTTGGATGAGCCTATCCACGCCCAGTTGATGCGGGCGCTGTATCGCAGCGGGCGGCAGGGCGATGCGCTTGCCGTTTACCGCCGGCTGCGGCAGACCCTCGGTGAGCAACTGGGCATCGACCCGAGCCAGTCGCTACGCGATCTGGAAACGGCAATCCTCCAGCAGGATCCGTCCTTGGACGCGCCCATGGTGACCGATGCGCCGCAGGCCGTGGTCACGCTCTCGGAGACGCCGGTTCCTGTCACGCCGGTTCCGGCACAGCTGCCTTCGGCGGTGCCCGCGTTCGCCGGGCGCGACGCGGAGCTGGACGGTCTCGATGTGATCCTGCCCGGGACAACCAGGGCGCCGATGGCGACGATATCCGGGCCTCCCGGAGTGGGTAAGACGGCGCTGGCGGTGTGCTGGGCGCATCGGGTCGCGGACCGGTTCCCGGACGGGCAGCTGTACGTTGATCTGCGCGGATTCGACCCGGCCCGCGCGCCGCTGGATCCGGGCGAGGTACTGCGCGGCTTCCTTGACGCACTCGGCGTGCACGCGCACCGCATCCCGCGGGGCTTGGACGCCCAGCTGGGGCTGTACCGCAGTGTCCTGGCCACCAAGCGCGTCCTGGTGGTGCTGGACAACGCCCGTGATGCCGAGCAGGTCCGGCCGCTGCTGCCGGGTTCGTCCGGGTGCGCGACGGTGGTGACCAGCCGCACGCTGCTGACGCCCCTGGTCGCGATGCACGGGGCACTGCCGCTGACGCTAGAGCTGCTCACTCCCGGACAATCACGTGACCTGCTCGATCGACGCCTGGGCGCGAGCCGGGTGGCGGCCGAGCAGGCAGCGGCCGAACAGGTCATCACCCGGTGCGCGGGCCTGCCGCTCGCGCTGGCCATTGTGGCCGCCCACGCCGAGGTGACCGCCACGCCGCTGTCGGTCCTGGCCGGACAGCTCGACGACTCCACCGACACGCTCGACACGCTCACCGCCGGCGACGACAGCACGGACCTGCGCGCGGTCTTCTCCTGGTCCACGAGCGCGCTGACGCCGCAAGCCGCAGGCCTGTACCGGCTCCTCGGCCTGCATCCCGGTCCGGACCTTACCGTGGCGGCCGCGGCCAGCATGGCCGGCAAGCCCCTGGAACGGACCCGGCCCGGACTCGGCGAACTCGTCCGCGCCAGCCTGCTCACCGAGCACATGCCGGGCCGGCTCACCTCCCACGACCTGCTGCGCGTCTACGCCGCCGAACAGGCACGCACCCTGTGCACCGGCCAGGACCAGCACGCCGCCGTGCACCGCATGCTCGACCACTACCTGCACAGCGCCCAGGAAGCGGCCCGGCTGCTGTACGGGCCGTGGAATGAGGTCACGCTGACCAGCGCGCAGCCCGGGGTGACCGCCGAACGGTTCGCGGGTGAGCCGCAGGCGACCGCCTGGCTACAGGCCGAGTACCAGGTCCTGCTCGGCAGCATCGAATACGCGGCCAGCGCGGGCTTCGGCACCCATGCCTGGCAGCTGGCTTTCAGCATCGGCACCTACTTCGAGTGGAGCGGCCACTGGCGAGACTGGACTCACGCGGCACGGGTCGCCCTGACCGCGGCGGAGCACGTCGGCGACACCAGCGGGCAGGCCCACGCCCATCAGCAGCTCGGCTACGCCCTGGCGCATCTCGAGGATTACGACCAGGCGCATGCCGAGCTGAAAACCGCTGCCGACCTGTTCCGCTTGCTCGGCGACGACGTCCAACGTGCCCTGGTTCACCTGGGCTTCGGCTACCTGTACGACTGCCAGCATGCGGACGAAAAGGCGCTCGACCACGCTCAGCAAGCCATCAAGCTGTACCGCTCCGCGGGACATCACGCCGGAGAAGCGGTCGCCCTGAGCAACATCGGATGGTCCCAGGCCCAGCAGGGCAACTACGCCGACGCGCTGCTGCACAGCCGTCAAGCGCTTGTCCTGTTCCAGCAGGCCGCGGACCGGCAAGGCCAGGCGGCGGCATGGGACACGCTCGGCTACATCCATCACTGCCGCGCCGAGCATGCCGAAGCCATCGCGTGTTGCAGCAAGGCCGCCGACTTCTTCACACAGATCCATGACAGCTACAACGAGGCCATCACGCTGATCCGCCTCGGCGACGTCTACGACGCGGCCGGAAAGCACGGCTCTGCCCGCCGCGCCTGGGAGCGGGCACTGCGCCTGTACGAGGGGCTGGATCACCCCGATACCGCTCAGCTCCAGCGCAGGCTAACCGGCAGCCTGAGCGGTGCCGCGGCCTCGTGATTCATCCGGCCCGGGCGCCATTCGAAAGTTCAACGGCTGCGATGTCCGTGCGGAGCGAGCGGCGGAGCCGCCGGCTAACCTCCGAGGTCTTTGAGGTAGCGTGCGCTGCGGCCATTCCCGTCTTCATAGCCGAGGTTGCGGTAGAAGGGATGGGATTGCGTGCGACTGCGTGAGCTGGTGACCTCCATGGTGGTGCAGTCAAGCTCGCCAGCTGCCTTCTCGGCGGCGCCGACAAGCCCACTGCCGATACCCTGCCCGCGGCACTCGGCGGACACCACGAGCGCCACGATGCGCCCCCGGCACCCTTCGCGTTCCAGATACGGAATAGCCGCCACGGCGATGATCCCCACCACCTGCCCCTGGCATTCGGCGACCAGAGCACGGCACGCTGCCTCGCGTCCCCACATCGCAAGGCGCTGCCGGACTTCCTCTGTCCGGTTATCGGGATACCCCAGCTCTGCCAGCAGCGCGGTCACCGGTCCCGCGTCGTCGGGCTCGGCAACGCGAACTGAACACCCTGCTGGCATAGTCACGGGCAGGCTCCCCTGCCGATGCCATGGCGCTCCTTCACATTCCCGGCGGCCGGCGCCTCGCCAGACGACACGAGCGCGGCGGCCACCTCGTCGAGGCGCGCCCCGCGAGAGGCCTTGACGAGCACCACATCACCGGCGGCGAGATGGTCGCGAAGCCAGTCGACGGCCGCCTCGTTGCCCGGCAGCACCACCGCCCGCTCACCCGCGCCGTCGGCGATCGGCCAAGCGGACTTACCGACCGCGACCACCACGTCGGCCCGGGAGGCGGCGTACTTCCCGACGGCGCGGTGCTCGGCTTGGCTGGCGTCGCCGAGCTCGCGCATCTCGCCGAGAACGGCGATGCGGCGCCCGCCTTCGATCGCCGCCAGCGCGTCCAGGGCGGCGCGGGTCGAGTCGGGGCTGGCGTTGTAGGAGTCGTTGAGCAACGTCGCGCCGCCGGCGAGGTCGCGCAGCTCCATGCGCCACTTCGACAGCGTGGCGCCGGCCAGCGCCGCCGCGGCCACGTCGAGGGATACGCCGGCCGCCAGCCCCGCCGTCGCGGCAGCCGACGCGTTGAGCGCCTGGTGTGCGCCAACGAACGGCAGCGTGACGGGAACCGAGGCGTCGGCGGTCCGCAGCCTGAAGGATGGCCGGCCGAGCCGGTCCAGCTTCAGGTCGAGCACCCGCACGTCGGCGTGCGTTGCCAGGCCGAAGGTCAGCACCGGACAGTCGGTCAGCGAGCGCATAGCGACCACGCGGGGATCGTCGGCGTTGAGGATCGCGGTGCCGCCTGGCGCCAGCCCTTGCACCAGCTCGCCCTTGGCCTTGGCGATTGCCCCGCGCGACCCGAACTCGCCCAGGTGGGCCTGGCCGACATTGAGGACGACGGCGATGTCGGGCGCCACCAGGCCGGTGAGCTCGGCGATGTCTCCGACGTGGCGGGCTCCCATCTCAAGGACGAGGAGGCGGGTGGCCGCGCCGGCGCGCAGCATGGTGAGCGGCACGCCGAGCTCATTGTTGAGCGAGCCGACCGTGGCGATTGTCGGCGCGGCCTTCGAAAGCACGGCCGCTAGCAGGTCCTTGGTCCCGGTCTTGCCCTGAGAACCAGTCACCCCGACGACGATCAGCCCATCGCGCAACCGGCCCACCACGTGGGCGGCGAGCGCCTGCAGCGCGGCCCGGGCATCGGTCACGGCGACCGTGGGCAGCGACGTGGGCCGGGAGCCGAGCACGGCCACCGCGCCGGCCCGGCCTGCCTGGCCAGCGTAGTCGTGGCCGTCGACGTGCTCGCCGGCGAAGGCGACGAAAAGGCCGCCCGGCTCGGCCTGTCGGCCGTCAAGCACCGCCGGCGCGGTCACCATCACGTCGCCTCCGTCGCCCTGGACCGTCCCGCCGACAACCTGGACCGTCCCGCCGACGACCGCGGCGATCTCGCCGAGGCTGAGCGGAATCATGCCGAGGCGGCGCGGGGGCCGGCGGGCGGGAGCACGCTGGCGAGATAGCTGTTGACGCGGGTCGGTTCGCTGTCGGACATGCCTTGAGTCAAGACAGCGTGGCGTTGCCGGCACGTATGCGGTTTTCCATACGCCGACGAAATGCTACTGGTCGGTAGCATCGGGCGCCGACGGCGGCCTGACCGAGGCGCGGGCGAGTGATGGCATTACATATCGACGGCATATCCAAAATCACATACGTGCCGGCAACACCGCGCTGCCTTGACTGGCAGCATGACCTTCAGCGAGCCAGCACGAACAGCGGATCGCCACACCCGATCGCTGGCGTCCTCGGCCATCCCGACAATCAGAATCACGATTTATGGATGCGGTCAGGACGAGGCCGCTGCGTTCCGGGAGACAGCGTCTCGCCTTGGCGTGTTGCCAGCTATCACAGCGGCAGCCGTCTCTGAAGAGAATATTGAACTGGCATCCGGAAATCGATGCATCAGTGTCAGTCATAAAACTCGAATCACGAATTCTACTCTTCGCGCGCTCAGCCGCGTCGGCGTGGCATATATTTCCACAAGAAGCATTGGATACAATCACGTCGACGTCGAATACGCAAAGAGCATCGGCATTCTCGTTGAAAACGTCACGTATTCTCCCGATAGCGTGGCCGACTACACACTGATGCTGATGCTGATGGCCATACGGAATGCAAAATCGACCATCCGCCGTACGGATATCCATGACTACAGGCTAAATTATTTGCGTGGGAAAGAGCTGCGTGACCTGACCATCGGAGTGATAGGAACAGGGCGGATCGGCGCAGGAGTCATAGCCCGACTGCGGGGTTTCGGCTGCCGCATACTGGCCTTTGACAGCCATCCCAAGACCGCGGCCGATTACGTTCCTCTCGGTGAACTGCTGAGGCTGAGCGATATTATAACCCTCCATACGCCTCTCACGGCAGATACGTACCATCTCCTCAATCGTCAACGTCTCGAGCAACTGAAGCACGGCGCATTCATTATCAATACCGGACGCGGTTCACTTATTGATAGCGAGGCCCTTATTCAAGCATTGGAAAATTGCAGGCTGGGCGGCGCGGCGCTGGATGTCCTCGAAGGAGAGGAAGGAATATTCTATGCGGACTGCAGAAACAAGCCCATCGAAAGCAAGCCGTTGCTGCGGCTGCAGGAGTTGCCGAATGTGCTTATTAGCCCGCACACGGCCTACTACACAGACCACGCCCTGAACGACATGGTTGAAAACTCCATTACGAACTGCCTGAAATTTGAGAGGACAAATCAGCATGGGTAGGCTGAAGGTCGGCATCATATTCGGGGGCTGTTCCGAGGAACATCCCGTCTCCATCAAATCCGCGCAGGAACTCGCAAGAAACCTCGATACCGAAAAGTACGAACCATTCTACATAGGGATTACGAAAGGCGGCGCTTGGCGACTCTGTGACAGCCCTGACGCAAACTGGGCGAACGGCAGTTGCCGCCCGGCTGTGCTGTCGCCGGACCGGAGCGTCCACGGATTGCTAGTTGTGGAGCAGGGACGATACGAAACGATCCGCTTGGACGTCGTACTGTCCGCGCTGCACGGCAAGCTCGGCGAGGATGGTGCGATACAGGGTCTGCTGGAGCTCTCCGGTATCCCCTACGTAGGCTGCGATATCCAAAGTTCTGCGCTGTGCATGGACAAGTCTCTTGCTTACATGGTCGCTAGAAGCGCGGGAGTCGCTACGCCGAACTTCTGGATTGTCAGGGCGAACGAGAGTATTGATACCAGCCAGCTTACCTATCCCGTCTTCGTAAAGCCGGCCCGTTCGGGGTCATCCTTCGGCGTTAGTAAGGTATCTCGAGAAGAAGAACTGCCGAGCGCGGTAGAAACCGCAAGACAGTATGACTCGAAAGTGCTGATCGAAGAGGCGGTCGTCGGCAGCGAGGTCGGGTGTGCGATATTGGGGAACGATCTCGATTTGATCGCCGGCGAGCTGGATCGAATTTCCCTATCCCATGGCTTCTTCAGAATCCATCAGGAGCGTGCGCCTGAACGCGGTTCCGAGAACTCGACATTCATCGTGCCCGCCGACATTCCGGCGGAGTCACGCTCGCTCGTTCAGGAGACGGCGAAGATCATCTATCGCGCCCTGGGTTGCCGGGGTCTATCGCGTGTGGACATGTTCCTCAAGGAAGATGGGGAAGTAGTCCTTAATGAGATCAACACGCTACCCGGAATGACCTCATACAGCCGTTATCCGAGAATGATGGCAGCCGCGGGTTTGCCGCTTGCGGAGGTGATCGACCGGATGGTGTCGTTGTCACTGACAGGAAGAACCGATGAAAGATGACTTTGTCTTTGTCGACGAGGCCGTACCCGGAGTCCGATGGGATGCCAAGTACGCCACATGGGATAACTTCACCGGCAAGCCGGTGGACGGATATCTGGTAAACCGGATTGTCGGCACGAGGGCTTTGTGCGCGGCCTTGGAAAGAGCGCGAGAGCATGCCGCATCCGTCGGCTTTGGCTTGCTCCTATGGGACGGTTATCGCCCGCAACGTGCCGTAGACCACTTTCTGCGCTGGTCAAAGCAGCCGGAGGACGGCCGGACGAAGCTAAGGCACTATCCGAACATTGACAGAGCCGGAATGTTCGGCAAAGGATACGTGGCCGCTAAGTCTGGCCACAGCCGGGGCAGCACTGTTGACTTGACGCTCTATCATTTGGCCACCGGTGAACTCGCCCCCATGGGCGGTGACCATGACTTGATGGATTCGATCTCACATCATGGAGCTAAAGGAATCACACAGGTTGAAATGCGAAACCGGCAGTATCTTTGTTCCATCATGGAGACTTGCGGTTTCAGCTCATACGAATGCGAATGGTGGCATTACACACTCAAAGACGAGCCTTACCCAGACACCTACTTCGATTTTCCCATCGGATGTTCATGCGATCATGATTCCAGCCGGCCGACCGAGCGGCGATTGAACAGGCCGCGGGCCGCTTGCCCGGGTTGCTGGTCGCCCGGTGGGTCAGCGGCAGGCTCGATCCGCGTCGGTTAACGTGGCGGATTTTCCCTTCGTGGTAACGGGACCCCTGTCCACGAGGGTCGATCCACCACGAAGGGGCGATCGTCCACGTTGTTTGACGAGACTCCGGGGCGCGCCTATCCCGGTAGTCGCACACTGCACTCCAGACACAGGCTGGTCGTCACCTGCCCGTGTGCGTTGACGCGGCGGGTAGTTGCACCGTGACGCGAAGCCCCCCGGCGTCCCTCGGGGTGAGCATGAGGGTTCCGTCGTGCGCTTGGGCGATGCTTTTGACGATTGCCAGGCCGAGGCCGACACCCGCATGGTCGCCGGATACGCGCCTGGCGCCGCGCTGGAACGGTTCGGTGAGTGTCGCGACCAGCTGCGGAGGGACGTTGTCGCCGGTGTTCTCGACCGCGAGCATCACCGATTGGGGGCGGACGGCGACGGTCTTGACCTGCACCGTGCCCTGTCCAGGGAGGTTGTGCACGATGGCGTTGTGCACGAGGTTCGTGATCATCTGCAGCAAGAGCGCGTGTGAGCCCACGGTTGGGGCGATGTCGCCAGAGGTCTCGATGGTGACGCCCTGCTTCTCCGCGAGAGGGAGAAGTGTTTCCGTGGCTTCTTCCGCGATAAGAGACAGGTCGACACGTTCCCGGCTGAAGGATCGCTGGTCGGCGCGGCTGAGCAGGAGCAGCGCTTCGGTGAGGTCGATCGCCCGTGCATTGACGACGCGGAGGCGTTCGTCGAGCACGCCGCTGTCGCGGTTCGGATCTTTGCGGGCCACGTCGAGAAGCGCCTGCGTGATCGCCAGTGGAGTGCGCAATTCGTGGGAAGCGTTGGCCGCGAACCTCTGCTGCTCGGCGACGTGCGCTTCCAGCCGCGCGAGCATGGTGTCAAAGGCGTCGGCGAGTTCGCGGAACTCATCTCTACGGCCCGGTAGCCGGATGCGGTGGGAGAGCGATCCGGTCGCGGCTGTGCGCGTGGCGTCGGTGATGCGGGTCAGCGGGGCGAGCATGCGGCCGGCCAGGATCCATCCGCCCAGGAGGCCGAACATCAGCAAGAATGCCAGCATTGCGGCTGCCGCTTCGCCGAAGGCTCGCTGCGTTTTGGAGCGGCCTGGAAGCAGCGCCCCGCCGATGCCCGATCTCGTGGCCATGACGATCGGAGCGTCGGGAAAAAATCTCAGGAGGATCATCCACAGGGCGAGCAGCAAGGCACCCGCGAGCACCAGGAACCCGGCATAGCTGAGGGTGAGTTTGAGGCGAACGCTCAAACCAGGTGCCCTACTCACGGTCCGCTCCCCCATGACCGGTGCCGGGCGCTGTGTCGATGCGGTAGCCGACGCCGGGCACCGTGGCGATGACCCAAGGCTCGCCGAGCCGCTTGCGCAGGGCCGACACCGTGATGCGCACGGCGTTGGTGAACGGGTCGGCGTTCTCGTCCCATGCCCGTTCCAGGAGTTCTTCAGCGCTGATGACCCCGCCTTCGGCAGCGACGAGAACCTCGAGCACGGCGAACTGCTTCCTGGTCAGCGCGACATAGCGGCCATCCCGGTAGACCTCGCGGCGTAACGGATCCAGGCGCAGGCCAGCGATCTCCCGCACGGGCGGCCTGCTGTGCGCCCGCCTGCGGTCGAGCGCTCTGAGCCGGAGTACGAGTTCCCGCAGTTCGAACGGCTTGGTGAGGTAGTCATCGGCGCCGAGCCCGAACCCGGAGGCCTTGTCGTCTAGCCGGTCGGCGGCGGTGAGCATCAGGATCGGCATGCCGCTACCGGAGGCGACGATGCCTTCGGCGATCTCGTCACCGGACGGTCCGGGGATGTCGCGGTCCAGGACGGCGATGTCGTAAGCGTTGATGCTCAGCAGTTCCAGAGCCATGTCGCCGTCGCCAGCGATATCGGCCGCTATCGCTTCGAGGCGCAGCCCATCGCGGATGGCCTCAGCCATGTAGGGCTCATCCTCCACAACCAGCACACGCATGCTCTCGATACTACGAACCGCTAGATATCGTCGGCATACCAGAAACCACAGACGGGCCGATAACACCCCGCTGCCTTGACTGGCAGCATGAGGCAAACCGGATACGATAGTGACCCCGGTCGAACGTATCAGCGAAAGCGGCGTCGCCCCGTCGCCGGTATGCGCTGGTGGATCCTGGCGCTGCTGGCCGCACTCGCCTGCCTGGCAGGCCTCGGTCTCGCCGTGACGGCGCTGAAGACATCCCCGTCCGGAACCGCCGCGGCCGTGAGCTACGGCCGGAGGTCGCGCTGGTACCAGGTGCCGGACTTACCGCCGAGATCGGCCAGGGTGGCCGGGCCGACCGGGACGAACCCGGCCTTGGCCAGCACCTTCTGGGACGCGACGTTGTCGTGGGAGGTGGCCGCCCGCAGTCTGCGCAGGCCGTGCCGCGCCGCCGCGATCCGGCACAGCTCCTGGACGGACCTGGTCGCGACGCCGCGCCCCGCGACCTGCTGCGCGACCCGGTAGCCGAGGTTGGCGGTGCCGTCCTCGAAGTCGTACAGGTTGAACCGGCCCAGAACCGAGCCGTCATCAGCGACGAGCACGTAGCAGGCACAACTGCCGGCCTCTTGCTCGGCCAGCAAGGCGCTGTGCCGGTCGGGGAACTGATCGAAGAACTCGTCGCCGCGGTCGGAGATCGACGCAGCGAAGTAGGCGCGGTTCACCAGCTCGAAGGCCAAGACCGCCGGGGCATGGCCAGCATGCAGCTGCTCCAGCTCAGGCATCGCCTAACTCTACCCAGATGGCGCGCTGAGGCAACCGATTATGATGACGGGAGGCAAGCTGCGTACGCCACCCCGCCGTTCCTCGCGCCCACGCCGCCGGGAGCACTGCCGGTTAAGGCCCTCCGGGCCCGCCTGGATGTCGTTCGACCCGGCCACGGATACTTCCGGCGGGGCGTGGGGAACCGCCAGAGACGAGCATCAGTGACCAAAGACGGCAGCAACGCCCGAAAGAAGGCGGCACGCGAACTCGCCGCCGCCGAGCAGATCACCTACACCGAAGCCCTGCGGCGGATCGATCAGCGCGACGCGCGTACGTCACCGCCCGGTGAGCACAGCAGCGCCGCGGCTGGAGCAAGCCGGCCGGCCATGCGGGTGGGCCCGCCGGTCGCGACCCTCACCGCCGACGTCGTCCTGGTCGGTCATACCAGTGTGGACTCGGTGTCGTTTCACCCGGACGGACGCACCCTTGCCAGCGGCGGGGAGGTCACCGCGCGCCTGTGGGACGTGGCAACCCAGCAGGCCACTACCGTCCTCACCAGCGAGACCGGCGTGTCAGCGGTGGCCTTCAGCCCCGACGGCGGCACACTCGCCGTGGCCAGCTGGCACCCGGACGGGACGGTGACACTGTGGGACATCGCCACCGGGCAGCTCACCGGCCTTGCCCCATCCAACGGCCGCGTGCAGGCGGTGGCCTACAGCCCGGATGGGGGCATCCTAGCCAGCAGCGAGACAGCACCGGCCCGGCGGGGCGGACCGCGAGAGGGCAGTGTCACGACTGTCCGGCTGTGGGATCCGGCCACCGGGCAGCCCACCGCCGTGTCATCGCGGCAGCACACGTACGGCGGCAAGGTGCTGGCGTTCCACCCCAGCGGGCACACCCTTGCCAGCAGCCCGGGCATGGACGGGTCCATCCAGCTACTGGACGTCGTCAGCGGCCAGGCAACCATCCTGACCGGCCGCACTCCAGGCATCGAGGCGGCGGCGTTCAGCCCAGACGGCCGGACCCTGGCCACTTCCAGCACAGATGGCACCATACGACTGCGGGATCTGGCCACCGGGCAGACCGCCGCCACATTGACCCACGGCGGCTATGTCGTCTCGGTGATCTTCAGCCCAGACGGCCGCACCCTGGCCAGCTCGAGCACCGACAATACCGTGCGGCTGTGGCGTTGGGCAGATGCCCAATGAGCGGCTCCGGCCGCGAGCTCAGCGGCCGATGTGGGTGTTGGTGACCGCGGTGAACTGGCAGATCAGCGCCGCGGTCAGGAACACGAGCCCGAGCGCTTCTCGTTGAACCGGCGCAGCTCACGGCCGCTTGCGGCGAACACGAACATGATCATCGCCGCGACGGTCAGGATGAGGGCGAGGATATCCATGCTGGCTCCCGAGGGTCAGCCCCAGAGGTCTGGGCGGTAGCGGGTGGTCGTTTCCAGTTCGCGCAGGTGAGCCTCCGCTTCCTCGGCGGACAGCGACCCGTGTGCGGCGATGACCTCGGCGAAGGCGACGCGTACCGCGTCGCGCATCGGCTGCGCGCCGCAGACGTAGACGTAGGCACCGGCCGTGAGGAGGCGCCAGACCAGCGCGCCCTGCTCCCGGATCCGGTCCTGCACGTAGTCGCGGCGGCCGGGCCGCTCGCGTGAGGTGGCGACGTGCACGTGATCGAGCACGCCGTCGGCGGTGAACCGCTCGATCTCGTCCCGGTAGATGTAGTCCAGGCCGCTGGAGCGGATGCCGTTGAACAGCGCCGCCTCCGCCAGGCGGACGCCCGCGCGCCGCATGGCCAGCCGCTCCCACAAGAACGCCCGCATCGGCGCGAAGCCGGTGCCGGCCGAGACGAAGATCATCGGCTGCGTCACGTCCTGCTGGAGGCGGAAACCGGCGGACTCGTCCACGAAGACGTTCAGCCGGTCGCCCTCGCGGAGCCCGTGCAGGTAATGCGAGCACATCCCGGACGGGGTCTCCAGGCCGACGGTCACGTGCGCGACCTTGTCCCCGTGGATCAGCGGGCTCGAGCTCACCGAGTAATAGCGTGGCCGCAGCGGCTGCGCTACCTGGAGGAAGTCGAAGACGTTCAGCGTGCCGGACGGGAACGAACCGCTGGTGATGTCGACGAGGTTGGTGAGCACGTTCCTGACCTGGAGCACGACATCCTTCGGCACGGCGTGCACGTCCGCCGTCTTCGGCACCATGAACAGGCCGTCGGGGGCCGCGCCGAGGTGCCGGGCAAGCCGCTCGACCCGGTCCTCGTCGTTGCGCGGGCAGACGCCGAGGTGATCGCCGGCCCGGTAGGCCGCCCCCGGCGGCAGGCTGATCGCCAGATGCCGGGTCCGCTTCGGCGAGTCCGCCGCCTGGAGTTCCCGGCACTCCAGGACGCGAGCCTCGAACGTGTCAATCCCGACGGGGTTGGTGAGGATGGCTGGGGCGAGCATCCGGGATCTACCGAACGACATAGCCCGCATGATCGAGGTAATGCTGGTCGCGCGCGAGGCGTGCCGGGGCGCGACGTCTTCGCCGGAGAGCGACCGCTGCATCGCCGTGTGCGAATCGGTGCCGGTCAGTGCGCCCGCGGCGGCCGCCCCGGCGGCCGCCCGCGCGGCGGCGGCCTTGGTCGGCCGCGCCCCGGACAGGTCCCGCAGGACGGGCCAGACCCTGCTCTGCCAGTCCGCGTGCAGGCGCTCCCACCCGGGCGAACCCACGTCGCCGTAGCCCATTTCGGCGAGCGGGGTGGCACCGAGCTCGGACAGCTTGCCGTGCACGTAGCGCGGGAACGCGAGGAACGCGTTCCACTGGGTGTTGCCCGTCCCCCAGACCAGGTACCGGCAGTTCTGCCACGTGGTGCTGCCGGGTGCGGTGCGCTCCAGCCACGACTTGAACGCGGCCGCGTTCGACGGCGGGTTCGAGGTGTAGGTGGAAGTCATCACCACCAGGAGCCAAGGCTCGATCCGTGGTGGCGAATCCGTAAGGTCGTTCAGCATAATGACGTCGCTGGAATAGCCGTAGAAGTCGCTCCGCTCGGCGAAGCGCTCGGCCAGTTCCTTGTTCGCGCCGAAGTTGCTGCCGTACTTCGAGCGCCGCGGCCGTAGGCCCAGGCAAATTCACCAGGGCGGGCGCTGGCCGGCGCCCGTCCGCTCGCCGCGGGCGCGGCAGGAGGACGACAGGGACCGTGGCCGGCTTGGTCGTGACGACCGTGTTCTTGGTGACCGTCGCGCCTGGCGCGAGCCGCAGCTGGAACTTCCGGCAGATCTCGAACACGACGACGCGGAGCATCATGAACGTGACCTCTTGCGCCATGCACTGCCGCTTCCCGATCGAGAACGGGATGAAGGCATGCCGCGGCCGGCCGGCGACCTTCGCCATGGCGAACTGTTCCGGATCGAACCGGTCAGGGAACGGCCCTCAGTAGCGCGGGTCGCGCTGCGCGGCGAGCGTCCCGACCAGGATGATGTCGCCCTTGCGGATGCGATAGCGGCCGAGCGTTCCGTCCTTGAGGCTGCGGCGGATGGTCACCGGCTGCGGCGGGTAGATCCGCAGCGTCTCCTTGATCACCTGCGTGGTGTACGTCATGGCCAGCAGGTCGTCGTAGCGGAGGTCGTAGTCCGGGTCGCCACCGGTGATCCCGTCGATCTCGGCCATCACCTTGCCGGCGATGTCCGGGCGGGTGGCCAGGATGTAGGCGAGCCACGCCCCGGTTATCGACGGCCCGTTGAAGCCATTCGACAGGTGCATCAGGACCTGGTCGCGGATCGTCTCGGTGTCCAGGAGCTGGCCGGTTTCCGGGTCGGGGGTGCTCAGCAGCCGGCTGAGCAGGTCGGTCTGCTCGCCGAGCGGCGTCGTGTGCCTGCGGCCCTGGACCAGCGCTTCGGCCGTGCGGAACAGCTCGGTGTTGTGCCGGCGGTAGGCCTTCTTGCGTTCGCGCGCCGCGCGCCCGGCGAACACCGTGAAGTCGGGGCGAGGCTCGGCGACGCGCAGGATGCTCTCCTTGGTGCTCGCGGGGACCGAGGCCGCGAACGGGTGCGGGCACGGGTTGTCGCCACCGCCGTCCAGCAGGCCGAAGTCATAGGCGCACGCCCCCCGCCCGGAGACCTCGAGCGTGTACCGCTCCAGCCAGACCCGGGCGTCGACCGGCTGACCGGCCGGG
>DASRFJ010000013.1:0-7780 GCA_035651595.1 Streptosporangiaceae bacterium | reverse complement strand
GCCGCCATCGACCGCGTGCACGCGCAGGTCCCTGGCTGGCTCAAACCCGGCATATCAGAACGAGCTGTGGCTCGACAGATCGCCGAAGCGATTCTCGCGGAAGGTCACGCCAGCGTGGACTTCACCATCGTGGGATCCGGGCCGAACGGCGCCAGCCCGCATCACGAGGTGTCGGATCGCGTGCTGGAGCACGGCGACGCGGTTGTCGTGGACATCGGCGGCACGATGCCGTCCGGGTACTGCTCGGACTGCACCCGGGTGTACGCGGTGGGGGAGCCGCCGCCGGAGTTCGGCGCCTACTACGAGGTGCTGCGGGCCGCGCAGGAGGCGGCGTGCCAGTCGGTCCGCCCGGGGGTGACCTGCGAGTCGGTGGATGCCGCCGCGCGCGAGCCGATCACCGCGGCCGGGTACGGGGATCAGTTCATCCACCGCACCGGGCACGGCATCGGGCTGGAGACGCACGAGGACCCGTACATCGTGTCCGGCAACGATCAGGTACTGGAGCCGGGCATGGCGTTCTCCGTCGAGCCGGGGATCTACCCGGGCCCGCACGGCGCGCGCATCGAGGACATCGTGGTGTGCACCGCGGACGGCATGGAGCGCCTGAACAACGTGCCCCGTGAGCTGGTCGTGGTCTAAAACCCCGCTCTGCTGGCTTGCGGGGGGGACTACCCCCCGCACCCCCGCTAGAACCCCTCGGGGGGCTTCTGCTGGTCCGCCAGGAACTGCTCGAACTGGGCGGCGAGCTCCTCGCCGGTGGGCACTTCCTCGCCGTCGGCGAGCAGCCCTTCGGTCTGCGCGGCGCTGTCGTACTGCTGCTCGAGCGCGCGGACCAATTCGGCGATCTCCTGGGATTCGGCGACCTGGTGCTCGATGGCTTCCTGGGTGCGCTCGGTGGCGACGCGCAGGTCTACCCCCGGCAGGTCGAGCCCGGCGAACTGGGCCACCTCGCCGAGCAGCACCAGCGCCGCCGCCGGGTAGACGGCCTGAGCCAGGTAGTGCGGCACCTGGACCGCGAACCCGATCGCATCCCGGCCTGCCTCGCCGAACCGCAGCTCGAGCAGCGCCGCCGCGCTGCCCGGCAGCTGGATCCGGTTCGGCAGCCGCTGTGAGCCGGTGACCAGGCCCTCCCTCGTGCCGTGCCCGATCACGCCGAGCGGGCGGGTGTGCGGCACCCCGGCCGGGATGCCGAGGAACCCGATCGCCGGGCCGGTACCGAGCCGCTCGGTCAGCCGGAGTACCGCGGCGGTGAACAGATCCCACTCGTGGTCCGGCTCCGGGCCGTTGAGCAGGAGGAACGGCTTGTCCGCCGCGTCGTGGATCAGATGCAGCGTCAGGTCGGGCGTCTCGTAGCTCTCCCAGTGGCTGTTCTCGTACGTCATCAGCGGCCGACGGGACCGGTAGTCGATCAGCCGGTCCGCGTCGAACCGCGCGATGGTCTCGTGTTCGTAGTCCTGCAGCAGGTGCTCGGCGAGCAGGCGGCCCGCGCCGCCCGCATCGATGAAGCCTTCAAGGTGATGCAAGAGCGGCGCGCCCGCGACCTCCGGGGCCGCCTGCGTCAGCTCGAATAGCTCTTCCGGGTCACGCTGCATGATTACAGTGTTTCACGAATCCCTGGATGCACCGTTCAGTCGGTGGGCTCGGCCGCCTGGGCGGTCGCCTGCGGATGACCGATGGACAGGCCGCTGTCCGGGTCGAAGAACTGCAGGTTGTGCGTGTCCACGGTGAGGTCGATGGGCTGGCCCGGGCGGACCCGGCTGCGCGCGGATACCCGCGCGGTCCACAGGGCCTTGCCGCCGATCAGCGCCTGCACCGTCTCGTCGTCGCCGTCGTCGCTGGCCGCGGCGTCGGTGATGCTCGCGTGCTCCACCGGCGGCGCGTCGATCGTGAAGATCACGTGGATCTCGCTGCCGAGTTCCTCGGTGACGTTCGTCTTCACCGAGATCTTGCCGGTCCCGCCGTTGCCGGTGTCACTGACGCTGGCGTCCTCGAAGTCGGACGGCCGGATGCCGAGGATGACCTTCTTGCCGAAGTAGTTCGACAGGCCGGTGTTCTTCTCGAGCTCCTCGGCCGGCACGGTCAGCTTGAACCCGGCGAACGTCACCGCTGGGCCGTCGTCGCGCACCAGGTCCGCGGTCACGAAGTTCATCGCGGGCGAGCCGATGAAGCCGGCCACGAACAGGTTCACCGGCTTCTCGAACAGGGTCTGCGGGGTGTCGACCTGCTGGAGCCGTCCGTCCCTGAGCACGCACACCCGGTGCCCGAGCGTCATGGCCTCGACCTGGTCGTGGGTCACGTAGACGGTGGTGACGCCGAGCCGCTCGTGCAGCTGGTTCAGGCTGGCCCGCATGGACACACGGAGCTTGGCGTCCAGGTTCGACAGCGGCTCGTCCATCAGGAACGCCTGCGGCTCGCGGACGATCGCGCGGCCCATCGCGACCCGCTGCCGCTGACCGCCGGACAGCGCGGCCGGCTTGCGCTTGAGGTACTGCTCCAGGCCGAGCATCTTCGCGGCGTCGGTGACGCGGCGCTTGATCTCGTCCTTCGGCGTCTTGCGCAGCTGGAGACCGAAGGCCAGGTTCTGCTCCACCGTCATGTGCGGGTAAAGCGCGTAGTTCTGGAACACCATGGCGATGTCACGGTCCTTGGGCGGCAGGTCGTTCACCACCCGGTCACCGATCATGATCTTTCCGCCGGTGATCTCCTCGAGGCCCGCGATGGACCGCAGCGCCGTGGACTTGCCGCACCCGGAGGGGCCGACGAGCACCATGAACTCGCCGTCCTTCACCTCGAGGCTGAGGCTGTCGAGAGCCTTGACGCCTCCCGAGTAGACCTTTTCTACCTGGTCAAGAATGATCTGTGCCATGAGCGACAGGTTAACCGCGGCTGGCCGTTTCGTAACGCCGGCAGACTGTGAAGTTACAGTAGTGTAACGACCGTTATTTGTTTGTTATGTTGGGCCGGGGCCGTTATATTTCGGTGAGTGCTCGCTGTGTACCGTCCGTGGCGCTAACGTATCGGGGTGGAGGAGATTGACCGCAAGATCGTGTCATTGCTGGCGCGCAATGGCAGGATGAGCTTCACCGAGCTGGCGCGGCAGGCGGGGCTGTCGGTGTCCGCGGTGCACCAGAGGGTCCGTCGCCTCGAACAGGACGGCGTGATCAGGGGCTATGCAGCCGTGTTCGACCCGGTCGACATTGGCCTGCCACTCACTGCCTTCGTCTCCATCAAGCCGTTCGACGCCGCCGCGCCCGACGACGTGCCTGCGCGGCTCGAACACCTCGCGGCGATCGAAGCCTGCCACAGCGTCGCGGGCGACGAGAACTACATCCTCAAGGTCCGGGTGGCCTCGCCGGCCGCCCTCGAGGAACTGCTCCAGCAGATCCGCACCCTTGGCGGGGTGTCGACCCGCACCACCGTGGTGCTCAGCACCCCCTTCGAGAACCGCCCCCCCGACCTGTAGGTGCTTGCCCGGCCCTCCATGCCGCAGACGCCCCCTCGCTGCCGGTTTTATCCGGATATGTCGGGCGCGCCGGGTGTCGCTAGCGTGTAAGAAAAGTGCTTCGCGGTAGATAAGGTGCCAGATCTGGCGCCTTATCTACCACAGGGCCCTTTTCTGACAGGGAGCGTGCGCACTCTCGCCACAGAGGCCGCTTGCGTCACGTTGGTCACACGCGTCGAGGGGTCCGGTATGCCCGAATGGGGTGCGGAGGCTTGCGGCGGCGCCCAGCTCGGCCCGGTCAGGCCTTCTCGGGGTGGGTGCGGAGACCGTCCAGGACGATTTCCAGCAATCGGGGGGCCTGGTCGGGCTCGCGCTCGGCGCCGGCCATCACGCCATGCACCAGCCGCATCACGTCCATCGAGGAGACGTCGTTCCTGATGACGCCGGCTTCCTGGGCGTCGGTCAAGGTCCGCTCGGTGGTGTCCCGCATGATCTGCCAGCACGTCGACAACACCTCGGATTCCTTGCCGAGCGCCTCCATCAGGGCCTTGGACAGGCCCCGCTTGGTGGCCATGTACGCGGCGAAGGTCTTGATCCAGCCGTAGAAGGCCTGCTCGGGCGTCTCGGTGCCGATGAGCCCCTGGGCCTGGTCGCAGATCGAAATGGCCTGGCTGCGGAAGGCCGCCGCCTGGAGGTCCAGCCTCGTGGGAAAGTGCCGGTACAGGGTGCCGATGCCGACTCCGGCCCGCCGGGCGATGTCCTCGAGCGGCGCGTCGGCGCCGTGCTCGGCGAACGCCTCGTTCGCGGCGTTGAGCAGACGCGCGTGGTTCTGGCGCGCATCGGCGCGCAGCTGCGCTGCTGGCTTCGTCACGTGATCACCATTTAAAAAGTTGCAAAGCGGAGGGTACCTCCGTATAGTAACCGGAGTAGACCTCCGTTTCATTCCGATGATACCGCCCAGTAGGCGGTACGTCAGCCGTCCGCCTCAGGAGATTCCTGGGGCTGGTTCCCGGGTCCCACGGCCTGGGACCCGGCAAAATGTCAGACCCTCGGCGTAGCGTGTCCAGCGTCACGGGAATCACCCCGATCCATTGGAGTTTGTCTTGACTGCCTCGAGAGTTCCAGGAGGAGCGGCGCTGCGGGAGCGCGCCGCACCGGCTCGGCGCGGATCCGGCCGGCCGGGCGTTGCCCTGGCCATCATGCTCGGCGCCCAGCTCATGATCGTCCTGGACATGACGGTAGTGAACATCGCGCTGCCGCACATCCAAAATGGCTTGCACTTCTCCACCACCAGCTTGTCCTGGGTGGCCAACGGCTACACGCTGACGTCCGGCGGCCTGCTGCTGCTCGGCGGCCGCGCGGGCGACATCCTGGGCAGACGGCGGATGTTCATCCTCGGCATCGCGATATTCACGATCTCGTCGCTGACCGGCGGACTGGCGACCGACTCCGCGATGCTGCTGGCCTCCCGTGCCGTCCAGGGCGTGGGCGGCGCGCTGGCCGCGCCCGCGGTGCTGGCGCTGATCGTGAGTTCGTTCCCGGAGGGGAAGGAGCGCACCCGGGCACTCGGCATTTACATGGGCGTCATCACCGGCGGTTCTTCGCTGGGCCTGGTGCTCGGCGGAGTGATCACCGAGTGGCTGTCCTGGCGGTGGGTGCTGTTCATCAACATCCCGATCGGCATCGCTGTGGTGGCGATCACGCCGCTGTTCGTCAGCGAGACCCAGCGGCAGCCTGGGCATTTCGACCTGGCTGGCGCGATCACCTCGACTGCCGGTGTCACCGCGCTCGTGTACGGCTTCATCCGCGCGGCGGCCAACGGGTGGGGTGACCACCTGGGGATCGGTGCGTTCGTGCTGGCAGCGGTGCTGCTCACGGCGTTCGTGTTCAACGAGAGCCGGGCATCGCAGCCGATCACGCCGCTGCGGCTGTTCGCCGACGTCAGCCGGTCCGGCTCGTTCTTGGCGCGGCTGTTCCTGATCGCCGGCATGTTCGGCATGTTCTACTTCCTCACCCAGGTGCTGCAGATCCTGCTGGGCTTCAGCCCGCTGCGGGCGGGCGTCGCGTTCCTGCCGATGACCGTGACGCTGTTCGCGGTGTCCCGGGCGGCGCCCAGGGTGATGCCGCGGCTCGGGGTCAAGCCGATGATGATCGTCGGCATGCTGCCCACGATCGCGGCGATGGCCTGGCTGTCCAGGGTCACCACGTCGTCCGGCTACTGGGACGGCATGTTCGGCCCGATGATGCTCCTCGGCGTCGGCATGGGGCTCGTCTTCGTGCCGCTGACCACGACGTCGCTGGCCGGTGTCCCGCCCAAGGACTCCGGCGCCGCGTCGGCCATGCTGAACATGCTTCAGCTGGTCGGCGGGTCACTGGGGCTTGCGGTCCTGGTAGCGGTGTTCGGCACGGCGTCGCGCAGCGCTGCCGCGCATCCGGCGGCTGGGCTGACGGCGTTCGCCGTGAAGCAGCACGCGTTCGCGCACGGCGTGGGGAAGGCGTTCCTGCTGGCCGCGATCCTCGACATCGCGAGCCTGCTGGTCATCGGCCTGGTGATCCGCGTCAAGGCGGCGCCCGCCACGGCCGGTGCGCCGGCCGCGCCGCGGGAGCCCGCGTCGGCGGTCGAGTAAGCGCGGGGAGCGCGGCAGGTGTGATGGCGGGTCCGCCGGGGCGCCCACGATCACACCTGCCGCGGGACCGTCACTGTTACTGCCACTGTCGCAGTTACTGCACGATCCACTGGCGGCCGTCGATCAGCTCGGCCGCCGCGTCGAGATGGCCCGCGTGGCAGGCGGTCTCGGCGATCACATGCAGCATGACAACCCGCAGTTCGGTGAACCGGTCCGCCCACGACCCCCACCACGGATCCCGCTGCCCTGGCGGCGCATCGATCGGCGTCCGGGCGATGACCTCGTTCGAGCGGGCGATCTCGTCCCGGTACAGGCCGAAGACGTCCTCTGCCGTTTCGCCGGGTGCCAGCCGCCACTCGGAGTTCCGCTCCGCCGGGAAGAAGTCGAGCGACTCACCGGCCATGATGCACCTGAACCAGTAGTGTTCGTCCGCCAGCGCCAGATGCTTGACCATGCCCAGGCACGACCACCCGGATGGCAGGACGGGCCGGCGCAGCTGCTCCTCGGTGAACCCCTCGAGGATCCCGGTCACATGGCTCCGCTGCTGGTCCAGGGAGGCTAGCAGGGTTTCGGTCTCACGATCCATCTGGCTTTCCTCCCCGAGATACTCCGTTTACCGTAGCCCCGTATCGCTTTACCGATGAAGGAGACCAGTGAACCAGCGTCCCGCCGTGCCGCCCCCCACTCCGCGACTGGCGTTCCGGAAGATGACGAACGCCGACCTGGACGACGTGGCCGCGCTGCTCGGCGATCCGCTGATGATGCGGTACTACGAGCGGCCGAAGACGCGCGCCGAGGCGCAGGCCTGGATCGACTGGAACCAGCGGCTCTACCGGGAGCAAGGTTTCGGCCTCTGGGTGGTCACGCTCAGGTCCACCGGTGAGTTCGCCGGCGACTGCGGGCTGACCCCGCAAAGCTATGACGAGGAGGTGGACGTCGAGGTCGGCTATCGCATCCGGGTCGCTCTGCAGGGCCAGGGCTACGCGACCGAGGCCGCTGCGGCCTGCCGCGACTTCGCCAGGGACGTGCTCGACATCAAGCGGCTGATCGCCATCATCCACCCCGACAACGTGCCGTCCCAGCGGGTCGCGGAGAAGATCGGCCTCGCTGTCGAGCGGGACACTACATTCCGGACCGGCGCCCCTATCCGCGTCTACGCAGCCGCCCTGTGAACATCCTCCGGTGAACATCCCCGCACAACGCCGGTACTGACGGTACCCCCGCAATAGCCTGGGCCGGTGATCGCTACGGGGGTTGCCGTCTCCGCGGCGGAGGCGCCGCCTCGCGTGGTCCGGGACAGGCTGGTCACGCCGATGCCGGACGACCGGATGTGGGGCTGGTTCTGGTCGCTGCTGGTCACCGCGTTCGGCGCGTTCCTGCGGTTCGACCGGCTGGCTGTGCCGCGCGCGCTCGTCTTCGACGAGACGTACTACGTCAAGGACGCCTGGTCGATCCTGCGGCATGGCGTCGAGTGGTGCAGGGTGAACAAGCCGGGAGTCAACGACTACTCGGGTCAGCTCGTCAACGCCCACCACACGAACATCTTCGCGGTCTGCCCGGGTGGCGGACACGGTGAGTATGTGGTGCAGCCCGAGGTGGGCAAGCTGCTGATCGCGGTGGGTGAGTGGCTGTTCGGGCTGAACTCGTCCGGGTGGCGGTTCTCCTCGGCGGTGTTCGGGTCGCTGGCGATCTTGCTGGTGTGCCGGATCGC
>DASRFJ010000012.1:0-8713 GCA_035651595.1 Streptosporangiaceae bacterium | reverse complement strand
TCGGTCATCATGGCGCCAGTCCTGCGGTAGTTCAGACGAGCACCTGGCCGCCTTCGGCGTGCAGCACGGTTCCGGTCACGAATTTGTCGTTCACCAGGAACGCGATCGCGTTGGCGACATCCTCGGCCCGGCCGTTGCGCTTGCCGGGCAGGCGCGCGGCCATGTCCGCGAGCCGGGCGTGGCGTGCCTCCGGTGCCGGGACGAGGCGCTCCCACGTGGGCGTGTCCACCCAGCCTGGCGAGACCGCGTTGACCCGGATCGGCGCCAGCTCCAGAGCCAGGCCTCGCACCATGGACTCCAGCGCTCCGTTGACGGCAGCGGTCAACGTGCCGCCGGGCATCGGCCGATGGGCGGCGATGCCAGAGGTGTAGGTGATGCTGCCGGACTCCCCGAGCAGCGGCGCGGCGACCTGCGCAACCAGCAGCGGTCCCAGGATCTTGGAGCGGATCGCGCGGAGCATGCTGTCTTCGGTGAGCATGCCTACCGGACCGTACGGCAGGTCGGCGGCGGTTACCACCACGTGCGCCACCGGCCCGGCAGTGCCGAAAAGCACCTCGAGGTCCGCCCGGATGGCGATGTCGGCCCGGACCGCGGCGAGCCGTTCCGGGCGGCCGAGTTCCGCCTGGGCCGCCGCGAGCCGGTCCGCCGACCGGCCGGCGATCACGACCCGGTGACCGTCGGCCAGGCAGCGCCGTGCGACCGCGAGCCCGATACCCGAACTTCCCCCAATGACCACGACCGCGTCGTCACTCATGTTGCTCCTCCATCCCGTGGGTTTCCATGTCCAGCAGCAGATGCCGCAGCAGGACCGCAAGGGCGCGACGGCTGTCACCTGACATGGCGGCGATCATCTCCGCCTCGCACCGCATGTGTGCGGCCATCGCGTCGTCGACCACCGCGCGCCCGCGCGCGGTCAGCGCGACCAGGCTGCTGCGGCGGTCGTGTGAGTCGGGAACCCGCTCCACCAGCCCAGCCCCGGCCAGCGCGTCCACCCGGTGCGTGACCGCGCCAGAGGTGAGGACGAGCTCCTGGTACAGGGCGGTCGGCGTCAGCCGGTACGGGTGGCCGACCCGGCGAAGCGTCGCCAGGACGTCGAACGCCCCGCGGTCCAGCCCCGCGCGCCGGAGTACCGGACGGATCCGGGCATCCGCAAGGTGCGCGACGCGCAGGACGCGCCCGATGACCTCCATCGGCGAGGTATCCAGGTCCGGTTCCTCGCGAGCCCACTCCGCACGCGTCCGGTCGATCCGGTCGAGCGCATTTATCTGCATGCTAAGTATCTTAACCTACAGATAAATGGACCCATGTGTCTCAGGTGAAGCCGGTGTCCATGACACTGGAGCATGCACGAGACACCGATAAGCCGAACACGACCATGCGCCCTGGTCACGGGGCGTCCCGCGGCATCGGCCGGAGCACCGTCTTGGCCTTGGCCCGAGCCGGGTACGACGTCGCGGTCAACTACTCGTCCAGTCAAGCCGCCGAGGCGGTCGGGGCGGCGGCCGAAGGGTTAGGAGCCGGGTCCTGCTGTGCCGGGCCGACGTCGCTGACGAGAACGCGGTCGTCACCATGACCGAGCGGCTCCGGCGGAGTTCGGCCGGCTCGATGCCCTGGTCAACAACGCCGGAACCGCCTAGGGCCAGACGGCATCCGCGTCAACGCGGTGGCACCAGGCTGGATGAACGGTGAGTGGATGGCGAAGCAGCTCGACGAGAACTATGCCCGGCTGCCCCCGCTGCGTCACCCGGAGGAGGTGCGCAGACCATCGTCTCGCTCATCCCGGGAACCCGTTCGTCACTGGCGAGATCATCGTCATCGACGGCGGGTTCTCCTCGGTCACTTGACCCCGTAACGCGCGAATCCCGGGAACGCGACAAGCAGCACGAGCATCGCGGCGACGACGAGCAAGCCGCCGCCGGTGACCGCCCGCGCGGGTCCCCACACGGCACCGGCCACGCCATGCGCCGCACTGGCTAGCCGGGGCCCGCCTGCGGCGACCGCCAGGTCGATGCCCTGCAACCTGCCGCGCATCTCGTCGACGGCCACCGCCTGGAGGATGAGCTTGCGGAACACCCCGAGGACCACAAGGGCGGCGCCGGCGACCGCGAGCAGCACCAGGGCCGCCGGCAGCGCCCCAGCCACGCGTGGCGACCCAGCCACCCGTAGCGACCCAACCGCAGGCAGCGACCCGACCACGCCGAGCCCGGTGATCGCAAGCCCCCACGCGACCGCCGCTCCCGCCATCATCGCGCCGGCCCGGCGCGAGCCGCTGCCGCCCCTGCGCGAGCCGCAGCCGGCCCGGCGCGAGCCGCTGTACAGCCCGGCCACCAGGGCCGCCACGACACCGCCCGCGGAGATCGCGGCGAACAGCATTCCCGCCACCGCCTCGCCCGCCACCGCTCCCCCGGCCGCCGGGTCGCCGAACCGCTGGTGCGCCAGCTGCGGGAACAAACTCGTCGGCAGTCCGAAGAACAGCGCGGCGAAGTCGGTCAGATACGCCACGAGCAGGATCTGGTGTCGGAGCAGGTAACGGACCCCCGCCATGACTCCCGGTGCACGTACCGTGGGCGAAGCAGGCGGGGGTAGCGCGGGCAGCCGCCACACCGCCCACAGCGTCGGGCACATCGCGACCGCGTCGAGCAGGAACAGCGTGCCCGCTCCGGTCACCGGCATCAGCACCCCCGCCAGCAGCGGTCCGGCGATCCCGGCGAACCAGACCGACACCGACTGAAGCGCGTTCGCCGCCGGCAGCAGGTCCGGCGTAACCAGCCGCGGCACGACCGCGCCGCTGGTGGCCGCGTTCGCGCCGAACAACGCCTGCTGCACGCCGACCAGAACCAGCATCGACTCCGGCCCCGCCGTTGCCAACGCCCACATGAGCAGCGAGGTCATCCCGATGCCGCCGCTGGTGACCAGCAGCATCCGCCGCCGGTCGACCACGTCAGCGAGCGCACCACCCCACAGCGCCGCCACCACCATGGGGCCGAACCCCACCAGGCTGGCCAGTCCCACGTACGCAGACGACCCGGTCAGCCCGTAGATCCGCAGCGGGACCGCAACCGCCGTCAGCTGGCTGCCGAACACGGTTACCGACCCAGCGCCCCACAGCCGGGCGAACGCCGCGACACGCAGCGGCCGCCCGTCGAATGCGCCCATGGCAACACGCTGGACCTGGCCCCAACGGCAAGGTCAAATCCAGGGCCTACACCGCGAACCGGTATCCCATCCCTGGCGCGGTGAGCAGGTAGCGCGGCTGCGACGGCTCGGGCTCGAGTTTGCGGCGGAGCTGGGCCAGGTAGACGCGCAGGTAGTTGCCTTCGGTCTCGTAGGCGGGTCCCCAGACCTCGTGCAGCAGCTGCCGCTGGGTGACGAGCCGCCCCGCGTTGCGGACCAGGATCTCCAGGATCTGCCATTCGGTGGGGGTCAGCCGCACAGTCTCGCGGCCAACCAGGTCATCTGGGTCACCCCGGGTGACCTGCTTGGCCGCGAGGTCGACGGTGAAATCCGGGGTGACGATCACCGGCTCGTCCGGGGCGGGCGCGGCGCGGCGCACGGCGGCACGAAGCCGGGCCAGCAGCTCGTCCATGCCGAACGGCTTGGTCACGTAGTCGTCGGCGCCGGCGTCAAGCGCGGCGACCTTCTGGCTTTCCTGCTCCCAGGCAGACAGCACGATGATCGGCGTCGTCGCCCAGCCGCGGACGCCGTGGATGATCTCGGTGCCGTCCATATCGGGCAGCCCGAGGTCCAAGATGATCACGTCCGGGCGATCGCGGGCGACGGCCGCCAGGCCGGAGGCACCGTCGATGGCGGTGGTCACCTCGTACTTGCGGGCGGTGAGGTTGATGCGCAGTGCCCGGAGGATCGACGGCTCGTCGTCGACCACCAAGACCTTGGTCACGTCCCGGCCTCCAGCGCCGACCGATCCAAGGCGGCCGCGGGCAGCGTGATCCGGATCGTGAGGCCGCCGCCTGCGGTGTCGAGCGCGGCGATCGCGCCGCCCATCCCCTCGGCGAAGCCCTTGGCCACGGCGAGCCCGAGCCCCACGCCGGAGGCCTGCCGGTCGATCCGCACGAACGGCTCGAAGATGCGTTCCTTGTCGTCGTCGGCGACGCCACGGCCGTGGTCGACCACCTCGAGCGCCACGGCGCCGACCCCGTCCAGCACATGAGCCCGCAGTTCGGGAGGCTGCCCGGCCGGGGAGTGCCGCAGCGCGTTGGAGAAAAGGTTGGCCAGGACCCGCTCCAGCAGACCCGGGTCGGCGCGCACCAGCGGCAGGGATTCCGGCACATGCAGCTCAACCCGCGATCCCCGGTCCAGGCCGAGCAGCGCGGCCGGCGCGACCTCCTCGACCGCCACCGGACGAAGGAGCGGCTGCAGCGAGCCGGTGTGCAGGCGGCTCATGTCGAGCAAGTTCCCGATCAGATCGTCGAGCCTATCGGCGTTCTGCTCAATCGTTGCGAGCAGCGACGCCTCATCCTCCGCCGACCAGTCGACATCGCCCTGCCGCAGGCTGCTGACGCTGGCCTTGATAGAGGCCAGCGGTGTCCGCAGGTCGTGGCTGACCGCGGCCAGCAGGGCGGTGCGGATCCGGTTGCCTTCGGCCAGCACCTCGGCCTGGGCGGCCTGGGTGCGCAGCCGATCCCGGTCGAGGGCCGCCGCGGCCTGGGCGGCGTAGCCCGCCAGCAAGGCGCGCGTGGCGGAAGGTCGCTGCCCGGTCACCCGCAGCGTGAGATCGGGCCGGATGTCGATCCGGGCGGCCGCCTCCAGCTGCCCGCCAGTCCCGCTGGCCGCCACGCCGCTGGCCGCCACCCGCACCCAGCGCCCGCCGGTCCGCTCGATGAGCTCGGCCTGACCACCGTGGGTGCTGGTGAGGTGCGCGAGGATCGCGGCCGGTGAGTCGTCGCCGCCGAGCACGGTTTGCGCCAGCGCCAGCAGGGACGCCGCCTCCTGCCTGCTGCGGGCCGCCTGGATGGCGCGACGGGCGGCGAGATGGACCACGCTGCTCACCGCCACCGCCACGGTGACGAACAGCAGCAACGCCAGCAGGTTGCGCGGCTGCTGGATGGTGAACGTGTGGAGCGGCTCGGTGAAGTACCAGTTCAGCAGCAGGCTCGCGGCGATCGCCGCGGCAACCGCCGGCCAGAACCCGCCGACCACCGTGATCACCACGACGGCGACCAGGTAGATCAGCAGGTCGTCGGCCAGGTCCAGGTGCGGGCGGGCGGCGGCGAGCACCCCGGTGATCACGGGCAGGCCGGCCGCGCCCAGCAGCAGGGCAGCGAGCAGGCGTCGCAAGCCGATGCCACCCGCCAGGTACGGGTCGCTCGCCTCGCCGCTCCCTGCGGCCCGCAAACTTGCTGCCCGGAAACCCATGTCTACCAGTGTGAACCGCCGGAGCTGCCAGCGCATGCCCGCCCCCAGGCAGGCGCCCGAAATCGCCGTGATCCCCATCGTGATCGCCGCCGTCTCGGCAAGCGAACCAGTCAGCCGGAGCTGGGAGTACGGTGGCCGCGAGAATCCCGCCACGGTCAGCCAGCCGAGTGCGGCCAGGGGCACTGCGGCCAGCGGCTCCGACGAAGCGGCGAGCACCCCGGTGATGATCGCACAGGCGATCAGCACGGCGATCCCCGGCATGCGGCCGCCCAGGCCCGCCGCGACCGTGCCCACGGCCAGGAACGCGCCGAAGCCCGCCGGCAGCGCGTACACCGCCGGAATCGTTCGTGTCACCCCTCCAGTGCACCGCCTCACATACACACTGGCCAGGGTTCTTGGCGGATCCTTAACGCCCGGTCCGTACCCCTTAACGCCTCGCTAGCGCCCGTCGGGGGACACCAGCTCGTACTTGGGATTGGTCATGACCGGGCTACCGTCGCGGAAGCCGACCGGCCCGGTGAGCCGCACCCGGCCACCGCACACCAGCCCGGGGATGTGCGAGCGGCCGTAGAACAGCGCGGTCAGCTGCCCGGTGCCGTCGGTCAGCTCGCACGCGAGCACCACCGAATTCTCCCCGGCCGGACGAATCTCCAGCACCTGGATCCGGCCCTCGACGCTGAACTTGCCCGGCTCGGTCAGCTCTCCCATCGGGATGACACCGGTCCCGTTGCCGCGGGGCGCGGTCTTGAGCGGTGGCTCCACGGGGGTGGGCACCCCGGCTTTGGCCGGCTGGGCCGATGCACCGGCCGGCGTATCCCCGTTACCGGCGACGACCTCGCCATCGGCGCCGGCCACGGCATGCATCGCCTGCCGGGCCTGCAGCACCCGGACCCGGCTCTGCACGTCATAGGGCACGATCGTCGCCGCGGACCGCGGGATCCGGTTCACCGCCGCGGCGATCTTGTCCGCCGTCCGGTCATGCAGCAGCCGCCCGAGGAACGGCGAGTAGGTGCGCCGCGGCAGCACCACGGTCACGTGGGTCGACGGGTCGGTGGCTTCCCGCTCCACCAGCGCCGCGGCGGCCACGGTGATCCGGCGATCGGGGACGTCGATGAAGTCGAGCGGCAGCCCGCGGCCCGCCTTGGTCCACTTCTCCCGAAGTTCGTCCGCGCGGGCGCTGTCGATGACGAAGTGCACCGCGCGCAGCGTGGTCGGCCGCAGCGACCTCGCGTACCTTATCCCGGCGAGCGTGGCCAGGTCGAAGCTGTCGACCATCACGTACACGGTGCGGCGCGCGTAGTGCGGCTCGGGCGGCGGCTGCTTGCCGGTGATGGTCGCGAGCACCGCGGACTCCGCCCGGTACTCCCGGTTCAGCCGGATCAGCGCCGGGACCCCGATGGCGAACAGCACGACGACCAGCCAGGCGCCCTCGGTGAACTTGACGATCGCGAAGATCGCCACGACGATCGCGGTCAGCACGCCGGCCGAGAAGTTGATCGCCAGCTTGTACCGCCAGCCCTTCTCCCGGCGCTTCTGGTGGTACCGCGCCATGCCGAAGCCCGCCATCGAGAACGCCGTGAACACGCCGATCGCGTACAGCGGCACCAGGCTGTTGACGTCCGCGCCGCGGATGAACAGCAGCGCCAGCGAGACCGTGGCGAGCACGATGATGCCGTTGGAGAACACCAGCCGGTGCCCCCGCTTGAGCAGCCACCGGGGCAGGAACGAGTCGCCTGCCACGTAACTGGCCAGGAACGGGAAACCGTTGAAGCTGGTGTTGGCGCCGGTGTACAGGATCAGCGCGGTCGCCGCCTGGACCAGGTAGAACAGCGCCTGCCCGATGAAGCTGTGCCCGAAGACCTCGGTGGCCTCCTGGGCGAGCACGGTCGGGTATCCGCTGTTGCGCGGCGTGGCGTGGGTCGCGTGCGCCAGCCAGGAGATGCCCGCCACCAGCGAGCCTAGGATCAGGCCTTCGGCCACAAGGACCTGACGGGCGTTCCTGCCCTCCGGCGGCCGGAACGCGCCGACCGCGTCGGAGACCGCCTCGATGCCGGTCAGCGAGGCACCGCCGTTGGCGAACGCCCGCAGCAGCGTGAAGATCATCGCGCCGCTGATCAGCCCAGCCGATCCGTTGCCGAGGGTGACGGTGTCGTGCAGCGTGTGCGCGTTGTAGCCGGGCAGGTTGCCGAAGATCTCCCGGAACACCCCCACCACGATCATCAGCAGCACCGAGCCGGCGAATAGGAACGTGGGGATGGCGAACGCGCGGCCGGCCTCCTTGAGGCCGCGCAGGTTCCCGTAGCACATGAGCACGACCACGCCCGCGGTGATCCACAGCTTGTACGGCCCGATGGCCGGGAACGCGGAGGCGATAGCCGCGGTGCCGGCCGCGGTCTGCACGGCCACCGTGACCACGTAGTCGATCAGCAGCGCGACGGCGCAGACCTGGGCGATCCTTGGACCGAGGTTCTGCCTGGCCACCACGTAGGAGCCGCCGGGCCGGATGTAGACCATGACGATCTCCCGGTACGACAGCACCACGAGCGTCATGACCAGCAAGATGGCCAGCGTCATCGGCAGGATCAGGGTGAACGCCGCCAGGCCGGCCAGCGGCAGCAGCGCGATCAGGATCTCCTCGGTGCCGTACGCCGAGGAGGAGATGCCGTCCGGCGAGAGCACGCCGAGCGCGAGCGGCTTGGACAGCCGCTGCTCGCTCAGTTCGGAGTTGACCAGTGGCGGGCCCAGCAGCCGCAGCTTTGCGGCGTACAGAAAGCCGCCGCCCGGTCCGCTCCCGCCGGGTCCGGCCGACACGAGTTCTTTCTGCCTGGTCACCAGCCTGCGCCCTTCAGCCTGTTACGTCGCCGTACATTTCATACCACCACTAAGCGAGCGTTCCGTCCTGTCATCGGGAGGTGCCAGCACGGCCACCCTAACCCGCGATCAGGATCCGCCAGAAGCCGCCTCGGGCGAAGTACACATTGGTCACTACTTGGAGCACCACGAACGTGACCGGCCACAGCGCCGCACCGAGCGCCGGCACGACGCTGACCGGGAGCGCCGCGGCCATCAGCACGCGGATCACCGCGTCGGCCAGGATGGCCGTGCCCCAGATGATCGTGCAGGTCCGCCAGATCCGGCGGAATCGCGGCGACCTGTCCCAGAACTCGTCCCACGACACGCGCGGCGGCCGGACCCAGGACCTGGTGGCGGAGTCGAACACGCGCCGCCCCTCGAGCAGCGGCCGGGCGAAGACAAACGTCGCGGGCCGGCGGGCGAACAGGCTCAGGTACATGTACCCGGCCCAGCCGGCGGTGACCAGGCCGTCGCGGGCGAGCAACGC
>DASRFJ010000011.1:0-6828 GCA_035651595.1 Streptosporangiaceae bacterium | reverse complement strand
CGCCGAGGCGCATCGGGTGCGGGGGCGCCTCCATGCCGGGCAGCAGCGGGGCCATCAGCTGCTCCTTGGTGTAGATGAGCTCCTGGCGGTTGTCGAGCGCGAGTTCGTACTCGTTCGACATGGTCAGCGACCGCGTCGGGCAGGCCTCGATGCACAGGCCGCAGAAGATGCAGCGCAGGTAATTGATCTGATAGACCTTGCCGTACCGCTCACCGGGCGAATAGCGCTCGGTCTCGGTGTTGTCGCCGCCCTCGACGTAGATCGCGTCGGCCGGGCAGGCCCAGGCGCACAGCTCGCAGCCGATGCACTTCTCCAGCCCGTCCGGCCACCGGTTCAGCTGGTGGTGACCGTGGAACCGCGGCGCCGTGGGCTTTTTGACCTCGGGGTACTCGACGGTCTCCACCTTCCGGAACATCTCGGTGAAGGTGACCCCGAAGCCCTTGATCGGATTCAGAAAGTCAAGCACCGGTGACCTCCTTGCTGGAGGTGCTCTCTAGGCCCACACCGTGATAGTGCGGCAGGTCGATGGGCGGGACGGGGAACGCGGGGTTCTCGCCGCCGGCCGCGGCGGTCCGGCCTTCCTCGAAGCGCGCGGCTCGCTTCTGGGCGCCGTTGTCCCACATCAGCAGCAGCGCGACGAAGATCACCAGGACCAGCCCGGCGATCGCGTACGCCGTGGTGTTGTGGCCGTCGTTGCGCAGCGTCCGGATCGTGGCGATCATCAGGATCCACACGATCGACAGCGGGATGAGGATCTTCCAGCCCAGCGACATCAGCTGGTCGTAGCGGACCCGGGGCAGCGTCCCGCGCAGCCAGACGAAGCCGAACAGCAGCACCATCACCTTGGCGACGAACCACAGCATCGGCCACCAGCCGCCGTTGGCCCCCGCCCACAGGGACAGCGGCCACGGCGCCCGCCAGCCGCCGAGGAACAGCGTCGTGGCCAGCGCGGACACCGTGGTCATGTTGATGTACTCGGCCAGGTAGAACATGGCGAACTTCATCGACGCGTACTCGGTGTGGTAGCCCGCGACGAGCTCACCCTCGCCCTCGGGCAGGTCGAACGGCAGCCGGTTCGTCTCGCCGACCATCGTGACCAGGTAGATCAGGAACGACGGGGCGAGCAGCCACGCGTACCACTGGTGTGCCTGGGCGGTGACGATCGCGGTGGTGGACAGCGAGCCCGCGTACAGGAACACGGCCACGAAGGCCAGGCCCATCGCGATCTCGTAGCTGATCACCTGCGCGGCCGAGCGCAGCGCGCCGAGCAGCGAGTACGGCGACCCCGACGACCAGCCGGACAGCACGATGCCGTACACGCCCATCGAGCTCATCGCCAGGATCAGCAGCACCGCCACGGGCAGGTCGCTCACCTGGAGCGGGGTGTGGTGGTGGAAGATCGAGACCATCGGCCCGAACGGGATGATCGAGATGCCGATGAAAGCGGGGATCGCGGACACGATCGGGGCGATCACGAAGATCATCTTGTCCGCGCCGGTCGGGATGATGTCTTCCTTCAGCGGCAGCTTGAGCGCGTCCGCGATCGGCTGGAGCAGCCCGAACGGCCCGGCCCGGTTCGGACCCGGCCGGTTCTGCATCCGGCCGATCACCCGGCGCTCGAACCAGATCATGAACATGGTCACGAGCAGCAGGAACACGAACACGAAGCCGACCTTCAGCAGCACCATCCACCAGATGAGCGTGTTGAAGTCGGCCAGCGTCGGATCAGCCGCCAGCACATGCGGTGTCACAGCGTCTCCTCGGTCGATCTCCGCAACGTGACCATGCTCCCGTGACCCGCACCCGGGCACACACCGGCCGGGACCCACACGACATCGTCGACCATGGACGTTACTTCGACGGGAACAGCTACCGAACCCTGTCCAGTTGCGATGGTTACCTTATCGCCGTCCGCTATCGAGGTTCGCGTCGCGGTCGCCGGCGAGATCCGCGCCACCACGGGACGGGCCGTCGCGGCCAGGTAGACCTCGCCGTCCTGCATGCGGCCGCCGTCCAGCAGCTGGTGCCAGGCCGCCACCTTGACGGGCAGCGCGGCACTCGCACCCCCGACGCCGAGGAACTGTATCGTCCGGGGGGACGACCCCCCTGGACCCCCCGGGGTGGGGGCTGGCGTTACCGAACCACGCCATCTGCCGAGAGAAGCCAGCTCCGCGCGGGCGGCGGGCGCGTCCGGCAGGCCGAGGTGCACGTCCATCTGGTCGGCGATCGCGCCGAGCACGTACAGGTCGGTCCGCACTTCGGGCACGTGCAGCGCGGCCTCAAAAGAGCCACCGCGGCCTTCCCAGTTCACGAACGTGCCGGCCTTCTCGGCGACCGCGGCCACCGGGAACACCACGTCCGCGCGGTCGGTGACCGCGCTCGCCCGCAGCTCGAGGCTGACGATGAACGGCGCCATCTCCAGCGCCGCGAGCGCCGCCTCCGGGTCGGGCAGGTCGGCCGGATCAACGCCGGCTACCACCAGGCCGCCGAGCTGCTGCGCGGCCGCCGCCTCGAGAATCTGGGAGGTATCCCGGCCTTGCCTGCCGGGAAGGGCGGCCTTGCCCCACACCCGGGCCACCTCGGCGCGCGCATCCGCGTCGGTCACCGGGCGCCCGACGGGCAGCAGACCCGGCAGCGCCCCGGCCTCGACCGCGCCACGCTCGCCGGCCCGACGCGGCACCCATGCCATCCGGGCGCCGGTGGCGGTCGCGAGCCGCGCGGCGGCCGCCAGCGCCCCCGGCACCTGCGCCAGCCGCTCCCCGACCAGCACAATGCTGTCGCGCCCCAGGGCTATCTCTTGATCGTGGCCGGTTCCGGGCACTGTCCGCCCGTTCCTGGCCACGACCATGGTGGGCACCCTGCCGCCGGCGGCGAGCGCCGTCAGAGTCGCCGCTTCGTCGCCTGGGGTGGTGGGGATGAGGGTGCCGTCGAGTTTTTGCAGGCCCCAGCTCGCCAGCGCCGCAATCGAGAACACCCGCTGGTTGTGCTTGCGGACGGCTTTGCGGAGCCGGAGGAAGACGATGGGCGACTCGTCCTCGGGCTCGAAGCCCGCCAGCACCACGACTGGTGCCTGCTCGAGGTCCGCGTACGTCACGTCGATGCCCGTGCCTGCCACGCAGGCGGCGAGGAACTGGGTCTCCTCCGCGGAATGCGGCCGTGCCCGCATGTCGATGTCATTGGTGTCGAGCGCGACCCGGGCGAACTTCGCGTACGCGTACGCGTCCTCCAAGGTGAGCCGCCCGCCGGGCAGCACGCCCACGCCGCCGGCCTCCTTGGCCGCCAGCAGACCTTGCGCCGCGACACCAAGCGCGTGCGGCCAGGAGGTGGGCACGAGCACGCCCTCGGCGTTCCGGACCAGCGGCGCGGTGAGCCGGTCCCGCTGGGTCGCGTAGGTGAACGCCCAGCGGCCCTTGTCGCAGTTCCACTCCTCGTTCACCGCCGGGTCGTCCCCGGCCAGCCGGCGGGTCACCTTGCCGCGCCGGTGGTCGGTGCGCAGCCGGCAGCCTGCGGCGCAGTGCTCGCACACGCTCGGCGTGGACACCAGGTCGTACGGCCGGGCACGGAAGCGGTATGCCGCGCCGGTGAGCGCGCCCACCGGGCACACCTGGACCGTGTTGCCGGAGAAGTAGGAGTTGAACGGCTCGCCGTCGGCGGTGCCGATGAACTGGTCGGGCCCGCGCTCGACGAAGTCGATGAACGCGTCGCCGGCGATTTCCTCGGACGTGCGCACGCACCGGGTGCAGGAGATGCACCGCTCCCGGTCGAGCAGCACCTGGGCGGAGATCGGCACCGGCTTCGCGAACGTGCGCTTTTCCTCGGTGAACCGGGTCTCACCCTGGCCGTTGGACATCGCCTGGTTCTGCAGCGGGCACTCGCCGCCCTTGTCGCACATCGGGCAGTCGAGCGGATGGTTGATGAGCAGCAGCTCCATCACGCCGTGCTGTGCCTTGTCCGCGACCGCGGAAGTGAGCTGGGTGTGCACGACCATCCCCTCGGCACAGGGGGTGATGCACGACGCCATCGGCTTGCGCTGGCCCTCCACCTCGACCAGGCACTGCCGGCAGGCACCGATCGGGTCGAGTAGCGGGTGGTCGCAGAACCGCGGGATCTGGATGCCGAGCATCTCCGCGGCCCGGATGATCAGCATGCCCTTGGGCACGCTGATCTCGAACCCGTCGATGGTGACGGTCACTGTGCCCTGGACAGTGCTGGCCTTCACTGGCTCGACGGTCACGATTCGCTCCATACGGTGGATGCCGCGCTGTCGAACGGACAGCCGCCTTCCTTCTGGTGCTGGAGGAACTCGTCCCTGAAGTACTTGATGGCGGAGGTGACCGGCGGTCCGAGGCTGTCGCCGAGCGCGCAGAACGCGCGGCCGACGATGTTGTCGCAGATGTCCAGCGTCTTGTCCAGGTCCCCGTCGGTGCCCTCGCCGTGCTCCATCCGCTCAAGTATCCGGGCCAGCCAGAACGTTCCTTCCCGGCACGGCGTGCACTTGCCGCACGATTCATGCTGGTAGAACTTGACCCAGTTGAGCAAGACGCGGACCACGCAGGTGGTCTCGTCGAACAGCTGCACCGACCGGGTGCCGAGCCCGGACCCGGCGGCGGCGACCGACTCGAAGTCCATCGGCATGTCCAGATGCTCGTCGGTGAGTATCCCCGCCGACGAGCCGCCCGCGGTCCAGAACTTGAGCCGGTGCCCGGCCCGCATCCCGCCGGCCAGGTCGAGCAGTTCGCGGAGCGTAATGCCGAGCGGCGCCTCGTACTGGCCGGGTGTGGTGACGTGCCCGGACAGCGAGAAGATCCCGCAGCCCTTGGACTTCTCCGTGCCCATGCCGGCGAACCAGTCGCCGCCGTTGAGCAGGATAGGCACCGCGCTGGCGATCGACTCCACGTTGTTCACGTTCGTCGGCAGGGCGTAAACGCCGGCTACCGCCGGGAACGGCGGCTTGTTCCGCGGCAGGCCGCGCTTGCCTTCCAGCGAGTCGAGCAGCGCGGTCTCCTCGCCGCAGATGTAGGCGCCCGCCCCGGCGTGGATGATCACGTCCAGGTCGAACCCCTTGCCGAGGATGTTCGTGCCGAGCAGGCCCGCCGCGTACGCCTCCTCGACCGCGTGGCGCAGCCGCCGGACCACGTGCAGCACCTCGCCCCGCACGTAGATGAACGCGTGACCGGCGCCGATCGCGTACGAGGCGATGGCCGCACCCTCGATGAGCAAGTGCGGACTGGCCATCATCAGCGGCACGTCCTTGCAGGCACCCGGCTCGGACTCGTCCGCGTTGACCACGAGGTAGTGCGGCTTGGTGTCGCCCTGCGGCAGGAAGCCCCACTTCACGCCCGTCGGGAAGCCGGCACCGCCGCGGCCGCGCAATCCCGAGGCCTTGACCATGTTGATGACCTCGTCGCGCGGCATCGCCAGCGCCTTCGGCAACGCCTGCCAGCCGCCGGATCGCCGGTAGCCCTCCAGCGTGAACACGTCCGGCTGGTCCCAGTGCGCGGTCAGCACCGGGGTGAGCACGTCAACGCCGGTCATGGCCCTACCTCCTGGGGGGACGACCCCCCGGTAACCCCCCGCGACTGGGGGGAGTCTTCCCCCCAGACCCCCCGAGGCGCCGACCAGCCGCGCTCGTTGGCGATCCGCAGGCCGGCCACGGTGGCCGGGCCGGCAGGCGGGCCCTCGGTGGCCAGGCCGTCGTTGAAACCGGCCAGTACCCGGGCCGCCTCGCGCCAGGTGCACAGGCGTCCCGGGCCGCGGGTCGGGGCGACCGCGTTCCCGGCGCGCAGGTCGTCGGTGAGCTTACGCGCCGAGTCCGGCGTCATGTTGTCGAAGAATTCCCAGTTCACCATCATCACCGGCGCGTAGTCGCAGGCGGCGTTGCACTCGATGTGCTCCAGGCTGACCTTGCCGTCCGGGGTCGGCTCGTCATCTGTCACGCCGAGGTGCTCGCGCAGGTCGCTGAGGATCTGCTCGCCGCCCAGGACCGCGCACAATGCGTTGGTGCACACGCCGACGTGGTACTCGCCGACCGGGCGCCGCTTGTACATGGTGTAGAAGCTCACCACCCCGGTCACCTCGGTCTTGGTAAGGCTGAGTTTGTCCGCACAGAAGGCGATACCGTCCGCGGAGACGTACCCCTCCTCGGCCTGGACCAGGTGCAGCAGCGGCAGGAGCGCCGACCTGGCGCCCGGGTACTTGCCGATGATCTGCGCGGCGTCGGCGTCGAGCCGGGCCAGCACCTCCTCGGTGAACGGCATTACCGGTCCACCCCTCCCATCCCCACGAGCAGGGCGTCGATGCTTCGGTTGATCACCTGTCGACCCCTCCCATCACGGGGTCGATGCTCGCGATCGCCGGTATCACGTCGGCCACCTGACCGCCCTCGCACAGCGCCGCGACCGACTGCAGGTTGGTGAACGACGGATCACGGAAGTGCACCCGGTACGGCCGGGTCCCGCCATCGCTGACCACGTGCGCGCCGAGCTCGCCGCGGGCGGACTCGACCGGCACATATGCCTGCCCGGCCGGCACCCTGAACCCCTCGGTGATGATCTTGAAGTGGTGGATGAGCGCCTCCATCGACCCGGTCATGATGTGCTTGATGTGCTCAGGTGACGGGCCGAGCCCGTCGGGTCCGAGGGAGAGCTGCGCGGGCCAGCCGATCTTGGCGTCGCGGATCATCACGGGGTCGGCCTCGGGATCGCCAGGACCTCGCGCGGCGATCCTGTCCACGCACTGCTTGATGATCTTGAGCGACTCGTCGATCTCGTCCATCCTGACCAGGTACCTGCCGTAGGCGTCGCAGGTGTCCGTGGTCGGGACGTCGAA
>DASRFJ010000010.1:0-1816 GCA_035651595.1 Streptosporangiaceae bacterium | reverse complement strand
CGGAGGGGGTGTTCGTGGGGTCGGGGATTTTCAAGTCCGGTGATCCGGCTAAGCGGGCGGCGGCGATCGTGCAGGCGACCACGTTCCATGATGATCCGGATGTGGTGGCCAAGGTGTCGCGCGGCCTGGGTGAGGCGATGGTGGGCATCAACCTGGACGACCTCGCGCCGGAACAGCACTACGCCGCCCGCGGCTGGTAGCTCCGGCCCCTGGCGCCAAGAATTCCGCATAGTCCCGAATTCTTTGCTAAAAGGCGCCAGATGGGATGGGCTCGTGTCTGTTTCTGACCTTAACTCGCGCGGCCGGCGCCTCTTCGGTGATCTAATTCCGGGCGGAGAGAGTTGCCTGGACGCGATATTCCGGGCGAGTCCGTCACTGGGCGAACTGGCTGTCGGTGTCGTGTACGGACACCTGCACGCCCGCCCGGCCCTGGACCCCACGATGCCTGAGGCGGTTGCGATCGCGGCGATCGCCGCGGCGGGGATGGTGGACGTGCCGCTGCGGGTTCATACCCGGTCGGCGCTGGCGGCTGGGCTGAGCGCGGGGGAGATCACCGAGGTGCTGCTCGAGGTGGCCGCGTTTGGCGGCTTTCCGCGCGCGGTCCAGGCCCTGCAAACCGTCGCGGAGGTGCTCGAGGAGGGGCCGGATCGTGATCGTCGGTTCGGTCGCGGGCATCAGGAACACGCCCGGCAATCTTTACTCGGTCACCAAGTGGGCCGTGCACGCCCTGGCCGAGAACGTCCGGCTCCTGGTGGCCAAGGATGGCGTCGGCGTCACTCTTGTCGCCCCGGGAGTCGTGAACACCCGTTTCTGGGAGGAGCGCGGCGGACGCCCTGAGGAGGTACCGGTACTGACCGCGGAGCAGGTCGCCAGCACGATCGGTTTCGCCATCAGCCAGCCAGAAGGCGTGGACGTCAACCACCTCGTCGTCCGGCCCGCCGGCAAGCTCGGCTTAAGCTCGCGGCTTACACCACTATATTGCCTGGGACGCAGGGAAATGGCGGCGTGGCCGTGTCGGGACGGTTCGCGGGTCCGTTTGCTGGCGTTGTGCCGGCTGCCCGCAATGCCCCGGTTTGCTCCAGTATGGGCCTTGCCGTTCAGCGGTCTGCCGGGCTCGGCGCGGCGCTCGAAAGTTATTGCGGACAGCCACCCTCCCGGATCGGACGCGGTTGGCGAATTGCGCGCGCGTGGCCGTGCCGGCTGCCGGCCGCCGGGCCTGGCCGCGGACGCGCAGCCTGTGCCTGGAGTGCAGCGAGCGGCTGCCGGGATAGGTGCGCTCCGGTAGTCCGCCAGCAACGTGGATGATTGCCCCCTTGTGGTAGATCGACCCCCGTAACCGAGGGACTGGTTACCACGAGGGGAAAATCCGCCACGTTATCCAGGCGCGCCCGGCCTACCGCGCCCGCCCACTGACCCGCCGGCGGCCAGCGAACTAGGCAAGCCTCCGGAATAGACCAACGGGGTCCGGATCGGGGGTAACTGTCCGCAATGATCTGGCCCGCTCGGTCTCGCGCCCCGGATCTGCCGATATGTCCAGGTTCGAGCGGGCGGGCGGCCCCAGGCGAGCTTCCGCGGAGACTGCGGAACGGCAGGCATCGTCAGCTGGGTTGGAAGAACGCGAGCAGTTTCTGGGCGGCGTCGGGCGACATCAGCAGTTCCTTCATGTCCGCGGACGTCCGGGCGGCAGCGCTGGTGCGCTCGAACATCTCGCGTTCGTATTCTTCGACGGCGGCGGGGAGGTCGTGCGGGTGCGCGGCCAGCGCGAGAGCGAGCAGGGCGCCGTCGAGCAGCGCCATGTTGGCGCCGTGACCGACCG
>DASRFJ010000009.1:0-7067 GCA_035651595.1 Streptosporangiaceae bacterium | reverse complement strand
CTGCGCCCTGGCTCGCGGCGCACAGCCCGTCCTGGTCGAAGGCCCCCTCGACGCGATCGCCGTGAGCATCGCCGCGCCCGCCCAGTACACCGGGATCGCCCCGTGCGGCACGGCTCTTACCGGCGAACAGGTCGCAGCGCTCGCCCGGACCGTCAGCCTCGCCGACCGCGGCCTGCTGATCGCCCTCGACGGCGACGATGCCGGCCGCAAGGCCGCCGTGCGCGCCTACGCTCACCTGGTCCCGGTCACCGGCGGCGTAACCGCCGCCGTCCTCCCGGAGGGCGCCGACCCCGCGGACATCCTCGCCAGCCACGGCCGTCCGGCGCTCGCCAACGCCCTCACGACCAGCACCCGCCCGCTGGCCGGCGTGGCCGTCGATGCCGCCATCGAGAACTGGGCGCATGGCCGCGAACTCATCTTCGCCGAACTGCAGATGGGTGCCCTCCGCGCCGCCGCCAACGTCATCGCCACCCTGCACCAAGACGACATCGGCACCCAGGCCAGCCGCATCTGCCAGCTCTGGATGACCCGGTACTGCTGGTATCCCGAAGATGTCAACCGCGAGATCATCGACGCCATCGAGCGCCATTACAATCCCGGAGCCCCGCCGGTACCGGTCGCACCGTGGACCGCGTGGACTGCCGTCCAGCGCGCCACCGCCCCGCCCCGCCGGCAGCCCGCTGCCAGCAAGCCCGCTCAGATCATGGACCGCGCGCCCCTGCGCTTCGCCGCAGCCCACGAACGGGAATTAAGGACTCCGCATCGCTGTGGTTCAGCCCGTTGCGGATTCTGGACCCGCAGCGGTCAGACCGTTCGGAGGGCGGGTCAGCGGGGTTCGTCAGGGCTCGGCTTGGGCAGGTAAGCGCGCATTACAGCGGCCGGGAGTACCGAAGCCTCCAACGCCCAGGCGACCTCAATTGCTGACTCGATCTGGTCCAGGTAATCCCAGATGCCGGTCTCTTCCGGGGAGTAGCTTACGATGGCTCGCTGGGCCACGATCACCGGCAGCCGTGTGAACATCGGTTCGTCCGGGATGACGTCCCCCACCGGCTCCGCGCCGAGCGCCACGCGCGACAGGTATGCGTGAATCTGCCCGGCATCGAGTTGGAGGCGTTTAACGGTCCTTCCGCCGGTAGCGAGACTGCCGGCGAACTGCCGCACGTTAGCGTCGTCGGGCCACTGTGTTCCGGAGACATCAACGATGACGTAGCCGGCGACCATGATGGCCAGGCCGATGGCCTCGGCGCGCTCCGTCTCGTCGAGCCTAGTGAGAGGCACCTCGATCTGGTCCGCCTCGGCGTGCCCTACGTTATCTATTGCTTCACGCAACGCCTTGTCTGCTTTGGCGTTGATCCGGGCGATCATGCCTGTCTCTTCCCTTTCGTCTCCGCCTTCTTCTCGACCCGTGCCCTGATTACCTGGGCCAGGCCGATGGCTGTCAGCCCCAAACCGATCGTTCCTTCTGGGGTCGCGTGAGCGGCAAACTCCCCTATAGCTTCGGCGGCGCTGCCAAATGTACCGATCAGGCCGAGACTCTCAGACGAAGTCGCGCGCCGCCACCGGGAACGCTCAGCCTCTTTAGTGTCCTGGCGCTCGCCACTAGCCTCGCGACTGGCCATCGCCGCACCGCGCAGGGCACTTGCGGTGTCTTGGGTAGTCTGCTGCTCCAGTGAAGCGGCTGGTCTGTCTGCCGCCAGGAGCTGCTCGATACGGTCCAGGCGCCCTGCTTGTTCGTCTAGCTGCGCTGCTCGTTCGTCGTTCTTGGCCTCGAGGTTCGTGATCTTCTGGTTGGCCGCGGCGAGTTGCCGCCTGGCGTCAGTGTTCTCGGCTTCGAGGGCATTGATCCGCTGTTGTTCGGGTGACGGGGCGCGCTCTGGGTGCTCTTTCGCCTGGTGGCTTTGGTCTTGTTGATCGGCATCCGCAGCTTGGCCGGTAGCTGTTGCGGGCTCGTCCTGGCGGAGTCCGTCTTGCGCGTCGAGTGTGCCGGTGTCCGGGTCGTCGAGGTCGGCATAGTTTGCGGCGTCGGGGTAGGTGTCATCATCCCACCGGTCGGGCGTCTCGCCGGCTTTGTCGGCGTTCGCGTCTGCGGGTTCCGCCTCATCGCCCCGGGCTTCCCCGTACTCCTCGTAGTGGACGTCGCTGGCGTAGCTGCTCAGTCCGTTGGGGCTGTCGGGGCGTCCCTGGTTCTGGTAGGCGGTTTCAGGATCGTTGCCGTCCGCGTAGTTCTCGGTGTCGGGGTCGATGTCGTAGGCGTCGCGGGAATCGCTGCCAGCACGGGTTTCGTCGAGCTTGACGGTATCGGCACTTGTGGCGTAGCTGTTGGTGTCCCAGTCCGCTGCCATCGCCGGTCACCTGCCCGATTTCGGGCGGGCGCTGATCCACGGGATGGTCCAGTTCCCGTCGGTGAACGCGGCAGCCAGGGCGGTGGTGTACTGCTGCCGCCATCCTGGCTGGCCAGTGCGGCCGACGACGGCTGTCTCGATGGCGGAGGGTGCACGGGTGCCGAAGATCAGGGCGTGGCGCTGAGCGGGCGGGGTCTGGGCCCAGGCGGTTTGTTTCCAGGAACGAATGGCGGTGAGCTGCTCGCCGCACGTGCTGCCTGGTACCGGCCGGCGGTATTGGTCGGCCCAGGCGCTGGTGTCGGGGTGCGGTGGCGCCTCTCTCCCGGCGGTGCGAACGTAGGATGCGAGCTTGGCCGCGACGGAGTTCCACCGGCATGCGTCAGCAACCCACTGGGCGGTTACCGGAGGGAACGGATGCCCGCTGGCGGCGAAGTCCCGCAGCTCGCCAGTGACATGGGCGGCGAGCGCGGCCGGGTTCGCGTTATCGCCGAGGGCGCTTGCGCGGGCGGTGACGGCGGCGTCGACGGCGTGGGAGAGGGTGCAGCCGAGGAGCCGTCCGGGCAGATTGAGGAGCCGGGTGGTGAAGTCCGCGTTCGGGACTGGCGGCACCCAGCCGGTGAGCGCGCCGAGCACGGCTAGTTCGGCCCACAAGGTGATCGCCGGGTCGTGGGCTGCGGTGTTCTGCGCGGCGCGGATCTGCGCGAGCGTGCACGGCTTCCGGTGGCATACCGGGTCGCAGGACGGGCTGCGGGCGGTGATGATCGCGGCGGGTGCAGTGGTGACGGCTGGGGTTGCGGCTTCGGTGGCGGTGCCGTCGGGCATGCGGGCCAGGATCGGGTAGTCCATGCCGTCGGTGTGTACCGCCGCTTCGCCGGGAGTGAGGGTGACCAGGTACTGGGACTGGGCCGGGGTGAGGTTCATCGTCGCGCCGACGGCATCGCGGTCGTCGGCGGCGGGGAGGCGGTGGACGACCTTGACGGCGGTGTTCTTGATGACGTCGGGAATCAGCTTCGCGGGGATCTGCTCGGCGATGATCAGTCCCTCGCCGTAGGCACGGACTTCGGCGAGCAGGTCGGCGAACATCTCGACGGCGTGCGCGGCCGGGCCGGCGCCGGTGCCCGGTGGTGGCTGGCGCAGCAGGCGGTGTGCCTCCTCGAGCACGGTGAGGTGCCGCAAACGCGCAGCTGATGTCGTTCTGCCAAACTGGAGTCGCAGATGCTCGGTGAGACGGATAAGCACGGCGCCCATGAGGAACGCCTTGTCGTGGTCGTCGCCCGCGTCTTCGATCTCGAACACGGCGTTTCGGGCCATCAGGGCTGCGAAGTCGAGCGGGTGGCCGCCGTCGAGAAACCGGCCGGAGGTGCCGAGCCGCAGGCTGGCGATGCGGACCTGGACGAAGCCGCGGACGTTGTCGGCGACTTCGCGGCCGTATCCGATGTCTTCGACCACTTGGAGCGCGGTCGTCTGGAGATCTTCGAGCCCGGGGTAGGCGGGCGAGGTGCCGGGGACGGCGGGCTGGCCGGTCACCATGTCCCAGCCGGCTTGCTCGTAGCACCTGGTGAGGGCGGCGGCCAGGACCTGAGGGAAGGGCTCGTCGGCCTGGAAGGCGGCCAGGAACAGTTCGCGGACCAGGTCGGCGTGCGGCTGGAGGGGGAACCGATGTCCGTCCGGGCCGGGTGTCGGCTCCAGCGGGTTCAGGCCGGCCGGCGGGACCTCGAGGTCGCCGGGGCTCGGCGCCGGGGAGGCGGGCAGCCATCAGGCGGTACTCGGCCTTGGCCGGCTCGACTACCAGCCACGGGATCCCCGCCCGGGTCGCCTGTTCCAGCAGGCCGCGGATCGTCTGGCTCTTGCCGGCGCCGGTCGCGCCGGTGACGAACACATGCCGGTTCAGCGAAGCGAGCGGGAGAGCGAGCGTCCCGGCGGGAACCCTGTTCTGGTCCAGCACCATCCCGGCTGAGACCCCGGTGCCGTCGGTGCCGTCCGTAGTGAGGGTGGTTTCGGGGGTGACGTCGAACGTCGGCCGCAGCGTGAACCGCAGCCCGGGAACTTCCCGGGCCGGAGGCTGCGCGAGCGCGGCGACCAGCCTGGCCGAGGCGAAGAACGGCGACTGCGGCTTGAGGGTATCCCGCTCGTCCTGGGCCTGCCGGAACGCCTCGGCAGGTGACGGGTCATTGCCTGGCCGCGGCCATTGCCGCCTGCTGTCCGGCGGAGCTGGGCCGCTCCACGGCCCGGCAGACATCGGCGCATCCCACCATGACCGGTCGGCGGCGGGCGTCGCTACCGGCGGCCGGGTCTGGCGGGGCATCGGGAGATTACCGCTGTCGGCGGCAGCGGTTAAAGTGTCCGGCAGTGACCCGGTGACTGGGCGCGGCGTGAGCCCATAGGGCAGGCCGCGCAAGTCTGCCGAGGCAGCGACCAGGCGGGCGACCCGCGCGGTGCCGTCCGGGGTCGCCGCGCCGGCCAGCAGGTGCACCCGCCACAGTCCTGAGGTGCCCGCTTCACGCAGTTCTTCGTGGCGGGCACCGGCGCGGCGGGCGCCGAGCCGGTTGCGCGGGCTGCGGTTCTGCTCGGCCTCCAGTTGCGCGTGCGCGGCGTCTGCGGCCATCTCTGTCACCACGTCCGCGGCGACTGGTTCGGCGAGCAGCAGCCAGGCGAATTCGTCCAGCCACGCGGGCAGCAGTGCGCGGTCTAGCGACGGCGCGGCCGTCTGGGTACAGGCTCGTTCACGGGCGTCGGCGAGCAGCACGTCGCTCACTGCGCCGATCCGCGTCCAGCACGGCAGCGCGGCGAGCATCTGGGCGGCCTGGCCATCAGCGAGCGGCAGGCCGCGCGCCCCGGACGGCACGGTGAGCACAGCCTGGCCGCTGTCGGTGCCGGCGGCCAGCGCCGGCCCGGCCGCCAGGACCCGGACCGGGCCGCCGGGCCGGTCCCTGAGCCACGCGACCGCGACCGGGGCGCCGCACCCGTAGGCCGAGACCAGTGCCGCGACGCGTTCCTCAGCGCCCCAGCTCGCGCGATCATCATCTGGGCGGGGGATCTCAGTGATCTGCCAGGCAGGAAGGGAGGTCAGGGTCTGCCATGGCTGCTGTTCACCCATCACGACCCCTGATACGTGCGCACGGCTGTGGTTGACCGTGTTCCGCAGGCTAACTCAAAATATTACGCTTTGGAAGTGCCTGACTGCTTATGGTGACATTACCGGCCTGCTGATGGCATCATGAAGGGCGTGGAGGCGACGGGAGGAGAACCCAACCAGGAGGACTGAACCGTCGTGACCACCCCTGCCGGGGTCCGGCCGCCAGCGCGGTGGCAGCGGATGCTGTTCACCCCGGGCGCACGGCTGGGCTGGACGTTCCGCGACCGCCATTCCCTGATCACCCCGTATGCGGAGCTGCCGCCTGACGCCGAGAAGGTCCGCCAGGACGCGGCGGCGCGGCTCGCTGCCGCGCAGCAGTCCTGGCAGCGGGCCCGCAAGTGGGCCGCGCGGCCGTCGCTGGTCGCAGCGGTGGGACTGATGGCACTGGCCGGATGCGCGCACGCGGTCGGCCCGTCCGCGCCGTACGGCACTACGTTCGTGACCGCGCTCCTGCTCTCCGCGCCAGGGCTGGGCTGGTCTGCCTGGAAGTACGCGCAGCTCGCCCACGTGAAAGCCGCTGATCCGGAGGTGCAGTACGAGGCGGCGCACGACGCCTGGGCTAGTCGTGCTGCCGGGCATGAGCAGGGCGAGCTGGCGCGCCTGGAGCAGGTGCCGGAGTGGGGCAGCGCGTCCTCCCCGGCGCGGCGTACCGACGTGTTCGGCGGCAGCCTGCTCGGGTGGCGGTCGCTGCTGACCGTGCACGGCGCCTCGATCATGGCCAGCCAGCCGTTGCTGGTCGCCGACCTGTCCGGGCAGCACGCCGCCCGGGAACTGGCGGGCTTGTCCCGTGAGGTTGGCGTCCAGGTCGCCGAGTACCTGCTGCCGCGTGACCTTGACCGGTGCGGGCTGCTGTCCGGCATGTCCGGGCGGCAGCTCGCCGACGCGCTCGCCGAGGCGATCCATGCCGGTCCGCCCGGCCAGGCCCGAACCGACCGGGCCGTCGACGTCCGGGTACTGGAACAGATTGCCTCCGCCCTGGCCGGGCGCGGTGCCACCCCGGCCCGGCTGGCCGCCGCGGTGCAGGCCGCGCTCGGCCGCGACGACCCGGGCGGGCTGCTCGCTGAGGACGAGACCGAGATGATCCGCGGGCTATTCGGCGACGGCTACCAGAGCCACATCGGCGCGAACCTGATCCGCCTCGACGCGTTCCTGTCCGGCCTTGCCGATCACATAGGGACCGGGCCGCCCGCAGCGCCGCCCCCGTCATGGTGCACCATCCTGGCCGCTGAACCCGCCGCGCGCAGCGTCCGCGCCGAACTGACCGCCGCGCTGGTCATCCAGTGGCTCACCGTCCAGGTCACCAGCAGCACCCGCCACGTGCCCGCCGTGGTAATCGTGGCCGCTGACGAGATCACCAGCCGCCACCTGGAACGGCTCGCCGACGCATGTGAGCAGCGCGGCGTGCCTTTGACGTTGCTGTTCCGGCACCTGCGCGACGATGCGGTCACCATGATCGGCGGCGGTGCGACCGCGTTCATGCGGCTCGGCAACCACCACGAAGCCGAGCAGGCAGCTTCCTACATCGGGCGGCATCACACGTTCGTCCTGTCCGGGTGGACCGCCACCAGGGGCGGCGACCACACCATCAC
>DASRFJ010000008.1:0-3729 GCA_035651595.1 Streptosporangiaceae bacterium | reverse complement strand
CGCCGGGCTGGCCAGGACCACCGTGCCCACGCACTACCCGGATTAGCGCTCGCTCAGCTTCGGCTCGTAGGTGACGGGGACGGCTGGAGCGCGGGCCAGGCAGCGGTTAGCTCGGTGGTGACGGCGGCGACGAGCCGGGGCATGTCCGCGGGGGCGGTGCCGTGCAGCGCCTCGGCGACGATCAGCACCGAGGAGGTGCTCTCGCGGACGGCCGAGGCGCCGCTCTGCCGGTTCGTCCAGCGGCGTGCGTGCGCCTGGCCCGCGCTATCGGCGTAGATCACCTCACCGGGAGCTGGATACTCGACCTCGCCGCCGAACGTGAGGTACCGCTCGTCGCCCGTCGCGTAGCGCACCTGGAGGTCGCCGCCGATCTGATCGACGTCGAGCACCGCGATCGGCGTGGCGAACGCGGCCGAGATCGCGTTGCACAGGTCCACCAGCGGGTGCAGCGACGGCAGGGTGCCCTCCCTGCGCAGGCGGCGCAGCAGTGCCTCCGACGCGCAGCGGTACTGGGTCGGCCTCACCCCGAACCGGCCGAAGGCGCGGCGCCAGGCCTGTATCTCCGGGAACTCGCTTTCCGGTGCCGCGGCCAGCCGGTCCATGGCCACCTTGGTGTACCCGGCGACCGGCTCCGCGACGTCCGCGTCCGGGGTAATCCCGCCGGCGGCGATGACGCCCGGGACCAGCTCGGGGAAATCGCGCCAGATCTCGTCCGCGTGCTCGAAGTCCACCGGATTCAGCCGTTCTCTCGCAGGCCAAGGACGAGGCCAGCGGCCACCACGGCGATGCCGGCCCACACCAGCGGACGCGGGAGGGCACCGCCGAGCAGGACGCCGGCGAACGCCGCCGCCACCGGTGCCACACCGGTGAGCAGGCCTGCCCGGCTGGCGCCGAGCCGCCCGACACTGGTCCACCAGAGCACGAACGCCACGGCCGTGACCATCAGCGCGAGATAGCCGACCGCCAGCCAGTTCGTGACGGTCATAGTGCCGATCGCGGCCGGTCCCTCCCGGACCAGGCCGATCACCAGAAAGATGACAGCGGCGATCCAGGTCGCGTGTACCGACACGCTCCACGCGCCGTGGCGGCGCAGCACCGGCATGGCCAGCAGCGTGAACCCAGCCTCGCAGGCGAACACTACGACCGCGTAGCCGATGCCGATCGCATCACTGCGGCCCAGGCCCTGCACCAGGCCGGCACCGCAGGTCACCACCAACGCCGCGGCGACGGCCTTGGCGCGCGGGCGGGAGCCCTCGAGCAACGGACCGACCAGGGCCAGCAGGGCCGGAACGCAGGCGACCGCAACGCCGAGCACGGCCGGCTCCGCGTGCCGGGATCCCTGAACCAGGGCGATATTGAAGATCACCAGGCCGGTCAGCGCGATCGCGGTCAGCCAGAACCATTCGGCGCCGCGCGGGCGGAGCACGGCGCGGCGGGCCGGACGGGCGAAAGCCACGAGCAGGGCGCAGGCGAGGGTGTAGCGGATGCCTTCGGCGAGGTTGAACGGGGCGGCGGCCAGTTCGCCGGACACCGCGACGCTGCCGCCGACGCAGACCATGGCTGCCGCGCCAGCCGCGATGCCGGCAGCGCTGGCTGACGGCTGACCCTCTGGGCTGGTGCGTGGCCCCCGAAGCTCCCTAGAGGGGGGCTGGGGGGCCACGCTCCCCCGTAGCGGGGCGCGAATTGAGGCGTGAGAGGCCGTGGTCATGCTCGTCAGGCTAGGGATCGACTTGGTACCTGGAACAGGGCCACTCGATGCCCTTTATATTGGACCAATGAGCGGCGCGGACTTCTTGCAGCTGAACCCCGGGACGGCCCCCTCGCGCGGGATGACGACCTGGCTGACCGATGAGCTGCGCGCCGCGATCATGGATGGGCGGCTGGGCACCGGCGCCACGCTGCCCGCCAGCCGGATCCTCGCCGGCGAACTCGACGTCTCCCGCGGTGTCGTGGTCGAGGCCTATCAGCGGCTCAAGGACGAGGGCATGGTGAGCGGCCGGCACGGCGCCGGAACGGTGGTGACCGGAGTGGTGGATACCGGAATCGCTCCCGGGCCCACCCCGTCCGGCGAGCTGACGTTCCTGCCGCGGCGATGGCGCACCGACGCCGAGTTCGACCTCTCCCCCGGCGTGCCGGACCTGTCCGGGTTCCCGCGGGCGGCCTGGCTGCGCGCCGAGCGGACCGTGCTCGACCAGGCCGACGTCGCCGACCTGGGATACGGCGATCCGCACGGCAGCGAGCGGCTGCGCGGCGAGCTGGCGGGGTGGCTCGCGCGAACCCGCGGCCTGCGGGCCAGGCCGGATGACATCATCGTGGTCAACGGTGTCGCCCAGGCCATGGCGCTGCTCGCGCACTGGCTGCACACCCACGGCCGGAGCGAGATCGCGGTCGAGGACCCCGGGTCGCGCGGGGCGGTCGAGGAACTGCGCTACTGGGGCCTGCGCACGGTGCCGGTCGCGGTCGACGACGCCGGGCTCCGGGTCGACCAGTTGCGCGGGGTGCGCTCGGTACGCGCGGTGATGGTCACCCCGGCGCATCAGTTCCCGACCGGGGTGGTGCTCGCGCCCCACCGGCGGCGCGAGCTGCTCGCCTGGGCCGAATCGGCGGACGGCCTGGTCATCGAAGACGACTACGACGCCGAGTACCGCTACGACCGGACCCCGGTGCCGGCCATGCACGCCTCCGATCCCGGGCGCGTCGTGTACGCCGGCAGCACGTCCAAGACGCTCGCGCCCGGCCTGCGGCTCGGGTGGCTCATTCCGCCCGGCTGGCTCAAGGACGACCTGCTCGTGGCCAAACACGCCAGCGATCTGGGCAGCCCGGCGCTACCGCAGCTCGTGCTCGCGCAGCTGATCGCCAGCGGCGACCTGGAACAGCACATCCGGCTGATGCGCAAGCGGCAGCGCGGCCGGCGGGACGCGCTGCTCGCCGCGCTGCGCACCTATCTCCCGCAGGCACGGGTGCAGGGCGTCGCGGCGGGGCTGCACCTGCTCATCACGTTCCCCGGCCTCGATATCTCAGATGCCGAACTCGCCGGCCGGATACTCCAGGCCGGCGTGCTCGTCCATCCGCTGTCCGCGCACGGTCCGCGGTCCGAAGCACCGGGCCTCGTTCTGGGATATGCCGCACATACCACGGATCAGCTCCGTGAGGCAGTCCGGCGGGTCGGGTCTGTCTTTTCCGCATGAGCGCCGCGGCGGGCGGCGGTGCGGAGCTGGAGGATGCGGGCGGTGCCGGCCAGGACGGTGAGCAGGATGCCGCCGATCGCGGCGAACAGCAGCGCGATGCCGACCTGCATCCGTGCGTGGAAGCCGAGGTAGGAAATGTCTACGTGCTGGGCGTTCTGCACAATAAAAATGAGCAGGAAGATGACGATGATGGCAAAGCAGCCGATGGCGACCCAGAGTCCGCTGATACGGGTACGGTGGACGACCCGCTCTGGGCGCTGCGCCGGCTGCGTCGGCGGAGTTGGCTGCGCCGGCTGACCCGGCTGCGTCGGCGGGGTCGGCTGGGGCTCTGGCGTAGGCTGGGGAGCAGGAGTTTGCTCCGGGACACTCATAGCGCACTCCTGCCCAGGAGCGCCGCGGTTATGCCTGTTAGCCACCCAGATAGGCGAGCACGGCGAGGACCCGGCGGTTGTCGTCGTCGGAAGGCTGAAGGTCGAGCTTGAGGAAGATGGACGCGGTGTGCTTGGCGACGGCGCGTTCGGTGATCACCATGCGCTGGGCG
>DASRFJ010000007.1:0-14285 GCA_035651595.1 Streptosporangiaceae bacterium | reverse complement strand
GCGGCTGGGTGCGTCCGAGGCCGTCGTGGTGTACCGGCGCACCAGGGACAAGATGCCGGCCCACGACATCGAGGTCACCGAGGCGCTCGAGGAAGGCGTCACGATGCGCTGGCTGTCCACCGTCACGCACGCCAGCGCCGGGTCGCTGACCCTGGAGAAGATGCGCCTGGACGAGACCGGCTTCCCGCAGCCGACCGGCGAATACGAGACGCTCGAAGCCGACTGCCTGGTGCTGGCGCTCGGCCAGGACGCCGACCTCACCGTGCTGGACGGCGTGCCCGGCGTGAGGTTCGAGGACGGCGTCGTCCAGGTCGGACCGGACCTGATGACCGGGCACGCCGGCATCTTCGCCGGCGGCGACATGGTCCCGTCCGAGCGCACCGTCACGATCGCCATCGGCCACGGCAAGAAGGCCGCCCGGAGTATCGACGCATGGCTGCGCAATGCGACGTCCGCGGCCGCCCCCAAGCACGCGCGCGCCGAGTTCGGCGGGCTGAACACCTGGTACTACAGCGACGCCCCCGCCACGGTGCGGCCAGTCCTCGACGCCGCGCGGCGGATCTCCACCTTCGACGAGGTGACCGGCGGCCTCGACGAGTCGACCGCGCTGTTCGAGGCACGCCGCTGCATGTCCTGCGGGAACTGCTTCGGCTGCGACAACTGCTACGGCGTCTGCCCCGACAACGCCATCATCAAGCACCCGGACGGCACCTACGAGGTCGACCTCGACTACTGCAAAGGCTGCGGCCTGTGCGCCGCCGAATGCCCCTGCGGCGCCATCGAAATGATCCCGGAGGCGACCTGACCGGGCGGGGCATCAGGGACGTTACTGGTACAGGCGGTCCAGCCCGATAAGTGCCACGTCATCTCCGGTGCGCAGGCCGGGTGTGAAACCGGCTCCCGAGTAACAGGCCAGCACTGCGTCGCGGGTGTCGAAGCCCTTGACGGCAAGCAGGTCGCGAGCGCGCCGTAGCCTTCCGAGGTGGGCCGTACCCATTGGCCTGTCCCACTTCGCCTCTCCCAGAGAAAGCACACGGCGCGGGTGCCCGTGATCGGCTGGGGCTAGCACCGCGACGTCGATCTGAATCTGGGTTCGGTTCTCTGGATCTGGCACTACTCCGGAACCGACCGTTCCGGCCGGACCGTTGAAGAGGCCGGTACTCGCGAGCGTCGCGAACTCCCTGCACATCGCCTCGAAATGCGGCCCCACCACCTGTGACAGGAACCGTGCGCGCGACCCCTGCCATACGGCAGTGGCGTCTCCTCGTTCGAGCCGGGTCCACTCCCGGTTCATTACCGCCTGGTAGAACGTGATCAGCGGCTCGGCGATCCGGTATTCAGCCCTTCCGGAGCGGAACAGATCCGGCTCCCGGACGAGCAGGCGGCTGTCCTCGAGAACGCGGATGGGGTGCGCGACCTCGTTCGATTTCCGGCCGATGTAACTGGCGATGCCGCCAGAGGTGCTGTTGCCCTCGGCAACCGCGGCCAGGACCGAGTGGTAAAGCGATGGGTCCCGGATCTCGGTCTCTTCGGCCAGTAGGTATCGCGCCTCGCGGAACAGCGGCGTACTCGGGTTGAATGCGGTGCGCGCCACCCAGTTGTCGAAGTCGTCGAGGTTACGCGGAGCGTCGTCACGGACGAACTCCCGGCGGTAGGCGGGCGTGCCACCGACCACAGAGTGCACGAGAACCGCGAGCTTCGGGTCATCGATGCTCCAGAAACGCGCGGCATCCTGATAACTGAACGGCTGTACGAGGAGTTCGAGACTAGCTCGTCCGCGCAGCGGAGCCCGGCCGGAAAGCAGACCGCCCATCACCGACATGGCCGAGCCGCAGAGCAGGAGCCGCGCCTTGCTATAGGTCCCGGACCCCCCGGGGCCCAGCTCGCGCTGGATGATCGACGGCAAGCCCGGGGATGACTTGACGAGGTAGGGGAACTCGTCGAAGACCACTGGCACGGCCCGCTCGCGGGTGACCTCGAACATGAAAGGGATGGCTTCCAGCCAGTCCCGGAACGCGGGTACCGGCGCCCCGGTGAAACGGATGAGCTCATCAGCGAACAGGCGAAGCAACACGGCCTCGGTCATCTCGAGGGCAGGGAAGTACATCCCGCCCGTCGTCTTGGCGAGCGCCTGGAGCAGGTAGCTCTTCCCTTGCCGACGGCGGCCGCTGACGACACCCAGCGTCGCCCCCGGACGCGAGTCGACGGCGAACGAGGTCAGCGCCGCCCATTCGGCATCCCTGTCGAAGATGTGACCGGGCTTGATCATCAGGCCTCGCCCTCACAGGCTGCCGAAGTGTACTTGACCGAAGTATACTTGACTCAAGCATATCTCGGATCGTCACGAACCGTCAGAGATCGGCCAGCTCGGCGGTGCGGTGGCGGCCTGCGGAAGTCCCGGTCTGAGCTAGCCACATGTGGCGGCGCGTCAGCCCGCTGAGTGTCCTGACCTGCGCGCTGGTGAGCCGGTCGCATACACAATCCCAGTGCAGGCTCACCCAGTCGCCGGGTGCCAGCGAGGCGACGAACCCGATCCTGGCTGGCCGCGGCTCTGCCGGTCCTAGGCCGAACGACCGGCCGTCCCAGGTCAGCGGATGCTGCCTGACCAGCACGGTGCCGTCGTCCGGAGCGCTGACGACCCGGCCCCAGCCGATGCGGCAGCGGTCGAGGACGTGCAGCGACGGCTCGGACCGCCCCGCCCGCAGCAGCCCGGTCCACGGGTAGACGCAGAACACGTGAAAGCTGTGGTGCGGCACCGCGCCCGCCACGACCGTTCCGGCGATCGGCGCCCAGCCCCGGCCTGCCCGGGGCCGGAACGCCTCCTCGAGGAACGGGCCGAAGTCACTCATCGGGGCGTTATCGAGCAGGCTGTTGCCTACCCAGTACGCCGCCACCACCCGAGCGTCCAGCGGGTCGGCGATGCGGTTGGCGGCCGCGATGAGCTGGAGGTAGGGCCACGCGCCGGCAAATGCCCGGGCGAGCAGCACCAGGCCCGGGTCGCTCACCCCGGCCATGCCGTAGCCATGCAGGGCGGCATGGTCGGCCGGCCCGCAGTACCCCCGCTCGTTCGGCGGAAAAGCGTACCTAGCGAACAGCAGCGGGCCGGGTATCAACGGACCTCCACCGTCGCCGGCGCGGGTTTGCGGGCGAAGGCCAGCAGGGCGATGGCGACGGCACCGGCCGCTACCAGGGCCAGGCCGGCCCATTGCGGTGCCAGCGCCTTGCCCTGCACCCCGGCTTGCAGCAGCGCGGTGATGATCGCGCCCGGCACCAGCAGCGCTGTGACGTCGATCGCGCCGGTCCTGGCGAGCGCGGCGAGCCAGGTGGCCACGTAGGCGGCGAGGATCAGGCCGGTTGGACCGCCACAGCGTGGCGGTGGCGGGGAACAGGTACTTCTTCGGCGACTGCGGCCCGATGTTGAAACCGAACAACGCGTCGTCGTCGCGGCGCTTCAGCCGGTACGTCCCGCAGTCCTGCTCGTCGGTCCAGCCGGCCGGCAGGTCTGCCGACGACTCGACGTCCCCGTAGCAGATGGCCCCGTCGGCGACCACCGGCCCGACGAGCCGGAAACCCCGCCGCCGGATCGCCGCCAGCAGCAGATCCAGGTCCCCGCGGTCCAGGACGTATTCCATGCTCCGACGATGCGCCGCGGCGAGCCGTCCGGGGTAGGGAACAAGGTCCTCAACCACCCGGACCGCCGGCCTAGCCGCGTACGCGTGGTGTGCGTACCATGGCGCGCACCCGGAAGGAGGGCTTGGCGGTTGTGGCAACCACGCGGTTCTATGCGCGTGGTTGCCACAACCACGCGGTTGCGACGGCGCTTTTGAACACGGCCTAATCCCTGGGCGCACTGGCGGTTGCACGGATAACGTGATGGATTACCTCTTCGTGGTGATCTGACCCCCGGATACGGGGGTCAGTCGTCCACGATAGGCAAATCCGCCACGTTGATGCGGAGGGCTCGCGCACCGCCAGCCACATGCTGCGCCCCAGCCCCAGCCCCAGCCCCAGCGCAGCAGCAGCGCGCAGCGGGCACCGGGCCGGACACGGACGGCCACCGGCACGCGGCCCGGCGCGAGACCGCTATGGCCCCCAACCACGGAAACCGCAGCAGCCGGCGTTCTGGCGGGAGCTAGCGGATGACGAGGACGGGGCGGTCGGTGAGGTGGATGACCTTGTGGGCGGTGCTGCCGAGGACCAGGCCTGCCAGGTTGCCACGGCCGCGTGAGCCCATCACGATGACGTCGGCGCCGATCTCCTTGGCGTCGGCGACGATTTCCTTGGCCGCATAGCCGAAGATCGTGCCGCGTACCTCGCCGTGCGCCGTCACCCCTGCTTCGGTCAGCACTTTGAGGGACGTCTCGACCTCTGCTTTCGCGTCCTCGGACGATTCGAACGGCACCGCGACGCCGCCCTTGCCACCGACCTCCCGCAGCTCGCGCAGGTGGAGCACCCAGACCTCGCCCTTGGACAGCAGGGCCAGGTCACGCGCGGCGAGCACCGCGCGGTCGGACGGCGCCGAACTATCCACCGGTACCAGTATCCGGTCGTACATGGCGATCTCCTTCATCTGATCCGGCGGCCGGTTATCCGGGCCGGGACGATCCGCACGAACAGCTCCCGCTCGCCGCCCGGCCAGGGCTCGACGCGGGCGCTGAGCGCCGCCTCGCGTTCGGCGCCCGGTGCGACATGGTGTGCCGCGCCCTGGACGAGCACGCTCCAGCCCTGCCTGCTCGCCGGGTCGAAGTCGTCGATCTCGAACGCCACGCGGTACTCGGCGTCGGCGATCCCGGTGCGCAGGTCCTCGTCCAGCGGGCTGTGCGCCGCGGTCCGGAACAGGATCGCGCCGTCGTGCATCTGGTAGTTCACCGGCAGCACGGCCTGGCCGAACCTGCTCTGGTAGGCGATGCGGCCGATGCCGCCGTGCGAGATGAGCCGCCGGCATTCCGCTTCGTCCAGTGTCTCGATCACACGCTCAGACGTGGTCATGTCATGCTGCCTTTCGCGTCTGCGCGGGCTTGGGCGGCTGATGGAGCCTGATCAGTGGTGCGTGCTGGCCGTGGCGCTTGAACCACGATGGCGAGAAGGTCGCCACCAGCAGGCATATCAGCGCCGTCAGCACAGCTCCGCTTCCGACGATGATCCAGAACAACGGCCAGAAGTCGCTTGCGTAGCTCAGCATCGCCCTGCCTCCTTCGCTTTCATCCTCAGCATCGCCAGCGCCGCTGCCTGCGGGGTAGGGCCCTACAACCCGGGTCGATGGGACGTATGGCCCTGCCGGAAGGCGCCTTTCCCGACGAGGCTGAACAGTGACTTAGGAGGACAGATGCGAGCAATGGTTTACCACGGGCCCGGCCAGAAGGCCTGGGAAGAGGTACGCGACCCGGAGATCACCGACGACGGCGACGCGATCATCCGGGTCGACGCCACCACGATCTGCGGGACCGACCTGCACATCCTCAAGGGCGACGTCCCGGCGGTGCGCAATGGCCGGATCCTCGGCCACGAGGCGGTCGGCACCGTCGACGAGACCGGCGACGGCGTGCACACGCTGCGGCCGGGCGACCGGGTGCTGGTTTCCTGTGTCAGCGCGTGCGGCACCTGCCGGTTCTGCCGGGAGGGCCGGTACGGGCAGTGCCTGTGCGGCGGCGGCTGGATCCTCGGCCACAAGATCGACGGCACCCAGGCGGACTACGTCCGCGTGCCGTTCGCCGACACGTCTACCTACGCGATCCCCGACGGTGCACCCGACGAGGAGGTGCTCATGCTGGCCGACATCCTGCCCACCAGCTACGAGGTCGGTGCGCTCAACGGTCAGGTCAAGCCCGGCGACGTCGTCGCGGTCGTGGGCGCCGGCCCGATCGGCCTGTCCGCGATTACCGGCGCGCGGCTGTTCAGCCCCAGCCACATCGTGGCGATCGACCTGGCCGACGCTCGCCTTGAGGCGGCCAAGCGGTTCGGCGCGGACGTCACCGTGAACAGCACTCGCGAAGACCCGATGCACGTGATCAAGAAGCTGACCGACGGCCTCGGCGCGGACGTCACGATCGAGGCGGTCGGCGTGCCGGCCAGCTTCGAGCAGGCGGTCGCCCTGGTCCGGGCCGGCGGCCACGTCGCGAACATCGGCGTGCACGGCGAGCCCGCGACGCTGCACCTGGAGCGCGACTGGATCCGCGACATCACGATCACCACCGGTCTGGTGGACACGTTCACCATCCCGGTGCTGCTCGAGCTGGTGCGGACCCGGCAGATCGACGCGCGCACGTTCATCACGCACCACTTCGGCCTCGACGAGTTCGACGAGGCGTACGACGTGTTCGCCCGGGCAGGCGAGACCGGCGCGCTCAAGGTCGTGCTGAGCCGCTAAGGGGACGATGGAGATGAACAGCACCATCAAGGACGTGATGACCACCCATGTGCTGTGGGTGCGGAAGGACGCGACCTATAAGGACATGGCCCAGCGGCTCCGGGAATTCCGGATCAGCGCGTTTCCCGTCCTGGACGACCAGCTGCGGGTAATCGGCGTGATCTCCGAGGCCGACATGCTCCCCAAGGAGGGTCTGGACGACACGGCGGGCGTGGCCGGGATGCTCGACGGCATCGTGCACCGCAAGCAGCACGAGAAGGCCGAGGGGACAACGGCCGCCGACCTGATGAGCAGCCCGGCGGTAACCGTATCGCCGGACGACACGGTGGCGCACGCCGCCAAGCTGATGTACTCCCGCGGGCTCAAGCGGCTCCCGGTGGTCAACGCGGCCGGCCGCCTGGCCGGGATCGTCACCAGGACCGACATCCTCGCCGTCTTCGACCGGCCGGACACCGAGATCCGCACGGAGATCATCCAGCTGGTACTGCGCGACCTGCTAGAGGATCCGCGGCGGTTCAAGGTGACGGTCAAGGACGGGATCGTGACGCTGCAGGGCGAGCCGGAGACGGCCGACCTGGGACACGAGCTGGTCCGCATGGCCAGGCATGTACAAGGCGTGGTCTCGGTGCGCGACCGGCTCATATACCCAGAACCCGACACCGTGGCCGCCCGGCGATGAACGTACACGCGCTCCTGGCGGACGGGCAGATCGTCGAGATCCGGTCCGCCACGCCAGGAGACTTCGACGCGGTCAAGGCCATGCACGAGGCGATGTCGCCGGACAACATATACCTGCGGTTCTTCAACATCAGCAGGCTGGCCGCGGAAACCGAGGCGCGGCGGGTGTGCACCGATCCGCCGCCCGGCCGGGTCGCGCTGCTCGCGCTCAGCGACGGCGAGGTCATCGGCGTCGCCAGCTACGACGTAGCGGCAGGCGACAAGACCGCTGAGGTAGCCTTCGCGGTCGCCGACCACATGCACCACAAGGGCATCGCCACGCTGCTGCTCGAGCACCTCGTCTCGATCGCCAGGACCCAGCAGATCACGGCGCTCACCGCGCAGACCCTCGCGGAGAACTGGCCCATGCTGCACGTCTTCGCGGACGCCGGGCTGCCCGTCCAGCGCCGCACAGAACAGGGAGTGGTAGAGGTGCGTATTCCGCTGCCATCGGACGATACCGGTACCGTGCTGGACGCCTACCTGGACAAGGTGGCGCGGCGAGAACGCGCGGCCGACGCCGCGAGCCTGCGGCACGTGCTCGCGCCGGAATCCGTCGTGGTGATCGGCGCCAGCCGCAGGACGGGCACGGTCGGCCGGACGATCATCGACAACATACGGACCGCGGGCTACCAGGGCCGGCTGTACGCGGTGAACCCGCGCGCGCATCAGGTCGGCGGCGTGCACTGCGTGCCGTCGGTCGCCGACCTGCCCGAGCCGCCCGAACTCGCGGTGGTAGCGGTGCCCGCCCCCGCCGTGCTTAGCGTCGCAGAGGAATGTGGCAAGCGTGGCGTGCAGGCGCTCGTCGTCATCACCTCGGGGCTCGAGGTCGCCGCCAGCGCTGACCTGCTCGCCGCCTGCCGACGGCACGGCATGCGGCTGGTCGGCCCCAACTGCTTCGGGGTCGCAGTGCCCAGTATCGGCCTGGACGCCACGTTCGCCGCGAGCCACCCCAAGCCCGGCGTCGCGGGCCTGGTCATGCAGTCCGGCGGGCTCGGCCTGGCCGTGGTGGACCAGCTGTCCCGGCTCGGCATCGGGGTCTCTTCGTTCGCGTCGGTCGGCGACAAGCTGGACGTGTCGAGCAACGACCTGCTGATGTGGTGGGAGCAGGATGGGCTCACCAAGCTCGCCGTGCTGTACATCGAATCGTTCGGCAACCCGCGCAAGTTCGCCAGGACAGCGCGCCGGGTCGGCGCCAGCATGCCGGTGCTCGTCGTGGACGCCGCGCGGTCCGAGGCGGGCCAGCAGGCCGCCGCCTCGCACACCGCGGCAGCCGCGTCCCCGCTGGTCAGCCGGGAAGCGCTGTTCGAGCAGGCCGGCATCATCGCACTGCCCGGTCTCGGCGAGCTGATCGAGACGACGGCGTTCCTCGCCACCCAGCCGGTGCCGGCCGGCCGGACCGTGGCGATCGTGTCGAACGTGGGTGGCGCCGGGGTGCTCGCCGCCGACGCGTGCGCCGACCTGGGCCTGACCGTGCACCGGCCGCGCGGCCTGAACCGGCGCAAGCTGCGCACGCTGATCCCGGACACCGGCGCGGTCACCGGGCCGGTGGACACCACCGCCGCGATCGGCGGCGACGACTTCCGGCAGGTGCTCGAGCTGATCGCCGCCGACGAGACGGTCGACGCGATGATCGCGCTGGTGCTGCCGACAGGCGCCACCGGTGACCTGGTCGCAGCCATCGAGCAAGCGAAGGTAACCGTCCCGTTCGCCGCGGTCGTGCTGGACCAGGCGGAGTCAGTGCGCCTGCTGGACGAACGGATCCCGTCCTACGCATACCCGGAAGCGGCCGCCGCCGCGATCGCGCGCGCCGCCAGTTACGGGGCGTGGCGCACGGCGCCGCGCGGCGAGGTGCCCAGCTTCCCCGACGTACGAACATGGGACGCGCACACCCTTGTCCGCGGCTACTTGGACAGACATCACGACGGCGGCTGGCTCTCCCCCGCCGAGACCGCCGGCCTGCTCGGTTGCTACGGCATCCCGCAGGCCGGGGCGGACGTGATCGTGCGCGTCACCGACGACCACGTGTTCGGGCCGCTCGTGATGTGCGGGCCTACCGCACGGTTCGCGCCGCTCACCGACGCGGACGCGGAGGCGATGACCCGGTCGATCCATTCTGCGGACGTGCCCGCGGTGCGTGACCTGCTGCTGCGGGTGTCCCGGCTGGCGGACGACCTGCCCGAAGTCATCGAACTGGACCTCGGGCCCACCGGGACGCCGGCCATTGACGCGCGGGTAAAGGTGATGCCGCGTGAGCCTCAGGATCCGTTCTTGAGAAAATTGCGGTGACACCACTGTCGTTCTGAATAAAAGGGGTTAAATAAGTGACCATTACGGAAACCGGCCCGCTGACTCCGGCTGAGCTGGGGCTTATCGACGCGTGGTGGCGGGCGGCGAATTACCTGTCGGTGGGGCAGATTTACCTGCTAGGTAATCCGCTGCTGACCGAGCCGCTGCGGGCGGAGCACGTGAAGCCGCGGCTGCTCGGGCACTGGGGCACGACGCCGGGGCTGAACCTGATCTACGCGCACCTGAACCGGGTGATCAGGAACTGGGACCTGAACGTCATCTACGTGGCCGGGCCGGGTCACGGCGGCCCCGGGATGGTCGCGAACACGTACCTGGAGGGCTCCTACAGCGAGCTGTATCCGGCGATCACGCCGGACGCGGCGGGCATGGCGAAGCTGTTCAAGCAGTTCTCGTTTCCCGGCGGGATCCCGTCGCACGTCGCGCCGGAAACACCCGGTTCGATCCACGAGGGCGGCGAGCTAGGGTATTCGCTGGCACACGCGTACGGCGCCGCGTTCGACAACCCGGACCTGATCGTGGCATGCGTGATCGGGGACGGCGAGGCGGAAACCGGGCCGCTGGCTGGTTCCTGGCATTCGAATAAGTTCCTCGATCCCGCGCGGGACGGCGCGGTGCTGCCCATCCTGCACCTGAACGGGTACAAGATCGCGAACCCCACTGTGCTGGCGCGGATCCCCGGCGAGGAACTGGAGTCGCTGCTGCGCGGCTACGGCTACCAGGTGCACGTGGTCGAGGGTGCTGATCCCGCGTTGGTGCACCAGCGGCTCGCCGAGGTCATGGACGCGGCGGTCACCGAGATCCACGCGATCCAGCGACGGGCCCGCGAAGACGGCGATCTGACGCGGCCGAAGTGGCCGGCGATCGTGCTGCGCACGCCGAAGGGCTGGACCGGGCCCAAGGTCGTCGACGGGCTCCCGGTCGAGGGGACGTGGCGGGCGCACCAGGTGCCGATCGCGGCGGCCCGGACGAACCCGGAGCATCTGGCGCTGCTGGAGCAGTGGCTGCGGTCGTACCGGCCCGCGGAGCTGTTCGATGACGCCGGTGCCCTGCTGCCGGAGATCGCCAGGCTGGCGCCGAGCGAGTACCGGCGGATGGGCGCGAACCCGCACGCCAACGGCGGGCTGCTGCTGCGCGACCTGGCCCTGCCGGACTTCCGGTCCTACGCGGTAGACGTGACCAAGCCCGGCGACGGAGTCTCGGAGCCTACCCGTGTCCTCGGCTCCTGGCTCAGGGATGTCATAACGGCGAACCCTGCTTCGTTCCGGCTGTTCGGCCCCGACGAGACGGCATCCAACCGGCTCCAGGACGTATTCCAGGTGACGGACCGGGCCTTCGACGGGCAGATCCTGCCCGGCGACGACCACCTCGCGCCGGACGGGCGGGTCATGGAGGTGCTGTCCGAGCACCTGTGCCAGGGGTGGCTGGAAGGCTACCTGCTCACCGGGCGGCACGGCCTGTTCAACTGCTACGAGGCGTTCATCCACATCATCGACTCGATGTTCAACCAGCACGCCAAGTGGCTCAAGGTCACCCGGGACATCCCGTGGCGGCGGCCGGTCGCGTCGCTGAACTACCTGCTCTCGTCCCTGGTGTGGCGGCAGGACCACAACGGGTTCTCCCACCAGGATCCCGGTTTCATCGATCACGTCGTGAACAAGAAGGCGTCGGTGATCCGGGTCTACCTGCCGCCGGACACGAACTGCCTGCTGTCGGTCGCGGACCATTGCCTGCGGTCCCGGCACTACGTGAACGTGATCGTGGCCGGGAAGCAGCCGCAGTTCAACTGGCTGCCGATGGACGAGGCGGTCATCCACTGCACCCGCGGCGCGGGGATCTGGGACTGGGCGTCCACCGACGCCGGCGGCGCACCCGACGTGGTGCTCGCGTGCTGCGGCGACATCCCGACCCTGGAGATCCTCGCCGCCGCGTCGATCCTGCGCGAGCACCTGACGTCGCTCAAGGTGCGCGTCGTCAACGTGGTCGACCTGATGCGGCTTCAGCCGGACACCGAGCATCCGCACGGCATGTCCGACGCGGAGTTCGACGCGCTGTTCGGCGTGAACGTGCCGGTGATCTTCGCTTATCACGGGTACCCGTGGCTGATCCACCGGCTCACCTACCGGCGCGCCGGGCACTCCAACTTCCACGTCCGCGGCTACAAAGAGGAAGGCACCACCACCACGCCGTTCGACATGGTGATGCTCAACGACCTGGACCGGTTCCACCTGGTGATGGACGTCATCGACCGGGTACCCGGGCTGTCCGCCACAACCGGGCACCTGCGCCAGCTCATGGCCGACAAACGCATCGCCTGCCGCGCCTACACCCGGCAAGAAGGCGAAGACGCGCCCGAGATCAGGGACTGGGCGTGGAAATACTGATCGTCAACGCCGGATCCAGCAGCCTGAAACTGCGCGTGCTCTCCGGCTCCGATTTGGTGGTGGCCTCCGCTGATCTGCCGGCGCCACGCGGCGCGGCCGACACAGAGACACTGAAATCCGCTCTGTCGACGTTCGGCGGCGTGGCCGCGGCCGGGCACCGGATCGTGCACGGCGGGACCTTGTTTCAGTCCCCGGTCGTCGTGGACGCCGCGGTGCGGCAGCGGCTTGAGTCACTGACCGACCTGGCCCCGCTGCACCAGCCGAAATCGCTGGCCGCGCTCGACGCGGTGTCCGCCGTGCTCCCGGATGTGCCGGCCGTGGCTTGCTTCGACACCGCGTTCCATGCTTCTCTTCCGGAGGCGGCGTCGACGTTCGCGCTGCCCGCCGAATGGCGGCAGCGGTGGACCCTGCGGCGGTACGGATTCCACGGCCTTTCGCACGCGTACGTGTCGCGGCGCGCGGCGGAGCTGGTTCCCGGCGGCGCCTCCCGGATCGTCAGCTGCCACCTGGGCGCCGGGGCGTCGCTGTGCGCGGTCCTGGACGGCCGCTCGGTGGACACCACGATGGGGTTCACGCCGCTGGACGGGCTGGTCATGGCGACCAGGTCCGGATCGGTGGATCCCGGCCTGGTGCTGTGGCTGGAGTCCCACGCGGGGATGCCGGCCGCGGAGCTGGCCGCCACGCTGGAATACCGGTCCGGGCTGTACGGGCTGGCCGGGACCGCGGACATGCGCGAGATCCTCGCGCGGGCTTCGTCCGGGGACGCCCGGGCGGTGCTGGCGCGGGACGTGTACCTGCACCGGCTGGCCGGAGCCGCGGCCGCCATGACCGCCGCCCTCGGCGGCCTGGACCTGCTGGTGTTCACCGGCGGCGTCGGGGAGAACTCCGCCGAGATCCGGTCCCGGGCGATGGACGCGCTCGGATTCCTCGGCATACGGGGCGATGCCGCGCGTAATGAGTCCGGGACCGGCGACCGGGAGATCGGCACGCCGGACGCCCCGGTGCGGGCCGCGGTGATCGCCGCCCGCGAGGACCTAGAGATCGCCCGCCAGGTCCGGACGGTCCTCGGGTTACGTCATTCTTTCGGGTGACCGGGTGCCGACCTGGCGGCCGCGCCGATCGCGGGAGCCAGCGCCAGCCACAGGCCGATGGTGACCACCATCGAGGTGACGTACCCGAACGGGCGGATGCCCACGTCGGTCCCGACCACGCCGGCGAACAGCATGAGCAGCCACGCGCTGACGAAGAACATCGGGCCCGCCGCGACGAGCTTGGGAAAGGCGTCCATGTCCGACCTCCGCTAACTGATCTTGGTGATAACCCACGGGCCTGGGACACGGACGGGCCGGGTCCCGGTGACCATGACGGCCTTCCCGCCGGGCACGGTGACGTTGAAGGTGTCCGGGTTCACCTGATGGATGACCGCGGCGGTGTCGTACCGGCCGCGTGCCCACACCTGGACGACCACCGGCGGATTGCTCAGCCACGGCTGATGGCCGTTGAGCCAGGCGTACTGCGCGGCCCAGTACTTCGGCCAGCTGGTGATGTTCCAGATGCCGGGGAACGTGCCGAGCGCGACGTGGTTCACGTCGATCACTACCCGGCTCGGGCTGGTGAGCGTGAAGACGTGGTAGCCGCCCTGCCCGGCAAGGCCGATGCCGAACGACAGCACCCCCTCGAAGTCACCGGCCGCGGCGACCGTGAGCAGTTCGGGATGGGAGGGGGTGAGCACATCAGCAGGAACGTGATGCCCATCACGAAACCGAAGACTGGCGCCATGCGCTGCGCTAGCTGGTTGTTCCAGTCGTTCGAGGCCGCGAGGTTGCCGCCGACCAGCGCCTGGGCGCCAGGGATCTTCCCCACCGTGGCGGGCACGATCGTGTCATGCTGGCGGCGAGGTTGAACTCCCTGTTCATGGTCTTAGAACAGCGGACCCGAGGTGGGCACATGGGCGGCCGGCGGATATCCGGTGCTGGCGCAGCCGGCGGCCATCTCTTTGACGGAGGCATCTTTCTTGACGGCGACGACCTTCGTGGTCATCACGTCCTTGACCGTGGTGCTCATCGCGACGGCTCCTTTCCGCGGGTGCCGGACACGGGATTCAGGCCATCGCGGTCCAAGCACGAGCCATAGGGATGAACGTCCCGCCGTTCGGTGACCTGTGTACTGCTCCTCTTACGTGGCGGTCTGTTCCGTGCTGGCTAGCAGGGCCAGCAGCTCGCCGACGGTACGGTCCCGGGCGGCAGGCTCTGGCAGCGGGAGATGCTCCTGGATGCGGTAGCGGTTACGGCGGCCGTCCTTCTCCTTGACCACGTATCCTGCCTCGGTCAGGTCCGTGATGATGGCGTAGGCGGTTCGTTCGGTGATGCCGAGACTGGCCGCCATGTCCCGCAGGCGTACTCCTGGGTCACGGGCGACGCACAGCAGAACCCTGGCGTGCGCGGTGAGGAAAGTCCAGCTGGCCACGATATGCAAGTTACCGGATTCCGGAAAAAACTTGCTAGTTTTCA
>DASRFJ010000006.1:0-37962 GCA_035651595.1 Streptosporangiaceae bacterium | reverse complement strand
GCCGACCTACACGCCCAGCCGCAAGCTCCGCCACCTGGTCCAGGCCAGGAACACCCGGTGCGCCGCGCCCGGCTGCGTCCAGCCCGCAGCCGCCTGCGATGTGGACCACACCATCCCCTGGGAGGACGGTGGACTGACGTGCGAATGCAACCTCGCGCCGCTGTGCCGCGCACACCATCAGATCAAGCAAGCTCAGGGGTGGAAAGTCGAACATGTGGAGCCCGGCGTGCTGACCTGGGTCAGCCCCAGCGGGCTCACCAGGACCACTAGGGCCCGGTCCGGATAGACCTCGGCTAACCCGTCGATGCGCGGCTCGCTCGCGACTCGAGGTAGTGCCGCTCCGGCACGCTGAGCGTCATCCGCGCGGCCAGCAGGTACTGCTCGCCGCGCCCCCCGGCGCCCGCCGCCGGCTGGCCCTGAACCCGAGCTGGATAGGCTGACCGCATGCCCACCCGCCTCGTGCACCTCGCCGTCGATTCCGCCGACCCGTCCAGGATCGCGAGGTTCTGGACGGCCGTCTTCGGCTGGGAGGTGACCGAAGAAGAGCCGGAGGAGGTGGGCATCGAGCCGCCCGGCTACACCTATCCCAGTCCGGAGACGATCCCGCTGGTGTTCCTGCCGGTCCCGGAGCCGAAGACCGTCAAGAACCGCGTCCACCTGGACCTGGCCACCGAATCCGAGGCAGACCAGCGCGCCGAGGTCGAGCGGCTGCTCGCGCTGGGTGCCACCCGCGTCGACATCGGCCAGGGCGACGTGCCGTGGGTCGTGCTCGCCGACCCCGAAGGCAACGAGTTCTGCGTCCTCTCCCCCGGCTCCGGTTTCGCCTCGACCGGCCGGTACGGGTACATCGTCATAGACTGCGAGGACCCCAAGGCCGTGGTCGGCGTGTGGCAGCTCGCCACCGGCTGGGACCGCGTCAAGCAGAACGACGAGCTCATCGTCCTGCGCTCGCCGCACGGCACCGGCCCGTTCCTGGTGCTGCTCAAGGTGCCGGACAAGAAAACCGTGAAGAACCGGATCCACCTGGACGTCGCGCCGGAGCCGGGCGAGGACCAGGCAGAGGCCGCCGCCCGGCTGCGCGAGGCCGGCGCGGTGCCGGTGGACATCGGCCAGGGCGAGGTCACCTGGCAGGTCTTCGCCGATCCGGAGGGGAACGAGTTCTGCCTGCTCAGACCCCGATGACCCCGATGACGCTGATGACGCCGGCCCGGCAGCGCCAGCTCGACGAAATCAGGCAAGAGCTTACCCGGCTCGTCCGCTATGACGACGAGTCGATCGTGCACGACGAGTGGATCCGGCAGCGCTACGACGGCGGCTACGCGGCGACGTACCGGCCGGCCCGCACTGCGGCGGTGGTGACTGCCTGGCATGAGGCGGGCCACGTCGTCGCCGCGCTCGCCACCGGCGCGACGTTCAGCTCGGCCAGCATCCGCCAGGGCACCACCGGCGCGGGCCGGGTGCACTCGATCCGCGCGGACGGCCCGGACGCGTTCGTGATCGACGCGGCCGGGCAGATCGCGGAGCGGCTGCGCGGCTGGACGATGCTGGAGAACGACGCCGACCTGCGCGCGTTCCTGAAGTCCTGGCGCGCCGACGGCGGCGACGCCAAGCACTTCAGGGACAGCATCAGCACCGATGAGCAAATTGCGTGGCGCCGCGCCGAGCAGGTCCTCACTCCGCTGCGGCTCCAGATCCGGCACGTCGCCAGGGCGCTGCTGGTGCATCCCCGGCCGATCCCCTACGCGGTGGCCAGCGCCCTGTACCACGACGGGAAGCCGGTCAGCGAGTCCAGCACGACGTCCGCGCCGGCCTCGTAGAGTGCCCGGTCCCCGAACGATCCGGTGCTGACCCCGACCGCGCGTACCCCCGCGGCGGCCGCGGCCGCCATGTCCGGCGGGCTGTCCCCCACATAGACGACCGCGGACAGCCTGCGCAGCACCTCGGCCTTCTCCGGTCCGAACACGTGGGTGTACAGCTCGTCCGCGGTCAGCCCGGCGGCGCGCAGGCTCGGCTCCACCGAGACGGGGTGCTTGGCGGTGATGATCACGACCCGGTCCCCCGCGGCGCGCACCGCGGCCAGCGCTGCCGCGGCGCCCGGCAGCGCCTCGGTGTGCTCGGCCGCCAGCCGCACGTAGTGCCGCCGGTAGCTGGCCAGGGCGGCGACCTGCTCCTCTGCCGGGAACCAGTATGTCATCTCGTCTTCGAGCTTGACCCCGAGCCGGCTGTCCACCGCCGCGAGGTCGATCGCCACCCCCGTCTCGCGGGCGACCTCCGCGAACGCCGCCATGATCGCGGGCCGCGAGTCGATCAGCGTCATATCAAGGTCAAAACCGGCGAACCCCATTAAACCCCTTTTTCATCAGAACGACAGTGGCGTGACCTCCGAGCACCCACCACGCCAGCATGCCAGGCCGGTTCGTGTATCAGAACGGCGCGGTGCTGCTCTGGCAAGTGAACGCACGAGTGGAGGAGGAGCGAGGCATGAGCAGCGACTGGGCACGTGACCGCCACGCGGAACTGTGCGAACGACGCGAGCCGCAAGACGTCCTGGAGGGTCCGGGTTATCTGTACCGCCCGCGGCAGATTCTGGTGAGTCAGACGCCTCAGGTTGGCAGCGTCATCAAGGGCCTGGCCGAACGGGGCGCGGTCGAGGACCCGAAGCTGACCGAGGAGTTCGCCCGCGCCAAGCTGCCGGTGCTGGCGTTCCTGATGCCCCCGCGCGTGCACATCCCCGGGATCGTCGACGAATTCCGCGGCCGCGGGGTGGCGCCGAACCACGTGTTCTGCGGGGAAGGCCCGCCGCCGCCGGACTATCACGGCGGCCCGGCCGGCGAGCCGCACGACGCGATGGCGCTCGACGAGGATCCGTACGCGGAACCGGAGGATGTGCCGGTGCTGGTCGCGGTGCTCGACACCGGCTACGACCCGGAGGTTCCGGCCCTGCACAAGGGCCTGGCCTGGCGGGTCCGCTACACGGCGGCGGACGTCGAAGCGCCGGTCGGCGCCGACGGGTACCTGACCTCGGAAGGCGGGCACGGCACGTTCATCGACGGCATCATCATGCGCATCGCGCCGTCGGCCCGGATCCGGCAGGTGAAGGTGCTCGACCCCGCCGGGGTGGGCGACGACGCCACGACGGCGCTGGCCCTCGGCCGGGCGGACGCACCGGTGATCAACCTCTCGCTCGGCGGCTACACCGCCGACGACCAGCCGCCGGTGGCGTCGACCGCCGCGATCGCCGCGCTGCCGGCCGGTACCGCGGTCGTCGCGGCGGCCGGCAACAACAACAAGGCACGGCCGTTCTACCCGGCCGCGACCGAAGGCGTGCTCTCGGTGGGCGCCGTCGACATCCACCGCGGGCGGCCGCGCCGCGCGCACTTCAGCAACTACGGGCCGTGGGTGCGGGTCTGGCTGCCGGGCACGCGCATCCGCAGCACGTACCTCCAGGGCATCTGGAAGCGGCCCTCGGATCCACTGCCGCGGCCGATGCACGGGACCGCCTGCTGGAACGGCACCTCGTTCGCGGCGCCGCAGCTCGCGGCGCTGATCGCGAACCAGATCAAGGCCGCCGGCACGGCAGCCGCCGCGGCCGACGCCGTGCTGGCGTCCGCGGTCGGCAGGGCCCGCCTGGGGCCGGTGATCATTCCGGAACCCGGCGTGGCCGACTGCGAGGTGGTGCGCGAATCAGCCGAAGCCTAGACAGATCAGCGCCGTCGCCGCCTCGTCCCGTGCCGCGACGCAGAGCGCGGCGGCGGGCGCTGTTCCCTGCCTGACCAGGCGGTGCCAGGTATGGGCGGGGGCACCGCCGGTATCGTCCGGGACCGGCAGCAGCGGGGCGACGACGGTGCGGGTGCCGACGGCGAGCAGCGCGGCGGCTAGGCCGGTCATCTCGTCGCCCGGCCGCACCGGTGACATCGCGGAGTCGCACGCGGCCAGCATGATCGCGGCGGGGGCGGCGCCGAGCCGTTCCAGGTCATAGACGGTCAGCGGGCCGTCGGCCAGCATGAGCGCCGAGAACAGCGGGTTATCCTCACGGAAGCGCCCGTGTGCGGCGATGTGGGCGATGGCCGCGCCGTCCAGTGCCCGCAGCGTCGCGCCGACCGTGGCGTCAGGCCCGGTGAGGACCCGCGCGTCCGGATACAGCGCGGACAGCGCGGCCACCTCCCGCGCCGCACCGGGCAGACCCGGACCGGCGACAAGCACCGCGTGTCCGGCGGAGCCGCCGGGGGGGCGAGCGGCCGCGGTGCCGGACTTGCCTGGGCCTCCGGCCGCGGCCAGCCAGGTCGCCGCCGACGGGGCCACGGTGACCGAGCGCCCGGCGCAGCCGGGCAGCATCAGCCACGGCACCGACTGGAGTTGCCCGGTCGGTACCAGCACCAGCGGACGCCCGTCCGGCAGCGGTGCCAGCGGCCGAAGCAGCATGTCGTCCAGCCGGGCCGCGGCGTGCGTCACCAGGCTGGCCGCGGCGCGCAACGAGGTGTCCGAGCCATGGCCGGTGACCGTGCGGTGCCAGGCGAACCTGAGCGACTCGAGCTCCGCGGCGATCGTCGCGGGGCCTGCGGCCGGTTCGAGCGCCCGGAGCGTCGCGGCGCCGTCCCGCAGCACCACCGCGTACATCCGGCCGGCCCGCTCCAGGTACTCGATGAGAACCCGGTCGCCGAGCGCGGCCGCCAGGTCCGCGGCCAGATGGCTGGTGCCGGCGGCCGACGGCGGCAACGGCGCCGGGGCGCCACGCGAATGCCGCAGCCGACGGCGGAGTTCGTCTTCCAGCGCACGCTGCCGTCGGCGCAGCGGGCGAGCCGCGGCTTCGTTCAGCTGGGCGCGCTCCGCCTCTGCCGCGGCCACTCGCAGCCGCGCCAGCAGATCGGCCAGCCCTTCATCCGCCGGCGGCAGCACCGGTCGCAGCCGCAGGGTGGCCGCGCGGTGCCGCTCGGCGGACCGCAGCACCCGCCCGGGATCCCGATGCGCCAGCGCGAGATCCACGCCAAGCGCGGCCAGGTCCGCGACCTGCCCGGCCACCTGGACGCGCAGTTCGGTCGCGCCAAGGAGGGCGCGGTGCTGCTCGGCGGCGTCGAGTCCGGCGCAGACCGCGCGGTAGGCGCCGCGCTGATCGCCGTTGCGGTGCCGCAGCAGCGCCAGCGCGTACCAGGCCCGGGCACGCTGGTCGAGCTGGACCGACCGCCGAGCCCTGGCGGCTGTCCTGAGCTGCGCGTCCGCGACCGCCAGGCGGCCCACGTCGGTGGCGATCCGGCCCGCCAGCAGGCGGATGTCCAGCGCCGCCGTGGTCCAGCCGGTCGCGGACAGCCGGGTAGCGGTGCGCAGCGCGGCGCGCAGCAGCCGCTCCGACCGGTCACCCGCCGCCCACATCGCGTGCACCTCGACGTACTGTGCCATGGCCGACCAGCTCGGCCGGTGCTGACGGGCGAAGCTCTGCCGCGCCGCACCGGCGTCGGCCGCGGCGGCGCCGGGTTCGCCGGCCGCGAGCCTGGCGCGGGCGAGCAGCAGGCGGGCCTCGGCGAGATCGGCGTGCTGACCGCGCTTGGACAGCTCGGCCACTGCGGCGCTGACCGTCTCCAGCCCCTCGTGCGCCAGGCCGGCCGACAGCAGCACCTCACCCTGGTCGAGCAGCAGGGCGGCGGCCGGCACGTCCGCCTTCCTGAACGCATCCGCCGCGGCGTCCAGGGCATCCAGCGCGGCGGGGATGTCACCCATCGTGCCCTCGACGACGCCCAGGTTCCACCGTGCCCCGGCCTGCGCCCGGGGCAGCTGGAGCGTCGCGTAGAGCTGCTCGGCCCGGGTGATGTCCGCCTTCGCGCGGCGGAGCTGGCCGCGGTACCGGTACAGGATGCCGCGGTTGTTGCGCAGCCGCGCCTCCCAGAGCTTGTCCCGGTGCCGCCGGAGCGCGGACAGCGCCGGGGCGTACACCGCCAGCGCGTGATCCAGGTGCCCGGCACGCTGGAGGATCAGCCCGTACTGGGCGAGGGCGCGCGCCCGGTCAGCGCCGCGCAGGTCGGCGACGGAGGATTCCGCGTCGCGGATGGCCACCCGCACCTTTCCCTGGGACAGCAGCACGAAGGCCCGGCTCATCCGCGCCTGCGCGGCAAGAACCGGCAGCTCGCCGCGCTCGGCTACCCGGACCGCGGCCCGCAGCGCCGTCAGCGCCGCGGTCAGGTCGCCGACCTCGCGAGCGGCGAGCCCGAGTGCCCGGTGCGCGAGGGACTGTGCCGCCAGATCGCGCTCGCGCTCGGCGAGCTGGAGCGCGCGCCCAGCCTGGAGCGCGGCCCGACGCGGGTCGGCGGGGACCAGATCGAGCGCGTCACGCGCCGCCGTGCCGGCGGATCCCGCTAGCATGCCTACACCGGTGTCCAGCTCGTGACGACCACGGTCCCGTCGGCGAGCCGGCAGCCCAGCCGCAGCACGCCGCCCGGCACGCCGCGAATGCTGAACCGGCCCTGGCCGTCGACCGGTGCCTCGACCGGATCCTCGGCAGCGGCCGCGCCCTGTGTGGCAATGCTGGTCGCGGTTACGCTCGTCGCGATGCCGCCGACCACCTGGCCGAGTACGTCCACCCGGGCCGGGTGCCGGCGCACCTCGCACTCGATCACCAGGTCGCCGGTCTCGAACGACAGCAGCCGCAGGTCGTCGCCGCGCACCAGCGCCGCCGGGGCATCGACCGCGGAGTCGCGGACCAGTTCGGCGACCCGTGCGTCGAGGTCGCGCAGGCCGTACGCGGCGCGCGCGGCGTCGAACAGCCGCTCCGGCACCGGGTCGGCGTGCGTGAGCACGCTGGCGAGCCAGCCGGCCAGTTCGTCGTCGGGGTGCGGCGGGGTCGTCATGGCAGTTGCTCGCTCTCCGGCAGTAGCTGTCGCAGCTTCGCCAGGCACCTGGCCCTGGTAGGGCCGATGCTGCCGATCTTCATGTCGAGGGCCACGGACACGACGGCGTAGGACGGCGGCGGGTCCGCGGACAGCACCCGGAGCAGCCGCTGGCAGAAGTCGTCGAGCCGGGCGAACGCCGCCCACAGGATCGCGTCGCGCTCGCCGGCGAGCAGCGCCGCATCCGGCGCGGGGCCGTCGTCGGGGGCGTCGCGGACGCCGCTGGCCGAGTAGACCTCACGATCCGCGCGACGCAGCAGCCGCAGGCACTCGCGGCGCGCGGTGGTGGCGAGCCAGCCGGGCAGCCGGTCCGGGTCGGCGATCCGCTCGAGGTGCTCGACCAGCCGCAGCCACGTCGTCTGCACCACGTCGGCCGCGTCGGACGGCGGCAGCCGGTACGACCGCGCGATCGCCCACAGCAGGCTGGTGTAGCGCTCCACCAAGGCATCCCACGCGCGCTGGTCGCCCGCGGTCGCGCCGGCCACAAGCTCACTATTCGTCGTGCCCACAGCACATCTTCCGCGCGGGCCGTGAGCTGAGTCAAACGCCTGCGGGGCGGAACGGCGTCCGCCCCGCAAGTCCCCTCCGGTCAGACCAGGACGAACGGGTCGCTCTGAATGATGGAGACCACTTGGCCGTTGGCGTTTACCAGCGTCGTTGTGTACTGCAGGACGTGGCCCGCGTACTTGCGCGCGCCGCTGCCGAGCACGGGCACCGTGATCGGGAATGACTGGGTGTACTCGAAGTCGGGACCGTTCGGCTTCCAGCCGGTAGGCGCGTCGAAGTGCTGCGGGTTGGCCACCGGCGGCACCAGGTCCGCGGCCGCCGTCACGGTCGTCAGGTCCATGGCGGAGATCGTCAGCGTGTACGGCTGGCCCGAGCCGCCGATGACGTTGCCCGCCACGCCCTCAATGATGAGGTCGAAGCCGGCCTGGCTTGGCGCGTTCGGCGCGTTGTCCTCGATCGTGCTGCCGCTCTGCGCGGTGGTCAGCTCGGTCAGGTGGGCGTCGTTTGCGTTCACGGGATTCCCCCTCTGCGGTTGTCGCGGCAGGACTGCCGCTTACCCGGGGAAGAGCACGTATAGCGGCACCTGATACACGCGTCGCAGTCACCGTTCCTCCGCTTCGCCGCGGACCATCCCACTCCACCCGGTTAGAGGCGCGGCGGCCAGCTCAGATACCTGGGGGGCCTGGTAAGCGCGCGGCGAGTGCGGCGCGCATGTCCGCCACGGGCGCGGGCGACCGGCCCGTCATCAGCTCGACCTGGCGGGCGGCCTGATGCAGCAGCAGGTCGCCGCCGCTGGCGACCGGGACGCCGGCCCGCTCAGCGGCCAGCGCGAGGCGAGTCGGCCACGGGGCGTAGACCACGTCGAGCACTGCCACGGGCAGGGACCGTGAAACCAAAGGCCGTTCGGAGATAAAGTCCGCGGCACCGGCAGGCAACGTGGAGATCAGCAGATCGCCGTTCCTGATCTGCGTGGTGAGCGGCCGCAGGTCAACGTCCATGCCCAGCCGGCGCGCGGCAGCCAGCAGGTCACCGGCGCGCGCCCGGTCGCGGACCAGCACCATCACCTCGGTCAGGCCCAGTCCGCGCACCGCGGCCAGGGCCGCGCACGCGGTGGCGCCCGCGCCGAGGATCGTCGCACTGTCCGCCTTGACCACGCCGATCCCGGCGAGCGCGGCGATCATGCCTGCCACATCGGTGTTGTAGCCGTACCTGCCGTCCTCGCGGAACACGACCGTGTTGGCGCCGCCCACCTCCACGGCGAGCGGCTCGGCGCGATCGAGCAACGGCAGCACCGCCCGCTTGAGCGGCATGGTCAGCGACAGCCCGGCCCAGCCGCGGTCGAGCACCTCGGGCAGTTCCCGCTCGTCGCACTCGACTATCTCATACGTCCACTCGTCCGCGATGCCGAGCGCCCGGTACGCGGCGAGGTGCAGCACCGGGGACAGCGAGTGGGCGATCGGCTTGCCCAGGACCGCGGCACGCAACCCGGCTACCCCTGGCCCGCGCGCTGCCGCAGCAGCTGCTGGAACTGCGCGTAGGTGTCGGCGAACTCGGTCAGGTGAGTCTTCAGGTTCACGGTGACGAAGTACAGGTAGCCCCCGGTGGCGGGGTGCAGCGCGGCCTGGATGGCGGCGTCGCCCGGGCTGTCGATCGGACCCGGCGGCAGGCCCTTGTACTTGTACGTGTTGTACGGCGAGGTGCTCGCCAGGTCCTGCTGGCTCGCGTTGGTCCCGTACCTGCCGAGCCCGTAGAAGACCGTGCTGTCCAGCTGGAGCGGCATGCCCCGCGCCAGCCGGTTGTAGATCACCTCGGCGATCTTCGGGAAGTCGCTGACCTTGCCGCCCTCGGCCTGAAGCAGGCTGGCCAGCACGATGACCTGCGCCGGGCTCAGGTGCACCCGGGCGGCCGCCGTCGTCACGTTGGCTCGCGCCGCCTCCTGGTTGAACCGGCTGACCATCTGCTGGAGCACGCTCAGCGCGGTGGCGTTCGGCTGGATGAGGTACTCGGAGGGGAACAGGTAGCCTTCGGCCTTCCCGCCGGCATACGCGGGCAGGCCGAGCTTCGGATTCCGCAGCGCCTGCTGGTAGGCGCTCAGCGTCAGTTCCGGGTCGGCCTTGGCCAGCACGGCGATGATCTGGCTGGCACGCAGGCCCTCTGGGAGAATCGCCTTGACCTCGACGATGTTCGCCGGGTTGGACAAGATGGCGTAGGCCGCGGCCGCCGACATGTGCTTGTGCAACCGGTAAAAGCCGGGCTCCATGCCCGGGCCAGTGGTGACCTTCTCCGCGGCGTTGATGAACGCGCGGGTGCTCTCGACCACGCCGAGGCTCAGCAGCTGCGGCGCCAGCGTGGACGCGCTGTCGCCGGTCCTGACCTCGACCTGGACGCTGCCGAAGCCGTCGCCGGTGTAGTCGGCCGGGTGATACTTGTCCTGGTACAGCTTGTAGGCGTAGTAGCCGCCGTACGCGATCGGGATGACGATCACCAGGAGGGCGATCCACGGAGCCAGTATGCGGATCTTGCTCCGGCGCTTCTTCGGCGGCTTCTGCCGCCGGCCGGTGGCGGGCGGCTCCTCGTAGTCCTCGTCGTAGCCCTGCTCGTAGCCTTGATCACCGTAGTCCTGATCACCGTAACCGTGGTCGTCACCGCTGAAGCCGGGCATGAAGCCCTGGCCGCCGTTCGGCTCGAAGCTGGGACGAGGAGGGGGCTCCTGCCACTGGGGCGGCTGTTCCCATTGCGGCGGCTGCTGCCATTGGTCAGGTTGCTGCCATTGGGGCGGCTGTGGCTGCTGCCACTGTGGCTGCTGCGGCTGCTGCGGTTGATACGGCTGCGGCTGGTAGGGCTGTGGCTGGTGAGGCTGGGGCTGGTACGGCTGTCGCTGGTTTGGCTGGGGCTGGCCATGCGCCGGCGGGCCCCATTGCCCGGCGTTGCGCGGGTCGCGCGGATCCGGACGGCGGCCCTGGGGGCGCCGAGGTTCGTGATGAACCGGCTCGTACTCGGGCGGCAGCTGGCCGCGCGCCCCTGGCTGGTCAGCGCGCCAGCCATCCTGGGTGTTGGTCACGTACCGGTTCCTTCCGTCACTAGCTCGCCTGGAGGGTATCCGGTGCCGCGTTCGGCATCCAAGGCGGCCTGGAGCAGCACGGCCGCGGCGGCCGCGTCGACGACCTGGCGGCGGGCCCGGGAATCCTTGCCGCTCAGGCGCAGCGCCTGGTGCGCCGCGGTGGTCGTGAAGCGTTCGTCCACGAGACGGACCGGCACGGGGGCGATCCTGGCCGCGAGCGCGGCGGCGAACTCGCGCGCCGCCGCCGCCGCCGGACCTTCCCTGCCGGACAGCGACGTCGGCAGGCCGGCGATCACCTCGACGGGCTCGGCCTGCGTGGTCAGCTCGGCGAGCCTGGCCAGATCACCCTTGCCCCGGCGGACCACGGTCAGCGGGGTGGCGAGCAGGCCGCCGGGGTCGCAACGCGCGACGCCGATGCGCACGGAACCGACGTCCACCGCAAGGCGGACGCCCATCCTCACGCTCGGTAGCCCCGCTGCCAGCATGCCAATTACGTTACCTACCTGACCGTAGCGTGTCTCGCAAAGCGTCACGTACCGCGTCAAATGCCGCGTCTATCTTCGACGTGTCACCGTCCGTGATCGGCGCGCCGCCACCCTGCGCGACGTCCGGCTTGCCGCCGCCGCCCCCGCCGAGTGCCTTCGCGGCGATCCCGACCAGCGTCCCGGCCGACAGGCCGAAGCCCCGGCCAGCCTCGTTCACCGCGATGACCACTACCGGCCGGTCGTTGGGCACGCCGGTCTCCATGACCACGGCCGGCCGCCCGCGCGGCACCCGGCCGCGCACGTCGAGCGCGAGCTTGCGCAGGTCGTCTGCCTCCGTGCCGTCCGGCGCCCGGTGCGCGACGAACGCCATTCCGCTGATGTCCTCCGCGCTCGCCGCGATCTCCGCCGCGTTCTCCAGCAGCTTGGCCGCGCGCAGCCTGGCGAGTTCCTTCTCGGCGTCGCGCAGCCTGCTGACGGTCTGGGCGATGCGCTCAGGCAGCTGCTCACGCGGCGTCTTGAACTGCTCGGACAGCTGGCTCACCAGCACGCTCTCCCTGGCCAGGAACCGGAACGCGTCGATGCCGACGAGCGCCTCGACCCGGCGCACGCCCGACCCGATCGACGCCTCACCGAGCAGCTTGACGAGGCCGAGCTGGCCGGACCGCGCCACGTGGGTGCCGCCGCACAGCTCGCGCGAGTACTCGCCGACCTCGACCACCCGGACCGTGTCGCCGTACTTCTCGCCGAACAGCGCGAGCGCCCCCATCTGCCGGGCCTCTTCCTGGGAGGTGTAGATCGCGTGCACCTCCAGGTCGTTGATCAGGACCGCGTTGACCTCGTCCTCGGTGTCGCGCAGTACCGTCAGCGGGACCGCCGCGTTCGCGGTGAAGTCGAACCGGAGCCTGCCTGGCGAGTTCTCCGACCCCGCCTGGGCCGCCGACTCCCCCAGCGCCCCGCGCAGCGCCCGGTGCACCAGGTGCGTCGCGGTGTGCGACCGGGAGATCGCCCGCCGGCGCTCGATGTCGATCTCCGCGTAGGCCGGAGACCCTTGCAGCATCTCCCCGCGCGTCACCTTGCCGCGGTGCACGATCAGGCCTGCCAGCGGGGTCTGCACGTCGAACACCTCGACCTCGCCGCCGTCGGTCGTGATCGTGCCGCTGTCGGCCAGCTGGCCGCCGCCTTCGGCGTAGAAGGGGGTGCGGTCGAGGATCACGCTCACCTCGGTGCCCGCGCCCGCGGACTGCACCGGGACACCGTCGATCAGCAGGCCGGTGATGACACCCTCGCCCGCGGTCAGGTCGTACCCGGTGAACGTGTTCTTGCCCGACCGCTCGATCAGGTTCGCGAACACCGAGATGTCGGCGTTGCCCGCCTTCTTCTCCTTGGTGTCCTTCTTCGCCCGCTCGCGCTGCTCCGCCATCAGCCGGCGGAAGCCCTCCTCGTCGACGGCCAGCCCCTGCTCTGCCGCCATCTCCAGCGTGAGGTCGATCGGGAAACCGTATGTGTCGTGCAGCTGGAAGGCCTGCGGTCCGGACAGCGTCTGCTCGCCCTTGCGCTTGCTCTCCTCCACCGCGGCGTCGAAGATCGCGGTGCCGGTGCGCAGCGTGCTGGCGAACGCCGCGTCCTCTGCGTCGATCACCGTGTGGATGTTCGCCGCGTCCCTTGCGAGTTCCGGGTACTGCGGGCTCATCGCGTCGATCACCGTAGCGGTCAGTTCGTGCAGGAACCGTTCGCCGCCTACGTTCGCGACGCCGCCGCCGCGCTGGCTGCCGGCCAGCAGGCGCAGGTTGCGGATGCTGCGGCGGAGCACCCTCCTCAGGACATAGCCGGATCCCTCGTTGCTGGGCCGCACGCCGTCCTCGATCAGCATGACCGCGCAGCGGACGTGGTCGGCGACGATCTTCAGCGAGACATCGGCTTTGGCGTCGCGGCCGTACGGCTGCTCGGTGAGCTCCGCGGCCTTGTCCAGGATCTTCCAGGTGGTGTCGATCTCGTAGATGTTGTCGACGCCCTGGAGCACCGAGGCCATCCGCTCCAGGCCCATGCCGGTGTCCACGTTCGTGAACGGCAGCGGGCCGTCGATGTCGAAGTCGGTCTTGGACCGGACCTTGCTGAGGTTGTCCTGCATGAAGACCAGGTTCCAGACCTCGAGGTAGCGGTCTTCGTCCGCCTCCGGGCCGCCGTCTGGCCCGTACTCAGGCCCGCGGTCGTAGTAGATCTCCGAGCACGGCCCGCCCGGGCCGGGCACGCCCATGTGCCAGTAGTTGTCCGCCAGCCCGCGACGCTGGATGCGGCTCTCCGGCAACCCGATCTCGTCACGCCAGATCCGGAACGCCTGCTCGTCGTCGTGCAGCACCGTGGCCCAGAGCTTGTCCTCCGGGAAGCCGAAGCCGCCGTCCTGCTCCGAGCGGGTCAGCAGCTCCCAGGCGAACGGGATCGCGCCTTCTTTGAAATAATCACCGAACGACCAGTTCCCCAGCATCTGGAAAAACGTGGCGTGCCGCGTGGTACGGCCGACCTCTTCGATATCGTCGGTGCGGACGCACTTCTGCACATCGGCGACCCGCCGGTGTTCGGGGGTCCGCTGGCCGAGCAGGTACGGCTTGAACGGCTGCATGCCGGCGATCACGAACATGACCGTCGGGTCCTCGGCGACGAGGCTGGCCGAGGGCACGATGGCGTGCCCTTGCTGCTTGAAGTAAGCAAGGAAGCGGCGGGCGATCTCAGCCGACTCCATCAGCGGCCATCCTTCTTGTTGTCATAGATTTCCATGCCCTCACGGACGTCGCGGGTGAACCGGACGGCCTCCCGCGCCATGCGGAAGGCGCTCCTGGCCGCCGTGCGAGCTACCGGCCTCGGGCTTCCCATCGTGGCCTGGGCACCGATCGTGGCCTGGGCACCGGGGGTCACCGTAGCGGAGAGCCGGCGGCCCAGCGCGCTGACACGCCGGTAGCCCATGATCCCCGCGGTCGCGCCCGCGCCCAGCCAGAACGCCCGGCGGATCACCGCGATGCTCCGTCCCGGTCGATGACACTGCCGGGGAGCGTGCGCCGGATGCCGCCGGACCGTCGCAGCCCTACCGCGTGGCGCACCCCGTAGGCGAGCGACGCCGCGCGGCCCACCGGGCCGCCGGCGAGCGCGCGGCCGAACCCGGCGAGGGCGCTCACCTGGCCAGCGAGTTCGGCCATCCCGGCGCCAAGCTCGTCCATGCTGGCGGTCACCGACTCGGACTTGTCGAGCTGACGTTCCGCCCGAGCCACCGCCGCCTGCGCCCCGTCGACGGCGACCTGCGCACGATCGATCAGCACGCCGCCGCGCTCGCGCAGCTCGGCGACCAGGCGGGTGCTCTCCGACATCAGCCGCGCCGCGCGGAGCAGCGCGACGACACCCGCGAGCACGAACACGCCGAAGGAGATCGCGGCGATCAGTGCGGCCGTCTGCATCATGTCTCCTCCTTCGTCTTCGTTTCCTTGTCTCGCTTGTCTCGCAGGATGGCCCGGACCCGTTCGGCCCGGTCGGCCACGCGTTCCTCCAGGCCATGCCGGGTCGGCTCGTAGTACACGCGATCCGCCACCGCGTCCGGAGCGTAACGCTGCGCGATCACTCCGCCGGGGAAGTCGTGCGGATAACGGTAGCCTTCCCCATGGCCCAGCCTGCTCGCACCAGGATAGTGGGCGTCGCGCAGGTGTGCGGGCACGGCGCCCGCTAGCCCGGCGCGGACATCCTCGTCAGCCGCGCCGATGGCCTTGATCACCGCGTTGGACTTGGGCGCGAGCGACAGGTGGATCACCGCCTGCGCCAGGTTGATCCGCGCTTCCGGCAGGCCGACGAACTCCACGGCCTGCGCGGCCGCGACGGCGATCTGGAGCGCGGTGGGATCGGCCATCCCGACGTCCTCGCTGGCGTGCACGATCAGCCGTCTGGCGATGAACCGGGGGTCCTCCCCCGCCGCGATCATCCTGGCCAGGTAGTGCAGCGCGGCGTCCACGTCGCTGCCCCTGATCGACTTGATGAACGCGCTGATCACGTCGTAGTGCTGATCCCCGGCCCGGTCGTAGCGCACCAGAGCCCGGTCCACCGCGCGCTCCAGCGTGTCCACGTCGATGGAGTTGGTGCCCAGCGCCGCGGCCTCCAGGTAGGTCAGCGTGCGCCGGGCGTCTCCCCCGGCCAGCCTGATCAGGTGCTCCCTGGCGTCCGGCTCGAGGGCTACCGCGCCGCCGAGCCCGCGCGGCGCTGGCTCGGCGAGCGCGCGGTCGATGACTTCGCCGATGTCCGCGTCGGACAGCGGCTGGAGGGTGAGCAGCAGCGAGCGGGACAGCAGCGGCGACACCACGGAGAACGAAGGGTTCTCCGTGGTCGCGCCGATGAACGACACCCAGCGGTTCTCCACGGCCGGCAGCAGCGCGTCCTGCTGGGTCTTGCTGAACCTGTGCACCTCGTCGACGAACAGCAGCGTCTGCGTCCCGCTCATGCCCAGCGTCCGGCGCGCGGCGTCCACCGCCGCCCGGACGTCCTTGACGCCCGCGCTCACCGCCGAGATCTCGGTGAACCGTCGCTTGGTGACCTGGCTGACCACGTACGCCAGCGTCGTCTTCCCGGTGCCCGGCGGTCCCCACAGCAGCAGCGACATGGGCGCGTCGTTGTCGATCAGCTTGCGGAACGCCGAGCCTGGCCCGGTCAGGTGCCGCTGCCCGATGACCTCGTCCAGGTTCCGGGGCCGCATCCGCACCGCCAGCGGAGCGGCCGCCGCCGCGGCCTCCTCCTCCGCCTCGTCAAACAGGCTCACCCCCCGACCCTACCCGCGTGGGGCCGCGGTGCGGCGCGGCCGGCGGTGCACAGCGGCCGGCGATGGGCGGTCTGTGGCTGGAGTGCACTGTGCGGCTGCCGGGACACGAGCACACCGGCAGGCCGTCAGCAACGTGGACGATTTCCCCTTCGTGGAGGATCAACCCCCGCACGCGAGGGCCGCGTTACCACGAAGGGCAAAAACACCACGTTAACCGGGGCACGTCCCGCCCATCGAAGCCCTCCGCCGCGACTTCCAATCGGCTCCCGGAGTCCACGGAGGCTGCGACGGAGATTTCACCGCAGCGGGCTGGCGGTCCACCCGGCGGGGTCGGTGCCGAGCAGGTGGAGCGCCCGCGCCAGGTCCGTCACGCTGCCGGAACCCACCATGCGTCGCCCGTCCAGGAGAATCCAGATCGCGTAGCCGTGCACGTCGCTGGCGCAGAGTTTCTCGGAGTGGTCGCCGGATATGTCCGCGGTCCACACGGTGGCAGGAGAGCCGTCCACCGATACCGTCTGGCCCGGGCCCCACGCGCCGCCCCCGCCGCACGCCTCGTCGATGTTGTTCCGCACCGCGGTGCTGTCGCTCGCCGGGATCACCGTGATGTCCGCTTCCCCGGCGGCCCCGGATGCTGTGCCCAGCATCAGGTTCACCGCGTCGCGCACGCCCCCTGACGCCACGAACTGCGTGCCGGACACCCGCCAGCCCGACGGAATCCCCTTGAGCCAGAACGGGAAGACCATCGGGGAGCCGTCCGTGAACCGCACACCGGCCGCGACCCGCAGCAGGGTCGAGCGGACGCTCGCGGACACCGAACCCCCCGGCGTGCAGGAGGCACGCACCAGCGCCCAGGAGCTGGGCGCGTACTGCCAGAGCAGCCCGCAGGCCGTCCAGTAGGCGGCCCTGCCATCGACCGCGGGCGCCGGGTGGCTGAGCGCGATGTCGCCGATCTGGCCCAGCCAGCCGCAGTTCACCACGGTTCTGGTCTGGGAGCAGGCGTCCGCGGCGTTCACGTACAGCTGGAGGTTCTGCTGCCCGGCGGCGAACAGCATGGTGTACTGCGGGTAGGCCTCGGCGTAGTCCCCGCTCGCCAGGGTTCCCGTGGTGTAGCCGGGCGGGAGCCAGCCGAACGACACGCACGGCGTGAGCGGGCTGAACGGCTCCGGCGGTACCGCGAGGGCGGCGCCGGTGCCTACCGGGTTCGGGGTCCTGCGCGGCGACGCGGTGGGTGCGCTCGACGGCACGCTCGCGCACGCGCTGCCCGGCACGGCCGGAATGTTCTGGACGGCGGCGGATCGAGGCACCACGACCAGCACGATCACCAGCGCTATCGCCACGCCGGCGGCCAGCGCCGAGCTCAAGAGCGCGGTCCGGCGGACCCTGCGATTCCGCCGGCCGCGAGCCATCGTGTACTCGATGTCGAACCGCGCCTGCGGAGCCTCGGTCCCCGCCAGTGCGTCCAGCGTCTTGCGCAGGCTTGCCTCATCCACGATCCGCACCCCCCGCCGACGGCTCGAGGGCCCGCCGCATGGCCGCCAGGCCCCTGGCGGTCTGGCTCTTCACGGTGCCGGCCGAGCAGCCGAGGGCGGCCGCCGCCGCTTCCACGTCGAGGTCGCAGTAGTACCGCAGCACCAGGGTGGCGCGCTGTCGCGGCGGCACCGCCAGCAGCGCCTGTCGGACATCCATCATCGCGTCCCGGTCGAGCCCGGCCGAGATCTCCTCCGGCGGCCTCGGGGCCAGCAGCACCCTGGTTTCCCAGAACTTGCGCCGCTCGCCGAGGAACACCCGGATGAGGATCATCCTGACGTACGCGTCGAGGTTGTCCACGCGCCGCGCCCGCGCCCAGTGGGTGAACAGCCTGATGAACGCCACCTGGACCAGGTCGTCGGCGGCGTGCCAGTCCTGGCACAGCAGATACGCCACGCGCCGCAGCCAGGCGTGCCGCCCCGTCACGTACTCTACGTACTCCGTATCCAGGCGCCCGCTCATCGGGCCGCGCCGGCAGTAGATATCACATCACGCTAAATGCGCCGAGCACCCCGCCCGGTTGCATTCACGCCTATGAAGCGGGCTTTGCGTCTATGCCGGCTTCGCGCCGCTGGGCGGGGGTGATCGCGGTGGGGGCGCCGGTGAGCGGGTCCAACCCCGATGCGGCCTTGGGGAACGCGATGACGTCCCGGATGGTCTCGGCGCCCGCGAGCAGCATCACCACCCGGTCCCAGCCGAACGCGATGCCGCCATGCGGCGGCGGCCCGAACCGGAACGCGTCGAGCAGGAAACCGAACTGGGACCGCGCCTCCTCCGGGGACAGCCCGATCGTGTCGAAGACGGCCTGCTGCATGTCCGAGCGGTGGATACGGATCGACCCGCCGCCGATCTCGTACCCGTTGCACACGATGTCGTACGCGTCGGCCAGCGCACTGCCCGGGTCGAGCACGAACTTGTCGGCCCACTCCGGCAGCGGCGAGGTGAACGGGTGGTGCACCGACGTCCAGCCGGCGCCGTCAGCGGTCGGTTCGAACATCGGCGCGTCCACGACCCACAGGAACGACCACGCCGACTCGTCGATCAGCCCGCACCGCCGTCCGATCTCCAGGCGCGCCGCGCCCAGCAGCTCACGCGACGCGTGCGCGGGCCCGGCCGCGAAGAACACGCAGTCCCCGGCGGCCGCACCCACCGCGGCGGCGAGCCCGGAACGCTCGGCGTCCGACAGGTTCTTCGCCACCGGACCGCCGATCTCTCCCGAGGCGTCGAACGTCGCGTACGCGAGCCCACGGGCGCCCCGCGATCGCGCCCATTCCTGCCACAGGTCGAACTCCCGCCGCGACTGCCCGGCGCCGCCCGGCATGACCACGGCCCCCACGTACGGCGCCTGGAACACCCGGAACCCGGTGCCGGAGAAGTACCCGGTCAGGTCCGTCAGTTCGGTGCCGAACCGCAGGTCCGGCTTGTCCGACCCGTAGCGCGCCATCGCGTCCGCGTACGTCATCCGCGGCAGCGGCCGCGGCACTTCGTACCCGGCGACCGACAACCACAGCGTCGCGACGATGTCCTCCGCGACGCCGATCACGTCCTCGCGGGTGACGAACGACATCTCGATGTCGATCTGGGTGAACTCCGGCTGCCGGTCCTTGCGGAAGTCCTCATCCCGGAAGCACCGCGCCAGCTGGTAGTACCGCTCCAGGCCGCCCACCATCAGCAGCTGCTTGAACAACTGAGGCGACTGCGGCAGCGCGTACCAGTTGCCCGGCCGCAGCCGCACCGGCACAAGGAAGTCCCGCGCCCCCTCCGGCGTGGACCGGGTCAGGTACGGCGTCTCCACCTGCACGAACCGGTGCTGGCGCATCACGTCAGAGAGCAGGTACGCCGCCTGCGACCGAACCCGCAGCGCATGCGCGGTGTCGTCGCGCCGGATGTCCAGGTACCGGTACCTGAGCCGGACGTCCTCGCTGACGTCGGTGCTGCCCTCGACCGGGAACGGCAGCGGATCCGCCTCGCTGAGCACCTCGACGACGTCGGCCACGACCTCGACGGACCCGGTCGGCAGCTCCGGGTTCTCGTTCCCGGCCGGCCGCTCCCGCACCACGCCGTCCACCTTGACGCAGAACTCGGCGCGAAGCTCATGTAGGTGCTCCGGAGCGGGGGGGCCACCCCCCGCGGCCCCCCGCGCAAGCTCACGCACCACGACCTGCGCCACGCCACTGGCGTCACGCAGGTCAAGGAACACGACGCCGCCGTGGTCCCGCCGCCGCGCCACCCAGCCGGCCAGCACGACCCGCTCCCCCGCGTGTGACGCACGCAGCGTCCCGGCCTCATGCGTGCGGATCATTTCTGCTCTCCTAGTACACGTTCGGTCAGCCAGGCCACCGCCGCGGCTGCGGCTACTTCTACCTGCTCGCCATTTCTGAGGTCTTTTATCAGAACGGCGTTCCCTGCTTGTTCGCGTTCCCCGATCAGTACCGCGTAGCTGGCGCCCGACCGGTCGGCTGCCTTCAGGGACCCTTTCATCCCCCGCTCGCCGAACGCCATGTCCGCGGTGACACCGGCCCGCCGCAGCGACGTCACCAGCGTCAGCATGATCCGCCGGGCGGCGTCGCCGATCGGCACGCCGAACACCTGCGTGCCAGACGTCTCGGCCTCGGTGAGCCCCTCTGCCTCCATCGCCAGCACGATCCGGTCCAGGCCGGAGGCGAACCCGATGCCGGGCAGCCGCGGTCCGCCGATCTCCTCGGACAGCCCGTCGTACCGGCCGCCGCCGCCGATGCCCGACTGCGCGCCGAGCAGCGGGTGCTCGAACTCGTAGATCGTCCGAGTGTAGTAGTCGAGCCCGCGGACCAGCCGCGGCGCCTCGGTCCATTCGATGCCGAGCCCGGCGAGGAACCCGCGCACCTTGTCGTAGTGATCCTTGCAGTCCGCGCACAGGTAGTCGGCCATGGTCGGGGCGTTCTGTGTCTGCGCCACCACCTGCGGCCGCTTGTCGTCGAGCACGCGCAGCGGGTTCAGCTCGATCCGCTGCCTGGTCTCCTCGTCCAGGTCGAGCCCGCGCAGGAACTCCTGGAGCGCCTTGCGGTAGACCGCGCGGCAGCCAGGGTCGCCGAGGGAGTTCAGCAGCAGCCGGTACTGGCGCAGCCCCAGGCCACGGTAGGCGTCCCAGGCAACGGCGATCGTCTCCGCGTCCACCGCCGGGTCTTCGGTGCCGAGGGCCTCCAGGTCGAACTGGTAGAACTGCCGGAACCGGCCGGCCTGCGGGCGCTCGTAGCGGAATGCGGCACCGTACGCCCATATCTTGGCGGGCAGCGCGCCCTTGTGCAGACCGTGCTCGAGCGCGCAGCGCAGCAGGCCGGCGGTGAACTCCGGCCGCAGCGTGATGGACCGGCCGCCCCGGTCCTCGAACGTGTACATCTCCTTGGAGACCACGTCGCTGGATTCGCCCACCCCGCGGACGAACAGCTGCGTGTCCTCGAAGACAGCGGGTTCGACATAGCCGTACCCGGCACGCAGCGCGCTCGCGGCGAACGCCTCGCGCACCTGCAGCATCAGCGCGCTGCGCGGCGGAACGTATTCACTGACCCCTTTGGGGGCCTGAAAGCTCATGTGTTGTCACAATCCCTTTGTTACTGACCCGGCACCCTTCAGGAACGGGTTGCTATGTCGTTCCGCGCCGATGGTCGTCTGGGGCCCGTGCCCGGCCAGCACAATAGTTTCATCCGGCAGTTCCATGGTGCGACGCAGGGACGCGGCCATGGCCACGTCGTCCCCGCCAGGCAGATCCGTCCGCCCGATCGACCCCGCGAACAACAGGTCCCCGGAGAAGAGAGTTCCCCCCGGGGGACGACCCCCCGGTGACCCTGTGTTCTTTTCCGGGGGAAGCCATCCCCCAGACCCCCTGGCCGAAGAGAAGCCATCCCCCCAGACCCCCCTGGCCCCCCTCGGGGAGACGCCATCCCCCCTGGCGCCCAGCGGGTCAATTGCGCAGTCGAGCCCGCTAGAGCGTGTCAATTCGCCCGGCAACCCATACGTCACCGAGCCCCGCGTGTGCCCCGGGCGGTGGTCGACCACTATCGACAGGCCGACGAGGTCCAGGGTCAGGCCGTCGGTCAGCTCCCGGACGTCGTCCGGCTCGGTGAACTCGAGGCCGCCGAACAGCTGCTGGCCGACGCCGAGCGGAAAGCCCTTCGCCGGGTCGCTGAGCAATTCCCGGTCGGCCGGATGAATGAAAGCGGGGATGTCCCTGGCGCCGCAGACCGGAGCCACCGACCAGACGTGGTCGATGTGGCCGTGGGTAAGGAGCACGGCGGCGGGCTTGAGGCGGTGCTCCGCGAGGATCTCCTCGATCCCCGCCTCGGCGTCCTGGCCGGGGTCGATGATCACGCATTCCGCGCCGGGTTCGGCCGCAAGAACATAACAGTTTGCGGCGAACGAGCCGGCCGGGAACCCTGCGATGAGCACCTTCGTCCTCTCTTCGATACGGTGACTCAGGCTACCGAGAGAACCGGCACGGCCGCGAACCGATAACAACGGGTACCGGTTCCGCAAACGTGAAGGTACCATTTGCGGACAATCGCGAAGTTCGGCCGGCCTGGGGTTCGAAACTAATACACAGGCCAAGGAGGACACGACCGGTGGCGGGTAACAGGGATCGCCAGCGCAGGACCGCTAGGGAAAGGTACCGCCGCCAGCAGGAAGTGCGGCGTGCCAGGCAGCAGCGGAACCGCAAGATTGCGCTTACCGGGTTGAGCATCGTGGCGGCTTGCGGGCTCATCGTGGGCCTGCTGCTGGCCTTCCTCCCGGGCGGCGGCGCCAAGAAACCGACCGCCGCGGCCTCCAAGACCGCTACTCCCTCCGCCTCGGCTACTCCCTCGGCCTCCACCGTCGCCGAACCGGCGCACCATTGCACCTATGCCACCGCTTCGCCGGTCGCCAAGAAGGAGAGCTTCCCGCCGACGACGCCCGACTACACGGCCGCTTATACGGCGACGATCAAGACGAGTCAGGGCGACATCTCCCTTAACTTGCTTAATTCCAAGGCCACCTGCACGGTCAACTCCTTCATCCACCTGGCCGGGGCCGGGTATTTCAACAACACCCAGTGTCACCGGATGCTTACCAGCGGGATCTACGTGCTCCAGTGCGGCGACGCCTTCGCGACCGCGAGCACGAAGCTCACCTGCGCCTCATCGAGCAAGGTGGGCACCGGCGGCCCCGGCTATCAGTTCACCAGCGAGAACCTCACCGGTGCGAAATATCCGGCTGGCACGATCGCCATGGCCAACGATGGCACCGCGACTTCGAACGGTAGCCAGTTCTTCATCGTGTATCAGGACAGCACCTCGGGACTGACCGCGAACTACACGCCGTTTGCTACGGTTTCTTCCGGGCTAAATATCGTCCAGAATGTGGCAAAGGGTGGTTTCTCGTGCCAGTATCCGTCGACCGAAGGCGGCGGGGTGCCGAAGGAGAAGTTCATCATTGACAGCGTGACGATCAAGAAGACCTGATTTGCACGCGTGAATACGCAGGAGGTTCGCCGTGACCACCGCCCACCATCCCTGGGGCCGGGTAGACGCCGACGGCACGGTCTATGTCCGTACCGCCGACGGCGAGCGGGTGATCGGCTCATGGCAGGCAGGCAGCCCGGAGGAGGCGATTGCCTTCTTCCAGCGTAAGTACGAATCGCTGGAGACCGAGGTGGTACTGCTCGAACAGCGGCTCGCCGCCACGGACCTGTCCCCCGCCCAGGCCGCGGCAACGGTGCAGCGGCTGCTCCGGACGGTATCGGAGGCGAACGCGCTCGGCGACCTGGACGGACTGCGCGTCCGGCTGGAGCGGCTGACCGAGGACGTCGGGCACCGGCGCGAGGAAGTCAAGGCGGCTCGCGAGCAGGCCCGCGTCCAGGCCAGGGAGGTCAAGGAACGGATCGTCGCGGAGGCGGAGCAGATCGCCGCCGAGGCCACCCACTGGAAGAGCAGCGGGGAGCGGATGCGCGAGCTGCTCGAGGAGTGGAAGACGGCCCCGCACGCCGAGCGGGCCACCGAGGCCGCCCTGTGGAAGCGGCTGTCCGCCGCGCGGAACGCGTTCACCAAGCGCCGCAAGGCGTACTTCGCCACGCTGGAGGCCGAGCGGGAGGAAGTCAAGACCCGCAAGGAACAGCTGTGCACCGACGCCGAGGCGCTCTCCGACTCCACCGAGTGGGGCCCCACAACCAGCGCGTTCCGTGAGCTGATGCGGCTGTGGAAGGCCGCTGGTCGGGCCGACCGGGAGGCCGAGGCCGAGCTGTGGAAGCGGTTCCGCACCGCCCAGGACAAGTTCTTCACCGCCCGCGCCGAGGTGTTCTCCGCCAAGGACGCGGCGCTGCGGGACCACGCCACCGCGAAGCAGGAGCTGCTCGACCAGGCCCAGGCCCTGCTGCCGATCACCGACCACCGGACGGCCAGGACGGCGCTGCGCGGCATCCAGGAGCGCTGGGAGCAGATCGGCCCGGTGCCCCGCGATGCCCGCGAGCACCTGGAGTCCGGTCTGCGCCGGGTCGAGGACGCGGTCCGCAAGGCCGAGGAGAACCACTGGCGCCGGTCCAACCCCGAGGCGCTCGCCCGCGCCGAGGGCACCGTGGCCCAGCTGCGATCCGCGATCGCCCAGCTGGAGCAGCAGGTGGCCAAGGCCCGCGACCGCGGCGACGCCCGCGCCGCCCGCACCGCCGAAGAAGCCCTCAACGCCCGCCGCGCCTGGCTCGCCGAAGCCGAGAACACCCTCGCCGAATTCTCGAGTTGACCCCCCGGGGGCTTGGACAACGTGGCAGATTGACCTTTCGTGGCAATCTGACCCCCGGTCGTGGGGGGTGATCCTCCACAAAGGGAGAATCTTCCACGTTGATGCGGGGGGCGGGGGATGCGCTGGCTGGTGTCCAGCCTGGGGCGGGCTGTCTAGCTGGTGACGCGGTAGACGTCGTAGACGCCGTCTATGGCGCGGACGGCGCGCAGCACGTGGCCGAGGTGCTTGGGGTCGCCCATCTCGAACGTGAAGCGACTGAACGCCACACGATCCCTGGTGGTCGTCACCGTGGCGGACAGAATGTTCACGTGCTGGTCGGAGAGCACCCGGGTGACGTCCGACAGCAGCCGGGTCCGGTCCAGCGCCTCCACCTGGATCGCGACGAGGAACACCGAGCCCTCGGTCGGCGCCCAGTGGACGCTCACCAGGCGCTCCTGCTGAGTCTCGCTGAGGTGCTGCACGTTCACGCAGTCCGCCCGGTGCACCGAGACGCCATGGCCGTGGGTCACGAAACCGGTGATCTCGTCGCCGGGCACCGGGGTGCAGCACTTGGACAGCCGCACCCAGACGTCCGGCGCGCCCGACACCTCGACGCCGGAGTCACCGGGCGCGCGCGGCCGAGGTGCCTTGGCCGGCAGCGTCGCTTCGGCGATGTCCTCCTGCGCGCCGGCCACCCCGCCGAGGGACCTGACCAGCTTGTCCATGACCGATGCGGCGCTGATCTGCCCCTGGCCCACCGCCGCGTAAAGCCCGGACAGGTCGGGGTAGCGGAGGTCACGAGCGAGCGCGAGGAGGGTGTCCGAGCCGACCAGCCGCTGCAACGGCAGGCCCTGCTTGCGCATGGCGCGGGCGATCTGGTCCTTGCCGGCCTCGACCGCGGCCTCGCGGCGCTCCTTGGAGAACCACTGCCGGATCTTGTTCCTGGCCCGGGCGCTCTGCACGAACTTGAGCCAGTCCTGGCTCGGCCCGGCCTCTTGCGCCTTGGAGGTGAAGATCTCCACCGTGTCGCCGTTGTCCAGCGTGGATTCCAGCGGGACCAGGCGGCCGTTGACCCGGGCCCCGATCGTGCGGTGCCCGACCTCGGTGTGGATCGCGTACGCGAAGTCGACCGGCGTGGCGCCCTGCGGCAGCGCGACCACCTGACCGCGCGGGGTGAACACGTATACCTCGGCGGCGGCCAGGTCGAACCGCAGCGACTCGAGGAACTCCGCCGGGTCCTCTGTCTCCCGCTGCCAGTCGACCAGCTGCCGGAGCCAGGCCATGTCCTGGGTGTCTTCCTTGGCCCGGCTGCCAAGGACGGTCTCTTCCTTGTACTTCCAGTGCGCCGCGACGCCGTACTCCGCGCGCCGGTGCATGCCCCAGGTGCGGATCTGCAGCTCGACCGGCTTGCCGCCCGGCCCGATGACCGTGGTGTGCAGCGACTGGTACATGTTGAACTTCGGCATCGCGATGTAGTCCTTGAACCGTCCTGGGACGGGGTTCCATCGCGCGTGGATGGTGCCGAGCGCCGCGTAGCAGTCGCGCACCGAGTCGACCAGGACCCGGATGCCCACCAGGTCGTAGATGTCGTCGAACCCGGTGTTCTTGGCGATCATCTTCTGGTAGATCGAGTAGTAGTGCTTGGGCCGGCCGGTGACGCTCGCCTTGATCTTGGCTTCGCGCAGATCGCCGGACACGTCCTGGATGACCTCCTGGAGGAACACGTCACGCCGCGGCGCGCGGCCGGACACCAGCCGGGCGATCTCGTCGTAGCGCTTGGGGTACAGCGTGGCGAACGCCAGGTCCTCCAGCTCCCACTTGACCGTGTTCATGCCGAGCCGGTGGGCCAGCGGCGCGAAGATCTCGAGCACCTCGCGGGACTTGCGCTCCTGCTTCTCCCGCGGCAGGTAACGCAGCGTCCGCATGTTGTGCAGCCGGTCGGCGAGCTTGATCACCAGCACCCGGATGTCCCGGGACATCGCGACGACCATCTTGCGGACGGTCTCCGCTTCGGCCGACTCGCCGTACTTGACCTTGTCGAGCTTGGTGACGCCGTCCACCAGCGCGGCGATGTCCTCGCCGAACTGCCCGCGCAGCTCGGTCAGCGTGTACGGCGTGTCCTCCACCGTGTCGTGCAGCAGCGCGGCGCAGATCGTCTCGGTGTTCATGCCGAGCTCGGCCAGGATCGTGGCCACCGCCAGCGGGTGGGTGATGTAGGGATCGCCGCTCTTGCGCTTCTGCTCCCGGTGCCAGTAGGCGGCGACGTCGTAGGAGCGCTCGATCAACCGGACGTCGGCCTTCGGGTGCGTGGCGCGGACGGTCTTGATCAGCGGTTCGAGCACGGGGTTCATCGCGGCGGTGCGCGGAGCGCCCAGCCTGGCCAGCCGCCGGCGGACCGCGGGGGTCGTGGTCCGGGAAGCCGAGAGCTGGGTGCCTTCCGGCAGGATGGGGGCACCTTCGGCACCCTCGGTGCCGGTGGCGATCACCTCACCGGCCACTAGTCGCTCCTCTTAGGTTCGCGCTCTGCCCGTACGCACGTGCACCAGTCTACTTGGCACAGTAGAACGCCAGATGACGCCCGTGAGATTCCCGTGCCCGGCGCCGGCCGCGAGCGCCCGCCTCAGACGGTCAGCAGCGCGGTGAGCGGCAGGCCGGGGAGCTTGGCGCGGCCGCCGAGGAAGGACAGCTCGATGAGCACCACGATGCCGGCGACCGTCGCCCCGGCCCGGCGGACCAGGTTGGCCGTGGCCGCGGCGGTGCCGCCGGTGGCCAGCACGTCATCCACGATCAGCACCCGATCGGCGGGCGCGAACGCGTCCTGGTGCACCTCGATCGTGGCGGTGCCGTATTCCAGCTGGTAGTCCTCGGCGAACGTGGGCCCGGGCAACTTGCCCTTCTTCCTGACCGGCACGAAGCCGGCGCCCATCCGGCAGGCCACCGGCGCGGCGAGGATGAAGCCGCGGGCCTCGATGCCCGCCACCTTGTCCACCCCGTCGTGCCCGTCCATCAGCGCGTCGACCACCTCGCTGAAGGCCTTGCCGTCCGCCAGCAGGGGGGTGATGTCCTTGAACACCACCCCCGGCTGCGGGTAGTCGGGGATGTCGCGGATCCGGCTGGCGACCAGGTCGGCGAGCACGGCTAGCGCCGCTTCTTCTTGCCCGCCGGGCGCCGCCGGGCCGCACTAGACCGGCCGTCGCGGCGTGGCTGCTGTCTCGGTCCCGTGCTGTAGGACCGCCCGGCTTGCATCCGGGCGGCACTGCCCGCCGAGGCCGGCACGTCGTCCTGAGCCAGTTCGTCGTCCTGCGGGCTGTGCAGGTCGTCCGCGTCCGCGGATTCCAGGGCCTCGTCATCGTCGAGCACCGCGGCCGTGGTGCCGCTGACCGTGCCACGGCTCGCCGCGCCCGACCCGGCCTTCGCGGCGGCCCGCTTCGCGGCCCGGCCGCCGGACTCGCGTACCGCGACCCGCTTGGCCAGCGCGCGGAACTGCGGCTCCCGCTCCTTGATCTGCGCCAGCACCGGTGTCGCGATGAAGATCGAGGAGTAAGTACCGGACAACATACCCACGAACAGCACCAGCGCCAGGTCCTGTAGTTCGTTGCCCGGTGCCAGCGCGGAGGAGGCGACCGCGAGGATCGCGCTCACCGGCAGCAGGGCGATCAGTGAGGTGTTGATCGATCTGACCAGGGTCTGGTTCAGCGCCAGGTTCGCTGCCTGGCTGTAGGTACTCCTAGCCCCGCCCAGCAACCCGGCGGTGTTCTCCCGCACCTTGTCGAAGACGACCACGGTGTCGTACAGCGAGTACCCGAGGATGGTCAGGAACCCGATCACGCTGGCCGGGCTGACCTGGATGCCGGTGAGCGAGTAAACACCAACCGTAATCACGAGGTCGTGCAGGAGCGCGGCGAACGCCGCCACCGCCATCTTCCACTCGAACGCGATCGACAGGTAGATCACGACCACGATCAAGAAAGCGATCAGTGCCTGGATGGCCTTGTCGGTGATCTGGCCGCCCCAGCTCGCGCCGACCGAGTTCACGCTGATATCGGCCCCGGTGACCCCGAGTTCCTTCTGCAGCGAGTTCTGCACGGCGGCGGACTCGTCAGTGCTGAGCGCCTTGGTCTCTATCTGCCACTTCCCGCCGGCCCCGACTTGCTGCACGATCGGACCGGTCACGCCAACGTCGGAGACCGCCTTCTCCACCTGGGTCACGGTCACCGAGGCCGGTGCCTTGCTGACCTGGAATACGGCACCACCCTTGAACTCCACGCTGAAGTCCAGACCGCGCACCAGCAGCGACACGAGACTGACCAGGACGATGACCGCGGAGATCGCATACCATAGCCGCCGCCGGCCGACGAAGTTGACCGATACCTCGCCGCGGTAGAGCCGGCCGCCGACCTCGCTCAGGCGCGACATCATGCCTCCCCGGAGTTACGGGCCGAGGAACCGGCACGTGGTCTGGATCTGGTCACCCGCACCGAAGACCGCCAAGGTGCCCGGGCCCCCAGCCGTTTCGGATCAAGCCCGGACAGCCGGTGGCCGTTGCCGAAGAATCTCGTCCGCGCGACGATCGTCACCATCGGCTTGGTGAACATGAAGACCACGATGACGTCGATGAGCGTGGTGAGGCCGAGCGTGTACGCGAAGCCCTTCACGTCGCTGATCGCGAAGTAGTACAGCAGCAGCGCGGCGAGGAATGACACCGTGTCCGACACCAGGATCGTCCGCCGGGCACGCTTCCAGCCGGCCTCCACGGCAGGCCGGAGCTGTTTGCCCTCGCGGACTTCGTCCCGCAGCCTTTCGAAGAACACCACGAACGAGTCCGCGGTGATGCCGATGGCCACGATGAGGCCCGCGATGCCGGCCAGGCTGAGCGTGAAGCCCTGGTACTTGCTGAGCAGCACGATCGTCAGGTAGCCGAGCAGTGCCGCGATCACCAGGCTGGAGATCGAGACAAGGCCCAGGCCGCGGTAGTAGAGGAAGGAGTACACCACGACCAGGAGCAGCCCGACCGCGCCGGCGATCAGTCCCGCGGCCAGCTGGTTGTGGCCCAGCGTCGGCGACACCGACTGCTGGCTCTGCACGGCGAGGCTGAGCGGCAGCGAGCCGTACTTCAGCACGTTGGCCAGCTGATTCGCCTGCTGCTGGCTGAACTGGCCGGTGATCTGCGCGTTCCCGCCGGTGATGGCCCCCTGGATTTCCGGGGAGGACACCACGTCGCCGTCCAGCACGATCGCGACCTGGTCCAGGTAGTAGTCTGTGCCACCTGGCTGGGACTGCGCGGCCGAGTAGTAGCTGTTGTACAGCTGGGTGGTGAGGTTACCGAAGTCCGAGGTGCCCCTGCCGTTGAACGTGAGGTTGACCTGCCACTGGCTGCTCGTGGTGGACAGCGCCGCCTGCGCACCGGTGACGTCGATGCCGTCGACCTTCGCGACGTCCAGCGCGTACTTTTCACCGGTCGCGGTGTTGCACGAGACGATCTGCTGGGTCTTCGTGTCCCAGTCCGATGACTTGGTGTATCCGACCTGGTCCTTCCACGCGGAGTCGCTCTCCCCCGCCTTGCACGTCAGCTTGTTGAACAGCTTCAGCACGGCGGGCTGCACCTTGCTGGCGTCGCCGATCGCGGAGCTGCTCGTGGATGGCGAGGCACTCGCGCTGGCGCTCGGGCTGGCCGACGCCGAGGCGCCCGGGCTGGCCGAGGAGGAGGCGTGCGGCGAGGCGCTCGCACCGGTGCTCGGGGTCGGTGACGACGAGACGATCTTGGCCGACGTCTTCGCGGTGCTGGTGGCACTCGCCGACGGGCTCGAGTTGGCCGACGGACTCGACGAGGCGCCCGGGGACGCGCTGGCACTGGCGGAGGCCGACGGCGTGGGCGTCGGCGTGGTGGTCGCGTTCGGACCCGCGTACAGCAGCACCTGCCGGAACCGCAGCAGGGCGGTCTGGCTGACCAGCTGCACGACCTGCGGGCCGGTCTTGCCCGGGATCGACACCGTGATGATGTTGCTGCCCTGGGTCTGCACCGAGGCGCCGGAGTTACCGGTGCCGTTCACGCGCGAGGTGATGATGGAGGTCGCCGTCTGCATCTCCGACGACGACGGCGTCCCGCCGGTCGGCGTCGTGGCCACCATGCTGACCTCGGTACCGCTGGACAGGTCCAGTCCCAGGCCGACCTTGAAGTCCTTGTGCCAGTGCGACGGGCTGAACAGATTGCCGCCCAGAATGCCCAGAAGCATGATCACGAGCAGGCCGCCGAGTATCGCGAGCGCTCGCCCGGGATGCGAAGCGCTCTTCGCTGGAGGTGCCACTTGTCTAACGCCTGTCTACGGGTGGTCGGGGAAGTGGTCGCACATTACGGGTCAGAACACGTCCGTGTCTGACTTGGCCTTGGTTCCGTTCGAGCTCGCGTGGTCGTCATCCATCGGCTCGGCGGGCTCGGCGTCGTGAGATGACCCCACGTCATCGGTTGCGTACTCCGAGTCCATCGGCTCCTCCGCCACCGGCTCGTCGCCGGGGCTGATGACCTCCATGATGGCCCGCTTCATGTAGCGGACCTCGACCCCCGGCGCGACCTCGAGCACGACGTCGTCGCCGTCGGTAGAGACCACCGTGGCGTACATCCCGGCCGTGGTCCGGACCTGGGCGCCCGGCTGAACCGTGCGCTGCTGCTGCATGGCCTGCTGCTGGCGGCGCCGCTGGGGCTTGATCATCAGGAAGTAAAGGGCTCCGAAGAGCAGCACGATCACGATCAGGAACGTGATCGAACTGCTACCTGATGATTTCGATGCCGCCACGGCGGCTGCGATATTCCCCATGATCGGGGCATCCTTCCAGTAGGGCTATCTGCATGGTCCGCTCACCCGCGGGGACGGGTAGCCATTGACCAACTGCCGAAGTTTAGCCGCGCTTTGTCCGCGCACCAACAGGCTACGACGTTTTGCTTGATGATCGTTACACCCGGCTAATCGAACAAAGTTGGCGATTCTGCCAGCGCCGCGGGAGCTGGCAGGCCCAGATGGGTCCAGCCCGCCGCGGTGGCGACCCGGCCACGAGGAGTCCTGGCCAGCAAGCCGCACCGGACCAGGAACGGCTCGGCGACGACCTCGACCGTCTCCGCCTCCTCTCCAACCGCCACGGCCAGCGTCGAAAGGCCAACCGGCCCGCCGCCGAACCTGCGAATAAGCGCGTCAAGCACCGCCAGGTCCAGCCGGTCCAGGCCATGCTCGTCCACCTCGTACAACTCCAGGGCGGTGCGCGCGAGTTCCCTGGTTACCACGCCGTCGGCGCGGACCTCGGCGTAGTCCCTGACCCGGCGCAGCAGGCGGTTGGCGATCCGCGGCGTCCCTCTGGACCGGCCGGCCAGCTCGGTGGCGCCCTCGTCGGTGAGCGCCACCCCGAGCAGGCCCGCGGATCTGCGGATGATGATTTCCAGTTCCGCCGGCTGATAGAAATCGAGATGCGCGGTAAACCCGAACCTGTCCCGCAGCGGAGCCGGCAGCAGCCCGGCCCGGGTAGTGGCTCCCACCAGGGTAAACGGCGCGATATCCAGCGGAATCGCGGTCGCGCCCGGGCCTTTGCCGACAATGACGTCGACGCGGAAATCTTCCATCGCCAGGTACAGCATTTCCTCGGCGGGGCGCGCCAGCCGGTGGATCTCGTCGATGAAAACTACGTCTCCCTCGCCGAGCGTGGAGAGCACGGCGGCCAGGTCGCCGGAGCGCTCGATGGCCGGGCCGCTGGTGAGCCGCAGCGGGGCACCTAGTTCCGCGGCGATGATCATCGCGATCGTGGTCTTGCCCAGCCCGGGCGGGCCGGAAAGCAGCACGTGGTCCGGCGGGTGGCCCCGGCGCAGTGCGCTGTGCAGCAGCAGCGACAGCTGCTCACGGACCCTGGCCTGGCCGGTGAAGTCGTCCAGCCGCTTGGGCCGCAGCGCCTTCTCGATCTCCCGCTCGTCCGCCTCTGCCAACGGGGAGACCAGCTTGTCCCGGCGCGCCGCAAGCTCCGCTTCCTCCGCCGCGCTGAGCGATTCGTCCCTTTCGGTCACCGCGTGCTGAGCTTCCGTAGCGCGGCGCGCAGCGCGACGGCGATGTCGACCGGCTCGCCGGTGACGATCGTGCCGTCCTCCTCGAGCGCGGCGATGGCCTGGTCCGCGTCGCGGACCGGCCAGCCGAGGTTCACCAGGCCGGACTGGACCTGGTCACGCCAGGACGGTGCGCGTTGCTGCCCCGCCCTGCTGCCGGGCAGCGCCGTGCCGGCGTCACCGGGCGGCCCGAGCCGGTCCTTCATGTCCAGCAGGATCTGCTGGGCGCCCTTCTTGCCGATCCGCGGCACCAGGGTGAGCGCGTTCACGTCCTCGGTGGCGACGGCCCGCCGCAGCGCTTCCGGGGTGTGCACCGCCAGGATGGCCAGGGCCAGGCTGGCGCCCACGCCCTTGGCGGATTGCAGCAGCTCGAACACGTTGCGTTCATCGTCGGTGGCGAAGCCATAGAGGGTCAGGGAATCCTCCTTGACCGACAGGGAGGTGGCCAGCTGGGCCCGCTCCCCCAGCGTGAGCGCGGCCAGGGTGCCGGGCGTGCACAGCACGCGCATGCCGACGCCGCCGACATCGATGATGGCTCCGTCCGGGGAGATGCCGGCAACGGTGCCGTGCAAGTGGGCGATCATGGGGGCGGACCTACCTTCCTGCGGTTGCGGCGGCCAGCAGCCTGCTAGCGGTACCCGCCCGCCACAGGTGGCAGATCGCCAGGGCGAGCGCGTCGGCGGCGTCGGCTGGCTTGGGCGGATCGGTCAGCCGCAGCAGCCTGCTGACCATTGTGGTGACCTGAGCCTTGTCCGCGCGGCCGTTTCCGGTGACGGCGGCCTTGACCTCGCTGGGGGTGTGCAGGCCGACGGGGATGCCGCGGCGGGCCGCGGCCAGGATCGCGGTGGCGCCCGCCTGGGCGGTGCCCATGACCGTGCGCACGTTGTGCTGGGAGAACACCCGCTCGACCGCTACCGCGTGCGGCCGGCAGGCGTCGAGCCAGCTCTCGATCTCGACCTCGATCGCCAGCAGCCGGCTCGCGATGTCATCGCTGGCGGGAGTTCTGATCACGCCGACCTTCACCAGCGCGGGGGCGCGCCCGGGGACGCCGTCCACCACGCCGATGCCGCACCGGGTCAGCCCGGGGTCGACGCCCAGCACCCGGACCGGTTGCCGTGCATACGTCAGGCCCATCCCACCGAACTTACCTGGCCAGCGCCGTGAGTCCGGGTATCGCGGCCCGGCGTGTCCGCTAGAAGGCGTCCAGGATGTACGGTGTCGCGGCGAACGCCGCGTCGAGGGCGGCGTCGGCGGCCGGGCCGGCCGCGCCGCCGGCCAGGCCCGCCTGCCGCAGCGTCGCGACCGGAGTGCCGGCGTACAGTGCCGCGAGGCCACGCGCGCCGAGCATGAGTCCGTGCCCCGCGCTGGTGCCGGCGGGCGTCAGCTCGCCCTTGCCGTCGGTCACGGTCAGCAGCCAGCGACCGGAGTTGGCGGGCCGGGATTGATCGTCGATGATCAACGTTGCCCGCATGGACACCGCGGCGGGGAATCCGCGGGCCGCGATGGCCGCCGCGGCGTCGACCACGCGCAGCATCCACATCGAGCGGCTGCGCACGTCCGGGTCCCGTTCGGCGGTCAGCCACCACAACGGGCCGGACGGGTCGGTCCAGGCTCGCACGGACTCCGCCATCGTTCCGTGCGAGGCGATGACCGACCAGAGCCCGCGCACGGTTTCCGCGGTGGCACCCTGCACGGACCGGACGAACAGCTTGTCGCTGCCGTCCTGCCAGGAGTAGCTCGCGAAGCCGTCGTCGCACAGGTAGTGATAGCGGTCCGGCTCCCCCAGGTGGATCGCCGTCATGTCGGCGCCCCAGGTCACCGGGCCGCTGTCGCGGAGCGCCTCGTGCACCCGGCCGATGACGTCGATGACAGCCTGCGCGTCGGCGGGCCCGGCGCGCCGCAGCTCCGGCCGTCCCGGCCGTCCAGCGCTCGCGTCCGCGACGGCCTTGTCCGCGATGGCAGTGTCCGGCGGCAACAGCGACCACAGCGACCGCGACGGGACCTCCGCCAGGTACCGCCCGCCGGCCAGCTCCCAGCCAAGCGACCGGTAGAGCGGCATCGTGGCCGGGTAGAGCACGGCGAGCGGGTAGCCATGCGCCGCGATGTCATCGAGCAGCATGGTCATCATCCGGCGGCCGATTCCGCGGCCGCGGTCCTCGGGCGCGATCTTGACGCCGGAGACGCCGGCCATCGGCACCGCACGGCCGCACCACCACTGGCGCATGTCGTAGTAGACGGCGCCGCCGACCGCGCGTCCGTCGTCGAACACCCCGAGCGCGGCCCCGGTGCTGATCGCGATGTCCATGAACCCGCGCCAGCTCTCGCGTTCGCTCGCGTTCTTCACCCCGAACGCTCGCTCCGACAGGTCCAGTTGCGCGGCCAGGTCGTCGCCGGCCCGCAGCGCCCTGATCTCCACGTTTACTCCCGTCAGAAGTCGTCGAGCATGAAGGAGCTGGCGGCGAAGGCGGCGTCAAGGAGAGCGTCGGACTCGGCAGTGCCGCCGGTTGCCAGGCCGGCCCGGCGGAGGGTGGCGACGGGGGTGCCGGCGTAGAGCGCCGCGAGACCGCGAGCTCCCAGTTCGATGACGGTGCCCGGGAGGGCCGGTGATGTCGTTCTGCTCAGCCTGGCTTTTCCGGCAGAGGAGACGGAGAGCTGCCAGAGACCGTCGGTGAGCACAAGGGGGGTCCGGGGGGAGGTCTCCCCCCGGAGAACAAGGGGGGTCCGGGGGGAGGTCGTCTCCCCCCGGAGAAGGAGCGGAACCTCCACGTCGACCGGCGGGAAGCCGCGCGCGGCGATGGCCGCCGGGGCGTCCAGGATCCGCAGCATCCAGGAGTAGCGCTCGGCGATGTCCCCGTCCTGTTCGCGCAGCAGCCACCAGAGCTGGTCGGCCGGCGAGACCTGCGCCAGCACCCGGCTGGCGACCGACGAGTGCGAGGCGAGGACCGAAACCAGCGCGCGGGTCGTCCGCGCCGAGGCGGCGACGAGCTTGTCGACGTACAGCTCCTGGTCACCGCCGTGCCACTGGTACCGCAGGAATCCGTCGTCCGCCAGGTAGCAGAAGCTGTCCTGATTAGCGAGCCAGTCGCGGACCACCGGCTCCGCGAACGTGATCGGGCCGCAGTCCCGGGCCAGGCCGTGGACGCGGCCGAGCACGTCGATGACCGCCGCGGCGTCGGCCGGACCCGCGCGGCGGATCTCGATGTCCGTGCTGGGCTCGTCCAGGCCCCGTAGCGACCGGATCGGGAACTTCGCGGTGTACCTGGCGCCGGCCAGTTCCCAGCCCTGCTGACGGTAGATCGGCATGGTGGCCGCGTACAGCGCCGACAGCGGGTAGCCGCGGCCGGCCATCAGCGTGGTCAGCTCGGTCATCAGCGCCCGGCCCGCGCCCTTGCCGCGGTATTCGGGCGCGACCTTCACGCCGGCCACGCCGGCCATCGGGATCTCTCGGCCGAGCCACCACTGGCGCATGTCGTGATACAGCGCGGTGCCGATCAGGCGGCCGGCCCCGTCGAACGCGCCGAGGGCCTGGCCGGCCTCGATCAGCGGCAGGGTGACTGTCCAGGCCCGCTGACGGTCCCGCGGGCCGAACGCGCGGACGGACAGATCGCCGTACTGGTCGGGGTCGTCGTCCGGGGTGAGCGGGCGGACCGTCAGGTTCCCGGTGGCTCCCGCGCGGTTCTGGCTCAGCCGAGCTTCTCCATGATCTCGTCGGACACCGAGTAGTTGGCGTAGACGTCCTGGACATCGTCGGAGTCCTCGAGCGCCTCGATCAGCCGGAACACCTTGCGGGCCTGGTCTTCGTCCAGGTCGACCTCGACGCTGGGCAGGAACGCGACGTCGGCGGACTCGTAGTCGATCTTGTTCTCCTGGAGCGCCTTGCGGGCGGTGACCAGGTCGGACGGCTCGGAGATGACCTCGAACGTCTCACCGAGGTCGTTGACCTCCTCGACGTCGGCACCGGAGTCGAGCACGGCGGTGAGCACGTCGTCCTCGCCCAGCCCGGCGCCCTTCTCGACGATGATCACGCCCTTGCGGTGGAACAGGTAGCTCACCGAGCCGGGGTCGGCCATCGAGCCGCCGTTGCGGGTGAACGCCACCCGGACGTCGGATGCGGCCCGGTTGCGGTTGTCGGTCAGGCACTGCACGAGAACCGCCACCCCGCCGGGCCCGTAGCCCTCGTAGGTGATGTTCTCGTACTGGGCGCCGCCGGCCTCCTGGCCGCTGCCCCGCTTGACCGCCCGGTCGATGTTGTCGTTCGGGACCGAGTTCTTCTTCGCCTTCTGGATCGCGTCGTAGAGGGTCGGGTTGCCGGTCGGGTCACCACCGCCGGTCCGCGCCGCGACCTCAACGTTCTTGATCAGCTTGGCGAACAGCTTGCCGCGCTTTGCGTCGACCACTGCCTTCTTGTGCTTAGTGGTGGCCCACTTGGAGTGGCCGCTCATCGTGCTTCCTTCTCCTTCACGATTCTTAGGAAAAGCTCATGGATGCGCCGGTCCGGCGTCAGCTCGGGGTGGAAGGCTGTGGCAAGCAGTTGCCCTTGCCGGACGGCGACGATCCTACCCGTGTGGCCGTCAGTTCCCAGAACCGTGACCGCGCCGGCGGCCTCCTCCACCCAGGGTGCCCTGATGAACACGGCGTGTACCGGGTTGCCGGGGTGGGTGGCGAGGTTGACCTCGCTCTCGAACGAGTCCACCTGGCGGCCGAACGCGTTCCTGCGCACCGTCATGTCGATCCCGCCGAACGTCTGCTGGCCTTCGATCCCGTCCGAGATCCGGTCGGCCAGCATGATCATCCCGGCGCACGAGCCGAAGGCCGGCATGCCGTCCTTGAGGCGCTTGGCGATGGGATCGAACAGGTCGAACGCCACCGCCAGCTTCCACAGCGTGGTGGACTCGCCGCCCGGGATGATCAGTCCGTCGACCCGCTCGAGTTCGGCGGGACGGCGGACGGCGATCGCCGTGGCGCCGGCCTCGGTGACCGCCCGGGCGTGCTCCGGCACGTCACCCTGGAGGGCGAGCACGCCGATAACGAGCTGGGTCACTCCGCGCCTACCAGCCGCGGCCGGCGTAGTGCTGTTCCGGCGCGAGGTCGTCCAGGTTGATGCCCACCATCGCCTCACCCAGACCGCGGGACACCTTGGCCACCACATCCGGATCATCATGGAACGTGGTCGCCTGCACGATCGCCGCCGCCCGCTTAGCCGGATCACCGGACTTGAAAATCCCCGACCCCACGAACACCCCCTCCGCACCCAGCTGCATCATCAGCGCCGCATCCGCCGGCGTCGCGATACCCCCCGCCGTGAACAGCACCACCGGCAACCGCCCCGCCCGAGCCACCTCAGCAACCAGCTCATACGGCGCCGCCAGCTCCTTCGCCGCGGTAAACAGCTCCTCCGGCGGCAACGACGACAACCGCGCGATCCCCGCCCGGATCGACCGCATATGCCGGGTCGCCTCCACCACATTCCCCGTCCCCGCCTCACCCTTGGACCGGATCATCGCCGCCCCCTCACCGATCCGCCGCAGCGCCTCCCCCAGATTCGTCGCCCCGCACACGAACGGCACCGCGAACTGCCACTTATCCACATGATGCGCCTCATCAGCCGGAGTCAGCACCTCCGACTCATCGACATAATCCACCCCGATCGCCTGCAGCACCTGCGCCTCAGCGAAATGACCGATCCGGCACTTAGCCATCACCGGGATCGACACCGCCGCGATAATCCCGTCAATCATGTCCGGATCACTCATCCGCGCCACCCCGCCCTGCGCACGGATATCCGCCGGCACCCGCTCCAGCGCCATCACCGCCACCGCACCCGCATCCTCAGCGACCCTCGCCTGCTCCGGCGTGACCACATCCATGATCACCCCGCCCTTGAGCATCTCCGCCATCCCGCGCTTAACCCGCCCGGTACCGGT
>DASRFJ010000005.1:0-9826 GCA_035651595.1 Streptosporangiaceae bacterium | reverse complement strand
GGGACACCTCAGGAACCAGCTTGGCTCCCTGCGGCGTCGCCGTGATCGCCCACGCTTCGTCCAGGAAGATAGCCTTCGGCAGCCGCCGGTCGAGGGCGTTCAGCAATCTGCGGGCGAACTGGGAGACCAGGTAGAGCAGGGCTACGGACAGGCGCTGCTCGTATGAGTAGTCCTCACGGCCCGCCGTGGAGTCGGGCAGCGTCAGGCCGGCCAGCGTGAACACGGTGGTCCAGCCGGCCGTGTCGATCTGCTGGCCGCCGGACGGCGCGAAGCACAGCCGGGCCAGCCGCATCTCGGACATGGACCGCAGGACCGCGCCGAGGTTCTTCGACGCCGGGTCGGGCGACTCCTCCAGGTGCCGGATGACCTTGCCCAGACTGGGCCGGTCCCGGCCGGCCACACTGGCCACCGCCTGGATCATCGCGCTCTCCCGCTCCTCGCTCATCCGCGGCAGCAGCAGGCGCAGGGTCTCGGTGGCCATCGTGCGCTTCTCCGCCAGATCCACGCCGAACGAGAACGGGTCCAGCAGCCCAGGCGCTGCCGCGCCGAGCGGCAGCACGCGCGCCCGCCGCCCCTGGCGGGAGAGATACTCCACCAGGGATTCGGCGTCGCCCTTCGGGTCGATGACCGCGACGGTCGCGCCGCGCAGCGCCAGCTGGTAGATCAGCAGCAGCGCGAGCGTGGTCTTGCCGCCGCCGGGCTCGCCGGTGATCGCGATCGCGGTGGGCCGGTTGCGCGCGGCGGCGAGCATCGGGTCGAAGTGCACGATCGACCGGGCCCGGCCAAGGGTCTCGCCGATGTACGGGCCGATCCAGCCCGCCCCCTGGTCTATCCGGTCGCCAAGCTCGACGGTCGCGGTCGGCATCCCGCCGGCGATCGTGTACAGCGGCTGGCGCTGCACATAGGACGTCAGCCTGATCCGGTCACCTGGCAGCGACTCACACAGCAGCGAATACTGGTCGCCGGTCGAGTTCACGATGTCGATACCGATATCCCGGTAATGCTCGACGACCGCTTCCACCCGGCGGACGCACAAGTCCTTTGTCGGCGCGGTCACCAGAAGCCGGTGCCAGCCATACACAAACGGCAGCCGTTCCTTGGTAATGCCGTGCTCGAGCATGCGCGCGGCGGCGATCTGCTCCGCGAGCGCGATCGGCGCCTCGGCACCGGCTTCACGGATATGCGCGTCCATGTCGCGGGCGTGCGCGAGCCTTCTGCTCACGTCTTTGCTCGCCTTGGCCGGCGGGATCAGCTTCAGCCGCGCGCTGATCTCCACGGGGAACGGCAGCGAATCCGCGAAATGCAGCCACGGCTCACCGTCGGGGAACGACATCACGTCCGGGAACCGCGCGAACGACAAGAACGCGGCGTATGTCTCGCCGGTCATGTCCTCGAGCCGCAAGATCGCTCGGCCGTTATGTACGGCGCCTTCGTAGAGTGCCTCGATTTCGCCCGCGCCCCATTTACGGCGCTTGACAGCCGACGGCGCCGGCTCGCCCGACGATCCCTTGAGGGTATGCTTTATCAGCCAGGCGAGCTCCCCCGCGGACGCATGCCTCGCGGTCAGCGCACTAGCCGAGAGGGCGCGCCCAAGTCGTTCTGATATATCCGTCCATTTCTGGATTTCAGCCGCACTGACAGCCTCATCGCCGAGCCCGAGCTTCGGCTCGGTGATCTTGTACAGCGAGATGAACTGGGTCAGCACGCCGCCGGAGAGCTGGGCGCGCATGCCGCGCTGGCCGAGGCGGACGCCGATGTAGATCTCCTTGGCCCAGAAGTCCTTCGACCAGACGTGCTGGTAGGACTGCTCGAGGTACTGGCGCCAGCCGGGCCCGCCGTCCGAGGTCGCGTCGAGGCCGGTCGCCCACGCGTGTGCCGGGTAGGAGCGGTGCGCGATGCGCAGGTGCACTTCGGCGTCCTGCATCCGGATCGCGGCGAGCGCGACCGTGATGTTCGTGGCCAGCGCCTCGCGCTCCTCGGGCGTGGTGAACTCGTACGACACGGCGGGGACGCGGTAGTACGCCCAGGCGTGCGTGTCCGTCAGCAGAATCCGGTCGTCGAAGTACCGGATGCTGAGGCGTGCCTTTGCCTTCGTGCTCAACGCGCCTCCTTGAGTGGTGCCGCCGCGAGACCGGCGATGATCACGCCAGACAGCGCCGTGTAGGCGAGCCTGGTCTGCGGCGCGCGCGGCACCTGGGGATGTTTCGTGCCGAGCTGGTCATCCCAGGGAATGCGGACGATCGCACGGCAGCGGCCGCGGGCGACCGACTCGGCCCGTACCACGTCGGCCATGGATTCCTTGGTCACGCCGTTGATCACGGTGACGGCGCGGGCCGCCAGGTCGGCGTGGTCGTGCGCCTCCAGCCACTGCTGGGTGTTCGCCAGGTGCGTGGCGGCCTCCGGGTCCGGCGGGACGACGATCACCAGCTGGTCGGTGACGCCGAGCACGCGGGTGAGGCCGCTCGGCGCGGGGTCGATCACCAGCAGGGAGTAGTGCTGGGCGAGGTCGTCGTAGTCGGGATTGCCTTCGGCGGCGATGATGTCGAGGTTGCCGCCGGAGCTGCGGGTACCGGGCTTGCGGCCATCGCTGAGGTCGAGCGCGGCGACCGGGTGGCCGCGCAAGGTGGCCAGCAGGCGCGCGGTCAGCACCGCGGTCGTGGTCTGGCCGGCGCCGCCGTGGCAGCCGAGGACGACGATGTTCTTGTGCGTGCTCAGCGGGAGGCGGGCGCGCTCGCGGTCGAGGGCCTCCTGATCGCGCTTGCCCGGTCCCTGGCCGCCGGCCACGACCTTGACGCGGCGGCGCCAGCTCAGGTCACGCCGCGCGTTGGGTGCGGAGAGCGCGCGCTCGATGGACGGGACGGGGCGCTCTTCGTCCAGGTCGAGGACGCGCGCCGCGGGACCGGGCGGTTTGGGCGGCGCTGGCGCGCTCGGCGTGCTCGGCCTGCTCAGGGTGGCCGGGGTTAGCTCGGGGAGAGCGGTGTCCGGCGTGTACCAGTGGTCCGCAACGTCGTGCGAGACTTCGAGGGGGCTGGCCGGCGTTTCGACCTCGACGGCGGCGGCCGGCTGTTCGGCCGGCGCCTGCGTGGCGACGGGCGGCCGCTCGGCCGGCCCCTGCGTGGCGATGGGCGGCGGCTCGACGGCAGCGGCCGGCTGCTCGACGAGGGCTGGCGGCTCGACGGGGGTCGGCGACTTGGCGGCGGCTGACGGTTCGACGGGCGGCGGCTGCTCGACGGCAGGTGATGCGGGTGCGGCAGGCATGAGCGGCGCCGGCCGCGGCTTCCAGCTGCCGATAACTGGCTGTACGGCGGCGACTAGCTGCACGGCCGAGGGTTTCGGCGCCGCGGCCTCGTCAGCGAGATGCTCCCGGGCCGCAGGCTCGGGTACCGGTTTCGCGGGCCGCGCCGGCGGCTTGGGCGGCTGCGCCAGTGGCTTGGCCGGCGGGGCGAAGCTCGCCCGGACCGGATGCGTCGCGGGGGCTGCCTGCGCTCCCGGGAGAATCGGGACCGACGGACGGGGCTGTGTCGCGGGCGGGAGCGCCCCCGACCGCTCGAACCACGACTCGGGCTGGACTTGCGGCTGCGTGACCGGCGGCTGCTGAACCGCCGGCTGCGGGACCGACGACTGGACCTGCGGCTGCGGAAGCGAGGACTGGACCTGCGGCTGCGTTGCCTGCGGCTGCTGAACGGCCGGGTGTGAGTGCGGGACCGGCTGGACCACGGGCTGGACCGGGGCCTGGGCCTGGGACTGGGACTGGACCGGCGCGGGCGGCCGGAACTGCGCCGGGGATGCCGCGGGCGACCGCTGCGGGACCGGCGGGTACGCGACCGGCAGGTTCGCGACGGGGAGGTTCGCGACCGGGTTCGGGACCGGGGGGTTCGAGGCGGGGCCTCTGGGCACCATCGACGGCGCGGACGGCGCAACGGCGTGCGCGGGACCGGACGTCGCGGCAACGCGTTGCGGCTGCGCCGCGGGCCGTTGGGCGGCAGCCACCCGCCACCCCTCCTCGGGGCGATTCACCGCGGTCGACGGGCGGACGTGCGGCGGAGCGACGTGCCGCTCCCGCCGCTGGGCGCGCTTGGCGGCCCGGACGGCCTTCCCGCGCGCCTTCGGCGGATAGCGATGCCAGACCCGGACCGACACCAGGACGTCCTCCTTCTCGGCGGCCGGAGCCATCCGGCTCCAGACGCGCGGCTCGGCGAGATACCGCACCTGCGACCCGATCAGCTCGGGCAGGCGCTTGCTTTCAATGACGGGTCGGGTCGTAAGCCAGGTCAGCACACCGGGGGGAAGCACGTAAAGCCAGACCAAATTATGATTAAACGGCAATCCGACAGCAACAAGAAAGACGACGTACGGCACGGTTATACCGGCGAAGACCGCAATCCAGGTGATGGGAAGCGGCGCCGGCAGCCGGAAATCGTATAGCTTGTAGAGTCGCTTCTCAATGCGCCAGATATTCGTATAGGTGGGAAGATCCACTGGTTCAGGCTCCTTATAAATCAGGAATGGAGGTCAGTGGACTCCGAGCGCCTTGGCAATTCCCGTGGCGAGCGACTGGACGATATCGGGCGTGTAGAACACGACACCGATCGCGACGGCGAGCACCATAAACTGCACGAATCGCGTGATTTCGCGCGTGAATAGGAAGAAAATCGCGACTATGCCGACGATTCCGAGGAACAGCGGCCCGAAGAGCCCCTGGAGATAGGTGACCAGATTCTGGGTGCTGAGCGCGACGGGGGTCATCGCGGCGATGTGTGCAGACATAAATCGTCCCTTCCGGGATTATTTGACCCTTTTGCAGCTTGCTGAGCGCGCCCATCGCAAGGGCTGCGGCTCGACCACCAGAACAGTTCCCGAGTACTTATACGCGCCCATGCGCGTGCGCATCGGGATGGTGCCGGATCGGAAGGCGGGACGGCGAGCGCCCGCGTGAGGGCTACGCGAGCCGCTATCGGCGCGGGGATCGGTGGCAACGGCGTAGAGACACGCCTGTGCCCGGCGGCGCCTTCAGGCCGGAGGCTCAGGGCCGGGATCGTGGTGCGACGAGCGCCCCGAGGGCAACGCTGCGCAGGCACGCCGACGCCGGTCGTCACTGACCAGGTCATTGGCCTCCCACCGCCTCAGTCGACGCACTGATCCCTTTTACGTACCATTTACCGCTTTGAAGGTCGACGACCGACACGCGGTATGACATCGCGAGTTTCGCGGTCGTCGGGTTTCCCTGGTTAAGCACCTGCCATACCACCGTTACGGTTATGTCGCGGCTCGAGCCACCGTGCGGAACCACGAGACCGGCAATCGAGTCAAAGGCGACACCACCGCCCAAGCCGGTCAGCGAGACGCCGGGCGCGAGAAATCGGTTAAGCGATGGACCGCCGTCACCCGCGTACGCCTGGAAAAACGCGGGCAGCTGATTCATCAACTCGCTTTGCGCGACCGGATCCGGACTCGCCGCAGCCGGCGACGGCGGTGTAATTGCCTGCGGCGCGGATAGCCAGGCCGGCACTCCGGTCACCACCATGCCGCCTTCGGCCGCGTAGACCGGGACGCCAAGCTCCATCAGTTGCCCGCTGACGGTTGCCAGCAGGCTGACCACGGCGTGCCGCGAGTCTTGCACGCTGATGCCCGCCACGTGCTCTGAGTCCAGACGGGCCTGACCCGATCCGTTCCAGCCGAGGTCGGGGTCCGCGGTAGCGAGGCTCGGCGGCACGAAGGCGGCCAGCGCCTGCTCGCGCTGAGCCTGCGTCGCCGGATCGAAGTTGAGGTAGGCCTGGCCGAAGTCCAGCGCATACGCCTCGGCGAGCGTCACGGGAAACTGACTCGAGGCGGGCGCCGGCGACGAGCCGCTGGCGGCCGACGAGGTGTCGTCGGCAACGATGGCCATAATGCCGCGAACCGCTATGACCAGCAGCGCCGCCCACAGCACCGCCCGCAGCGGCCACAGGATCCAGCGGCCGCCGGCCCCCGCCCATGCGCCATCACCGGAGATTTCTTGTGCTCGGAACTCGTCGGTCACCGGACCGCGATGCGCCCTGTGGATGCCCACGGGCCTAGCTGATGCCACACCGTAGGCGGGCGACTGCGTTCTGTCGCCAGGGTTCGACATGCGAACCATCGCACCTCCGCACGCTCCCGCACCTGGTGAACCTAGGTGCGGCCCATCCCTTCGCGCCGGTCTCGTGGTCCATTGTGCGACATACGGCTTCAGTGAGTGACCTGTTACAGACAATCACCACGAACATCTGCACGGACAAACCAACCTGCATCCTGATATACGAAGGTGACACGGACAGGGTTCAAGCCCGTTCGGAGCGTGTTCACGTTTCGGGACGAAATGCCAGGTCAGGGGATGCTTACGGATTTCTTACGCGGCGTGGCGCACGCGTTCGGAGGCGTGCTGCGAGTACTCTGCGCAACGCTCGGCGGCTCGGCCCGGCTCGACCGAGAAGCTTGAACCCGTGTGACTAAAGCGGCCAGAGGGACACGAGTTATTGCTTCCATGTTAGAAAAAGGCCCTCTGCCGAATAAGGCGCCAGATCTGCACCCTTAATTCACACACGGCCCATTTCTTGCATGAAATCTCGCGCGGCGCAAGAGTCCACGCGGCGCGTTAGCCGGTCGTTCCGTACCAGGCGACGATGCCGCCAGTGACGGTATCCGGCGGGCGGGCGAGGAGCCAGTCGAAGAACGGCAGGACAAGGGCGGGGCGGGCGCCGCTGACCTGTACCAGGACGGTGCGGACGTGCCAGGCACGGAGCTGGGCGGTCAGGCCCGCGCGGAGCGCCTGGGTCTGGGCGGGCGCGATCCCCTCGCCCAGGTCGATGAGTATCTGGGCGAGCGGCGGCTCGCCTGGCGGGATCACGAAGCGACCGCCCGGCGACTTGTACCGCAGGCCGGCCGCGACCTGCCAGAGCATCGGGTCGGCGTCGTCGTCCGAGGGAAACGGGTAGGTGACGACGACGCTCCCCGCCGGGACCCGGTCGCGCACGACGGCGGAAGAGAAATACGACGGCGGCTGCGTGACGTGCAGCCAGAACGGCCAGGCGGGGACCAACGGCAGCAGCACCACAATGGCAAGCGCGCCGCACCACCACGCGGCGCCCCCTCGCGCGGCTTCGAGGATCAGCGAGAACATGAGTGCGGCGCCCAGCATGACATAAAGCGAGTACCGGGCCGCGATCGTGTTGTCGAGAACCGGGATGTAGTAGAAAATCGCGGCGGGCAGCGGGACAGCGCGTACCAGATGGTGCCCGACGGTGAGCCGTGACCCGAGCGACAGGACGAACGCCGCCGCCGTCGCCAGCGCGACGATCTTCATCGCCGGGCGCCGCCACAGCAGGACGGCGCCGACGACGAGCACGACCAGTAGCGGCAGCCCCAGATATAGCCCGTTCTCGCTCGTACCGCCGGAGAACGTGTTCGCCAGCCGCGCCGAATCCGCGGTGCGGAAGTACATCGACGAATCCGGGACTACCGGCGCGAGCAGGTTGCCGCGATACAGCGACGTGTCCTGCACCGGACGGGTAACGTGCCCGGGCCCGGCTAGCATCAGCCACGCCGGAAAGGCAAGGCAGACGACCGCGACGGTCACCGCGCACGCGATCGCGCGCGCCACGTGCCGCCAGCGCTCCGCGGCCGCCGGCCAGCCGACCGCGGTGGCGATGGCGAGACCGATTGCCCCGATGATCACCGTGGACGCCAGTACCTCGGCAGAGATCAGAAACTGCGCGACGCACAGCGTCCCGAGCAGCAGGCCCCAGCGCAGCCACGGAGCGCCACGGACGATCCTGGTCAGCGCCAGGATGATGAGCGGCGGCAGCGGCACGAACACCAGGTTCAGGTGCGATCCCCCATGCGCCACCAGGTACGGCGAGAACCCGTAGAGCAGCCCCGCCGCGAACGCGGCTGGGCGCCACGACACCCACTCACGCGCGAACGCGTAACCGGCGATGGCGGACAGCGGGAACGCCAGCGTGTAGAACAGCGTCGTGGTCGCGAACGCGCCGAACGCCCACGTCACCGGCGCGCCGACCACACCGAGCAACGGCATGCCGATGCTGGCGACCGCGTTGACGCCACCCGGGTAGTTGCCCCAGTCGGTCACCAGCGGGTTGTGCCCGTGGGTGAGCGCGTACGGCACCCAGGCAAGGAACCAGGCGTCCGTTGCCGGGTCCCCGCCCTTGCCTGCGATCATGGCACCGCCGGCGCTCCAGTAACTCCAGTAAGGAACGATTCCAAGGGCCGCGTAAGCACCAGCAACGGCGAGTCCGGATACCCACGCCCGAACGCGGCCGCTCACGCCGCGCTAGACGTTGAAGCGGAACTCGACGACGTCCCCGTCCTGCATTACGTAATCCTTGCCCTCGATGCGAGCCTTTCCGGCGGCGCGGGCCGCTGCCACGGACCCCGCGGCGATCAGGTCGTCGTAGGAGACGACCTCGGCCTTGATGAAGCCGCGCTGGAAGTCGGTGTGGATCACACCCGCGGCTTCGGGCGCGGTAGAACCATGCCTGATCTCCCAGGCGCGGGACTCCTTCGGACCCGCGGTGAGGAACGTCTGGAGGCCGAGCGCGTGGAAGCCAGCCCGGGCTAGCTGCGCCAAGCCGGGTTCGCCGAGGCCGGCCTCGGCCAGCAGTTCGGCGGCCTCGTCCTCGGGGAGCTCAGCGAGGTCCGCCTCGGTCTTCGCATCGAGGAAGACCGCCTCCGCGGGCGCGACCAGTTCGGTCAGCCGCTTGCGCAGGTCATCGTCGGCGAGTTCGGCCAGGTCGCTGTTGAACACGTACAGAAACGGCTTGGCGGACAGCAGCTGGAGCTCGCGGACCGCGGCCAGGTCGTTCTCGGTGAAGCCGGAGCCAGGGGTGCGGGCCGCGGCGAACAGCGTGACGCCCTTGTCGAGGACCTGCTGCGCCGACGCCGCGGACTGGGCCGCTTGAACCCGCTCGGGGTCCTTGGCGAACTTCGTCTCCTTCGCGAGCCTGGGCAGCGCCTTCTCGAGGGTCTGCAGGTCGGCCAGGATCAGTTCGGTGATGATCGTCTCGATGTCGCGTTCCGGCGAGACATCGCCGTCCACGTGTGTCACGTCGGGGTCGGTGAACACGCGTACTACCTGGCAGATCGCATCGGTCTCGCGGATGTGCGCGAGAAACTGATTGCCTAGGCCCTCGCCCTTGGATGCGCCGCGGACCAGGCCGGCGATGTCGGTGAAGCGCACCGACGCCGGGACGATCCGGGCGCTGTCGTACAGCTTCGCCAGCTCGGCCAGCCGCGGGTCGGGGACGCCGACCACACCGACGTTCGGCTCGATGGTCGCGAACGGGTAGTTGGCAGCGAGCGCGCTCGCCCGGGTCAGGGCGTTGAACAGGGTGGACTTGCCGACGTTGGGCAGGCCGACAATGCCGATGGACAGGCTCACCCCGCGAGTCTAGGCGAACTCGGCAGCGCAACCGTCCGGCGATGACGGCCCCGATTAACGTGGAGATCCAGGGCTAGCGATGTTGCGGGCACCCGCCGTGCGGGCTGCCAAAATATCCGGCATGTCGTGACATGACCGCGCTCTTCCGCGGCTCGCGGCGTCCCGGGGAGGCGATCCGGAATGATTGCGGACACTTACCCCCCCAGATCGGGGGGTAAGCGTCCGCAATGATCTGGGCCACCCACCGACGCGCCCGAAATGAACCTAGATGTTCCGATAGGGACCCCGGTCCGGCAGCATTACAGCCGGACCGGGCGACACGCCGCGCGCAGAGGCTGTTCTGGAATGGCTATATTTCAGTATAAATCCGGCAAAACGGGCGCGCACAGGGGAGCGGGGGCGGGGAGCGGG
>DASRFJ010000004.1:0-5212 GCA_035651595.1 Streptosporangiaceae bacterium | reverse complement strand
TGCGTACGGCACCGTTGCCATGCCGCCCCGGGCAGCACCGACGCGATCGCGTTCACCAGCCCGGCGTGATCGTCGCTGGTGACCAGCTTGACGCCGGACAGGCCGCGGGCGACCAGGCCGCGCAGGAACGCCAGCCAGCCCGCGCCGTCCTCGGAGCTGGTCACGTCGATGCCGAGGATCTCCCGGTGCCCGTCCGCGTTGACGCCGGTCGCGACCAGGCAGTGCACGTTGATGGTGCGGCCGCCCTCGCGGACCTTCTGGGTCAGCGCATCGATCCAGCAGAACGTGTACGGGCCGGCGTCCAGCGGCCTGGACCGGAAGCTCTCCACCATCTGGTCCAGCTCCGCGGCCATCACGCTGACCTGCGACTTGGACAGGCTCGTCACCCCGAGCGCGGCGGCGAGCTTCTCCACCCGCCGGGTCGAGACCCCGAGCAGGTAGCTGGTCGCCACCACCGAGGCCAGCGCTGCCTCCGCCCGCCTGCGGTGCTCCAGGAACGACGGGAAGTACGACCCCTGCCGCAGCTTCGGGATCGCCAGCTCGACAGTGCCGGCCCGGGTGTCCCACTCCCGCATCCGGTACCCGTTCCGCGAGTTCACCCGGTCCGGGCTGACCTCGCCGTACCCGGCGCCGCAGCGGGCCTCCACCTCAGCGTCCATCATCCGCTGCGCGAACCCGCGGACCATCTCACGCAGCACGTCCGGGCTCGCTGCTGCCAGAGTCTGCTCGAACTCCGCGCCGGGAACCGGCACAATGTCACCTGCGGCCACTTCGCTCTCCTTCGTTGCTCTGAATCCACTTCGAAGGATCGCGAGGTGGCCGCCTCACGTCACGGCAACACGCCGCACTCAGGCAAACCAGTCACATCTAGATCAGTTACCCCATACACCACACCCGTGGACGTGAACTCCACCTGCTGGGCATAAGCCGGTACCCGACTGGTGCATGGCTCATGCAGCTAGCCCGGGACCTCACCACAGACCTGGAACAAGCCGGGCATCGCTTCATCCATCTGATCAGGGACCGGGATGGCAAATTCACCGGCGCCTTCGACGCGGTGTTCACCGCGGACGCACCGAGGTGCTGCTCACCGCTCCCCAGGCGGCCCGGATGGACGCCATCGCCGAAAGGGTCGTACGCACGAGGAGACCGGCTATCCGCTCGCGGCCAGCCTGGAGCCAGGGTCCGGATGGCGATGGTGCTACATCCACCAGCGCCGCGTCTAAACGGTGTGCCCACTGCGCTATGCCGCAGGGCGTCATCTCCGCTTGCCTAATCCGCGCCAGACCGGTCACTGCTGGCGATCGGTTGCGGTGATGGGCTTATGCGAGTTCGGTTATTTCGCGTGCGGCCAAGGCACGGTTGACTTGGGGTGATCAAGCGTGGCTGCGCTGGACTCTGCGGGAAGGCAACCTCATGACGGCAACATCGCGCGGCGAGCCGCCGCCGGACACGCCGTGCCCGTGCGGGCACGGCGCTGACGAGCATGATCCCATCGCTTCCCGCTACTGCCTGGCGACCGTCCAGGGTGCTTTCAGCCGAGGCTGCATGTGCGTCCCGGTACTCGTGCCGCCGGGCCGATGAGGGTGCGGCCTGCTGATCAACAACCGCCTAAGAAACCGGGTCAACTGAAGCAATCGGGCCCGCCGGTCCCGTCGCCGTCCCGGAGGTGGCTGGTGCCGGCCGGGATCGCGATCGTGATCACGGTGCTGCTGTTCTTCCGGCTGGGTGCTGGCGGGACGCCGGTTCAGAGGTTCAGCTACACCAGCTTCGTCAGCGAAGTGTCCGCGAACAAGGTCTCGACGGCGTCGATCACCCCGGCGGGGTCGGTGAGCGGGAAGCTCCACGACGGCGCTGCCTACACCTCGCAGATCCCGGCGGCGCTCAACGACGACGCTCTTCCTGCTCTCCTGCTAGGGCACAAGGTTCAGGTGACAGGAACCAGCCAGGGCTCGAGCCTGGCGCTTGGATTGCTTGGCTCGATCTTGCCGTTCCTCCTGGTCGTCGGGCTCTTGGTCTGGTTTGGCCGCCGTGCCGGCAACCAGCTCACCGGGCGGATCGGCGGGATCATGGGGTTCGGCAAGGCGAAGGCTAGGGTCTATGACGAGGACAGGCCCCGTACGCGCTTCGCGGACATCGCCGGCTACGAGGGTTCCAAGGCCGAGGTCATGGAAGTGGTGGACTTCCTGCAGCATCCGGCCCGGTATCGCCGTGCCGGTGCGGTCGGCCCGAAGGGCGTGCTGATGGCCGGGCCGCCGGGGACCGGCAAGACCCTCCTGGCCAGGGCTGTCGCCGGTGAGGCCGGCGTGCCGTTCTTCGCCCTGAGCGGGTCGAGTTTCGTCGAGATGTTCGTCGGCGTCGGCGCCTCGAGAGTGCGGGATCTGTTCGCCGGTGCCCGCGAGCGTGCCCCGTCGATCATCTTCATCGACGAGGTCGACGCCATCGGTGGCCGGCGCGGTCCCGGCGGGTTCGGCTCGAATGACGAGCGCGAGCAGACACTCAACCAGCTGCTGTCGGAAATGGACGGATTCGAGCCAGGCGCCGGTGTCGTCGTGATGGCCGCGACCAACAGAGCGGAGATCCTCGACGCGGCGCTGCTCCGGCCCGGGCGCTTCGACCGGACGGTGGAGATTCCGCTGCCCAGCTATGTGGAGCGGACCGCGATCCTGGCTATTCACGGGCGGGGCAAGACGCTCGGACCGGACGTAGATCTCGGCGTGGTGTCGCGAGGCACGCCCGGATTCTCTGGCGCTGATCTTGCCAACCTCGTCAATGAAGCGGCGATCAACGCCGTGCGCGCTGATCGCGACGTTCTCAGTGCCGCCGACTTCGCTGCCGCCCGGGATCGTCTGCTTATCGGCCGCCGTGACGCGTCGAACGCGCTGCTGCCCGAGGAGAAGCATGCCGTGGCCGTCCACGAAGCCGGGCACGCGCTCGTGGCCACGCTCACCGAGCACGCCGACCCTGTCGCGAAGGTTACGATCCTTTCGCGGGGCGCCGCTCTCGGCGTGACCGAGCAGCTGCCTGAGTTCGAGCGTCATCTGTACCCGGTGAGCCACCTGACCGGCTCACTGGCCGTGCGTCTCGGCGGCCGCGCCGCGGAGATCGTCGTCCTGGCAGAACCATCGACCGGTGCGGCGAACGACCTCGCGGGGGCGACCGAGCTCGCGACGCACATGGTGCGGGAGTGGGGGTTCTCCGCAAAGGTCGGGCCGGTCAGCTACGGGCCGGAGGGACCGAGCCGCGACAATCCCTTCGCCGGCCGTCCTTATGCCGAACAGACGCAGCGTTCCATCGACCAGGAAGTAGCCAGGCTGCTCCGCGAAGCCGAGGACACGGCCACCACACTGCTCCGCCTGCACCGCCAGACGCTCGACCTTGTCATCGACCTGCTGCTCGAGCGCGAAACGATCGACGGAGCCGACCTGGCGGCCATCGTCGGGACGTCCGGGCTGAACGGCCACAAACCGGCCGGGGCGCCGCTCGCCCCGACGGCGACAGCGATCCCGGCGGGCAGCGCAGGAACCAGCGTGGCCGGTGCGCTTACCGCGTCCTGCGCGGCCTGTGGCGCTCGCCGGTAATACGGCGGCTTTCGTGATCACGCCTGCGGGAGGCTCCCATGGCTGGATGTCGCGCGGCGCATGCCGGCACGCGGATCCCGAGCTGTTCTTTCCCGTCTCAGTGACAGGTCCGGCGGTGCGTCAGGCCGAAGCGGCGAAGACGGTCTGCCGCGGTTGCACCGTCCGCGAAAACTGCCTGTCGTACGCCCTTGAGATCATGCCAGAAGGTATCTGGGGCGGAACCACCAGGGAAGAGCGCCAGGCAGCACGAAGAGCCGCCCGCCGGGCGGGGCAGCGGATCACGTCCGGCAGGAGCGCATGCTGAACTTGCGGCTAGCCACGAGCACCCGGTAGCCGACGGTCCTATTTGCAGTACGCGCATCCTGGAGGGTGTCGCCAGTGACGGGTGGCACTGCATCATGTACCGGGTTTACGGTGTCTGTATGATCCCGTCCTCTCGGTTTGGCGAGGGGATGGGCTCTAGGCCCCGCCGACGCACTCACGCCTCGGCGGGGCCGCAGGACCGTCATCAGCCGACTGCCCCCTCCATCCGCAGTTCGATCAGCCGGTTGAGTTCGATCGCGTGCTCCATCGGCAGTTCGCGCGCGATGGGCTCGACGAAGCCGCGCACTATGGTGGCCATCGCCTCGTCCTCGGTCATGCCTGTGCCGCGCACTCCTGCACCTGGAACAGGCCCCGGTAGGACGTCCGGCCGCCGGCTCTGGCCACGGACTTGGAGATGATCGCCGCTGGGCACTGGCGTGCGGCTGATGGTGATCTCCGGCGGCATCTTGGTCATCTCCACCGTGGCAGGCAGGCTTACGTCGCGAGTGCAGGTCCGGCTGCTTATCGGGTCCGGCCTGATCGTCATCGGCGCGGGCCTGCTGCTCATGCGCGGGCTCGACGCGGGCTCGGCCTGGACTCATCTCGTCCCGGGGATGATCGTGGGCGGCGTCGGCGTCGGCGTGGTCAATCCGCCGCTGGCCTCCACCGCGGTCGGCGTGGTGGCGTCGCAGCGGGCCGGCATGGCCTCGGGCATCAACTCCACCTTCCGCCAGGTCGGGGTGGCTACCGGCATCGCCCTGCTCGGGACGCTGTCCTCGAACAACGTGAAAGACGAGGTGACGGCCCGGTTGCCGCGGTGCCCGGACTGTCCGCAGCGGCCCGCAGTTCGCTACAGCGGTGCAATCCGGGGAGCTCGGGAACGTGATTGCCCGACTGCCCGAGCATGCCAGGCTGCCCGTGGAAATGATCACCCGGGCAGCTTTCACCACAGGCCTGAACCGTATTCTGCTGGTTGCGGCAGTCATCGCGCTGGTGTCGGGGTGGCATCCCTGGCCGCTATCCGCGGCAGGGACTTCGCGCAGCAGCAGAGGCCCGGCTCCCGGGACTAATCCCTTAAAGATCAAAATCAGAGGGCAGAACGAGCGGTGGCATCACCTTCCCGCAGGTGACTCCCAGCTGCGGAGCATCCGCACCAGGCAGTAAGAGTGCGCGCGGCAGGGCGGTCTTCGGTCTGGGTGATGGCGTTTGCGGTTTCTGGTTCTTTCCGCCGCCGGGATTGCCCGGTTGACTGAAGGGTGACTGAGAAGTAAGACGGCGAGGTATCGCGAAGCCACGGCGGGGCCAGTCCCCCCGGCCGCGATCCGGCA
>DASRFJ010000003.1:0-4649 GCA_035651595.1 Streptosporangiaceae bacterium | reverse complement strand
TTTTAAGATGTAGGCCACCGGGAGGTTGCGTGCGTGATCAGGTGATCGTCGTTACCGGCGGCGGTTCGGGGATCGGGCGTGCGGCTGTCCTGCTGGCCGCCGGCCGCGGGGCCTGCGTGGCCGTCCTGGACCGCGACGTGGCCGCTGCGCGGTCAGCGGTCGCCGAGGCGCTCGCCCGCGGATCGGCGAACGCGGCGGCAATCGCGTGCGACGTCACCTCGGAGGCGCAGGTGTCCGAGGCTTTCGCCGCGGTCCAGGACAGGCTCGGCGTGCCAGCTGGCCTGTTCACCGCCGCCGGGATAGACGTGGGCGGGTCCGCTCATGAGATGAGCGCCGGAACCTGGCAGCACGTGATCGCGACCAACCTCACCGGAACCTTCCTCGCGGCCCGGACAGCCATCCGGGCCATGGTGGAATCCGGCCGGGGCGGATCTGTGGTCCTGTGCTCGTCGCCCGCCGCCTCGGTGGGCCTCGCGGCCGGGGCGGCTAGCGCGTACAGCGCCTCCAAGGGAGGCGTCTCGGCACTGGCCCGGACCCTGGCCGTGGAGTACGCCCGGTCCGGGATCAGAGTCAACGCGGTGGTTCCCGGGCCGACCGAGACCCCGCTCATGTGGGCCAACGTCAGCGCGGCCGACGTGGGCTCCATGCGGGCTGTCATCTGCGGCGAGGTGCCGTTGGGCCGCCTCGCCGCCCCCGAGGAGCCCGCCCGGGCGGTGCTGTGGCTGCTGTCCGCGGAGTCCAGCTATGTCACCGGGTCGCACCTGGTGTGCGACGGCGGCATCCTCGCCAAGGCGTGCATCAGCGTCTGATCCCGCCGTCCAGAAAGGGGACCCCGATGCCCACGGCGGATCAACAGGGCACTTCCCGGCTGCGGAGCAATGCGGTTTCCCTGCCGAGCGCCATCGCCATGGGCACGGCCCTGATCGCGCCGGCGGCGGGCATGGCGTTCGTCCCGCAGATCGTCGCCGGATCCAGCGGGGAGACGGTGCCGTTCTCGTACCTGCTGGCCACGATCGGCGCGTTCTGCGTGGCCTTCACGGTCGGCACGTTCGCGAGCAGGTTCTCCAGCGCTGGCTCCTTCTACACCTTCAACGCCATCGGCCTGGGGAAGCCCGCGGGGTTCATGTCAGGCTGGCTGCTGTTCGCCGCTTACGCGGTTTTCTTCCCGCAGAACATGGATTCCTTCGGGTACGTCCTGCACGGCATCCTCAAGGCCCACGCGGGGATATCGGTGCCTTGGTACGTCCTGTCGATCGCCGCCGCGCTGCTGATCCTCATCCTCGCGGGCATCGGCATCGCGACGTCGATGCGGCTGGACCTGCTTATCATCACCGGCGAGGTACTGGTCATCCTGGCACTCGCGATTGTCATCGTCGTCCTCGGCGGAGACAGCGGGAACACTGGTCAGGTCTTCAATCCCGCCAACACGCCGAAGGGCTTCAGCGGCATGGCGTTCGGGCTGATCTTCGCGCTGGAAACGATCACCGGATTCGAGGCGTCCGCCACCGTAGCGGAGGAATGCAAGAACGCGAAGCGGAACATCCCCCGCGCGGTTACCGGCTCGGTCATCGCGGCCGGAGCGTTCTTCATTTTCGTCACCTACGCGCTCACTATCGGTTTCGGCCCCGGTCACGCAGCCAGGTTCGCCGGCACCGGGCTGCCGCTCGATTCGCTCGCGACCCGGTACATCGGCGCGAGCTACTCGGTCGCGATCGACGTGGTTGTCATGCTGAGCTCGTTCGCGGTATCGGTTGCGGCGGGCAATGGCGCCGTGCGGATTGTCTACGCCATGGCACGCGAAGGCGCGCTGCCGAGGCCGCTGAGCAGGATCAGCCGGTCACGCGGCACCCCCGTTGCCGCGATCGCCGCCGTCGGCCTCCTCACCTTCGCGCTCTTCCTGGGGGTCGGCCTCGCGGTCGGGCCCTACCCCCAGGGCTTCAGTTACCTCGGCGCGTTCGGCGGACTGCTGATCTCCATCGTCTACATCAGCATCTGCATCTCGCTCATCGCCTACTTCACCTGGCGGAAGGGACCGGGTTTCCGCCCGGTACGGCACACCGTCATCCCCGCCATCGGCATCGTCATCGCCGCGCTCCCGGTCTACGGCTCCCTGCACCCGCTCCCCGCCGGGGCCTACCTGGTCGTGGACATCGTGCTCGGCTGCTACATCGTGCTAGGGCTGCTCAGCATGACATACCTGGCTGTCAGGAAACCAGCCACCATGGAAGCAATCGGCCGCACCATGGCATCCGGCGATACGGCCGCCGGGCCGGATTCCCCGCCCGGCCGGCTGGCGCGGCCCGACGGAAAACCGGCTGCGGCCAGCTGACCAGACTCGCCATTCGCACCGGAGGAAGACGATGACAGCCGATATCGGTTCCCGCCGCTGGGTTATCGCCGACGGGTGGATCCCGCCGGGAAGCACCGGGCCGGAACCGGAGATGACCAGCCATGACGCAGCATGCATGCTCAACGCGGGCAGCACCGACGCGGCAGTGGAGATGACCGTGTTCTTCTCCGACCGGGAGCCGTGCGGCCCGTACCGGATCACGATCCCCGCCCGCCGCGTCCACCACCAGCGTCTCAACGACCTGTCCGACCCTGCCGTGATCCCGCACGCCACCGACTACTGCGTGGTCATCGAGAGCGACGTTCCCATCGTCGTCCAGCACACCCGGCTCGACACCCGGCAGGCGGCCAACGCTCTCATGTCGACCATCGCCTATCCAGCGTGAGCCCGGCCCTGCGCACAGGCAGCGGTCCGCGACGCGGATGAGCCGACCGACCCTTCGGTGCTGTTCGAGCAGGTCTACGTCGACCCAGGTCCGTTGCGCGGCAACATTCACCGCGCGCTGCGCCGGCAACCCAGCGTGGTGCTGACGACGCTCATCCAGGAGCAGCCGCTCACCAAGGGCCTCGCGGAGCTGATCACGTATCTGTCACTTAAAGATGAGGCGTTCAGCATCATCTTCGACGAGGAGCAACGCGAACAGGTCAGCTGGACCGACGGCGACTTCACCCGCACCGCTACGTTGCCGAGGGTCATCTACGCGCGAAGGGGGACCGGATGAGCAGCGAGCCAACCCTGCCGGCCGCGGTCATCCCGCTGATGAAGGGCGTCGTCTACCGGGACACGCACGACCGGGCCTGGCGCAGCCTGCTCGAGCTGACCTCGCAGGCGCGAGACTACGTGTCCGTGCTCGGTCTGGAGATCGTCATCGATGAGGCGGAGGGCTACGCGTACTGCCGTCAGCGTCCCGCCGACCCGGACGAGACCGACCCGCTGCCCCGGCTGATTCCGCGCCGCACGCTGTCATTTCCGGTCAGCTTGCTGCTCGCGCTGCTGCGCAAGAAGCTAGCCGAACTCGACGCCCGCGGCGGCGATACCCGTCTCATGCTGACCCGCGAGCAGATAGCGGAGATGATCAGGGTCTTCCTGCCGGCCGCCAGCAACGAGGCCCGGATGGTGGATCAGATCGACGCACACATCAGCAAGTGCGTCGATCTCGGGTTCCTGCGCCAGGCGAAGACGGACGGGCAGGTCTATGAGGTGCGCCGCATCCTGAAGGCGTTCGTCGACGGGCAATGGCTCGCCGACTTTGACGCCAGGCTCGGCGAGTACCTGGAGGAGGTCACCGGATGAGCGGCTTCCGCCTGACCCGGCTTGAACTGTACAACTGGGGAACCTTCGACCGGCAGGTCTGGTCGGTGGACCCGGCGGGCGAGAACACGCTGGTCACCGGCGACATCGGCTCCGGCAAGTCGACGATCGTGGACGCGGTCACGACACTGCTGCTGCCGTCGCAGAAGATCTCGTACAACAAGGCCGCGGGTGCGGACGCGAAAGAACGGACGCTGCGCTCCTACGTGCTCGGCTACTACAAGACCGAGCGGAACGAGGTGACCGGCGCGACGCGGCCGGTGCCGCTGCGCGACGGCAGCAACTACAGCGTCATCCTCGGCGTGTTCCGCAACGAGGGCTACGACGCGACGGTCACCCTGGCCCAGGTGTTCTACCTGAAATCTGGCGACGCCGCCGGTCAGCCGGACCGGTTCTACACCGTCGCCGACCGGCAGCTGACTGTGTCGGCCGACTTCGCCGGCTTCGGCACCGACATCGCCGCGCTGCGCAAGCGGCTGCGTGCCGGTGGCGCGGCGGTGCACGACGGGTTCCCCGACTACGGCAAGGACTTCCGGCGGCGGCTCGGCATCGAGTCCGAGCAGGCGATGGAGCTGTTCCATCAGACCGTCTCGATGAAATCGGTCGGCAACCTCACCGACTTCGTCCGCGAGCACATGCTCGAACCGTTCGACGCCGACCGGGCCGTCACCGACATCATCGCCCACTTCGAAGACCTGACCAAGGCCCATGAGGCCGTGCAGCTAGCGAAAGCGCAGCTCGGCGCGCTGGAGCCGCTGCTGGCCGACTGCGGCAAACACGACAGGCTGCGCGCCGAGATCATGCGGCTCACCGCGCAGCGCGAGGCACTGCGCTACTACTTCGCCGCTATCAAGGCTGAGCTGGTCACCGCCGAGCTTGACGAGATTTCGGCCGAACGAAGCCGCCTTACAGTCCTGCGCGACGATCTCGGCCGCGGTGTTGCCGAATTGCGGGAGACCGAGACCGCGCTTCGCGTCGAGCTGGCCGG
>DASRFJ010000002.1:0-7930 GCA_035651595.1 Streptosporangiaceae bacterium | reverse complement strand
TGTCAGCGGACACGCCAAGATCCCTGTAGACGGACATGATGGTTCCCGCCTGACGGACAGCTGATCTCCCTTTAGACGGACAAGCCGTTATGTGCCGGTCCTGTTCCTGGGGTCCCTCCGGGAGCAGGGTCGGTGGCTGTGAGTGCACACCAGCCCGCGGCCCGGAGGGGCCGTGCAGAAGTCTGACAGGGAGATCATGGAAATTCTCGAGGCGTATGACGCGACGGGTGTCGCGCATTCAGCCGCGTCGCTGTGCGACGCGGATCCCAAGACGGTGCGCCGTTACGCGCTGGCCCGGGACCTGGGCCGGCCGGTGACGCGGCCGGCGGCGCGGCCGAAGCTGATTGACCCGTTCCTGGACAAGATCGAGGAGTGGGTGGAGCGGGCCGAGGGCAAGGTCCGGGCCGATGTTGCTCATGAGCGGCTGACCGCGATGGGGTTCGGGGGCAATGAACGGACGACGCGGCGGGCGGTCGCGGCGGCGAAGGCCCGTTACCGGGCCGGGCACCGCAGGACGTACCGTCCGTGGCTGACTGAGCCGGCGCTGTGGGTGCAGTGGGACTGGGGGTACGGGCCGCGGGTCCCGGGGCCGGACGGGCAGCTGCGCGGCACGCTGCTGTTCTGCGCGTGGCTGGCGTGGTCCCGGTTCCGGGTGGTGATCCCGGTGTGGGACCGGACGCTGCCGACGCTGATCGCGTGCCTGGACCAGGCGCTGCGCCGGATCGGCGGGGTCCCGGCGTATGCGCTGACCGATAACGAGAAGACCGTGACTGTGGAGCATGTCGCCGGGGTCCCGGTCCGCCATCCTGAGATCGTCGCGGTGGGCAGGCATTACGGGATGACGGTGCATACCTGTGTCCCGTATGACCCCGAATCCAAGGGCGGGTCGGAGGCGACCGTGCGGATCGCCAAGGCCGACCTGGTGCCGTGCGAGGCGAACCTGCTGGAGGACTATCAGAGCTTTTCCGAGCTCACGGCGGCGTGCGACCGGTTCTGCGCCGTGGTGAACGGGCGGGTGCACCGGGAGACATGCGCGGTGCCCGCGGAACGGCTGGAGACCGAGCGGACCCGGCTGCACCCGCTGCCGCAACGGCCGCATACCGTGGCGCTGGGGACCACCCGGATGGTGAACACCGACCAGACGATCCGGTTCGGCAGCGTGCGGTACTCCACCCCGCCCGGCCTGGTGGGCGCGGAGGTGTGGGTCCGCGCTGACGGCGATGAGCTGGTCGTCATCGCGGACCTGGCGGCGCTGCCGCTGCGCCCGGCCTGGGCCGGGGACGGGCCGGCGGGCCTGGCCGAGGTCGCCCGGCACCGGCTGTCAGTGCCGGGGAGCCCGCAGATCGCCCTGGCGCACTACCCGGACCATCCGCAGAACCCGGACGGCACGCCGCGGCCGCCGCGGGTCAAGGCAGCGACCGAGGCGGAGGAGGCGTTCCTGGCGATCGGCGCCGGCGCCCGCGCGTGGCTGATCGAGGCCGCCGCGGCCGGCGCGACCCGGATCCGCGCGAAGATGGCCGAGGCAGTGGAGCTGGCCGCGCTGGCCGGGACCGTCGCAGTCGATGCCGCGCTGGGCACCGCCGCGGTGGCGGGCCGGTTCGGCGACGGGGACCTGCTGTCCATCACCGGTTACCAGGCCGCCGTCCCCGCCGGCGGCCCGGTGACCGTGCCGGACGAGGCGCACTCGGCCCAGCCCGGCACCGCGGCGTGGGCCGGGTTCGGCACCGGCCTGGGAACGCCGGCATGACCGGCCCCGCTGGCCCGGTCCCGCCGCGCAGCGGCGACGACACGTACGACCTCATCGACGATGCCCTCTACCACCTCGCTGAACGCCGTAGGGCGTGGCTCGGCGACCCCCTCGCCGCCATCACCGTGACCGCCAGCCTCATCGAGCAGGCCGAGCGGATGCTCCCGATGTTCGCGGCCGAAGCCCGCGAGTACGGAGCCAGCTGGCACGACATCGCCACCGCCCTCGGCACCAGCCCCGAGCAGGCCGAACTGCTCTACAGCGAAGACTCCCCGGCCGCCGACAGCAGATGGCCCTACGACCTGGGCTGAACCCGCGGCACTCCTGGCATCGTTCCCCCGCCTGGCCAAGGGCCAGGCCCTCACTCCTCCATTCCCGCTTCCCTTTTCATTTCTCCTCGGATCAGAAATGAAAAGGAAACCCATCGTGCCCCAGGAAGGTAATCTCATGACCAGCGAACCCCCCGCCGGCGGCCAGGTGCTGCCCGGCGAGCCCGGGCCGGCCCTCTGCAAGCGGCCCGGCTGCGGGAACACCATCCCGGCCCAGGACCGCGGCCGGGCACGGGTGTTCTGCAGCGGCGACTGCGCCCGCCGCTTCCACAACAATGCGCGCACCCAGGCCCCTGCCGCGCCCCAGCTGCTGGCGGCCGGCGCCCTGGCAGCGGAGCCGCTCACCGCCCTGGACGCAGTGATCCGGCAGGCCGCCGTGCTCACCCGCGCCGCACGCGAGCAGGCCGCCGGGCTGGACCCGGCCCGGGTCCGCGCGCAGATCGCCGACGCCGAGGCCGCGCGGCGCCGCGCCGAGGCCGCCGCCGTCACCGCCGAGGCCCGCGCCGCTGAAGCCGCCGCCGAGACCGAGGCGATAGCCGAGGCCCTCGAGGCGGCCCGCGAGGACACCCGGGCCGCCCAGGCCCGGGCCCAGTCCGTGGCCGCCGCACTGGACCAGGCGCGTTCTGACGCCGCCGCCCAGCTCAGCGCCGCGCACGCCGAAGCAGCCGAGCAGGCCAGCACGGCCCGCGAGCAGATCGCACGCTGCACCCGCGAACGCGACGACGCCATCGAGGCAGCCCGCCGCGCCGACGCCGAAACCGTCCGCGCGCGCCAGGCCGAGCACAGCGCCCGCGCCGAGACCGAGAACCTCCGCGCCGACGCCGAACGCGAACGCGGCACCCTGCGCGAGCAGCATCAGGCCCAGCTCGGCGCCGTCACCGCGCTCACCGCCGCCGAACGCGCCCGCGCCGAACGCGCCGAAGCCCAGCTCGACGCCGAACGCGCCGACCGGCGGCACCTCACCACCGCCCTCACCGCACCCGGCAACGGCAACGGCAACGGCAACGGCAACGGCAAGCTACCTCGCGCCGCAGCCGGGAAGGCAGGCGGGCAGTGACCGGGACAGCCACGGCCCCGGCCGCGCCGCCGATCCCGGACGAACTCGACGCGGTGCTCCGCCGGATGCGGTTCCCCTACCTGCGCAAAGCCGCGCCCGGAGTGCTCGCCACCGCCCGCTCCCAGCGGTGGGACCCCGCCGAAGTCATCCGCATCCTGCTCGAAGAGGAAATACGCGGCCGCGACGAAGCCGGCCGGCGCATCCGCCGCAAAGCCGCCGGGCTCCCCGCCGGGAAAACGTTCGCGTCCTGGCGCGAAGACGCCTCGTCCATCCCGCTGCCCGCCCAGCACGCCCTGATGACCCTGGAATGGATCACCCGCGCGGAAAATCTCTGCATCGCAGGACCAAGCGGTACAGGAAAGTCGCATTTCGCGGAGGCACTCGCGCACAAAGCCATCGACAACGGGATGCGGGTCGCCTGGTTCACCCTCGAATCACTGACCGCCGTCCTCGGCCGCGCCGCCGTCGACGGCACCACCGCCCGGGCCATCGCCAAGATCACCCGCTGCGACCTGGTCGCCATCGATCTATGCCGACCCCGCGACTATGCCGAGCGGACTGCCTGTTTCGCTGTTCCGGGCCTGGACGGGCCGGTAAGTCGTCGGCATAGTCCGGTGTCATGTCGTACTCGTCGACGTCCAGGTCAGCTTGCGTGGCATGCAGGAAGTTGAGGGTCTCGCGGTCGAGGTGCCAGCCGACCAGTTTCGGTGCGTCGGGTTGGCTGTTGTGCCCGGCGAGAGGAGCCTGCTGGCCGGGATCGTCGTTGAAGTAGCGCACGATCTGCAATACCGCGCCGGAGCCTGGATCCTCGTCACCGAGCCTTCGGGCAAGGGCTGCGATGGCGTCGGCGCGGGGGGCGAGTCGTTCCAGCACGCGGGCGACCTGATCGTCCACGCGGAGACCCGGTTCGCGGCAGACGACCTTCCAGCAGTGACGCGGCGGGATGGGGCGGGGTTCCGTGCGGCGGCTGCCGCGGATCGTCGTCTCGTCGGGCTCTATGCCGAGGGCGGCAGCCATTTCCGCCGCCGGAATGTCGCGGCTGTAGAGCGCGAAGTAGACGTACTGTTTAACGGCCACCAGCAAAGACTAGGAGCAGCACCGTGCTGGGGCGCGGCATTATCTGGTGCCTGAGAAGGCGAGTAGTCACAGGCTGTCGAGGAACGCGAGGGTCTTGTCGGTGGGGCGGTATCTGCCCGGCCGGGCGGTGACCGGCGCGGTGAGGGCCAGGGCCTTTTCCTTGATGGTCATGTCGGCGTGGACGTAGGCGCCGGTCGAGCGGACATCAGCGTGACCGAGCCAGAGCGCGATGACGGTGGTGTCGACGCCGGACTGCAGCAGGGACATGGCGCAGCTGTGTCTCAGGACATGCGGATGTACCGTTTTGTCCTGCAGTGACGGGCAGGTTTCCGCGGCGGTCTTCACATGGGTGGCGAGGCGCTGGGCGACGGCGTCGCGGCTGAGACGCCGGCCGGTGCGGGTGCAGAACAGCGGGTCGCCGCCTCTCCCTGCGCGCTCGCCCAGCCAGGACCGTAGTAGCCGCCGGACAGGGGCATCGAGCGGGACGGCACGATGCTTGCGGCCTTTTCCCTCGCAGCGGACGGCAGCGCCGTCACCGAGGCTGATGTCGTCGCAGTTCAGGCTGGTGAGCTCGGAGACACGCAGGCCGGCCTGGACGGCCAGGGCCATCATGGCCTTGTCGCGCCGTCCTTCCCAGCGTCTCGCGTCCGGGGCGGCCAGCAGCGCATCGACCTCTTGGCCGCTCAGGAACGTGATGATCCGCTTGCCGGACTGCTTGGGCGGGATGTCCAGGACGCGGGCGATCAGCAGCGCGTGCTCAGGGTGCTGGAGCGCGGCGAAGTGGAACAGGGAGCGGATCGCGGTGAGGCGCAGGTTGCGTGTCCTGACGCTGTTGCTCCGCTCGTCTTCCAGATGATTCAGGAACGCCGAGATCACGTCAGCGGTCAGGTCGTCCCAGTCCAGTTTCTCCGGGGGCTTGCCGGTCCGCTGCTGGACGAAGGTCAGCAGCAGCCGCATGGTGTCGCGGTAGGAAGCGATGGTCTGCGGGCTGGCTTGCCGCTGCCGGGCGAGCCGGTCGGTGAAGAACCCTTGTAGGGTCGGCGCGATCAGGGTCACGGGCGGGCCCCTTTCTGGATGCTCTCGCGGCGGGCGGCGGCCAGGGCGAGCAGTTCCGGGGCGGCCGACAGGTACCAGTAGGTGCAGGCTGGTTCGCGGTGGCCCATGTAGGTCGACAGCGACGGGATCTTGGCCTGGACGTCATCCCCGGCGCGGTACCAGCGCAGCAGCGTCCGGACAGCAAAGGAATGTCTCAGCTCATGCAATCGAGGCTTGTGGGGAGCGGCGGTGCCGACGCCGGCGGCATCGGCAAGGACCCGGAAAGTGGGCTGGACGACGGCGTAGATCAGCCGCCGGGCGGTGAGGGAGATGAAAAACGCGGGGTCCTCGGGCCTGGGCATCAGCAGATCGCGCAGCGCGTTGTACTCGCGCAGCGCGGTCATGACGCTGTCGTGCAGCGGCACCAGCCGGGACTTGCCGAACTTGGACTCGCGGATCAGCAGCACGCCTTCGGCCCAGTCGATGTCGTCGCGGTCCAGCTTGATCGCCTCGCCGATCCGCAGGCCGCAAGCGGCCAGCAGCCCGATCAGGGTGTGGTAAGTCGCAGCCCGCAGCGGCTCGCGGATGGTCTGTTTCGCCGCGGTCATGATCGCCGCGATATCGGCGTCGGAGTAGAGGAAGATCTGTCCGCGGCGCCGGTTATAAGGCACCAGGCCCAGCGGGGGCACCTCGGTCGCGGGGTCGATCCCGCTCAGATACCGGGCGAACCCGCGCACGGCAGTTATCCTCCTCGGGCTGGCCGTCGTGACCACCCCGGGCTCGCGGGCCTTGACCCAGTCCAGTGCCGCGGCGATGGTCACCGCGTGCTCGCCGCGCTGGTCCATGAACGCCGCGAAGTCCGCCAGCAGGTACGCCGCTTCGGCCATCTGATGCCCTAGCGACCGGCGCAGCCGCAGGTAGTCTGCGATGGCCTGGCGAAGATCGGTCATGACGCGCCTCCGGGCCAGGGGTGCGCGACCGCGCGCAGCGCGGTGAAGTCGACCTTGGCATAGAGCGCGGTCGTGGCCAGGTCCTGGTGCCGCAGCACCTGCCCGATCGCCGTCAGCCCGGCGCCCTGGCGCAGCATCTCGGCGGCCAGGGCATGACGCAGCCGGTGCGGCCCCACCCTCGGGATCCCTGCCCGCAGGCAGGCCCGCTCCACGACATCGCCGACCAGGTCCGCCCGGACCGGGCCGCGCGGAGCCTTGCAGGTGAGGAACACATGACGCGACGGCAGCCGCGGGCGGGCACCGGTCAGGTAGGCGACCAGGGCCTCGCCGGCATCGGCCGGCAGCGGTAGCCGGTCCTCGCGGCGTGCCTTGCCCCGCACGGTGATCTCGCCGCACCGCCAGTCCACATCATCCAGCAGCAGCCGGGCCACCTCGATCGACCGCAGGCCGAGCCTGGCCACCAGCAGCAAGATCGCGTAATCGCGGACGCCGACCGGATCATGGTGCGGGGTGTGATCCAGCAGCCGCTGAACATCACCCGGCGTCATCACCGGCGGCACCGAAGCGAACCGCCAGCCGCCGACCGGAGGCACGGCCGCGCCGAGCGGCGCCGCGATGACGCCGTGCAGGTGCAGGAAACGCATCAGGGACCGCAGCTCAGCCACCCGCCCCTTCGCTGAGCCCGCCGAGACCCGGGCGCACTCCCGCAGCAGGAACGCATTCAGGTCGGCCCCCGTCAGGCCGCCTGGCGCGAACACCCCGCCAGGCATCGCCTGCTCGGCCAGGAACCGGCGGGCAGTGTTCTCATAGCGCAGCATCGTCGACGGCGACAGGCCACGCTCGGACTCCATCCACGACCCGTACCGCGCCAGCAGCGCATCCGCCGCCGACACAGTGACCTGCGGTGCCGGCACCACGCCGCACTCACGCAGATACATCAGCAGCGGGACCAGCCCGCGCGGCCCGCATACCCGGCGCCGGCCCGCCTCCCGCAGGTCGGCGACATGCACCGCCAGCTGTTCTTCGTCCAGGCCGGCGACGCCAAGGCCATTCCTCGACAGCCACAGGCCAACCTGTCCCAGATCCCTGAGCAAGTGCCTGACCGTCTGGGCGGTATAGCCACGCCCGGCCAGCCAGGCCCGGTAGCCATCAACGTGCCCAGCCAGAGCACCCGCCTTCCGGCGCGGACTCCCCGGATTCCCCATCACACCACCCCTTTCGCGGGAGCGATCTGCTCCTACGGACAAGGACGGCAAGACACGGGAACTATGACGAACCCACCACACCGAATTCACGCGAAAGACGCAGTCACGTCCCGCCTGTCGGCATAGTCGCGGGGCCGGCATAGGTCCAGCTATGCGGATATCCGCATAGCTGGACGACATCGGCATGCTCCCCGCCGGGCAAGCCGCCGCCGAAGCCCTCTACCGGCTCGTCGACGCCGCCTACGAACGCAGATCCCTGATCCTCACATCCAACCTGCACCCAAGCGGACTCGACACGATCATGCCCAAAACCCTGGCCACCGCGACAGTAGACCGCCTGCTCCACCACGCGCACCTCATCCTCACCGAAGGCACCAGCCTCCGCCTCGCCGAAGCCACCGCAGGACAAGGAGTAACACCACTGACATAACCCGGCAAGGAGATCAGCTGTCCGCGCGGACGGACATAACCTGTCCGTCCGCAAGGACATCAGATGTCCGCCCACAGGGAAGTCCCGATGTCCCTTGACA
>DASRFJ010000001.1:0-1045 GCA_035651595.1 Streptosporangiaceae bacterium | reverse complement strand
CGGGGTCGCCACCGCCTGGATGCTGCACGACATGGCGGCGCGCCGCATCGTGCCGCTGGCGCTGGTGTTCAACCGGGTCAACCCGATCCTGGCGCAAGGCGCCGCCTTTGCCGGCGTCGCCCTGGTCGACCGCTTCGCGGGCGACGTCACCGCGCTCATCCGCACCGGCGACCGGCTCCGCATCGACCCCGCCGCCGGCCGCGTCGAGGTTTTGAACCGCGACAGCGAGGGCCGATAGCGGGGTCGCGCCTCGGTTTTAAATTTGCCGCGCCGCGGCTATCGCGCCCGCCGCCGCGTTCCCATATGTTTGCCGGAAAGCAACGAAGCGGGCAGGGCGGGCGATGGCGATCCAGATAGAGATCGTGCTGATTGCCGGGGTGGTAGCCGTCGGCTTGATCGCCGTCTACCGGGCCATCGTTACCGGCCGCGCCATATCTCGCCGTCCGTCCCACCACCTGGCGGAACACACCGGCACCACCCCCGTGCCGCCGGGGGCCGATATTCCGCCGCCCGCGTAACGGACGCAGCTGCCGTGCCGCAGGGCACGCAGGACCGAAGCGTCGGGCCGATGCGATCGGCGCGCCGCCCGGGTCCCGCACGGGGGCGAGCCGGCCCCGACGATGCGACGATCGCGTTTGTCTAGGGAGTTCGTCCTATGTCGACGCTCTACCGCTACGCCTTGCCGGTCGACGCGACCGGCTGGAAGTTCGACGGCAAGGCCGAGACCGCGTTCACCTGGGAATACGACGAGAACCGCGAGGGGTTGTTGCAGCTCTACGACAAGGGCAAGCAGCAGCAATGGGACGCGGCGACGCGGATCGACTGGTCGCAGGACCTCGACCCGGAAAACCCGATGCTGCTCGACGACCGCCAGATCCCGATCTTCGGCACCGAGATCTGGGACCGCATGACCGCGGCCGAGCGCCGCCAGGTGCGCCACCACCTCCAGGCCTCGCAGATCTCGCAATTCATGCATGGCGAGCAGGGCGCGCTGATCGCCACGGCAAAGATCGTCCAGACCGTGCCCGACCTCGACGCCAAGTTC